>NZ_BAABFT010000022.1:0-74111 GCF_039541195.1 Mucilaginibacter gynuensis
AACAGAGAAGTCAAGCCCGCCAGAGCCGATGGTACTGCGGTAAAACGTGGGAGAGTAGGTCGGTGCCCAATCTTAAACAAACCCTCTATCCAAAAGATAGAGGGTTTTGTTGTTTTTAGGCGAGTGGTAAGTGGTGGGTTGTAAGTTGCAGGTTCCGCGTTGTAGGGAAATATTCCAACGCATAGACATCACACTAACGCTTCTTACAACACACAACTCAAAACACACAACCTCTTTTCCATACAACTCACAACTTTCAACATACAACTAATCTCCAACCAAAACATTTATCTAGATTTAGAGCATACATATCATGGTATATGAATGCAACCGAAACCTCGCTTTGGCAAAAGATCCAAAGCTTTCAACTGGATCAGCCGGATGCTGATTTTAGTTTCTCTGCCCGTCTCGCTCGTGAAAATGGCTGGACAGCGGCCTACACTCATCGCGTTATTAACGAATACAAAAAGTTTATCTTCCTTTGCTGTGTGTCAGAACAGGGTGTAACCCCATCAGACCCGGTAGACCAGGCCTGGCATTTGCACTTAACCGTTACACGTTCTTATTGGATAGATCTTTGTCGCGATACTTTAGGAAGTGAAATACATCATAACCCTACCAAAGGTTGAAAACAGGAAGCGGTTAAGTTTAACAACTATTACTCCCTGTCGAATAAATTATATGTCGAGAAGTTCGGCGTTCAGCCTCCCGCAGATATATGGCAGGATAATCATACCCGCTTTTCGGATATCAACTTTCAGCGTGTTAATCTAAGCAGGTATTGGCTAATTAAAAAGCCGCGTATAACGCAGATCACCATTATTGCTACCCTGGCATTAGTTGCAGGGGGCTTATTTGTACAAGCCATGGAGGCGGCAATAGTATTCCTGATATTTGGCTGTGTGGCGGTAGCTGTGATGGTAATTTCTGGCTCAATTTTTATCGACAATAATGCCGGCAACATCAAAAAGAAAAGAGAGGGAAATAATGGTGGTGCAGGTTGTGGAGGAGATATAGATATTGATGGAAATACATCATCAGATCACCACCACGATGGCGGGCATCATGGTGGTGATAGTGGTTGTAACAGCGGCTGCTCGGGGTGTTCATCTTCCGGGTGCAGCGGTTGTGGTGGTGGCGGCGATTAGTCGCTTATAAAGAATACGCTTTTAAGGCTTCCTGCGCGTAGTCGCCCCAATCTTTCATTACATCTTTTATTTTATCAAAAAATTCCTTGCTGGTTACCGATTTTCCCTTTACCGGTGCCGCCACCGAATTGGCAGGTACAGGAGTATCGGTTACTTTGGTGGCAAACCAGGTTACGTTTTCGTGCGGTAAGGCCACGCCTAATATCATACCCGGTAAGCCGCTAAATGATTCCGGCCCGCCCGATACAGGTATTTCTTCGGTATAGAATGCGACTACATATACCGAATCAAGTACTAAACCATTTGCCCTGCGGCAAGTGTAACCTGCTATGTCGCGGGTTTCGCTGGTTATTTTCCATTTAATATGGTGTGTGCTGTCCCTTACCAAAAAAGTTTCTTCATAAACCTTTTTTTGGTTAATTATTTTATTGGTATTAAAATCGGTATAAACAGTATTGTTCTGCACCGTCATCGGGCTGTTGCCAAAGAAACCGTTGTTGGTGTTTTCCGGTGGAATTGGTACAAACAGTGTTTTATTATCCGAAAAATTAAGCGTGCTCTTCAGCTTTTTAAACTGCGGCTGGTTTTTCTTGTACTGATCGTAAGCAGGTTGCAGGTATGATTCATTATCCTTATTAATATTCTTTTTAATAATGGCATACATGTTCATGCTCTTCTCGTATTCAATAGTACCCGAGCGGGCGAAACGCGCGTTTTGGGCTGCCGCAATATTGCTTAAGCAGGCAATTACAGCTATGGTGATAATATATATTTTTTTCATGATATGGTTTATTTTGAAGTTTTAACGCCGCCGCCCATCTTATTAAAATCGTACACTACCGATAGCATAAAGTACCTGCGAATAGAGGTGTAGCTGTTTTGATAGAAGCTGTTGGCTGTGGTGTTACGGGTAAAGCCCGCGTTCTTGTTCAATAAATCGTTTCCGGTTAATGATACTTTCAGGTTATCTTCTTTCAGGAAGGTTTTAACGATCGATGCATTCCAGATAAACTGACTGAAGTCATCAGGGAACGACTGTGTTTTGGCCTTGTATTCGTAATTACCATCCGATGATATTTGTAATTTACCCGGCAGGTAAATGTTAAACGATGCATTAGCGTTAAAACCTTTGCCATCATTGATGTTCTTCCTCAGTTCGCCATTCGTCATGTATGATGACGTGCTTTTGGTATAATTAGGGCGGAAGTTCATCCAGAAATCATACTTCTTTTGTTTGTATTTCGACAGACTTACACCGGCCGAATAGGTATATGATTTGGTGCTATTGAGCTCATTGTTGATCATGTTGTAATAGGTGTTACCATTTGCACTCATGTTTAAGCCAATATTGAAATCACCTTTTGATATCTTTTGATCGAAATAAGCATTAGCATAAAAATTGTTCGGTTTTTTTCCACTAAGGTTGAACGATTGGTAAGTACTGCGACCGGTTGAATCGGTAAAGGTATTGCTTACTATCGGATTTGTGGTGAACGAGTATGAACCGCTCAACCATATCGACTGGCCACTTAATACCTTGTAAGAGTTGTAACCTAAATTGAAACGGTGGTTAAATGAAGGTGTAAGGTCGGGGTTACCCAGGGTAATGTTCAGCGGATCGGTATTTACACGTACAGGCTGTATCTGATCAATAGTAGGCTGGGTGGTGTTACCATAGTAGTTAAACCTGAACGATTTTTGTTGCGTAAACCTGTATTGGTAACTGGCCTGTGGGTTCCAGTTGGTGAAATGCCTTTTAAAAATATCGTCGGTATACAGGTTAACTTGCTTAAAGCTTACATCAGATACCTTGGTACCAAAGTTAATCACGTGCTTTTCTTTTTTATAATTGAATATAGCGCCTACCTGGTTCGAGAACTGGTTCAGTTTAAAATCATTACTCAATGAATCATTCAGCAAGTTGTAATTTCCGGGTGCCGACTGATCGAATGATTTCCTATCGGCAGTACTGTTATTAATACCGAAACCATAGTTCAGTATTACCGAGAACGCTTTAGTGAAGGGTTCGGTGTAGGCAATATTACTACTCAAAACAGAGCTTTTGGTGTCGTTAGTTTTATACTGATCAATCTTTTGATTACTGATCACCCCTGTGCTATCGTACAAGTTGGTGTTCGATTGCAGGAAACCTTTGGCATTGCTTTGATTAAATGCTTCTGCAAGGTTTACAGATAGCGTACGACCGGCCTTTTTGAACTTTTTGGTATAAAAAGCACTCATGTTCAAAATGCGACCGTCAACCTTATTGGTTAAACGACGTGTGTTATCATTACGCAGTTCATCGTTACCATTGCGGGTTTCCGAAGTATAGTCGCTGTTGGTTTCGCTGTTTTTAACAGTACCATCAACTGTCAGTTTCAGGTTTGAGGTCGAATCCAGTTTGATTTGATAGGTCGCGTCAAGTTTTTGTCTGAAGATAGAGTTGTTAAAGATCTGGTCGGAATTACTTTTGATGATACCAGTTGGCAGCGTGTTTTGGGATAGCGTGTTGGTGCTACCATCAACAGCTAACGATCCTATTTTGTAATTGGTGTTGATGGAGTTCTTATCATCGTTCCATTTAGAATCGTAGTGTAAACCGCCGGTATGTGCCTTCGGGATACCCTGACCGTTATACCTTCCGTCGAACGAATCCAGGTCATCGCCACCGCCGCCGAAATACATAATGCCATCGTCAACAAACTGCATCCCGTCAGATCCGCCTCCGTATTTATTGCTATCCTCCCAGCCTAAACCGGTTTTGCCTGTATTGCTGGAGGTACCGTAAGCAGAGAATTTTTGCTTGGCCTTAAATTTATTGAACAAAGCTTGCCCCTGGTAAAAATCTTTAGTGCCTATGCCGGCATCTACCTTACCAAAGTAACCGCTCTTTTTATCTTCTTTCAGTTTAATGTTGATGGTTTTGGTTTTCTCGCCGTCATCAATACCGGTAAAGGTAGCCTGGTCACTTTTTTTATCGTATAGCTGTACCTTATCCACCATGTCGCCACGGATGTTTTTGGTAACAAGGGTAGGGTCGTCGCCAAAAAACTCTTCGCCATCTACCAATACCTTATTTACGGCCTGCCCTTGCGCGGTTATCTTACCGTCTTTATCTACCTGTATGCCGGGTAGCTGTTTCAGCAGGTCTTCCACTTTTGAGTTGGGCTGTATTTTAAACGCGGCAGCGTTATATTCGGTGGTATCACCTTTTATTTTAATGGCGGCGGCGGTTCCTTTAATTAAAACCTCTGCCAATAGTTTCGATTTCAGCAGCATGTTCAGCTGTTTAAAATTATGCTCTGTTTTAGCCGAATCTAAACTGAACTCTTCTACATAATCGGCATATTCGGGATAGGTGATCAGCAAAAGGAACTTGCCTTTGTTAAGTTTGCCTATTGAAAATGATCCGTTTTCGGCAGCGCGGGTAAAGCTGACCAATGTGGAATCTTTAGCGTTTAGGATACTTACGGAGGCATCTTTAAGTTTTACGTTTGAGGCACTATCGGCCACAGCTCCTTTAACACCATAGGGTGTTTGGGCGAACGATCGGGAAGTAAAACAAAGGAAAAGTAGTAAGGTAAAAATTGTGTATTTCATATAAAGTTTTAAAGGCACTCAATGATAACTAAATTCTTAGTAGTTGGGAAAAATTTAACACTTATTAACAAAAATGATACGAAAGGGGCTGTTTGATTGCTATTTCTAACAGACGCATATTAAGTGTTAATGTTACAGTTTTAATAAAATTTATCATGTTATTTGTTTGTTAATTAATGATTCGAAAGTACAAGGGCCTGCATTCAAAAAATAATAGGATTGTGAGCATTGACTATATGGATGTGAATTTAGCCGGCTTCTCGAAGTTTGTGCGGAAAGCAGGATGACGGAAGGTGTTGAATTGCGTTTATTTGATGGCTACTACACTTCTGAAAACTATTGAAGGAATTGCCGCGAAAGAGGTTGGCAATTTGCAAAAAGGGCGAATATTACCGCATAAAAAAAGCGGTGCCCCGAAAAGATCAGGATACCGCTTTTAGATAATTATGTGAGGATTGGTCTAAAATTCAACTCTAACGGTCACTACATCTTTCCCTGCAATAGTAAATGTACTGTTTTTTTGCGTTTTACGCTCTTCCGAAAGGTCGCTCGACCAAACTTTTATTGCAGAAGTATTTACAGGCGATAACGTTACGCTGCTTTCGTCGGCATCGCTGTTAACCAATTGGGCAATTAATCCCTTGCCGTCATCAGCAACTTTTACCGCCTCTATGTATACGGTTTTGCTATCCAATTTAAAAAATGGTGCTTTATCATTACTGCCAGATGCTGCCGAAGCTATCAAAGGCTGATGGTTATCTAAACCTGTTTGGTTAGCCTTGTAACTATCGTACCCGTCCTGGTGCGCCTGTATGTAATAATGGAAAGTAACCACGCCTTCCTGATCGGCCCTGAAATTGGTATGCCACAGGTTGTTCATTACCCACGAGTATATATTAGGCGATTGCGGCGTAAACGACACCCACAGTGGCGAATGGTGCAAGCCACCCAGTAAGCTACCGGTATTGGTTTTCCCTATTTCAAACAGCGGTGCATCGGGGCTGCTCCAGGTGATGCCGTATTCGCTGTTTGATATATCCACCCAGCGCTGCATGGTATACCAGTTACGGTTGGCATAAGGTAGTTGATCTGCCTCGGCGGCGGCGCTTCCCCATGGAATGCTGTAACGCACCTGTGCACCCGGTATATTAAATGGAAACGCGAAGTGTACATTCTCCTTAGCGCGAATAGCTTTTTTATCCACAGTATTGATCAGTTCTACCTTATCCAATCCACTTACTAAACGTACTTCACGAGTAAGGGAATTGCTGCCCGGCGCGTCGGACTTTATCAGTAAACTAACCACCAAAGGGCCGTTTTCTTTAATACTGATTACGGTGTTGCTGCTGGTTTGTGTTTTCTTTAAGGCAGCATCCGGCATGTAGAGGTACTGGTTAAGCCCGGCCGAATCTGCCGATACATAGTTGCGCGCCGCTTTTACCAGTTTTTTAATATTGCCGCTTTGTTTATCCACATCAATGGTGTAAAGCCCATTGCTTAGGGTGGTGGCGGTTACTTTTGCATTGCCTTGCGCAAAGGCTTTACCTGCATTTATAGTATAAGTGCTTTTGTCCAACTGCGGAACTGCCTGTGCTATAAACACCAGTTCGCCGGTTGTTAGGCGTTGCGATGGTATCTTTTTGCCCGAAGCGTCCTTCACCAAATCGCCGGCTTTACTTAATGCCGCCGGAACATAAACCACATCGGTACGGTTCCATGATAGGGTATTGTACACGTCAATGGTATTGGCTTTGGCCGATGCCGGGGTTAAAACAAGTTTCATCAGCGAATCAACCTTACTATGCGCCGTTAACACGAACGATTGTTTTACCGCCCATTCACTTTTCACTTTCGCGTCATCCGGGTCATCCACACTGTTATAGGCACCCCAGGTATGCTCGTTATAAAGCAGCAGGTTTTTCCAGCTATCGTTAAAGGCATCGGCAGGGTAGTTGGCTTTATTGTTAATGGCCCAAATAGCATCCGCTTGTTTCAGCTGATCGGATGTATGACGACTCAAAGCGGTTTCTTTAGCCGCGCATGCTACTCCATCTGTCCAATACTCGGTATAATCGCCGGTGTATTGCGGCAACTTGTCTTTGTATTTACTCTCCAGGTCATTAAAAAACTGCTTGGTTGAGGTAATGATCAGTTTTGGCGATGAAAATTTCTCGTTCCAGGCTTTAACGGCATCCGGTAGTTCTGGGTCGATGGGGGCGTTGTCGCTCATGGCCCAGGTAAGTATCGACATGTCATACGGAAATTTATTTTGCTCTAAACCGGCAAGGTATTCAAAAACGTAAGGGTTCAGGAAGTTCTCGGTAGGATGACCGGTATAAAACGGCTTAGGATCTTCAATGGTAAAAAAGTTAGGGATCTTAGTACCCTTTAAAGCATAGCCGATAGAGTACGGTTGGCATTGCCAGAACAGCAGTTTTTGCTTGCCCGATGGCGATACCCAGTAAAAAGGTTTATCCTGCCATTTGGCCAGCTGACCAATTCTATCTGAAGCGTTGGGACCCGAAAGGAAATATTTGATCCCGGTTTGCTCTACCTGCGAAGACAAACCCCACGACGCGCCCGGTACATCACCCTGAAACATGGTGTGGATCTCAATGCCGTTATACTTAGCCAGTTTTTGCGATTTGTAGAACATCTGCATCAGTTGTTTCGAATCCGTCATGCTGGTATTGATGTTGCCATAAGCGCCATCCAGGTTTATCCAGCCGCTTTTTACCGCATCCCAAAAGCGCTTCTTTTTTTCTTCGTCGGCTGTTTTCAGGTAATTATCTACTACCCATATTGCTTCGGTTGTCCATTTAAAACGGGCCTCAGCAGGGTAATTCTGTGTTTTTTTAGCCAGTTCTATAGATTCGTCAATGTTTTCCTTATGCAGCTTCAGCACCTTAGCCTGGGTATTGGTGTACCCAATATCGACATGCGAGTGGGGTAATACATAAACGCTCCAGTTATCGCGCGCCGGGTCAACAATGCAGCGTGCCACATAATTTTGCGTACCCGATGTTAAGGTAACTGTTGCCTGTGTAGATACCTTTATAGGCGCGCCGGGTAGGGCCAGTTCGTAAACATCAAGCCCGTCTTTACTGGCCGGTATGGTAATTACATCTTTATTGTTATTAAAACTTACGGCAGCCTTGGCTTCGGCAAAACTTTTTCCGTTTTTAAACAATAGCCTTACCATGCGGCGATTTTCGCCATTGTATTTAAGGTAAGCTACGGTTTGCTGTAAGGTAACAGAAGTGAAAGCCGTTGCCGGGGTCGCGGCCATTTGCGCAAGGGCATTAATGCTTGTCGCGCAAATGATCAGCACAATAAAAACAAGATTCAGTTTTCTCATTTGTTTTGAGGGTTGATATAGTATAGTAGTATTGTTTACCGCGTAAGCCGACTAAATTTACAATTAGCCGGGATGCCTTTTTTAAGGGCTTATAGAAAAAGGACGTTTATCTTGTACCGGGCAAATTGCCATTGTACATATAAAGTTATAATGTACAAACATATTGGATTGCTTTTAATAATCAAAATATCCTGATCATATTTTTTGCCTGCTTATTCTTTACCAGGCTATACATTGCGCAAGGGTTTCTCTGTTCAAATAGCAGGAGGCTGTGTAAGTTTGCAGCTATTATGACGGTGGCACTTCGCTGATTGATATGTATATCAGTACCCCTTGATATAACACCACTTTCTGTACAGAAAATAGTGGAGATGATGAATTGGCTAATAGTTAATAACTCCCAAACTATCAGGCAATAAAATGTCTTTCTGACGAGTATTCACAAAGGATATGTATATCAGACAGATGTGGTATTTTCTTAATGGATAAAACTGCTAAAACAAGTTAGCTTAATCCATTAGCATGTGTAAATGTTAATAAACAAATTAGAAAGAAATGAGAACCTTTTTAAAATTTAGCTTTGAATTGAGTAAAAAATATGGATATTAGTACTGCATTTACCAGTTATACCTAACTAATTACTAAACTATTGATGTTCCAATATAAAATTTGGAATTAAAATTTATATACGTATGTTTGTACATACTATTGAGTGAAAAACAAACCAATACCTAATATTTAAACTTGCGGAAACGCGCCTTTTTGTACTAAGTTTTTGTTCGATTTAATTTAATGCTGAATGAAAAGACTGATACTATTACCCGGTTTTTATTTAACTGATTAACCACCTGTATAACCGGTGGCGGCTTTGCTTTGCGGTGAAGTTTGCTGTGTAATAGTTTCAATAAGCTTTCATTCTGCATAAAAATGAATACCGTGCTGTATACGGGCATGGCGTGTTGCACAATTATTATTTAACCAAAAACCATTAAAAAGTCACTGTAACTGTAGCGACCAATTTTTGGAGAAACCTTTTAAACAACCAATTGATATGCAAAAAAATAATGTCGTAAAGGCAGCCGGAATTGCTTTGCCCAAATTTTGGCAGGCATGCAGCCTTTGCATAAGCCAACCGCCGTAGTGCTAAAAGCATTTTAATAGCTCTCTTAAACACAATTATTATTTAAAACCAACCAAACAATCATTGTTATGATGAAAAAACTTATTTACGCAATTATATTTTCCTTACTATCCCTGCACGTAATGGCGCAGGTTAAGGTAAATGGTAAAGTGACTGATGCTAAAGATAATAGTCCGCTTGCAGGAGTAAGCGTGCATGTTAAAGGCTCAACCATAGGCGCGCAAACAGATGCCAGTGGTAACTTTACCCTCGATTTGCCGGCAGCAAACTCCGTAGTGGTATTCACCTATATAGGTTACAGCGAACAGGAAGTTAGCGCCGCGGGCAAAACAACCCTCAATGTAAAACTTACCGAAGAATCAAAAGAACTGAACGAGGTGGTAGTAATTGGTTATGGTACTGCCAAAAAATCAGATTTAACAGGTGCAGTAACCACTGTTAAGGCTGAGCAGCTACTGGATAAACCTGTGCCCAACTTGTCGCAAGCCTTGCAAGGTAAAGTAGCCGGTGTTGATGTAAGTGTTAACAGTAATGCGCCGGGTGCGGCTGCCAAGGTACGTATCAGGGGTATTGGTTCTATCAACTCCAATGTTGACCCTATTTATGTAGTGGATGGTGTAGTAGGTGTTGACCCCAACTCAATCAACCCGAATGATGTGGCCTCTATAGAGGTGCTGAAAGATGCGTCATCAACTGCTATATATGGTGTGCGTGGTGCCAACGGTATTATTATGGTAACCACCAAACGTGGTAAACGTGGCGCGGCTACCATTAGCTATGAAGCTAACGGAAACATCAGCCAGCTTTACAGGCACGTACCTACCCTTAACTCTGAAGAGTTTGTGCGTATTTACAACGAATCATACGCTAACGGACAAAAATTCTCTACAGATAACTCGGTACAAACACCGCCTAAAGAGTTGAACAACGTGAATTATCCGTTGCTGTTTGATGCCAACAATAAACCTATTTACAATACCAACTGGGAAAAAGAAACCTATAAACCATCTTTCTCGCAAAGTCACCAGATCAATATACAGGGCGGTAGCGAAAAATCAGTTTATAGCTTATCGTTCGGTTATCTTAATCAGCGTGGTTTAACCCCTACATCAGCTTTTAAACGTTATTCGGCTAAAATGACTATGGATAACGATGTGAAAGATTGGTTACGTGTTGGTGGTAGCATCAATATCATCAGCAGTCGTCAGCGTATGGTTACCGATGGTAATGGTAGTTTGAACGTACCCCGGGCAGTTAGTGAGGAAGTGCCAATTGTACCTATCAGGTACCCTGATGGTAACTGGGCGGGTAACTTTGATATAGCCGGTCTTGAAGGCGCGCCAAACCCTATACAAGTAGCTAACGAGCGTTATACGCTTAACAATACGCTGCAAGCGTTGGGTAACATTTACGCCACGTTCAAAATATCATCTGAACTGGAGTTTAAAACCGACTTTGGTTATAACCTGGCATCGCAAAAAAATAACTTTTATTCGTCTCTTGCGCTACAACACTTATCTTTCGATCAGGGTGGTGTAGCCAACATTAATGCCAATATTAACAACTACTGGCAAACAGAGAACTACCTTACCTGGAATAAGAAGATTAATGAACACCAAAGATTTACTGCTTTAGCGGGTATTTCGTTCACCAAGGCTACTTACGAAAGGGTGAGGGCCGAAACGCAAAACTTTATCGACGATTTCTTCCAGTACAACAACCTGGGTGCAGGTTCGGTAAAAAGCGCTTCTGAATCTGATAACCAGCCGAGTTCGCCGGTAGCGCTTAATCCGGGTCAGTTAGAGTCATTTTATGGCCGTATCAGTTATAATATTGATGAAAAGTATTTGTTTACGGCTACCGGTCGTTACGATGGTTCATCACGTTTTAGCGAGAAAAATAAATTCTCTTTCTTCCCTTCGGTAGGTGCTGCATGGCGCGTATCGCAAGAAGACTTCATGAAGAACAATAAATCCATATCTAACTTAAAAATAAGGAGTAGTTATGGTATTACAGGTAATCAGGAAATAGGTAACTATCGTTCGCTGGGTCAGTTAACTACAGGTCAAACTGTTTTAAACAACGCTGCTGCAATTACACTATTACCGGGTTATTTGGGTAACCCTGATTTGAAGTGGGAAAGAACCAAGCAATTTGATGCCGGTTTAGAATTGGGCCTGTTTGGCGACAGGATTAACTTTAACGCCGATTTTTATATTCGTAATACCAGCGATCTGTTATTGCAAACGCCTATCCCGTGGTCTGCCGGTTTTGTAACGCCCAATGTATACAAAAACGTAGGTTCTGTTAGAAATACAGGTATAGAGTTAAGCCTGAATACAGTGAATGTAAAAAGTAAAGACTTTGAATGGTCAAGCACTTTATTATTCACCAGTAACAAAAACGAGATCACTAAATTGAACGATGGTAATGCCGATATCTTCCCCGGCCCTAACTTCTTAGGTCAAAACTATGTGATCCGTGTGGGTCAACCTATTGGCTCGTTTTATGGTATGACCAGGCTGGGTACTTATAGCGACTCTCCTGCAGATATTGCTGAAGCTGCTACACATGGTTTAAAAGCAGGCGACCGTAAATATATTTACAATGCCGATGGCAGTAACTATTACAGCATCATCGGTCGTGCCAACCCTAAATGGACAGGTACTATCAGCAGCACCATGAAATACAAAAACTGGGATTTTTCATTCGATATCCGTTTTGTACAAGGCGTAAATACAGCAGCTAACTTTAAACACTCGGTTGAAGACAGGCAAACCATATCAAACAGTTTAGCTACTGTATTGAACGGCTGGACACCAAGCAACCAAAATACTTTTGTATCACAAGTACGTAACTACAAATACGCGCAAGATTCGCATTTTGATACCTGGTGGGTAGAAGATGGCTCATTCATCCGCGGCCAAAACTTTGTATTGGGCTATAATTTGCCGGGCGCTGCCTTGCAAAAATTAGGAGTAAGCCGTTTCCGAATTTATGCCAGTGTACAAAACTTGTTCGTAATTACCGATTATACAGGTTACGATCCGGAGGTTGATACCTTTAATAACAGCTATGGTTCAAACCCTGCGTTTTCACAAAACATTGATTTCTTCGCTAACCCTCGTCCGCGCGTGTGGAACCTTGGTTTACAGGTAGGATTTTAATACTTGTGAATATGGTTAATAAGGATATAACAAATAGCAGAGAAGGATTTAGTACAAATCATCTAAAATCGAATTAAAATGAAAAAATTAAGAAATATATTAATTGTGGCGTGTGTGTTATTAACATGCTCATGCAAAAAATTCCTGGAAGAAAAGCCCGCTTCGTTTTTAACACCCGAGTCTAACCTCTCAAGCGCGAAGGTAGCCCGCGCATTAGCTAACGGTGGGTATCAAAATTTACAGGGTTTGTTAACAGGTCAATCAGGTTCGTACGGTGGTAATACCTGGAACCTGATGGAATTTATGACCGGTAAAGCCAATAGCGATTTAGGCCAAACAGGTTTTGTTAACTTCCAAAACCTTATTTATAGTAATACATCGTTCTACTTTGATACCTGGTGGCAACAAATGTATTTAGGTATAGGCGCAACCAACCTGGCTATACAAAAAATACCAACCATTAATGCCTCCGGCCTTACCGATGGTGATAAAACCAACTTACTGGCTGAAGCACGCACATTGCGCGCGCTATATTACTTTTACCTGGTCCGCATGTATGGTGCGGTTCCTAAAGTAATAGAACCGCCTAAAGATTTGAATCTGAATGTTCCTCGTGTGCCTGCAAAACAAATTTATGACGAGGTGATTATTCCTGACTTGCTGGAAGCAGAAAAATCAAGTCTTCCATGGATTGATGCAACCGGAAAGGTATCAATGGGGGCTATAAAATCATTATTAGCTGATGTTTATTTAACATATGCCGGTGCTGCAATAAATGGCGGTAATCAATATTATGCGGAATCAGCAAAGCGCTCTCTTGAGGTTGTTAAAAGCAATGCATTTAGTTTGTTTGGCAATTATGCAGCAATGATTAATACTGCCAATAAAAATAATGGTGAATTTATATTTCAAGTACAGTTTGCAGCATCTGTGCCGTCTACTAATCCGCTTACATCACTCACTATTCCTAATTTCTCGGGTATTTCAAAATACTCTGACGAGTATGGTTCTGTATATCCAACAAACCAATTTATTGCGTCTTTTCCGGCAGGGGATAGAAGGGTGCAGGAAAAACAATTCTTTTATACCACTTATCCAGGTATTAAAGATGGCACGCCTATCGTTTTCAGAAACCACTACATTTATAAGTGGTTTGACGTGAACGCAGTTACCAATACAGCAAAATCAGACCTGAATTACACTATTTACCGCCTTGCAGACGTGATGCTAATGTATGCCGAGGCTTCAAACAGAGCGGAAGGCGGGCCAAATTCTGATGCGAAGGGTTATGTAGATGCTATACGTAACAGGGCAGGTTTAGTCCCAATTGGCACATTAGGTCAAACTGCGTTTGAGCAGGAAGTTTGGGTGCAACGCTATTACGAACTATGTTTTGAAAACAAAATGTGGTTTGATATGCTGCGTACCCGCAAAGTGCATAATGATGTTACCGGTGCTTGGGATAATTTTGTTGGTCACACTACTGTGTTCGGCAAAACCTTTACCGATAAACAATTGCTGTTTCCGCTGCCTAAACAGGAAACAGATGTTAACCCTAACTTATTGCCAAATAATCCTGGCTTTTAAATAGGTTGTGTTTTAAAAGGAAAGGAGGCCATAAGGCCTCCTTTTTTGGTTATGATTTTTTTTTAAAGGGTTATTGTTTGTTAGTCCGGTTCTGAATTTTACTTAGTATGGTATAATCGATATAAAAAGTACCGAAGGGGATAATGCAGGCCAGCAGCACCTTCCACGTGGTTTCACTGAATTTCCATTTATACTCTACACCTACACTAATGGTATTTAAAACGAAAAATAAAAATAGCAGACCGTGTATTGGCCCCATGGTTTTTACCAGCGACGCATCGTGAAAGGCATATTTAAGCGGAACAGCAATGCCGATAAGTATAAGTAACGATATGCCTTCAAACAGGGCGACTATCCGTAGCCTGCCAATTTTGGTGTTAAAGTATTTTTGCATGATAATTTAAAATGAGCGTAAGTAAGGGCGATTGGCCAATGGCGAAAATGGCCAGGGTATAGCCATAAATATGATAAGCAGCGCCAGCAGGAAAAATACAGTCATGGTTTTAAATTTGGCTATATCTGTTGTTTTACGTTTAGCGGCCGATGAGCCGATGGTGATCAGGATGATGGCTACCGTCATCATGGAGATATGAATAAGCCCGAAAAACAAGAAATCGAACTGCTTAACGGCCTCATGATAATGCGATCTGAAATAGGCTACCAGCGGACTTTGGAAATAAAGAATGTAACCCACAGCCAGCTGAATGTGGGCGATGGTGGCGGTGATGTGCCTGATGGCATTATCTGACCGGGAAAAGGACTGGTGGGTAAGCCAGCCGCGGATGCCCCGCGTTATAGCATAAAAAAGACTTAACAGTACCAGCCACCTGAAAACAGAATGAAAAAATATCAAATAAGGATACATGGGTGTTTGCATTAAAATATGGGGCAAAGTTCGATATCATTGCAACCCCGGGTTAGGATAGATAACGTAAAGATCAGGACGTTTCAATCATTTTGCGAAATTTGGTAGGGCTCACACCTTCATGCTTTTTAAACAGACGGCTAAAATATGATGCATCGTCAAACCCAACCTCAGCACATATTTCGCTTATAGTAAAATCACTCTGTGTAAGCAATATTTTGGCTTCGGCCACAATAGCCTCATCTATCCATTTAGAGGGCGACCGCCCTGTAACCTTTTTTACCGTTTTATTTAAATGGTTGGGTGATATATTGAGCATAGAGGCATAATCGGTAACCAGGTGATGATTGGTAATATGTTTAAATAGCAGCTCCTTAAATTTGTTGGTAATAGCAACCGCGGTACCAATGCTATTTTTGAACAAAGGTTGATAGGCTTTGTTCACCTCGCAAAGCATAGCGATAAGGTATGCCTGTATAATATCAATGGTACTTAAGCCATAACGCGAGTACTCGGTTAACATACGCTTTAATATATAGTGTATGTTGGCGGCTGTTTCGGCATCAGGCTTTACGGCGGGATTTCCCCATACATTTAAAAATTCGAAATCTTTGTACAACTCACTTTGGCTAAACCTGCCAAGCAATAACTCGCTGCTAAAATTGCATAAATAACCCTTATTAAATTTGCTTTCGTTATACGCCTCAAAAGAAAATACCTGCCCGGCAGGTACAAAAAGTATTTCGCCGGGATGCATAGTATATAGTTCGCTGCCAACCTTCATGTAGCCGCTACCCCCGGTTAAAAAAATGCAGATATGGTTAGTAGCGCGCGATGCAGGTACATTACGTTTAACATGGCGGTACATATCTTCAACAGGCACAATTAAAAATTTACCATAATCGCCCTTAAATAAAGCCCGTAATTCATCGGCAGGCATATATTTATCAGTAAACTTTATGGTATCGTATACCTTGATTCTTTTATCGTTTGCCATAAGCCATTAACAAATATACAATGTGTAACAGGAGGCTTTTGTAATATAAAAACGATCTTTTTATAGAAATTTAAATAACTTGATCGCTCAAATATTATAAACTACTGCATGACTACTGTTAAACCCGCCCGCAATTATGGTTTGGATGTACTACGTGTAATTGCCTGCTATATGGTGATACAGGTGCACTCCGGCGAATTTTATTACATAGGCCCCGAGGCTGCCGTTTTAAACACCGCCGATGCGGTCTGGGTGGGGTGGTTAAACTCGCTTTGCCGCATTTGTGTGCCGCTGTTTGTAATGATCTCGGGCTTCTTCCTGTTCCCGGTGAATGATGTGAATACCTTTTTTAAAAAGCGCTTTAGCCGGGTAGCCATACCTTTTGCTATATGGTGTGTGCTGTATGCCTTTTATCAATATTTTATGGGGGCGGCGGATATAAAAACAGCGCTAATTAATATCCTCGATATCCCCGTGAACTATGGTGTAGAGATAGGCCACCTATGGTTTGTATACATGCTGCTGGGTTTATACCTTTTCGCGCCTATACTATCACCTTGGATACAAAGCGCGAGTAAAAAGAATATGGAGTTTTACCTGGTGCTTTGGGCAATAGCTTTCAGTTTACCTTATATCCATTTAATATTCCCCGAAATTTGGGGCGAAGCTTTCTGGAACCACACGCCAATGCTATATTACTTCTCGGGCTTTTTAGGTTATGTGGTATTAGCTGTTTACATTAAACGCTTCCATAGCGAGCCTAAGGCCTGGAACTATACACTCGGCATCGCGTTGCTGCTGCTGGGTTACGGTATTACGGTTTACGGTTTTTTACACCGCCTGCCTACCGAAAAGTTTGTAATGACGCTTGAACTTACCTGGGGTTTTGAAACCATTAACGTAGCCATGATGAGCGCCGGGGCTTTCCTGCTGATCAAAAACGTAAAGCTAAGCAATCCAACTTCCGCATTTGGCAAACTGCTGCTTGATGTATCTGCCAAAAGTTATGGTGTTTACCTTGCCCATATTATGGTACTCAACTTTTATCATTCCCTGCTGGATGCACATTTTGATAGCGCCGCCATTAAAGTACCGCTTGTGGCTGTGTGTACCTTCATTACCACTTACGTTATCATTAAAATATTATCATACCTGCCAAAAAGTAAGTGGCTGGTTGGCTAATCATCTGTAAATAAAAAGCTTATCCCTATGAGAAAATTATGGTTGCTGGCTGTTGCCGCTTTAATCATCAGCGCTTTTACCCCGAAAAAAGAGATCACTTGGGTAGCTATCGGCGACTCTATTACTTACCTGAACGATCATTTGAACGAAACGGGTAACCGGGTTACCAAAGGTTATATGACCCGCGTTACCGAGCAGCTCCCCAATATTCACTTTACCAACCAGGGCCATAACGGGTGGACAAGCATTGGCATTGCCAACGAAATTGAAAAACTGGGCATCACCAAAGCCGATGTTTATACCATATTTTTAGGGACTAACGATTGGTGGTCGGGCCAAAAAGTGGGCACCATTAAAGATTATACCGACAATACCGGCACGGGCACCACCAGTGGCGCGTTCAGGGTGATCGTCGATAAACTGCGCGGCTTAAACCCTGATGCTAAGATCATCCTGATCACCCCAATGCAACGTACCGATTTTGTGTACATCGCCGATAAAAATAACAACGCATGGGGATCATACAAAGAAAAGAACGGGCAAACACTGGCGCAGTTTGTGACGGCAATTAACGCCATTGGTAAACACGAACATTTTAAAGTGATTGACCTGTACAATAAAAGCGGCATGGTGGTAAACAAACTGGTGAAATACAAATACCTAAAAGACCCGCAAACCGGTCAGTACCGTAACTACACCTACCCCGATTATCCCAATATCTCCTTCAACCCGCAAACTGATGAATACCCTTATCCCTTAGATGCCGTAGCTTTTACTTATGACGGTCTGCATCCGTCGGACATTGGTTATCAGGTTATTGCCGATATGCTGGTGAAAGTGATGAAGGGGTTGTAGCTCTCTTTTCCGTCAGCAAACAGCTTCGGGCGAAAACGGGCAGAACTGTGGTGGCCTGGAGCGCAAAGACGGGCATAGGAACTTGTTGCATGTGGGTATGGATTGCGTGGAGGGGCAAAAGTTCCAGCCCTAAGTTCTGCCCGATTTGCAGAGCAGATGCTTCGTTCCTCAGCATGACAGTAGAGAGGGATTGTTAGCCATCGTCATTTTACATTCAAAGTCCAAAAAGATTTAAAATTCCCGCAATGACGATTTCATATAAATTATTGATTATGAACAGACAATCTTACACTATCCAATCTTAAATCCCCGGATTTCATACTTATCATAACAGACGAAAAACGTATTATCTGCTGTGGGTAGATTTTTTAAGGGGTCACAACTCTTATGTTTATAATCCTCAATACAATAATCGCTTCAACAATATTCCTGTAAATCATTACTTTTGGGTAACAACTGTCACATAATGTTTTTCGAACAAGGCTATTACTATTACATCATTATAGGTTTACAGGCAATTTGCGCGTTTCATTCATACAAGCGGGGTACACAAAGCAAATGGATCTGGATCATTGTATTTTTACCTGTTGTGGGCTGCCTGGTATATATTTTCAACGAAATGTTGCCATCGCGCCGTGTGAGTGCACCAAAGGTGAACGTAGGCGAAATACTGAACCCCGGCAGTAAGATCAAAAAACTGGAAGACAACCTGAAGTTTACCGACACCTTCGCCAATAAGATACAACTGGCCGATGCCTATTTGGCCGCCAAACAAACTGAAAAAGCTATTGCCATTTACGAGGGCAGCCTTACCGGAGCCTTTGCCGATAACGAACATGTGTTGAGCCAGCTGATGGTGGCTTACAGCGAGCAGGAGCGTTACCCCGAGGTGATACAATTGGCGGCTAAAATTCGTGGCTCATCAAAATTTCCGCAATCGCGCGCGCATATTCTTTACGCCATAGCATTGGAACATACCGGCGACGTTGCCACTGCCGAAAAAGAATTCAGGGCAATGAAAGGCCGTTACAGCAATTTTGAACAGCGGTACCAGTACGGCCTCTTCCTGATACGTAACGAGCGCGAAGAAGATGCCGCCGATGTATTCATAGAGATACTTAACGAAGTGCCCCACCTTAGCGCCGTTGAAAAGAAAAGCGGCCGTGTTTGGTTCAACAAGGTTAAAGAGGAGTTGAAGCGGATTACAGCGTAAAGTAAACTATTGTTCTACTTAGGTTGTGCTGTAATTTACGGTAGTCTGCTCTTGGGTGCAGTGCCCCATTACTTTTGAGGGCAAAAGTAACAAAACCCTTGTCCAGCAAAAGGCTTCTTTGCCGCACAAGGCCTTACCCTGCAAAACGAACAGAACTTAGGGCTGGAACTTTTGCCCCACCGCTCGTTTTCCACCACACATGCAACAAGTTCGCTATGCCCGCCTTTGCGCTCGTAGCCTCCACAGTTCTGCCCGTTTTCTCCCGAAGCTGTTTGCTGACGGAAAAATAGTCCGCTTAACAAAAAAGGTGTACAGAATGCAAGGAGATTGCTTCGCACCTCGCAATTGACACGACAAAAAAAGCCGCCCCATTACAGAGCGGCTCCTATACCAATTACCTGCTGCTATGCTTATTGGTTCACTCTGAATTTTTCGGTAGCGCCAATGGTGGTGCGGTTACAGGTCATGGCTTGCGAGCCGTTCTCGCCCGATAGGTATCTGCCATTATTGCCACGCAGGGAGATGGTGCCATCGCCATTGTTTACCCAGTCGAACTGTTCCCACGGACCAATAGCGGTACGGTTACAGTTGATGGCTTGCGTACCATTCTCGCTGCTTACATACTTGCCCGAGTTAAGCAGGGCTACTTTACCGCTGCCCGCGTTCACTACCGTAAACTGTTCCCAACCACCAACCGCGGGGCGGTTACAATTCATGGCCTGCGTACCATTCTCGCTACTCACATACTGGTTATTGCTGCCTTTAAGCGTAACCACCTGCCCTATGGGCACCGTACCTCCACCGCCAACTATGGGTTGGGTAGGTCGGGTAGCTGTTAAGGCGATCTGCCCTTTCAGCATCCGGCCACCATCGCCGGTGAGGCGCAGGTAGTAATCAGCAGAGCAGGCAGTGCCATCTTCGTCGAGCGTAACAAAATTTGTTCCGGCGGGTTTAAAGGCGGCGCTTTCGGCGGTCTTGGCTATCTGATTACCCTCGTTATACTCATCGTACATGGAGATATAAATAGACTGCGCGCCCACCCTAACTGCATTATAAAACATGCGCCACATGAGGTCGCCGTGCACGCGCTGGTGTTCCTGTAAATCGCCGGGTAATACGCATGGCTGATAATCTATACCGTTGGCATTGCAATCGGCCTGATCGCTCACCATGTGGTTATTATAAATATTATCGGCATCACCTACGTTACCTACCGCCCCAATTAACCATGGCGACAGCATATTAAAGGCATGATAAACACCGATAAAGCCCGGCCTTGAGCCATCAACACCCGTACGCCATTCGCGCGGAACCCCACCGATAACATAGCAGCCCTGTGCCTTAAACCAGTTCACCACATCTAAACATTGCGCGGCGGTAAATGGCCGGCCCGGGTCATTAAACCCGAAACCCCATATACACACCACCGGTTTGCCGTTTTGTTTGGCATAGGCCGACGATGAGGTGTAGGCCGACATTTTATTTGTCCAGTCGGTTTTAATTTCCGATTGCATGTTGGTCCACCCGGTAACATCGTACATAATGTAAAACTTGCGGCCATAGGTTTCGGCGGCTGTTTTTACCTTGGCGGTCACCACGTCGCGGATGGGGCCTTCGCCGCCTGTGGGGTTAAAGCGCTGCAACGCGGCACAGTCGATGTTGTTTTGCTGCATCCATAAAAAGTGGGTGTTAACAGTTTGGTCGTTATAGTTGGAGAACAAGCGCGCCTGCTGCCCGTTGCCCAAATTAGGCAGCGAGGTAGCGTAAGTAGTGCTGTACTCGCGCACATCCGGCCACGATTTTATGCGGATACTACCCGTAGTAGGTGTTTGGTTGTTGGGATCGGCCCAGTGCCACCATATATTAATGGGCGAGCCGTCGCCAATGGCCGCGAACCAGCCCTGGTAGCCTACCACAATTTTGCCTACCACATCGCCCACCGGCGAAGCGTTGGTGCGTTTAACCTGGCTGCCCGGCGATTGAAGTTCGGACTGGCGGATGTCTTTCTTTGAACAGGCCATCACCAAAAGGCACAGACCAGCCACAAGTAAAAAATTGATTTTTTTCATAATTCGGTTTTAAGATGTAATTGATTGGTCGTTTTAAAAGGAGCCGCAAAGCAGCATCATTACCGCTATGGCGGCATTACAGTAGTGTTTTTCATAAAGCAGGTAATAGTTACGCCGGCATTAAAGGCAACCGGCCAAATAATTGGTACGGCAGCAAATAAAACTTCGTCCGCTTAAAAAAAACATAACAAAACATTAATACCATGTGGAGATGGTGTTTTTTTAATTAATTATTTAACCTATAGTTGGTGTTCAGAAATAATAATAAAAGTAGGGGGATGTGCGATTCCCTCCCCTCGGGGGTGTAGGGAGGGGTTTCATCGTGGTTTTCTTTTAATAAAAAGACGTATAAACCCCTCCCTGCCACCGCTGTTCCCAACGCACCCCTCCCCAGGGAGGGAATTAAGCCTTTGTTACTAATACTTACATTTCAGCCTGTGGTCAGAGTGTTCCCGTGCATTTTTTGGAAGAAACAAGAAGTGGGGACGTGCGATTTCCTCCCCTGGGAGGGTGTAGGGAGGGGTTTCATCATGGTTTTCTTTTAATAAGAGGAAGTATAAACCCCTCCCTGCCACCGCAGTTCCCAACGCACCCCTCCCCAAGGAGGGAATTAATAAACCGTCCGAATACCTACATTCTGCCTTTGGTCGGAGTTATCTCCGCACCACTATTTGGCAACAGATCTTTTAGCACTATAAATCACCACTATAAAAATTTAGACCAAGGTTATCATAACTTAATCTATCTTTGGGCTCAAAAAATTTACAACCATATTTTATGGCAAAGGCATCTGAAATTAAAGTAGGTAACATATTACGTTACAACGGCGAATTGGTAACGGTTACCGAAGTTTTACATCGTACACCAGGTAAGGGCGGAGCGTTCTATTTAGATAAGTTTCGTAATATTAAAACAGGCAAAATTGTGGAGGCCCGTTTGGCTACCGACGAGCAGGTAGAGATCTGCCGTGTAGAAACCAACGACTTTCAATATTTATACGAAGAAGGCGATTACATGGTGATCATGGATAACACTACTTACGATCAGCATAACATTCCGAAAGCATTGTTCGGTCCGGCGGTTAAATTCCTGAAAGAGGGCATGAACGTTATCGTATCTTTCGAGAGCGAAGAGCCTATTATGGCAACAGCGCCAAACCATGTTGAGCTTGAAATTACCTATACCGAGCCAGCCGTTAAAGGCGATACATCTTCGGGCGCGCTTAAAAACGCAACCACCGAAAATGGTGTGGAAATAAAAGTTCCACTTTTTGTAAATCAGGGTGATAAAATTAAAGTAGATACCCGCACAGGTGAATATGTGGAACGTGTGAAATAGATTTTGACAGGTATAATTACCGCATCATTTTATATAAAACAGAAAAAGTCTTGGATTGCAAAATCTGAGACTTTTTTGTTGGGGTATTTAAGGTAAAAACTTAAATTATGGTCCGCTTGTAAAACACCTTGCGGCGCTGATAAAAATATCATAGTATCGAAAGAATAGAATTAATTTATTCGAACAATAGAACTCTCAGACGATGAAAAAAGGTATTTTATTGATATTAGGGATGCTTTCGCTGTTGGCATGTGATAATCAAGATGAAAGATTAAAAAATGCTGATCCATTCTATACAGAAAAGAGCGATTTTGACCTAATTCGATTCCCGCTTATTAAGCCTTACGAAGCACTTTCCATATCTGACGATACTGGTTGGTACGTGCAGAATCAGGAAGACTCTACAGCCAGTGCCGTATCCATACCGGGTGCTAAACACATTAATGTTATAGATTCAGTTGTGATAATTCATGCTCAAAAGACACTTATTGAAGGCCAGCAAATTAATGAAGGATGGTTCGTTCTTGTTCCGAAAATTAAAGTATATAAAGAATTTAAAAGTCGGCAAGAGTTTATGAAATACGTACTATCACTCCAAATAAAAAACATAAAGATGTATAGTATGAATGAAGCTTTTCAATGTTTTTATAACAGGGACACCCTGGATTGGAAACAGCTCAACCGATCACATCAATAGATGCCGCCGGGTTATATTTGGATTTATATATTATAACTTAGGAGATTAACGATTGACAGTTAGTCGAACCTCTGAAATTGGAACAATAATGAAAAAAGCGATTTTTATAATATTTTCACTATTTGTAATCGCTTGTAATGAGCCGGATAAAAAGCTTCAATCTTTAGACAGCTTTTACACGAACAAAGGAGAATTTGATATGTCTCGTATTCCTTTAATTAAGCCTTATGAGGCGACGACAGGGGTAACTCCCCGAGACTGGATAGTAGCTACAGCGGATACCAATAGTATTGCTCCAACCATCCCGGGAACCGAAGGCATATACGTAACCGATTCCTTGATTTTTGTTCACAGCATAAATACAATCGTTGATTATCAGGATGCCAGAGAAGCATGGTTTGTAATCAGGCCCAAACAGGATACCGTCATAAGCTTTACAAATCATTCAAATTATTTGAATTACTTAAAAAAACTTGGTTTCACTAAAGAACCACATCTGTATAATCCTGATAATGTATTTATGTCATTTGACCATAACGATTACATAGATTGGAAGAAACTATAATAGCCTCACATCTGTAGCCATTTACAATCTGCTAAATACAGAAGAAGGCTATTTAAGCACACCACCTAAAACTCAAAAGACGATTTCCTGCTATTCTCTGCTGCCAGGTCTTTAATTACTTCACGGCCGCTTTTCCATCGTTTTAGGCGGTTGGCTTGTTGGATGCCCGGTCTGTCTTTAATTTCATAGCCAGGCTGGTAATAATCGGGCATGGTATCTTTCATAGCGTTATGAATATCGTGCGCGCTTCCGGTTAGTATGAGCTGTGGGTGGAGTTTTACCAGATCGGCCAGGGCATCAGCCATGCTGGCTGCATAGTAAGGGCAGTCCCAGTCGTGCCGGTAAGGGTTATCGCCTTTAATGTTTACCTTTTGCAGCGGGTGCGAAAGATCTTCTACAATCTCTACTATCGCGTCACCAAAAACGTTCGAATATTCTGCAATAAAATGGTTCCACCAGCGCGGGTGCTGCGGCAGTTCTTTTAACAAGGTATCGCAAACCATAACACGTTGCGGGAAATCGGGATTGGCAGAATCCATAATTACCAGAGAGGCTCCGAAATGTCCCTCCTGCTGCGAATGCCTGCTATATATCACAAAAAATTGCGTCCGGGTTTCACCTGCCTCATGCATCGCGGCGGTAAGTTCCTTTACATCTTGTAAGCGGTCTTCTAAAAAGCCACGTTTAAAAAATACGTGCAGGTTGCCTTCTGATTTTGCCGTGCAGCGTTTACTGTTCTCATCAAAAACATTCCCGTTGGCCGGGCGACTGGTAAAGTGGTTACCGCTGTTGTAGCGGATCTCTGATTCTTCAGGATAGGTGCTGATATCCGCGATATCGCCCGCTTCGGTTTGTTTATTAGGGTGCACCGAGCGAAATGGGATATGCATTTGCTCGCTATCCATACGGCGTGCCAGGTTATAGATGCGCTGCTCGGTACGGGCCAGTAATGGATCGCCGGTTATGGGATCAAAATATACGTTGCGGGCGCGCCTGCCCAGGTGAGAAGCGATGGAACGGTTCTGTAATAATTTTTGAATGGGATGCTGCGTATTAAGAAAAAAATCGCGCAGCGCGTCATTGGCTAAATATTCATCCAGCGGTTGATCAAACTGCAACAGCGTTTCATCCTCATGATTATGGACCCACACGCGCAAAAAATTGTACACTTCCTGCTCAAAACGAGTGTTATTCGCTTCGGCAATCTCTATAGTGCATGCGCGTTGTTCCATATAAATTTTTAGGGGATTAATAAGCTGTAAGCTATTAAAAATATATGAAATTCAATGTCGCGATAAGAGAATGCTACTATCTTTTTACAAATATATTTACAACCATTGAGGCAGCGGCCTAAATTATCACCGCAGGTTGTGATCAAAAACCTTGACCGTCGTCAAAACGGCAACACATATCGCTGTTTTGGCGAACCTCGTTCCTGTAAATTTATCCAGTTTTGTTAAATGAAAAATACAGCGATCACAAAGTTTATAGGGGCCTGGTTAAGCACAGGCAATCAATACGATGTTGAAAAATACCTGAGTTTTTATCTGGTCGACGCGGTTTTGAATGATCCTTCTGTAGGGAGGAAATTTACAGGACACACCGGCATTAAAGATTACTTTGTAAGTTATTTTATCGGTTACCGTACACAAACCAAACTGGTGAAGTTTATAATTAATAATGATGAGCATGCTCACCTCGAAGTAGAGTTTACGGGCGATTTCCCGGAAAGAAAAATTGGCGGTACATTTGATTTTACTTTTAAGGATGATAAAATAGCTTTTGTAAAGGCTAATCTGGTACACTAATAAACACGAAATGAGAATAAATAATTTTGAAGAGATCGTCCGCCGTTCTTTGGCGTTGAGGGAGAAATACCATGAATTGGAAGTGCAGCACCACGGTACCGAATGGACGGTAGAGGAAGATGCTTTAGCTTACCTTACCGATGCCGGCTTAGTTGGCCGGAATATCATGTCGCAGCAACAACGCTGGCCTAAAGCCAAATCCGCGGATGAGCTGGAACATAAATTAGGCGAGAACATTTGGTGGCTCATCGTTTTGGCAGAAAGATCAGGGATAGATATTAAAGAGGCGGTAGAAAAATTTCTTACTAAAACAGAACAGTTGCTACCTTAATAACAGGCTGCCCTTTTATACCCATTCGGTAGGTGTTTTGCCAAACTTCTTTTTAAAAGAGTGCGAAAAATGCGACAGGCTTTCAAAACCCAGATCAAGGTAAATGGATGATGGCTTGCGGTGCCGGTTTTCTATCAGGTGCCGGGCTTCCGTAAGCCGTTTTTCTTGCAGCCAATGCCGGGGTGCCATACCGAAGGCTTTTTGAAAATCGCGCTTAAACGCCGCGAGGCTTCTGCCTGTAAGTTGCGCGAATTTTTCGACCGGTACATTGAAATGGAAATTACTGAGCATGAATTTTTCCAGATCCATTTTATAAGGTTCCGAAAAATCAAACAGCAGATCTTTTAACTCCGGCATGGTGTGCAGTAGCAGTTGTACGGCTTCTTTTACTTTGAGCATGCCCACCGTTTGCGTTATCTTTTCATCCGGGTGATGCACATACGGGAGCACCGACTGGAAAAAGCCACGCAAAAAATCGTTCCCCGGGATAAGAATGTTTGGCGCGCCGGTATACTTATGCCCTATTTCTATTTGCTCTTCCAGGGCGATCTGCCTCAGCAGGTCTTCTTTCAGGCAAATAACAATGGTTTGATAGTCTTCGCCTTCGAGCGGCACTTTGGTAAGTTCTCCCAATTGATTTTTCCGGATCAGTAGCATTTCACCCCGTTCCATCGAGATCTTTTCGCTGGCGGTTTCTAACGTAAAGCGCCCCGAAACCTGCATTACCAGCGTGTTGTGCTCCAAAAATGCCACCTTATCTTTCCGCATAGCCGATAGATAAGAGTAAAATATCACCCCCGGAATTATTTCAGTTGGATTGATCATCTGTTATAAAGATAACAAAACAGTTGGGGCTTTATGCAAGCCCCAATTGCTTAGCGTTGCAGGTATGTGCTGCCAAGTATAGCGCCCGGTGCAAAAGTAGTATTAAGTACATCCAGTTCTTCGGCTGTAAGCACAATATCCATGGCCTGAGTATTCTCCGGCAAGCGCGATCTGCGGCTCATGCTCACCAATGGCATAATATGATCGCCTTGCGCGTTCACCCAGGCAATAGCCAGCTGTGTTGGGGTTAGGCCTTTGTCTTTAGCTATTTGCTTTAACACTTCCACTTTTTCGAGGTTTTTCACCAGGTTATCTCCCTGAAAACGCGAGAAATGGCTATGATAATCATTCGCGGCAAGCGGGGCTTTCATTTCGCCGGTAAGCAAGCCTTCGGCTGTATTGGCAAAAGCCACTACACCTATGCCCAGCTCTTTAGCGGTTGGCAGCAAGTCGGCTTCAATTTGACGATCGGCAAGTGAATAACCTATCTCTAAAGCGGTTACCGGGTGTACGCTGTTAGCTTTACGTAACTGATCTGCCGTAATTTCAGATACGCCGAGGTGACGCACCTTGCCTTCTTTTATCAGGTCGGCAACGGTGCCTATCACGTCTTCTACCGGTACGCTGTTGTCTAAGCGGCATGGCTGGTAAAGGTCAATGGTGTCAATACCTAAACGCACCAGCGAGTAGTTGATGAAGTTTTTGATGGCTATAGGCCTAAGATCTAACCCAAGCCATTGGCCTCCGTAAAATATAGCGCCGAATTTTACACTGATGAAGGCATCATCGCGCCTGCCCTTGATGGCTTTGCCTACCAACAGTTCGTTGTGGCCTGCGCCATAAAAATCGCCGGTGTTCAGAAAGTTGATACCGTTGTCTAAAGCCGCCTGTATAGTTGCTATGCTTTCGGCTTCGTCATTTACCGGGCCGCCCCAAACGGACGACATGCGCATGCAGCCTAAGCCAAGTTTAGAAACAAGCGGACCATTATTGCCAAGAGGTATTTTTTGTATTGTTGTCATTTGCTGTTTTTTATAAATTAACAATACAAAGATGGATGTTGTTCGCCTCATCAAATTTCGCCCACGGCTCAAATAACTTGCTTGTACGGCTCATTGGTTGTAAACCTTGTTAACAGCATTGCAGGTTTATGTTTGTGGGAAAAACCTTTGAAAGGTAAAGTCGGGCGAACGCATTTCTAATTCGTTCTGGCTCGATTCCAGCTGTGCCTCACCCGCGTAAACAAACATTTGTTGTTCGTAAGCTTCAATAGCGCTTTGTATGGTATCAAATTTACCGTTGGTAAGATTGTCCGATAAAATCAGCGCGTCCATTAACCCGGTATTTACACCCTTGCCTGCAAAAGGCGGCATTAAATGCGCGGCATCTCCAATAAGTGTTATGGGTAGAGGGCGGTTGGTTTTCCACGGTTTATCCACAGGTAGTTTCCTTGTTGGTAAGCCTACAAAGAGTAATGTCGACTGAAATAATTGTTTAAACCGCTCATCCCATGAGGAAAATCTTTCTGAAAGAAACGCGACAACGCTATCCCTATCCTGAAAGTTTAATCCAGCACCATTAGTCCATTCTTCCGGTTTTTTGAAGATCACGCCATAAGTTAAAGCCCCGTTATTGAATGGATTGGCCACCAACAGGTTGCCCTGGTGCGCGGTCATTATCCTTTTACCATCGCATAGTTTGTAAAACTCGGGACACCTTGTTTCAGGTTGCGGAACATCGCCCTGTATAATAATGGTTCCGGTTTCTTCCACCGCGGTATCGGTTACATAACCTCTTACTTTCGACATTCCCCCGCTCGCGCCAATCACCACATCGGCAACCGCGTCGGGTTTGTTCTCAAAATGCAAAAGCCATTTTCCGTTGTGCTCTTCCAGCCCGGTATGTTTGCTGTTCCATACCACGGTATCGTCGGCCAGGCTGCCGAGCAGTATTTTTCTTAGGTCGTTCCTGTTGATCTCGGGGTTGTCGTACCGGTTTTCGGGCGTGATATTTCTGGTAGATAAGATCTCGGCATGTTCATCGGCAATAATTATCCCCATGGGTAAGGCGGTGGCATAGTAGTTTTTTAGCAATCCGGCCTTTTCAAGGGCTTTCTGTCCCGAATCCTGATGCAGGTCGAGCGTGCCGCCCCATATTCTTGTTTGCGGGTTTTCGTCCCTTTCGTATACGGTTACATTTACACCGTTTTGCTGTAGTAACCTTGCCACGGTGAGGCCTACCGGGCCCGCACCAATAATGACTATTTTCTTATCTTTTAGTAACATCGTTTTGTGTTGTTTATCAACACAAAATTGGGGAATGCTATCAGGTTAGGCTTGTACAAACGCGACAAAATCGTTTACATTAAACTGCCGTTCTTTCGCTTTCCGGGCGAAAGCCGCGGGGGTAGTGCCGGTATAGCGTTTAAATTCGCGGCTTAAGTGCGATTGATCGGTGTAGCCCAGTTCATGGGCCAGGCCCGCCAGGTTAACATTGGGTTGATGCCATAACCGGTTGCGTACCTGCTCAAAACGCATCAGGCCAGATACATCTTTAACCGAATAACCCGAAGATTGCTTAAAGTTACGCTCCAGTGTACGCACTGTGGCATGCGCCGCTTCGGCTACCCGGCTTACAGACAGCGTACCATTTGCCTGCCGCATAGCTGCCCCCGCCCTGGCGAGCATGCTACTGGTTGCAACCTGTAACCGCGCATCTAAAAAATACTGCTTTACCAAAGCCAGCGCGTCGGCTGTTTTACCATTACTGATACACTCATTTAACTGCGGTTGAAGCCGGGCTATGGGATGTTCAAATATACGTACGCCATCTTTTCCGGATGATAGCCCGAGCAGGTCGAACACCGTCCAGGGGAAGCACCTTACACCGATGACCTGTAAGCGATTTTCCGTATAAAAGGTAACAGGCTGATTGAGTAGCCCTATCATAAATGGCGACGGCAATGATTGCAGGCTCCCGTCAGCAGACATACTACGAAGGCTCCCGAAATAAAAAATAATTTCGGCATAACCATCAGGCACCACCTCAAAATCAGATTGCTCATCCCCAAAATCCCGGGTATTATACCAAAAGCATTTTATGGTATCCCGAAGTTCCTGGGGTGGTTCAAATTCCTGGTGCTGCATGGTGGAAGATAGTGAATTTGATGAAAAATATAGTTGCGATTAATTGCATATTTTTAGATAATTTATAGAATATATAGATGAAGATTGCCTTATTTGGAAAAATATTTATCTTAGTGTGATTATTATTCCTAAATACTTATCATGGGTGAAATATCTAAAAGGACAGGTGAACTAGGCGAAGAAGCAGGTTATCGTTTCCTAGAGAGAATAGGTTGGAGCAATGGCCAACGTGGCTTATCAATTCCTTGCAATGACTCAACCAAACATATTGACCGGGAAACACACGGAATTGATTATCTTAAGCTTTATAATTGCCCTCTAATTCAACACAGGTTGGTCAACGCGGTAGTTTCGATCAAAGCGACTAAAAGTGCTTATGATAAATATCCGAACTCAAAATTTAAAACATTCTTAACAGAGTTATCTGATATTTGTAATTGTTACAATCGATCCGATGAAAAGAATGCTGCTTTAGGTCAGTTCTTAGAAAACCCTATTGATTCAGATAGCATAATCGGCGTGCTGTTATGGTTTTCTAATGACGCAAGTGAAGAAAATCGAGATTTATTAAAAGAAACTGCGACAGCAAATATTGAAGGGCTGGAGGACTTTCAATTTGAGGCAACGTATTTTGTTGATCTAAAAAGAGCTGAGTTTATGTGGGAAATATTAGGACACGCTGATTCAAATTATCAAAGCTGGGAGTTTCTTTACATAGAAACAGGATTAAATTATCGCGAAGATATCAAGATTAAAAGTGGCTCTTTACTCCCTGTTGAATACATCAACTCAAGCATTATTCCGTTGAAATATTCGCGACCTGGTTCAGAGAATCTAGTATTATACACTATAGATCCTTTTAATGAAGAAGATTTAAAAAAACTTGTTGGACTAGCAAATAAACTTTCTGGTGCATTTGCAGGTGCAATTCATATCTTATTCCCTGATTATGTCATAAATGGCAATGAAAATAATGTTCGAAAAATATTAGAATATTTTCGTGATGACAATCTCGCGGATAAGGTTACCATAGGTTCTTTTAAAGATAAATTATTTAGATAATGGCATATACTAAAGTCAATCCAACTTCTTTTATACCAAGTGGAGAAATGATTCGCGATCTTGCGAATCAGTCTTATGTTTCTGAAGCTGATATTAAAGCAATATTACGTCAGCGAGGCATAATTACCCCTCGTTCCCAAAAGGATCGGACATTATCTATATTATCATGCTTAATATTATCGCCACCCGAATTCGATGTATTAGTTGAAAGGCAAACAATTAAGGAGGATACTTTAAAAAGTGCAGGCTCTGGGAAAATTGCTTTAAATGATAGCTTTACAAATATTACAGACTTTGTTTATAACGAGTTTCTCCCCAATCTAATCGATCAAATCTCACCTAAAAATGCTTTTCTAAGTGATAATTTTAAGGTTGTTGGCCGACCTCAAGCAAAAATAGTTGTGCGCGACAAAGAAATAGATATTGAGATAATCATTGAACGGAATAACTATAATAAATCTTGGGTTAACCATAAATCTCAATTTAAGGCAATTATTAATCTAAAACATGAAAACAACCAAGTCAAATTTCAAAGATTTTTCACATCAAATGAAACAAAAACTGTAGTAAACAAATCCGTTTCGTTTTTTGAAAAACGCTGCAAACAGCTAGGTATGATCAAAGAAACTGAGCAAGAACATCGAATTCGCTTCGATGATTTTAGTAACGAGGGTAGAATCATATTTTTTTTGAAATTATATAACTCTGATGAATCTCGCGCAGTAGAACTTGAAGGAGAAAATGTTGGCTCTTTTGAATTTAGTCCAGATAACGGTATTCCATTGCCTGAAGAGTTAACGTGGATGGACAATAAAGAAGAATTGATCTTTCGGGGGAAAAAGGTTGAAACTACCTTCTTTTTAAACGAACGTAAATATTTTCCAAATCTAATTGTTTGGCGAATGCACGCTACTTACAAGTTTAACTTGATAGGCAAAGGCGTTGCTGGAAAAGTAAAAGTCGATTTCAATTTTCATGAATATCAAAAGGACAGATCATATAAAGCACCATTGGAAATAATTATAGCATCTGCACTTGATTTGGAAAGCGGTTATTTAACAATAGCACAAAAAGAAGAAGTAAAAAAAATGCTTCTTTCAAAGTTGGAAGAACTTAAATCGACTATATACGATAAACACTTTAGCATTCCAGCATAGCTGATGTATATCATATATACATCAGTTCATTACCACCACAACACTAATTTATAATATCACCAAACGCAAAAAGGGCTGCCTATTAAGACAGCCCCCTCTTTATCCACTTATATATACTATCATAAATTAGCCTGATTTTGGCGTATTCCTGCCTTGTAATAAAGTTCGGCGAGGGTCTTTTGGTAGCCCGATATCATGCTTTCGCGTTTTATCTTCATATCAATCAGCTTGCTCTCGCGGCTGTTGATCAGGAACAGGGTACTCTCGCCCAGGTCGAACTTTTGGAGTTCGCCGCTAAGCAATACCTGTTGGTTATTTATGCTTTGTATCTGAACACTCAACTGCGATTTATAGGCCGTGAGGCTGTTGTAAGATTTGGTAATATCGTTACCTATCTCCCTGCCCGATTGTTGCAGATCGTAATTTAATTGCTGCTGCTTAATTTTCACTTCCCTGAGTTTACCTCGTTCGGCACGTAAAAACAGCGGAAACGCAAACTCAATACCCACCTTATAATTACTCCAGTTAAAATCGTAATAATCGGGTACGTACGAGTTAAAATTCCTGCGCGATGATATCAGCGATCCGCTGATATTGATCTTAGGTTTCATAACCTCCTGCCTGTAACGGCGTTCAATATCCAGCTGGGTGCCTTTTGCACGTAGCTTAACCAGTTCGGGGTGTTGCTGACTGGCCTGGCCCAGCAAGGTATCAAGCACGGCATTACCGGGTAAGGTAATATTCTCGTTAACCGGTTGCGGCACGGCATTCGTGGGCAGTTCGAGCGGCGTACCCTGCTCATTCCATAAATGGTTGGAGAGTACCAGCATGGCGTTCTGCATCTCTACCGTACTTTTTGCCAGTTGCAGCTGCCTATCCTGCACGGTAATGCTGGCCTCTACCGAATCAATCGGCGGTTTATCGCCCATGAGGGTTTGGCGGCTTACCGCTTCAAATCTTTTAAGGGCAAGGTCAACACCTTCTTTTATCAGCGTGTACTCACGGTAAGTATAGTACCAGTTCCAGTAGTCTTTAACGGCTGCATACCAAACGCTGTTTATTTGCTTCACCTTGTCGGCTTCGGCATAGGCTACCATCGCTTTGGCTTGCCAAAGGGTGCTTCGCCTGGCATCTATCAGTAAGCCCTGCCCCAGCGGAATGCTAATGCCTACGGCAGAAAGTCCGTCGGTATTGGTACGTGTTTCGGGGTTGGTATAAGTGCCTACGTTACGGTCGTAACCAACTTTAAGATCGGCACCGGCAATATATAGGGGCACTTTAAGCTCGCTGCCCCAGTTATTGTAATACTCGGTACTGCCAAACAATTTACGACCGAAGGAAGCCTTCAGCGCCGGGTCAAAATACCCTAACGATTGCAGTACAGTAGCCTTGGCAGCATCGCTCAGCAAGGATGCCTGTTTTACTATGGGGTGATTTTTAAAAACTATCTCTTCCAGATCTTTAAGCTCGAATACCCTACCGGTATCAGCCGCCTGCCCGGTTTGTGCATACGCATCAACCCTTAACAGAATCACTGCTATCAGTATGGCAGTTAAATATCTTATTAATTTCATACTCATTTTTTAATTATCCTTTCTTTCCATCGGTACTCTTTTCCGATGGCTCTTTTTCCAGGCTCGGCGGGAAACCATTCAACTGTCGCCAGATCTCGTACCATAGCGGTACCGACCGCAGGATGATACGCCCATAAACCCCCGAACCCTGGCGCAGCTGTACAGGCCACGGCTCGTCATTTTGAGGTACAGGATTGGCAGATTTTATCAGCAGACGATATTTACCGCCGTTGCTGCTCACGCGGTCGATAGCCCATACCTGACCGCCAAAAGTACCCACGGCTACCGATGGCCAGCCCGAGAACTGTACCGATGGCCAGCCCTCAAATTGCAGGCGCACATCGCTGGTATCCAGTATCAGCGGTACATCCATCGCGTTCACATATAATTCGGCGGCTACCTGCGGGTTCTTGGGTTGCAGGGTGGCAATTGATTCGCCTTCTTTAATATTTTCGCCAATACCGGCTTTCATCGTTTTTACTACATAACCATCCTGCGGCGCGCGCACAATGTACAGTCCGCGACGGATGGAGATGTTAGAAATATCGTTACGCAACTTGGCGATTTCGCCGCGCACGCTTGCCCTGCTCGAAAGCGCCGAACTCATATCCGACTGCGCCTTAGCCAGCGATTCCTGATATTTCGCCCTAATGTTATCCAGATCGATACGGGCGTTAAGCAATGCCTGTTTGGAGTTGTTCAGCTTATTTTGCTGACCAATAACCTTCGCGTTATCTTCCTGCAATTTCAGCCTGCGGGTTTCTATATCCGTAAGGGAAAACAAACCTGTTTTGTACCCAGACTCGTAACGCGCTAAACGGGCCTTAGTGGTTTCATAAAAGTTTTGAACCGCTACCAAATCGGCACTGTCAATTTTTACATAATTTTCTGATTGCTGCACTTTGTTTTCGGCTGATGACAGCTGGAAACGCAGGCCGCTTGTAAGCGCTTTTATTTGCGCGGTTGTAGCATCCATTTTTTGTACGGCGGCTACTTCGCTGCCTTTTTTGGCTTCCAGTTGCTCATCCAAACGCAAAGGCAGTTCAGGGTCAAAGTACGACTGGCTGGTTTCGGAGATCACCAGTATGGTATCGCCCTTTTTAACTTCCTGCCCCTCGCGTACAGCCCAGCGTTCAATACGGCCGCCTATTTGGTTCTGCACGGTTTGCGGTCTGTCTTCTGGATGCAGAGCGGTTACCGTACCGCGGCCGGGTATAGTTTGCCTCCAGGGCAGCATCAGTATAATAATGAACAGAATAAGGCATATCAGCATGATACGGCCCAGCATGCGCGAACTATTAACATTAATAAGTTCATTTTTCGAGCGCACAGCCAAATCTTCCATATGTTGGTTGTGCAAATTGTTTTTTGATGACTTAGCCATGTTATTTTGCCTCCTCCAATTCCAGATCAGTTACTACTGCCAGCTTTTCGCTGCCGGTAACCATATCAAAAACAGTATTCATGTTGGTTAATAATTTTTCAACCGCGTAGCTGATCTGTACAATGATCACCTCGGCCGCTACGAACTGGCCGAACGTCATTTCGCGCTCAACCACAAAGTATGATCCCAGCAGCAACAGGCCGCCCATCAATATGGTACGCAACGCCACCGAACCCAAAAAGAATTTTTTTAATATGCTGAAATGATCGTTACGCGAACCCAGGTATTTTGAGGTGATCTCGTCGGTAGTTTTTACAATGTTATCCATCATCTCGGGGTTACCGCGATATTTATCAAGGTCGCCGGCCACTTCTTCCAGGTAAGCTACCAGTTCATATTTATGGCCCGATTCGTCAATACTTGTTTCTACCCCCTGCCTGTAGTATAGCAGTATAATAGCCGCGATCACCAAAATGGCTAAAAGCCCCACCACCATAAACACCGGGTGGTAAAATGAAAGCAATATGGCGCTGAAGAATATTTGAACCGATGCCGCCACAATATCTACCAGTAACTTGGTTAAGCCTTTTTGTATGGTGAGTATATCAAAAAAGCGGTTCACCAGTTCGGGCGGGTGCTCGCCGTGCAGTTCTTCTTTTTTAATACGCGGCAAGCGGAACGCGAATTCCATAGATGCCTTGGTAAATATCTTCTGCTCCAAAAATTCAACCAGCGTAAGCTGGCCAATTAAAAGGGAGCCGCCTATAACAACGCCTATCAGCACCACGGCTATAAGTATATAGGTTGAGCTGTACATGGCACCGTTAGAGAGCAGGTTGAACACCGCCGTGGTACCCAATGGCAGCGTTAAACCAATTAAGCCGATGAGTATGGCGTAAATAAAAATGTAATTAATGGTATTACGTTCGTAGTGTAGTATACGCACCAGCCTTTGCCAGGGCGTAATAGCATTTACATGCTTATTTTTTTTCATAAAAACAGGTTAAAAAACTAATAGTAAATAGTGGATAAAGGGCTTACCGGAGTTGGCATCAGGATGAATTATCCGCACGGAAACAGCACGTAGTTTTGTGCCTGTATTTTAGTTACACAAGGCCACAAATCATACCACACCATGCCGGAACCAATAGCGCCGGGCAAGCCAATAATAATTGTGTTATACTAAAGCGGGGTTTGGAGGCGGGGTAAGTACTACCCTAAGTGGTTCTGTAAAAATGCTGAAACTGTAAACGTACCAGTGAACAGACAAAGGAGTTACCCAGGTAAGCGATTTAAAAGAGATGGCATAATCGAAACAGGAGTAAAGTTTTTTCTCGCTCTTTTCAAAGCAATCCTCGTTAACGTCGCGGTTTTCATCGTTAGGGTTATCGTCGTTGTTATCAGCAATATTTTTTACCGATACCGACTTATTGTATGCAACATAGCAGTCAATAAAAAGGTCGCAGCATTTGATGGCGAATACTGTGATGAGCAGCATTCCCAAAGTTCCTTTAATGGCCGACTTTCTTAAAAATCTTACTAATTGCATTGTCGCAAATATAACCATTAATTACACGAAGCCCTTTTAAATAAAGCCTCAATAACTAAAAAGATACAAAAAAATGACCTGTTTAGTGGCTGTTTGTGGACTTAAATTAAGATTTGATTAGAGAATGGTTAGAAAATGTTAAGACACTAAGGGAGAGGGACGGAGGTTCGGCTTTATTTTTTTTGGAAGTAAAGATTGAATGTCTGAAGTTCTACAGAATACACTCAGATTGTTTAAACAGACAGTGCAGGACGGTTAATATGCATTTTAAATGCAATATTGGCAATTAGCATATAAACCGATTAATACCTTTAACTTAAATTACCTTTAATTGATGAGTGTAAAGCAATCTACCTTATTCAAAGTGCTATTTATGGCGCTTGCGCTACTTGGCACAAAGACGACTTTCGGACAGACTAATCATGTTAAACAGCCTACGGTTTCCGACAAGCTCTTAAAATATTTTACGGCTCCTCCTGATTCGGCTAAATCAAGAGTTTATTGGTTTTGGATATACAACAGGGTTACTAAAGAGGGAATAACAAGGGATTTGACCGAATTTAAAGCAAAGGGCATCAGCGGTGTAAACCTGATTTGCAATGGTGGATACGGTGGTAAAGAACCACTTTTAGGCGTAGACTTTTTAGGCAAAGAATGGAGGACCCTGTTTAGGCATGCGGTTAAAGAAGCCAACCGGTTACATATAGAGTTTGGTTTTAACCTGGCCGGAGGATGGACATTTATGGGGCCATCTGTAACAAAAGACGATGCCATGAAAAAGGTAGTTTGGGCAGAGGTGAAAGTTAACGGCGGATCGAAATTTGTGGGCAAACTTCCCTTGCCAGAGCAGGTTGAAGGCTATTATCACGATATCATGGTTCAGGCGTTCCGTGTTTCGGACGACGGGAAATTAGTTGATCAGGGATCAGTTACAGACATTGCAGATAAATTGGCCGCTGATGGATCAATGGTATGGAATGTACCCACAGGCAAATGGGTGATACTTAGAAGCGGGTACACACTTACCGGGCACCCGTGGAGTAAATGGAAGGCGTATCCTGAAGGTGACACGTTTAAAGGCGGAGAAGGCTACGAAATTGATTATCTGAGTAAAAGGGCATTAGATAACTATTTTGATTATTTGGGAAAAACGGTTATTGCTGAGGCAAAAAAGGCGGGCGGACATATCGATTATTTGTGGAGCGACAGCTGGGAATGCGGAAAATTAACCTGGACACAGGATTTCGCAGAACAGTTTAAGCGATTCAGGGGATACGATTTAAAACCTTTCATGCCTGTTTTAGCAGGCTACACGGTTAAAAGCCCGGAAATTTCAGAACGTTTTAAAGATGATTTCAACCGGACCATTCAAGATTGTATTGCAGAGAACTGCTACGGACACTTTGCCGAACTATGCCATAAAAATGGTATTAAAGCAGGCAGTGAAGCAGGCGGACCGAATGATATACCTCCGATGGACGTTTTAAAGAATTTTAGCACACAAGATATAGTTGCAGGTGAATTTTGGGTGAACGGGCATCGCAATGCTTCGGGAGGATATAACCAAAACAGGATGTCGCGCCTAAACCTGAAACAGACCGCTACTGCGGCACATGTTTACGGGAAAAGGCAGGCCGAGGCCGAGGCTTTCACCGAGCAGGAAAAAAATGCGACCCATTGGACGTTAGGCCCATCTGATCTTAAGCCTTATGCCAACGATGCATTTTGCGAAGGTATTAATCGTTTAATGCTTCACTCGGCCACATCGCAGCCGCCTTCTGACGGTAAACCCGGTTATGAATATTGTGCAGGCACCCACTTTACACCAAATGTTACCTGGTGGGAGCAATCTAAGCCGTTTTTCACCTACCTCAACAGGTGCCAGTTTATGCTGCAACAAGGTACATTTGTTGCCGATGTTTGTTTTTATTTAGGAGAAAGGCCCCCGCTGCTGGCACCACCTAAATACAATATTCCAACACTTGGCCCGGGCTTCGATTGTGATTACAGTAATCCCGACGTATTGCTGAATAGGATGACAGTTAAAAACGGATTGATCACTTTACCTGATGGAATGAGTTATAAGTTGTTAGTGCTTCAAAACTGTGTATCACCGGATCCTGATATTGCAAAGCAAGTAAGTTCGTATCAAAGTCTCGGAGTGCCGCTTGAAGCTTCAAAAGCCATGTCGTTACCGGTGATTGAAAAGATAAGGGAATTGGTTTACAATGGTGCAACAATAGTTGGCCCACCGCCCGAAAATGCAGGAGAACTTAAAGATTATAATGAAACCGATATTAAAATAAAGAAAATTGCAACTGAGATTTGGGGAGATCTGGATGGACGTACGAAAACAGAACGAAAAGTTGGTAAAGGACGTATAATTTGGGGGAAAACCGAAAGAGAGGTGCTATCGCAAGATGGTGTGATCCCTGATTTTGAATTTGCAGGTCAGGCAGATAAATCTGATGAGTTTGATTATATCCACCGCTCGGCAAAGGATGCGGAGATATACTTTGTTATTAACCGAACCAATCAAAAGCAATCGCGTGCATTTACATTCCGGGTGAACGGGAAGATCCCCGAGATATGGGATGCCTTAACCGGTAAAACATTCAAAGCAAATGATTACATGCAGGCAAATGGTGCAACCACATTGCCCCTTGAGTTTGATAGCTTTGGTTCGCTATTTATAGTGTTTAGAAAAACTGCAACCGCCAATATCAATGCTGTTAATAAGAAGAACTTTCCTGTTATTAACCATGAGCAAAAACTGGCCGGTACATGGAGCGTATCTTTTGATCCAAAATGGGGCGGACCGGCGCATACCGAATTATCTGAATTAAAAAGCTGGACTGACAATACCCAAGATGGCATCAAATATTATTCAGGTACTGCCACCTATCGGAAAACTTTTGATTTGAATAGCTTAAAAATAAACGGCCCAAAAAGCAAGAAGAGGATCATAATAGATTTAGGAGATGTAAAAAACGTTGCCGAAGTAAAACTTAACGGAAAGAATTTAGGCGTAGTATGGTGTGCGCCATGGCAGGTAGATATCACTGATGCCGTAAAAGAAAAAGGGAATATTTTAGAAGTTGAAGTTACCAACCTTTGGGCCAATCGTGTTGTATTCGATTTAAGCCTTCCTGTGGCTAAACGGCTAACTAAAACTCACGAATCATTCCGTTTTGATATGCTTAACACAAATACGCCGATATTAGCATCAGGTTTACTGGGGCCCGTTTGGATTGATAGCGCTAAGCAATAATGTAATATACAGTATAACAGAAAGATATCAATTAACATAGGCCACCTAATTTTTTATTAATTTATGACCTCCAGAATAAAACGCACATAACCGGTTCGATGTTCCCCGAGAACCTCATTTTCGATAGCACCCAATATCGAACTACTTGTTTGAATGATGCATACACGCTTTTGATATCGTTAAGACGGTTTCTTTGAGGGAAAAATATGGGCAAATCGATTAAGAATCCGCTTTGCCCACTATCGCATCTCATGTTGGTCAATTTAGCCTGTGGTCGGTGTTATCAACACACCGTACAGAAACAAAAAAAAGCCACTCTTTCGAGTGGCCTTTTACCATGTAACGGGGAGCAGGATCGAACTGCCGACTTTCGGGTTATGAATCCTGCCTTCTCCGTTACCATAAGCGTCTCATGTGTGGTAAAGTAACCAATCAATTCGTTAAGGAAATTTTGCCAAGACAGCAAACTGTACCTTTAGTATAAATACATCTATATCATACCTTCTTTCTTAACCTGCTCAGGTGCTCGGGAGTTAAACCAAGGTAAGAGGCGATGTAATATTGCGGAACCTGCTGAACAATTTGCGGGTAGGCGGCGGCAAAGGCCCGGTATTGTTCTTCGTGCGAGTCTGAAATGATCTTTTTGCGTTTGGCCTCGGCAATGCAAAAGATCTGTTCAATAATGAGCCTGCCGAAACGTTCCCAAACTTTGTATTTATCGTACAGCGTGTTGATATCCTCTTTTTTAAAAATGAGCATCTCAATATCAGTCAGCGCTTCAAGGTATTGCTTTGATGGCGTTTGCATAATAAAGCTTTGGTAATCGCTGGTGAACTGCCCATCGGCCACAAAATCAACGGTGGTATCTTTGTTGTTTTGATAAGAATATTCGCGCAGTACACCGGCGTTCACAAATACAATGAAGTTACAAGTTTGCCCTGCCTCAAGCAGCAGGTCTTTCTTCTTCAATGCCTTAACGTGCGCTATCTGTGCAAAAGCGTCCCATTCTTCGGCGTTGGGCTGTACAATTTTCCTGATGAATGCTTCAACCTTTACCAGGGCCTGAAGGTCTGTCATGTAATGGGTTCTGTTAAATGGTTCAATAGAACGGTTATCTAAATATAATGAAATATGCCGGTCACCAAAAATCATTAAAGCGGGACGAATGTCGTTTTTCGCCATTCATCCCGCCGGTAAATATACCCCTGTTAGTTGTTATTTAACGCTGGTTCTGATAGTTCCCAAATAGTTGATGGTGCTTTCAATATAGTCACCGGGTTTCAGGTATCGGGGATTGGCCATTTCCTTTTTCAGGTATTGTTTTAAAATATAGGGGTGCATTTTTTCACTGAAAAAGCCACCGGTAAAAATATATTTGGTCACGGTGCCAAAAATGAAGCCCTTTGTTGGGGCATTGAACACTACGCCGGATGGTGTTCCGGTGATAATGATGCTGTTCGGCGGGATGCAATCCCCTTCAAATAAAGGAACCATTTTATCCTGATAGTAACTTTTCTTTTCGCCTTTTACCGATAACGATCTCTCTATGATCTTATCGATATTCCACACCATATCTTTCGCGTTCCCTTGCTGCCGCACCTTGCCATTTACAGTAAGTTGCAGATTCAACTCCCTCACGAAAGTACGCCAGTTTCGGGGGATAACCATATAGGGACCGGTAGGCAGAAACCCTTTTTTGCTTTTGGCATCCGGAAACCCGCGGCCGCCAACAACATTTTGGCTGTCCATTTTGCGCATAAGTGTAGCCCGGTCGGTAAAATCGTTCACCACCAAAAAGCCTATCATGGTATGGTTCAAATCGGTAACTGAACAAACAGGTGAAGGAAATACAATACCCAGCTCTACTTCGTGGTCTAACAGCCAGCCTTGTGTATAATGCAGATTGTGTACCGCAGGATCTGTATCGACTAATTTAGGGAACATAAACGGCCTTACCTGCCCGGTTTCCTTACCATGCTCGGCGTAGTTAATGCCTATGGCAAGATGTTCTTTGCCTGCTACGGCGGGCAACAGGTCGGTATATTTTACCGCGACTTTTTTTTTACCGGCCCTGATCACCTTAACCACCTCGTCGAACGACGAGCTTTTAATCACCTGGAACGCGTTTAAATCATAACGATTCAATTCAACGCTAATATCCACCCCTGTTACCGTTTGCCCGTCATCCGCCAAAACAGCGAGTGTATGCACCTGCCCGTCTTTTTGAAAGCGGCTTAAGGTAAGGGCTTCCTCAGGAGATTTAATGAGGTGTACTGTTTTTTTAGTATCACCGGTTTGCGTAACGGTGTCGGCAACCATATTAACGGGTTGGCGGTGAGTTTTTAAAATATGCAATGCCGGTAACAAGCCTGAATACGCGGTATAAGTATTGACGATGGTAAGCAGGCCCCCGGCCGCTAAACCGATCAGTATTCTGGTAATGATCATGATGGATTTGAATGGTTAATAATTACTTTTTGCCCGGAACAATGCGATAGCTTAAACCAATTTTAAAAGCAAGTCCGGGTGATACCTCGGGATTGATCGGGTCTTTACGGTCACCCAGTTCGGCGAAGTCGACAAAAGCCTTGGCCTTGTCATCCTTATTGTAGATCTCCATGTTGCGGATAAGGGTATAAGCCGCCGTAGCGCGTATTGCCCATTTTGAAGAAATGTAGCGTTCAATAAAAAGACCTGGATTAACAGTATTATATTCAAAATAACGATCCTGATTGTTTAACCGGTAAGTTGAATTTTGAACAAACAGGTTGAAGCCCGTATTTACTTTAGGGCTCACAGCATAACTGGCGGTAAGGCTATGCGGCACATCGCCGAAGATCTGCCACTTCTCGTTCACCTTCCAGTCCATACCCACCAGTACCACATATTGCGGACCGTAAAACTGCCTGCGGTAGCCCAAAATGGCTTTCCAGGTAATATTGTCACTTGCCTTCCAGCTCCCACGTACAATGGCGCCAAATTTAATATCCGAACCTTTTACATTTTTGTAATCGCTGTTCATGGTTGGCGTTAGCAGGGCGGTAAGGTTAAATGTTTTGCTTACCATAGTGCTGTAACCCAATGTAGGAGAGATGCTGTACACCCTTTTTACTTCAAAATCCGGATGAGTGCCTGAAAAATTGAAAGCTTCCAGATTGCCTCCAACGATCAGATATTTTGACTTGTTGGGTGTTAAAAACAGTGGAATGGATGTGGCTATCTTCAGGTTGTTGCCGGTAAATTTCTGATCGCCGGCAGGCGTTTCAATCTTCATAGGCATGTGTTCGTAGCTGATGTTTACACCTTCTACATAACCCTGGCCAAAGCTTAGGCGGGGTGAAATTGTCAATAGCATTACGGCAAGTGTTATGGAAAAAATAAGTAATGCCGATGATTTACTTTTGGGCGATGCCGGTGTTGATTTGTGATTATTGATTTTCATGTGTGATTGTTTTAATTTGTTAAAGCCTCCATGGAATGAGACAAAACTATCTACACTAAAACCGGAACTCATTGATGTTTATCAATATCGTATCCTTTAGATTTATTGAGCGAAAGGTGATGAGCGTGATTGCCTGAAAAGATTTTAGATTGTGGAGCCGGTATTTTCTCTACACCAGATTTGGAAGTATAACAAAAAAAGGCCACTCGAAAGAGTGGCCTTTTTACCAGGGTAGAGTCAAGCGGCAAAAGTAAGCATTTGGGTTTATTTAAAGATATTCCGCCGGATCAAGATGCTCCGCGGTTAAACCCTATTGTATCCCTGTAGAATTGCGGCGATATATCTGTTTTGCCCTTAAAAACTCTGCTGAAATAATACTCGTCTTCGTAGCCGAGCTCCCAGGCTATTTCTTTGATCGTTTTATCGGTAAGGTATAACTCTCTTTTTGCTTCAATAATGATCCGTTCGGTAATCAGGTCAGACGGGGTTTTATTAAAATGGCTCTTCGTGATTCGCGCAAGCGAAACCGGCGTCAGATTCAAAATGTCGGCATAATCACTGGCAGAATGTTTTAACCGAAAATTGTCTTCGATTGCGTTCTTCAGGTTTTGAATCAAAAAACGTTGTTTACTGTTGGCGTTATCAGCATCCTGAAGTGTTTGCTGTTCGAGTTTTATCCGGGTAGCCATTACCAGCAATATTTTCACGTAAGAAACAAGAACTTCATCTTTTCTGAATTCTTCTTCCTTTAACTCATTCGCTATCTGTTGAATGAGGTTCAGGATGGTGTTTTTACAGCTTTTATTTATACATACAAAAGGTTGCTCATAAACATTATTAAATAGAAGACCGTTATTAGCAATTTCTTTATGGTGCCTGTAGATACAGAAAAAATCATGGTGAAACTGGATAGCAATACCCATAAAAGGGCCTTTAGGCAAAAACATAAATGGCTGGTAAGGGTAAAAAGCGAACAGCGTATTCTCTTGAAAAGAATAGTCGCACATATCAACCCTCGCCAATCCTTCACCTGATGTAATGAGAATGAGCGTGAAATAATTATTTCGCTGAATATGATCAAAATAGCTGTTATTGTCGAATTCAAATAGTTTGAACGACAAGTTGCTGTTCTGCTGATTAACGAGTGTATAAACAGATTGAGATAACATGATAGTTACGACTTAATTAACGATTGCCTGAACTGTTCGCTGAGCGCATTGCATTCGGCTGAGCAGATTCCTCCGATGATTTTTGGGTTTGCAGCCCATTTGGGCACATCCTGTGTAGACAAGATATTAAATTTAGATGTGGCCCCGCCAACAAAAGGCACTGCAGTTCCATAAACGATTTCCGGGATATGGTGATGGCGGATCACATAAGAACACATGATACACGGCTCATGTGTGGTAATCATAACTGATAAATGCAGTTGATCTTCATATCCGTTTTTTATCGCATCTCTCACCGCTAATATTTCTGCATGGTTGATAACATCTCCTGAAGTTCTGCCTGATTCTATACCGGTGCCGATCACTTCTCCGTCCAGTACGATGATCGCGCCCACTGGTGGATTTCCTGCCGCTAAAGCTAACTTAGCAAGGTTTAAACATTGGCGCATGTAGTTTTCATATCCTGCTTTCATAATTCCCATTACCTAAAATTACTCAAAAATATATAATCGTCCGGTTCGGCCTGCTACGTACTGCAAAGATGCAGGTGTCTTCCGTAACAGGGAATGGACAATTTTTACTATCTGATGGATGATTTTTACAAACAGACCGGCAAAATAATAAGCCGCCCCAACCTGAATTGGGAACGGCTTTTCTGAGGTCAATCATCAAAAAAAACATTTATTGCGGCATTCTTATATCGGCATAGCCTGTAAGCCGATGTTTTATTAATCAGGAGCCAGGGCGAACAAATGTTTGCCATCCACGCATGGTTTCTATAAAACGTTCGCTCAAGCCGCCCTGGCGCAAGTAGTCCGCTGTTACAGGCATCTTCGGGCTTTCATAAAGCGGATTTGCTTTAACCTGTAGCGGAAAGTCTCGCTGAAGGATACCAGCACGCGCGATCAGCACGAAATCACACCCTTCATCCAATAGTTCACCTGCCCTTTGGGCGCTATATATCTTTCCTGCCGCACCTAAACGAACACCCTTGCGAGGCAGTTCCGTAAAAATGCTGAGCAGTGTCTTTCCCTGAAAAGCTCCTTCTCTTACCACCTGGGCCGAATCCCATAAGGCCAGGTCCAGATAGTCGATCAGTTCACGGTTGAATATTTCGGCGGTGATCTCACGCAATTCTTCCAGTCGCAACCCATAGCGCTCAATAGACAATCGCCAGCCGATCTGAAAATCAGGACCGCAGACCCGGCGAATACCTTCGATAACTTCTATTGTAAAGCGGGCGCGGTTCTCTACGCTACCGCCATATTTATCTGTGCGGTCGTTCAGGTTCGGCGACAGGAATTCCGAGAGTATCCATCCGAATGCACCATGTACCGATACGCCATCAAACCCGGCCAGCTGAGCTCTCTTTGCGGCGGCTATAAAACTATCGCGGATTCGCTGTACCTCTTCGGTCGTGATCGCTTTTACACCTTTTACTGTTTTATCTGAAGCCGGAGCGGGGATTCCGCCAACTTGCGGAACGGCACGATGCCCCGCATGATGTAATTGCACTGCTGATAACGCGCCGCCTTGCCGGATGGCTGTTGCCATAGTGGTCAAACCCGGCAAGTGGTCGTCACTGTGAATACCCAACTGGCGCTCAAAGGCAATGCCCCCGGCTTCCACGGTAGCCGCACTGGTTTGAATGAGGGCATAACCGCTTTGCGCAAGCTGCTCCATCCAAAATTGGTCATATTCGGATACCGAACCGTCAAATTCACTTTGCTGACTGGTTAACGGAGCCATCATAAAGCGGTTTCGCATTGCCGGGCCATGCAGCAGGGTAAGGGGTTTGAAAAGATCAAAAACAGCCATTTTTTTACATTTTGTTACTACAAAGATGTCTTGGTACCCGCTCTTACAAAATGGATGATTTGGACTATCTGATGGATAATTTTTTAGCTAATGTGCTCTTTATTTTATATTGAGCAGATGCTTGTTCTTTTCAAAAAATGCCCGGAACGATGTTAGCGGGATACAATAGGAGCTAAGCTTATCGATATCAACCACGTAACCCGCGGCATTAGTCCATTCCTGGTAATTAGCCAGTGCCGGGAACATTCCGCCGTTTATGGCTTCCTGTTCGGTTATATACCTCACGTTGATCACCTTACCGGTCACTTTGCCAATCTCGCCGACTATCTCGCCAATGGTTAGTTCATCACCGGCAAGATCGATGAACTTTCGGTTAAAATGTTCCGGATCATTAAAAGCCGCAGCAGCAAATGCGCCTGTATCGGCGGTATCAATAAATTGTAGTTTTTTATCCGGTTTAAAAACCACGGAAATACTTCCTGTTTCCAGCCCGGCATACATAAATGGGGCTTTGGGCGGCAAAAAATTATCCATAAAAAATGTCGGCCGCAAAATTGTCCAATAGTTGAACCCTGCATTAATGATGACATTCTCCGCATACCGCTTATCTGTCCAGTATTGCTCGTTCCATTTGCCATCGCCCCATCCGGGGAAGCTTTCATAGTCGCCGGTGCGGCTGGCTGATACATGTACTACCTGCTGAACACCCGCTTTCTTTGCAGCACGGGCCAGGTTGTCCGCATGCCTGCGTTCCGATCCTGTATCATCGTCCATAGCCTGAACTGAGAACAGCCCATAAACATCACGCATCGCAGCATTCAGTGAAGCCTCATCATCCATATCAGCGATAACGGTATGTGCACCTGCTTGCTCCAGTTGAAGAACAGTTTCCGACCATCGTGATGGTTTACGCACGATGATACGTACTGCGTTTCTGCTTTTCAATAATGCCTGCGCAACGGCATGACCTTGCGTACCGGTTGCACCGGTGACCAGTATGATATTTTCTTTAGTTGACATATCAGGCACTCTGTCCGCCATCTACATTAATCACCGAACCTGTAATGTAACGGCCATCCTCACTGGCCAGGAAAGAAACTGTACCGGCGATGTCCTCGGGTTTACCATAATGGCCCAGCGCTACTGCCTGTAACATATAAGCACTGAATTCACCATCGGCCGGGTTCATGTCTGTATCGATAAGGCCGGGTTGTATCGTGTTTACTGTAATTGCTTTGGCACCAAGATCCCTGGCCCAGCCGCGTGTATACGCTGCCACTGCAGCTTTAGTGGCTACATAATCGCTTATGCCCGGGTAAGGTGAACGGTGTGCGCCTGTTGATCCGATAGTGATAATGCGGCCGCCATTGGGGATGTAGGGTATTGCTGCTCTTACAGCAGCTACTACACCTTTAACATTAACATCGATCTGCCTGTCAAAGGAAGAAAGATCTGCTGCCGGATCATCTACTTGTCCGGTTACAAAAACCCCGGCGCTGTTCACCAAAATATCTATTTTCCCGAATTTATCAGCAGCAGTTTTGACTGCAGCATTGATAGCATTTACATCGCCACTGTCTGCTTGTATCGCTAATGCCGATACGCCGTAAGCTTCCACTTCCTTTACCAGGGCATCTGCTTTTTCAGCTGAACTAATGTAGGTGAAAGCTATGTTTGCACCATCTTTAGCAAGGCGTTTAACAATTCCGGCGCCTATACCGCGGCTGCCACCGGTTACCAGGGCAACCTTGTTATCAAATTTTGACATGATCTTAAATTTTAATTTGAGTTATTTATTGAATGAAAATATATTATGGATGAAAAACGACCGGGCCTGTTGTCTTTCTGCTCTCCAGATCCGAGTGTGCTTTTTCGGCATCCGCAAGCGAATAAACAGTCGGTTTTAAGTCTCCGAAAACGCCTGCTCTTAGTGCTGAGAAAACCTCTGCAGTGGCCAATTCGAGGTATGGTCTGTCGGGCAGGTAATTGCCAAGCGACGGCCTCAGAAAACTAATGCCGAGTTTTTGTAATGTAGTTTGGTTGATCTGCGGTGCTCCTGATGATGCACCGTAAAGGATAATTGAACCACCGGGCAAGATCAGATCAATTGATTGATCAAAAGTAGATGCCCCGACGCCATCATAAACCACATTAACACCCTTACCATTCGTGATGGATCGAACTGCAGAGGGGAAATCCTCGGTATCCGTTGCTATTACGTGATCCAGTCCGGCTTTTAAGGCGATTTCCTTTTTAAAAACGTTGCCAACCGTACCGATAACCGTTGCGCCTTTTGATTTGGCTAAAGCGCTAATTAAAGAGCCCACGCCTCCTGCAGCTGCATGTACCAGTACAGTATCGCCTTCTTTAACCGGGTAAGCTTGCTTAATCAGCATCCTTGCTGTAAGTCCTTTTGCCATAAGCGAAGCCGCATGATCAAAAGATATATCTGAGGGCACTTTTACAATTTCACGAGCGTTGATCAGTCTTCTTTCTGCGTAAGCCCCTAATGAAAAGTAGTAAGCTACATGGTCGCCAACTTTGAAGTCCTGAACTTGTAAACCAACTGCTTCCACAACCCCGGCAGCCTCGACGCCAATTGTGGCAGGCAATGTGCTAAGCGGAAATACTCCACTTCGAAACATCGTATCTACATAGTTTAAACCAATTGATTCCTGACGGATCAATACTTGATTATGGGCCGGTTGGCCAACAATTTCTGTCGTAAATTCGAGTACCGATGGCGGACCTTGTCTTTTGATACGGACAACGCCGCTTTCTTTAATAGTAGTCATGCTTTTATTTTTTTTATTTATCGATGGACTGGATTGAATGGCGACAGGTTACCGGACAAATTAAAGAACGATCATTCTTTAATTTGTCAAAAAAATTTAGGTGAATGATTGAAGTAAGTTTTTAGCGGCTATTTTTAATTCCCCGGCATTTCGGCCTAAAGCAAACTGCTGACCTATGCCTGTTATATAACATTGAACAATATTGGCCAGAGCTGCCGCATCCATTTTACTTTTGAGTTCTCCTTCAGCTTTGGCCTGCGCTATCAGTTGTTCATACAAATGGATGTTCTCTTGCGCGGCTACCTGAAGGATCGCGCCGATCTGTTCGTCTTTCGATCCAAGTTCAAAACCACTCTTAACGCCCATGCACGCATGGCCCGATTGCATAGTTCTGAATAAAACGCGTTCAATCAGTTTTTCAAGACTGGCTTTTGGAGAGCTAAGGTTAGCTATAGCCGACAAGTTATCAGACTCAACAAATTTGAAATAGTTCTCAAGGCAAAGCATAAACAACTTCCTTTTATCGCCATAAGTATGATAAATACTGGCCCTGGCCAAACCCGTAGCTTTTACCAGGTCATCCATAGAAGTGGCAGAATAGCCCTTCTCCCAGAAAACATTTCTTGCCAGGATCAGCTTCTCTTCAGGAATAAATTCTTTTAGTCTTGCCATGGCACAAACATCGATATAAATTCAAGAACATTCGTTCTTGAATTTATAATTGACTTTTTTATTACAAATATTGATGAGATCGTCAATCTAAAAAGCCGCCTCAACCTAAGTTGAGAACGGCTTCTTTCAAATCAGTTAATCATAAAAATCATTTCCAGCCTCCGCCGAGCGAGCGGTAAAGCTCAGCCACGGCACTTAGCTGCTGCCGCTTTATGGAAGCCAACTCCAGTTCGCTTTGCAGCACATTGCCTTGGGCGGTAATCACCTCCAGGTAGTTAGCCATACCATTCTTAAATAACAAATTGGCATTGCCTGTGGCCCGCTGCAAGGTTTTTACACGTTCCGCAGCAATTGTCTGTTGCGATTTCAGCTTTTCAATTTTTACCAATGCATCCGACACTTCGCCAACGGCGTTAAGTACCGACTGGCGGAATTGCAGCACTACCTTTTCGCGATCAATTTTTGATACCTCGTACTGGGTCTTCAATTTTTTGCGGTTAAAAACTGGTTGTAAAACGCTTCCGGCAACTGTGCCGAACAAAGACGCAGGTATATTGAACCAGTTACTGGCCTTTAAAGAGTTTACCCCACCAGCGGCTGTTATATTCAGTACCGGATACATGTTGGCTTTATTGAAACCAACATTCGCATTGGCAACATTAAGCGCTAACTCGGCACTCCGTACATCCGGCCTGCGACTGATCACTTCGGACGGTAAGCCCACCGGAATATTTTCTGCTACAAGAAGCTGATCTAAACGTGTATTCCGCTCGATTTTATCAGGTAACGCACCAGTGAGGATGCGCAGGGCATTTTCCTGTATTGAGATGTTCTGCTCAAATTCGGGCACCAGCCGGGCCGCCGCCAATTGCTGAGCTTCTGCCTGCTGAACAGCGAGGGAAGTTACCTGTCCTGCTTGGAGCTGCAGTTTGATGATTTGCAAGGTACTATCGTTTAGCCTCACGTTGCGTTGGGCAATATCCAGTTGTTCATCCAGCATCAACAGGTTATAATATCCCTGCGAAACAGCGGAAACAATATTGGTTTGAATAACCTTCCTGGCTTCGGCCGTTTGCAGATATTGGGCCAGCGCGGCTTTACTTTGATTACGGATCTTGCCCCATTTATCGGCCTCCCATGATAAGGAAAGGTTAGCGCTGTAATCCTCAATATGGTTAGTTCCTAAAAACTGACCTATGGTTAAACCATTCAAACTATTGTTTGACGGGTTGCTGGTATTTGCCGATACAGCTAAATTAACCTGCGGGATATTATTAAATTTGGTCTGTTTTAACAACAGCCGTGAGGATTCTATATTTTTTAACGCGATCTGCATATCATAGTTGTTGATGATCGCGCTATCGATAAACTGTTGCAGGGTAACATCGGTAAAAAAGTTTTTCCACTGTATGTTGGCAATGCTGCTTGTATCGGCAATGGCAACTGCATTTCTGAAAGCTGCGGGTAATACCGGCTTGGGTATTTCTACGTTTTTGGAAACGTTGCAGGCACTGAGGATCACCAATAAGGTGAGTCCACTTATTATTTTTTTCATTTTTTGCTATATGGTTATTATGATAATTCCGGTGCTAACTGTTTCATATCATGCCCTTCTTTAGCATTGTCCGGGTGCTTCTCGGCCTTTGTGCTACTAACTTTCTCTTGCAGCTGCTGGAAGATGATGAACAGTACCGGTATAATGAACAGACCTAACAACACACCGGATACCATGCCTCCGGCAGCGCCGATGCTGATAGAATGGTTGCCTTGCGCAGATGGGCCTGTGGCTATACTCATTGGGAACAATCCGGCCACGAAGGCAAGCGAGGTCATGATGATTGGGCGGAGCCTCAGTTTTGCAGCTTCTATTGCCGCATCGAATAAAGACAAGCCTGCATGTCTGCGCTGTACGGCAAATTCAACGATCAATATCGCGTTCTTAGCCAGTAAACCAACCAGCATGATCAACGCTACCTGCACGTAGATGCTGTTGGAGATACCTGTCAAACCAATCGCCACAAATACACCGAATATTCCGGCAGGCAGGGATAAGATCACCGCCAATGGAAGGATGTAACTTTCATATTGCGCTGCCAGCAAAAAATAAACAAACACCAAACATAAAATAAAAACGATGGTGGATTGCCCCCCGGATGCGATCTCTTCACGCGTTTGACCGGAGAATTCGTAGGAATAACCCTCCGGCAGCATTTTTTCAGCTACTTCCTCAACCGCTTTAATGGCAGCACCGGAACTGAACCCGGTTTTCGGTATTGCGTTAACCGAGATCGAGTTAAACATGTTATACCTGGAAACCGTTTCTGAACCATACACACGGCTAAGCTTTACCAACGTATTCATCGGCACCATATCACCCGTTTTGTTCTTAACAAAAACCCTGTCTATCGATGAAGGCTCCGCCCGGTCAACAATATCTGCCTGCACCATCACCCTGTAATACTTACCAAAACGGTTGAAATCTGATGCCTGCGAACTGCCGAAGTATGCCTGCATGGTTTCCAGAATATCCTTTACGTTAACGCCCAGCTGACCCGCTTTGTCATCATCAATTTCCATCTGCAATTGCGGATAGTCTGCTTTAAAGCTGGTAAAGGCTACGCCAATTTCAGGGCGTTTCATTAATGCCGCAATAAACTGTTGTGAAATGTCGCTGAACTTATCCAGCTTACCGCCTGTTCTGTCCTGTAGCACCAAATCTAAAGCCTCCACATTGCTGAAACCGGGAACGGTTGGGAAACTGAAAACGAATGCATTGCCTTCGGTAATTACGCTCAGTTTATTTCGAGCCTCGTCCATAATAGCATCGAGGTTTTTCACCTTACCCCGCTCTTTGTTCGGTTTTAATAAAATATAAATGATCCCTTTAGACGGGCTCATGGAGTTGGTTAGCACATCGAACCCCGAAATAGCGGTTACAAAGCGAACTGCATCCATTTTCTTTAAAGATACTTCAGCTTCTTTCATTACTTTTTGGGTACCATCCAATGTTGTTCCCGATGGCGTGTTTACGGCGATAGCGATAAATCCCTGGTCTTCTGTGGGGATAAATGCGGATGGCGTAAATTTTATCATCACCCCTGTGGCTACTGTTATCAGTGCCAAACCGGCCATACTGAGCCATTTATGATTGATCAGGAATTTCAGTCCGCCAACATAACGGTTTGTTAAAGCGTTAAAACTGCTGTTAAATCCAATGAAGAACTTTTCTTTAAATCCTTTTTTAACCGGTATTTCTCCGTCATGATGAACATCTTTCAGGAACAAAGCAGCCAATGCCGGGCTTAACGTTAAAGCATTTACTGCTGAGATCACGATAGCAATAGCCATGGTAAAGGCAAACTGGCGGTAGAACAGTCCGGTTGAGCCCTCCATTGAACCCACCGGCACAAACACGGCTGCCATCACCAGGGTAATAGAAATGATAGCCCCGGAAATTTCGTGCATGGCTTCATGCGTAGCCGCTTTTGGCCCCAGGCCTTTATGCTCCATTTTGGCATGGACCGCTTCGACCACTACGATCGCGTCATCCACTACGATACCGATAGCCAGGATGAGGGCGAACAGGGTTAGTAAGTTGATAGAGAACCCAAAGATATGCATGAAAAAGAACGTTCCTAATATCGCCACGGGTACAGCGATAGCCGGGATCAGGGTCGACCGAAAATCCTGAAGGAACAGGAATACCACGATGAATACCAGTATAAAGGCTTCGATAAGTGTATCCTTAACTTGTGCAATAGATTCATCCAAGGCTATTTTAGTACTGAAGAAGATCTGATGTTTTATCCCGGCCGGAAAGCTTTTTGCAGCCTTCTCCATCGCTTTTCTAACTGCTATCTGCGTTTCATTGGAGTTAGCGCCTGATAACTGCAGTATGCCCAAAACCACCCCTTTTTTGCCACTTAAACGGGTTAAGCTATTGTAAGAGAAAGTCCCCAACTCTACCCGTGCCACGTCTTTTAAGCGCAGTACTGATCCATCGGCATTTGATCTGACGGCGATATTTCCGTACTCCTCGGGTTTGGTTAGTTTACCCTTGTATTTAATCACATATTCGAATACCTCTTTACTGTGCTGACCAAATTTACCGGGCGCGGCTTCCAAACTTTTATCTTGTATGGCATGCATTACCTCGGCAGGCGTTATCTGATGGGCGGACATTTGTGAAGGGTTTAGCCATACACGCATCGAGTAATCTTTTGATCCTCCGTATATACTTGCCAAACCTACCCCCCTGATACGTTTTAATTCAGGGAGAATATTGATCTCGGCATAGTTGCCCACAAAGGTTTGATCGTATTTGGATTCATCTTCGGTATACAAACCGATACCCATCATGAAGGTAACATGTTGTTTAGAAGTGGTTATCCCTTGCTGAATAACTTCGGCAGGTAAATGACTTAATGCCTGCGACACTCGATTTTGCACATTGATAGCCGCCTGGTCCGGGTTGGTGCCCAGCTTAAAATAAACGGCTATAGATAAGGTACCGTCATTACTGGCGGTTGAATTCATATAGGTCATATCTTCAACACCGTTGATAGATTCTTCCAGCGATGGCGCTACTGAACGCAATACGGTCTCGGCATTTGCTCCCGGGTACAGGGCGCTGACCACTACCGATGGTGGTGCTATATCGGGGAACTGCTGTATGGGCAGCTTGATCAAACTGATCACACCCAATATTACCAGTATAATGGAGATCACTGTCGCCAATACCGGTCTTTGTATAAATACTTTGAACATGGTGGTACTCCTTAGTTTTGATTAATTAATTGAGCTGTTTTGTCCGCGGCTTTTTCAGGATGGATCTGCTGCCCGTCCTGTAGGCGATCAAAGCCGCTCAGCACAATTTGGTCGCCCGACCTTACGCCATCTTTGATCAAGTAGTTGTCGCCGCTTTTACCGATCACCGAGATCGGTGTTTTAGTTACCTTGTTATCTCTATCAACAGCAAATACAAACACTTTGTCCTGCATCTCCACCGTGGCAGATTGTGGTACCAGGATGGCATCGTTATGCTGCAATCCCAGCCTGATCTTACCTGTATTGCCCGAACGCAAAATTCCATCGGAATTTGAAAAGCTCGCTCTCAAAGTGATCGCCCCTGTGTTTTTATCGAACTGGCCATCGATCATATCAATTTTACCTTTTACCGGATAAGCAGCCCCATCAGACAATACCAATTCAACCGGCGGTAAATGCTTTATTCTGTCGGCTGGTGTTTTACCGGGAAAATGCAGGTTGAAACTGTTAAAATCATTCTCGGCCAGGGCGAAGTAAACATGCATCTCGTGAATATCTGATAGCTGCGTTAAAGCGGTTTGGTCAGCAGGTGATACTAAACTTCCCTGTTTTTTTGGGATACGACCGATATAACCGCTTACTGTTGCTTTAACATTGGTATAGCCTAAATTAATCTGGGCGGAAGCCACATTGGCCCTGGTCTGTTCCGCGTTCGACTGGGCGATTTTAAGCGTGGTTTTAGCGGTTTTCAACTGAATTTCTGAAACAACTTTGTTCTCCACAAGTGGTGTAAGCTTGTCCACTTCCAGCTGCGCGTTAAGGATAGCGGCCTCGGCAGCATGCAGACTTGCTTTGGCGTTATTTAATGCCTCTTTAAAAGGCTGTGCATTAATTTGAAACAAGGTTTGCCCGGCAGAAACATAAGCGCCTTCATTAACCAGAACGTCTTGCAAATATCCGCTAACCTGCGGGCGGATATCAATATCTACCGCGCCCTGAATGGATGCCGGATATTCCTGATAGGTGGTTTGAGTAACAGCTGCAATAGTAGCCACCGGTAATGATGGCGGCGGAGCCTGCGACGTTTGCGGCGTTGATGAACAGCCATATAATGCCATAACGGCAAGTGCCAAAATGATATTTTTCATTTGATTTAATTTTAATGATGAATAATAGAGAGAATGAATTTTGCCTGGTGGCAAACTATGGGGTTAACGGCTAAAGAAAAATGAACACCGTTAAAGGGAAGACCAAAAGCTAAGTCGCTTTGGCAATAGAATTAATAATATCGCTTATCGCGGCTTTTAGTACCTGGTTATTCATTTCAGGGGAATAACCTCTTTTTAAAATATTGATGGAGATAAGCCCGTGAACTACCGACCAGAAAGTATAGTATTTCAGGCAGATAAGATCAGGGGCCGGATCCGCCGAGTTGATCAGGCTTATGATTACTTCCCTGAACTGGTTAAGGGGGCTTTTGGATTCGGGCAAATCTTCTACCACACCGCAGCAGCAGTTGATCTGAACGCCGAACATCAATTGATAAAGTTCCTGATTGGCGAATGCGAAATCCCAATAGGCCAGCCACATCGCTTCCAGCTGCTTTGCTGGCAGTTGGTACTGATTTTTGGCTGTCTGTATATCTTTTGACAGGATCATGTAACCCCGCCTGGTAAGTTCAAGCAATATTGCTTCCTTATTTGCGAAATATTCATAGATAACGGGGGCGGTATACTCGATCGCATCAGCGATCTTGCGCATGCTTAAAGACTGCCATCCTTCTTCAACCGCGATGCGCAACGATGCATCCAGGATATTGGCCCGGGTTTCATCTTTTAAGCGTTGAATTCTGTCTTTACTTGCCACTTTAGTGTTATTAAATTGTTTAACAGCGTTACGAAATGGTGATTTTTTTTGAATCGTATTTTATTTCTTTGAGATCATTTCTATAAGCCGGGAATAAGATCAAGTTCCCCAGCCAGGCAGGGAAACTTGATCAGGAAAAATTTAGAAGATCAGGATGCTATAGCCTTCTTTTCTCAGATTAAGAAAACTTGGCAAGCCTGGCGTTCCCGGAACTTCGTTATCGTTCAGCAGGTCGTAACCTGATACTTCGGTACCGAATACGGCAACGCAGCCTTTAGAAAGACCATGAACGTGATCTTTTACTTCCTTATAAAGTCCGTTCACCGGGTGCTCCGGTTTCTCCAGTTGCTCGGGCCACCTGATGCCTGCTCCCTGGAAAATAATTTTTACATCTTCACCCGCATGTTTAAATTCGTATGCCGATGCCAATGCGTTAAATACGCGGCCTAATGCTTCTTCCGAACCAGCCTTGGGGTCAGATAGAATTATGATTGCTGTTTTGCTCATTTGAAATGTTTTATTTACACTGCAAAGATGCCTTTGTACCCGTTCGTCATGAATGGAGGAATCAGACTATCTAATGGATGATTTTTTCCTGTAGCCAGCGACACAGACCGGCCCATATAATAAAAAAGCCTACAGATCAGTGACCTGTAGGCTAATGTGGTGTTCGGCGAAATAAATTGAGATCGTTTTATCAGCTTTTGTTGATCGGAGCATCTGCATCCAAAACAGACAATAATTCTCTGATCATTTTGGCGGTTGCTCCCCACACCTTGTGTCCTTCTACCTCATAATAAGGCGTCGTTACCCGGTCTCCGGGAATAAGTATCTCACTGCATTTGATACTGCCCGGTTCTGAGAAATGATCAAGCCTGATCTCCAGTACAGCCTTTACCTCCCGCGGATCGGGTACAACTACCGGCCGGTAATTCAGGTAGCCAACAACAGGAAGCACGAGGAAATCGCTTGGTGCTATGTAGATCTCTGTGAGCGTTCCTAATATTTTTATGTCACTTATCTTCACCCCGATCTCTTCGCACGCCTCACGCAACGCGGTATGGGTCAGATCTTGATCTGTTAGTTCATACCTGCCACCGGGAAATGCGACTTGCCCCGAATGAACACCATCATACGAACTCCGCAAGATTAAAGGCAAATAAATTTCATCCTCAAAAGGATATAAAAGCATCAATACTGCACTCTTTCGTGTTTGTTCGTTAGGCGTGACACCAAGGTATACTGCGGATGTTGCTTCCATGATTCGGTGAGCAACTTCAGCGGGAAGCGGCTCTTTTAGCTTTAGCCTAAGCTTTTCTAAAATCGAAGAAAATGATCTATTTGCAGCCATATCACGGGGAGTTTGGAAAAACGATAGTCTGCCATCCACGTAAATGGTTAATAAAACGCTCAGGCAGTCCGCCCTTGCGTAAATGCTCCGCCATAACGGGCATCTTTACGCTCTCATACATTGGGTTTACTTTTACCTGAAGCGGAAAGTCCCGCTGGATGATACCTGCCCGTGCGATAAGCACAAAATCACAACCCTCATCTAATAACTCTCCGGCACGCCGGGCGGTCATTATCTTTCCGGCTACGCCTAAACGTACGCCCTTGCGGGGAAGTTCGGTAAACAGACTAAGCATGGTTCTTCCCCGGTACGGCCCTTCCCGAACGATCTGGGCAGAATCCCATAAGGCGAGGTCCAGATAATCGATCAGTTCGCAATCAAAGATATAGGCGGTAACTGCAAGCAATTCTTCCAGCACAAGTCCATAGCGTTCTATAGATAAACGCCAGCCGATCTGGAAATCAGGGCCGCATTCGCGGCGGATGCCCTCTATAACCTCAATGGTCAAGCGTGCCCGGTTTTTCAGACTTCCGCCATACTTGTCGGTGCGGTCGTTCAGATCCGGAGACATGAATTCTGAAAGGATCCATCCGAACGCCCCATGTACTGCTATGCCATCGAAACCTGCTACCTGCGCCCGCCTTGCGGCTGCGATGAAGCTGTCGCGGATCCGCTCCACCTCGTCGGTTGTAATTGCCTCTACACCCGGAACCGTATAGCTTGAAGCCGGGGCAGGTATGCCACCAAGGATGGGGTTAGCGCGGTGGCCCGCATGGTGTAATTGCACCGCGGACAAACCGCCGCCCACACGAATAGTTGATGCTATTCTTGTGAGGCCCGGCAAATGGTCATCGCTGTGAATACCCAGCTGGCGGGCAAACGCGATTCCTCCGGCTTCTACAGTAGTAGCGCAGGTTTGTATCAGTGCATAACCGCTTTCTGCCAACTGTTCATACCATATATGATCAAATTCGGATGCTGTGCCGTCAAATTCACTTTGCTGGTTGGTAAGCGGTGCCAGCATGAAACGGTTTCTCATGGTAGGGCCATGGAGAAGGGTTAGCGGTTTAAAGAGATCAGATACAGCCATATTGATCAAGGTTAATTTGATACATCATTTTTAAAGTTTGTATGATAATCGGTCAGCATTCACAAGTATCGCCTGAACAAGACTGTCCAACGCCTGGTTGCGGGACACTTAGGCTGTTTAACCAGTTATCCACAACTTCTTTCAGGCTGCTAAGATCCAGGAAACCGCGGGTGATCACCTTAACAGCTCCATTTTCGATGGTGAGCAGTGTTGGAAACCCCTGAACCCCTAACTGACGGCTAAATTGAAAACCCTGGTTCGTTTTTAGCTTCATTTCGTCAGAACGTAACAGCTTTAAAAAATCACTTTTATCGATCCCGATCTCTTCAGCCAATCCTGCCAGCACAATGTCATTGGTAATATCATTGCCGTCAACATAAAAAGCTTTTTGCATCAGGCTCAAAAACTCAAAGTCTTGTTTGGGCGATATCTCCTTAATAACCATAAGTGCACGGCTTGAGGGTTCGGAATCATAACGGAATGTTTCGGAAATGAATTTCATCGAATGGTTGAAATACTGCCCACTGCGTGCATTAACATTTTTCCAGTGATACAGTAGGAAATCTTTATACTCGTCATCAACAACCTGCGTACTGTAAGGCGAAAATCCGCCTGAAATGATTTCCAGATCTATATTTGGGTATTCCTCTTTTAGTTTCTTTATTGCCGGGCTAAAGCCGTAACACCACGAACACATGGGGTCTGTGAAATAATACATTTTCATAATAATGAATTTTAGTTTGTAAAATATATAGCATAACGCAACACGATCTGTAACCAGGTTCAGCACCTTAGTTTAGATAGTTATGTCAATTGAGCCAGTCCCCGGCAACAGAACCTAACTGATCAAGATCTATTGCTATGTTCGGTATTGACTTTTTCATCCTGCAAAGATGCCATGGTAAATGGCAGAGCAGAATAGACGTTTTATACATTTTGATGGATGATTTTTTCCAGTTCCGGGTGGTACGCAAGATGAGGAAGGATATGCTTGACTATCGGGTAGTTTGCAACTGTCAGACATGTTCGCCCCTGAACAAAAGATAAGATTTGCATACCGAATATGTTAGCCAAGCACAGGCTAAAAAGCATTTTAGCCTGTGGTCGGTGTTTTCGCCACGCAATATATCAACAAAAAAAAGCCACTCTTTCGAGTGGCCTTTTACCAAGTAGCCCTCATTTGTCAAATATCGAACTGCTTTTTACTAGAATTGAAGCTGATAGCTATACTTTAATATTAACGACTAAAAAATTTGGAGGGTATTAAGATCTATAGAGATATCTAATAATTCCATTTTATCCCCACCATATATGTCGTAACAAGTCAATCTCAAGGCGCAGTTCTTCTTCTGAAATTTCATGTGGGTGTTCGGGCTTTTCAGTATAACAGTCGCAGCTTGTAAATACCCTATCAATTATCCTTTGAAACTTAGGATCATAAGCGGCGATATTTCCATTGTCTCTGTCGTTTTTCCATTTGACAAAATATTTATTTATAAACATATTTACATCAATTTGTTGCGACAAAAACATATCAATCAGGTCTTTATATTTAGTTTCATCCATTAACAAGCGAATTTAGCTGCTGTGTAAATGTACTCAATAACATGTAGACAATATTTTAGAATATTTATCAAAAAAGAATAGTAATAATCTCCTTAATATTGAACCAAATGCAAAAAGCCTCAAATCTTTCGACTTAAGGCTTTTGACTTAAAAGTAGCGGGGAGCAGGATCGAACTGCCGACCTTAGGGTTATGAATCCTACGCTCTAACCATCTGAGCTACCCCGCCGTTTATTTATGTGTGTTACCTCTCTGTTATGGGCGTTTATCAACGTCCTTTGTAAAAAGGTTTGCAAATATAGGATAATTTAAGTTTCTTTAGAAAAAATGTTAACTTTTACAGCCTGGTGCTAAAAACGGGCAGAACCCTGATTATGTCTGAGAAGAAAAAATTTACTATTGAATATGAAATAAAATCGTCTCCGAGGATTTTATACAGCTTTTTAAGCGAGCCTAACGGACTGACACAGTGGTTTGCAGATGATGTTACCATCCGCGATCAGGTTTATACCTTTACCTGGGATGGCGAACAACAAAAAGCAAAATTGATTAACACGCGTGAAAATAAATCTGTAAGATTTAAGTTTATAGATGACGAGCCGCAGTGTTATTTCGAAATGGAAATTATACAAGACGAACTAACGAACGACGTAGCCTTAAGTGTTACCGATTTCGCTACTGAAGATACCATTGCTGAGCGCAAATTGATTTGGGATAATTCTATCGAATACCTCATTAGTGTATTGGGGGCTTAAGGAATATATCCCATTCCTTATTTTTGCAGCGTGAAGAAGATACATCTTTTATTACTTAAGTCATTTATAAGGCCGTTTATCGTCACTTTTTTAATAGTGATGTTTGTGTTGCTGATGCTATTTTTATTTAAATACGTCGACGACCTTATTGGTAAAGGCTTTGAATGGTATGTTATTTTGGAGTTGATGCTATATGCCTCGGCCACTAACGTGGCGATGGCGCTGCCCCTCTCTGTGCTCCTTTCTTCCATCATGACGTATGGCAGCCTCGGCGAAAATTACGAGTTGGTGGCTATCAAGTCAGCTGGTATCTCGCTTCGCCGCGCTATGGCGCCCATGTTTATTGTGGTAACGCTGCTGGCCATCACCGCTTTTGTATTTTCTGATTACATGCTGCCGGTTGCCAATCTTAAATACTACTCCTTACTATACGATGTGCGGCAGCAAAAATCGGCCAAGCTGTTGCAGGAGGGTGTTTTCAGTAACGATTTTACCGGTTACAGCATCCGCGTGCAGCGTAAAGGCGAAGACGGACAAACCCTGTACGGCATCATGATCTACGAGAAGCCCAAGCCACCCGCGCCTACAGATAATTTGAACGTAACTTTTGCCAAAGAAGGTACCATGTACCGCACCGCGGGCGACAAATACCTTGTATTAAAACTGAAAGACGGAATCCGTTACGAGGAAAGACCGGGCAAAAACGGCTACAACGATCAGCGGCAGCAATTGGTGCGCTATCGCTTTGCCGAAACCGAACAAAAGTTTTCGCTGGATAATTTTACGATAAAACGCACAGATGAAGACGCCTTTAAGTCGGCTTTTCAAATGATGAATATCCGGCAGCTTTCGCATTTCCGCGATTCGGCCGAACGGGTGACCGACAGCGCGCGCCTGACTGCGTATAAGCTGCTAACCGCGTATGTTAAGTATTTTAATGTGCCTAAAAAGTCAATGGTGGTTAAGCATATCGTCCCGGCCAAAAAAGCAATTTTTGAGGGAATGGACGAAGCCAGCCAAAGAAACACGCTTTCCATAGCCTCTAACGAAGCCAAAACCGTGCTCGACCTGGTTAAAGGCCGTGCCGATACCAATAAGGAAGAGGTGCACAACATCCGCCGATCTATAGTGGAGTATCAAAAAAAATTCACGCTTTCGGTAGCCTGTTTGGTGTTGTTCCTGATAGGGGCGCCGCTTGGGGCTATCATCCGTAAGGGCGGGCTTGGCTTGCCGGTAGTGGTTTCTGTAGCGTTTTTCCTGCTTTACCATATCATATCAACCATTGGCGAAAAGGGTGTTAAAGATGGTGGTACCCCGCCTATAATAGGTATGTGGATAGCTATTTTTGTGCTTACGCCTATCGGTATCTTCCTGTCGTACAAAGCCGCTACCGATTCTACCCTGTTTGATATGGAAGCATACAAACGCTTCTTCAATAAACTGCTTAAACGCAAAATGGCGTAAAACGCCCCACCCTGTTGATTTTACACAGTGCCGACCCTAAAGTGCTTTTTATAAGTTAACTTTACTTATTATTTATAATATACCCTATGGTATATTAAACCTGTTACAAAAATGCTGAACACGATACAAGAAGCAATTGAAGATATAAAAAGCGGTAAAATGATCATCGTTGTTGATGATGAAGACCGCGAGAACGAGGGCGATTTTTTAACCGCCGCCCGTAATGCCACACCCGAAGCGATCAACTTTATGGCCCGTTACGGTCGTGGATTGATATGCGCCCCTATTACCAGGCAGCGTGCTCACGAACTGGAACTGGAGCCGATGGTAACCAATAACACCACCTCGCACGAAACCAACTTTACAGTTTCGGTTGATTTGCTGGGGCATGGTTGTACTACCGGTATTTCGGCGTCTGACCGTTCAAAAACGTCACTGGCACTTATTGACCCCACTATAAAAGCACAGGATCTGGGTCGTCCGGGACATATATTCCCGCTGATAGCTAAAGATGGTGGTGTGCTGCGCCGTGCCGGGCATACCGAAGCAGCTATTGATCTTGCCGTACTGGCCGGATTTGAGCCTGCCGGTGTGATATGCGAAATAATGAGCGAAGACGGCGAAATGGCCCGTTTGCCCGAACTGCTAACCATGGCAAAAGAGTTCGACCTGAAGATCATCTCTATTAAAGACCTTATCGCTTACCGTTTAAATACCGAAAGCCTGGTTACCAAAGAGATCTCAGTGAAGATGCCTACCGAGTTTGGTGATTTTGATATGGTGGCCTACACACAGGTGAACACCGGCGAAAACCACATGGCCCTTGTTAAAGGCACCTGGGAACCCGATGAAGCTATACTGGTACGCGTACACAGTTCATGTGTAACCGGCGATATCTTTGGTTCATGCCGTTGCGATTGCGGTCCGCAGCTGCACAAGGCGATGGAAATGATACAGAAAGAAGGTAAAGGCGTTATCGTATACATGAACCAGGAAGGCCGTGGTATAGGATTGATCAATAAGCTGAAAGCCTATCACCTGCAAGAGAATGGTTTGGATACAGTAGAAGCCAACCTGCAACTGGGCTTTAAAATGGACCAGCGTGATTATGGCATCGGCGCGCAAATATTGTGTAGCCTGGGCGTGTCAAAAATGCGCCTGATGAGTAACAACCCTAAAAAACGCGCAGGCCTTATCGGTTACGGTTTAGAGGTGGTTGAGAATGTGCCTATCGAGATAGCATCAAACCCGCACAACGAAAACTACCTGCGTACCAAACGCGATAAAATGGATCACGCTATTATGCGCGATAATTAATTTTCTTCCTCCTCATCATGAGGTTTATAATTTAACGGAGGCTGCGGAATAGGGGCAGGCGTAGGTTTCTGCGAATTGCCACCGGTTCGCGGCTTCCGGAAAATACTTCTCAAAAACTCGCCAAGCGTATCAAAATCGCGCTGGTAAACCAAGCCGATACCATTTACATACTGCACATCCAGCTGGCTAATGGTGTTTAATGCCGTGCCGCTCAATACCCTGTACGAGTAGCGCGCGGTAAGGTTTCCATCCTGCCTTATGCGGTACAGTGCCTCAAAATCCTTTGTTAAATTATTAAAGTTAGAGTTGAACAAGCTGCTGTTGTTCACAAACAGGTTATTACTGCCCGTATTGTTAAACAAACTTCCGTTAAGTATCAGCCTGTCGTTAAATAAACGGATAGATGCACTGGCTTCGTTGAACGAGCGGATGTTCAAATCCACGTTTTTAATGTTTGATTGCGCTATAAAGCTGTTCAACTGATTAAAGGCGAACTCGCTCACCGCGTCGCTGGCGGTACTTAGCACCTGCTGATCGAGGTTACCACCGTTTGAACCCGAGTTAAAGTTACGGCGTACAATAATACTTAGCGCCTGCTGGCTGCGGTTATTATTATCGGCCAGGTAAGTATTTACGTCTTCCTTAATTGATGGGTCGGTAGGGAAGGTAAAGTCGAAATCGATATTTGGTTGTAACAGGGATTTGGTTAATATCAATTGCGATTGCACCAGTACCTGCTGGTTACCACGAGGCGATGTAAGGCCAGCCGCGGTATATAGCGGGGCAATATTGGTACGCACCTCGTAAATAGCTTTCAGGTTAATTTCGGCATTGGCCGGGTTACCCGTCCAGCGAATGGTACCGCCCTGGTTTACCTGGAAGTTTTTACTGATGAAGTTTTTAGCCGTAAATTCAAACTTACCAGATGATATGAGGTAATCACCGTACATCTCAAAATCGCCGAGGCTGTTGATGTTCAGCTTAAGGTTATTGGTGATCCCCTTACCTTCCAACTGGCCATAATCGGTACTGATCTTTACAACCGTCTTTTCATCTGCCGAGAGGTCAAAATTAAGCGTAACACCATTGAACTTATTAGTTTTGTCGTCAACTACCTTGGTGGTATCATTATGCTTTACAAAGCGGATAAAATCGTAGTCATTAGCGGTGAACGAGGTATTGAGCGGAATATTGAATATGGTACCTTCCTCTGTTTTGGCCTTAATATCTATCTTCATGTTATCGATAGGGCCGCTAAAGGCGAAACGCCCGGTGCCGTAAGCCTTACCATAATAAACGTGGTTATCTTTAAACGATGTATTAAGCGCCAGCAGGTTAGTAGCGTTAAGGGCGATATCCAGTTCGGGGTTTGATATATTGTTGAGGTCAACCTTACCATCGGCAATGCCTTCGCCACCCAAAGTATCCTTTATCGACATTTTATCAATATGGATCACGCTGTTATCAACCGTTAGCTTATCATTAATTATATACGGCGTTTTCAGGTAGTTAACCGTTAGGCCGGTATTTGATAGGGTAATATCACCGTTAAGCCGTGGACTTTTGGTAGAACCCGTAAGCTTGAGGTTGGTAGAGATAGCACCCTTAACATCCGACACCAGGTTTTTTATGAAAGGCGTAAATATGATAGCCTCCGTTTGGTTCATGTTGATATCAAAATCAAGCACATTCTCTTCATCCTTCGCCAGCGAGTAAGCACCCTCAATATCGAGGGTTTCTAAACCACGGTTAACAATATTTACATGCACAATAGCCTTCTGGCGGTTATTATCAAGGTTTGAAACAATTTTCACATTACCCACCTGGGTTTTGTTCATCATCAGCGTATCCACATCCAAATCGGCATCTATCTCCGGTGATTTGGTAAGCGAACTGAAAATCACCGTACCGTTAAGCGCACCCTTTAAAGCGATGCCCGCCGGTTTGGTAAGCTGGTTGAGCGTACTCATGGCAAATTTCTCGAAGGTGAGGTTCAGTTTATCTGCCGGGTTGCTTGATACAAACCCGTCAATTTTTACGCTTTGTTCGCCGTTAGAGAGGTCGAATCCCGAGATCTGTGTTCTGCCGTTATCCAGCAAACGGATACGTACCTGCTCTTCAAGCGACCATTTTTCATGCTCCAGCACCACTTCCGATGGCAGCAGCTTTAGCTTGGCCGTGGTATCGCGCCCAAACTCCACCAGTCCGTAAAGATCCAATTGGTTGGCCGCGTTCTTGTCAGATAGTTTGATGTTGAAGTTAAGGCTGTCGTTCTGTATAAAGTTGGTGATGTTGATATCCTTCACAAACAAACTGTCGGTAATATCAACCTTGCTTAAAGATAAGTTGGCCCCCAGGTTTTGCTGGGTAGTGCCCTCGTCAATAATCAGGTCGTGAAAAACTATTTTGTTGTACTTAATGGTTTTTATGTAGCCGCTAAGCGTCGCCGTATTACTGGCCGAATTAAACTCGCCCACAAAATTACCCTGCTCGGGGATGCGCAGCTGCGGCATAAATACCACCAGCAGCGGGTCGATATCCTTTATTTTCAGGCTGAAATCAAAGTCCTGCGGTTTAGGTGGGGTAATATCTGTTTTTAAGGATGGGATATATTTTTTAGCGATAGATTTAAAGTACGATGGCAAGGTAGCCAGGTTATAATTACCTGTAATGCTGCCATCAGCAATATCCGACCGGAAGGTAAGCAGCCTTTGCCTGCCCGTGCCGCTTGCTGCCAGGTACAACGAATCAACCACATAATTATTCCGCGGGTCAACAATGCGGGTCGACGACAGGAAGATATCGCCATCCAAATTATCGAGGTTATTGCCCGAAAACTTGGTGCGCATAGTGGTGCTCACGGTCACCGTGTCTTTAATCAGTTTCAGCTTGTTTAGGTGAGCATCGGTAATATCGGCAGTAAAATCAAAAACCGGCAGTTTAGGTGCCAGGTCGATAGAGCCGTCCAGCTTCAGCTTGATATTCTTATCGTTCACATACACCACCCCATCGGCAAACTTACGGCGAAACGTGCCATGCGTAGTGATGTTGTTATAGCTGTAACCTTTAAATGAGAAGCTTTTAATATTGGCGTTACCGGCTATGTTGAGCGTTTTCAGGTCGTCACCGCTACCTTTAACCTGCCCGCTAAGGGTAACCCGGCCAAGTGTTTTATCGTCGATCAGGCTGCCTACATCAAACTGGTTGGTGGTAAGCTTACCGCTGTAGCTGGGCACACCGGCTTTGTTTATTTTAAGGTTGATATCGGTATCGAAACGGCCCAACTTGGTTTTAAACGTACCGTAGGCTATAAAGTCATTCTGCAAACCGCTGAAGTTACCTTTGAAGTTTACATTGCCAAATTTTGAAACAATGGCCGATACCTGCGCCTTGGGGTTGCCGGTAAAACGCTGGAATAAATAATCAACATCTTTTTTGTTAGTAGCTACCTGCTCAAACTCCAGTTCCAGCAGGGTATTGTTCCAATCGGGCAGGCCTTTCAGGTTAAAATCACCTTTAATGTAGGTGCTTTGCGCCGCGGTAATGGTGGCGTTTTTGGCTTTAAGGTTATCTACCTTACCCTTTACCCTGCCCGAAACACCCAGTTCAAAACGGATCTTTTGCAAATCGGTAAAGTAAGCCACATCGTTTGACGATAGGTGCGAGGCCATAAAATTGGCGTCCATACGTACCCGGTGCTCAAAATTACTGAAGTCATCAAACGAGTTAAAACTCATCTTAAAATAATCTTTCAGTACAGAGTTTTTGGTTTGCAGGTAAAGCTTTTTCAGCTCAATCTGGTTGGTATCAACCGTGGCATCTGTAGTAAGATTCTTAACATAGAAGCCGCTTTTTTCCTGCAAGGTAAGGTTGCGCAGGTTGGCTTTAAACAGGTGGCTTTTCAAATCCATATTGAGCACTACGGTGCTGAAATGGTTTACATCAAGGTCTTCAAAATTTACACCTTTAACCGCACTGTCCACCAAAAAGTTCTTGTAGCGCACATGCAGGTTGTTGATGGCTATCTTCCGGAAATCGAGCGTCCATGGTTTGCCGGCCTTTTTGGTGGTATCGGCCGAACTGAAATAATCTATAATGAACTTAAGATTGGTGGTGCTGTCCTTCTGTTTTTTGAGGTAAAAGGAACCGTTATCTAACTGTATCGACTCAAAATCGATATACCGTTTCTTAATACTGCTGAATATAGAAAACCCGTTAAGCTCAACGGTTAATTTGGGCGTACTTAGCAGGGTATCCTTTTGTTTATCCAGCACGTACAGCCCTTCCAGCACAACCGATGTAAATGGTTTAATGTACAGGCTTTTGATGTCAACTTTGGTATGCAGCTCTTCGGACAGGTAAGCCGTAGCTTTTTTTGCCGCCCAGGTTTGTACAGGCTTATATTGAAATGCTACTAACAATACGCTTACCATCAGTAAGATGAGCAATACTATTATCAGCGTTATTTTGAGTACTTTTTTAATAACTTTGCCTTTTATTTAAATGACTGATTGAGTGAGCTATTCAATTACCGAATAACGCTTGATAAACAAGCATTCCCGCGTAGGGTTTTACAATATTCGGTAAATAATAGCTTTAAATAATATTTAAAACTGTGCCTGTAATTTTAGCTATAGAATCATCGTGCGATGAAACCTCTGCCGCCATTTGTGCCGATGGTGTAATGTTGAGCAACGTAATTGCCAACCAAACCATACACGAAGCCTACGGAGGCGTTGTCCCTGAGCTTGCCTCAAGGGTTCATCAGCAAAATATTGTTCCTGCCGTACAACAAGCATTATTGAACGCAAAAGTAAACAAAAATGATATTGATGCGGTGGCTTTTACACGCGGGCCCGGACTTTTAGGTTCGCTGCTTGTTGGGGTATCATTCGCCAAGGCTTTCGCGCTGGCCAAAAATTTGCCGCTTATTGAGGTAAACCATATGCAGGCGCATGTGCTGGCTCATTTTATAGGCGATAACAAACCTCGTTTCCCTTTTTTATGCCTTACCGTTTCGGGTGGCCATACGCAGATCGTACTGGTGAAAGATTATTTCGATATGGAAGTAATTGGCCAAACCCTCGACGATGCCGCGGGTGAAGCGATGGATAAAACGAGCAAAATACTCGGCCTGCCGTATCCCGGCGGTCCGCTGATTGATAAATACGCGCGATTGGGTAATGCCGACGCCTACAAATTTCCGGAACCGCAAATACCCGGACTGGATTTCAGCTTTAGCGGGTTGAAAACCTCTATCCTCTATTTCATCAGGGATAATACTGCCAGAAACCCCGATTTTGTGCAGGAAAACCTGAACGATATTTGCGCCTCGGTTGAAAAACGCATCGCTACCATATTATTAAACAAGTTGGAAAAGGCCGCCCTGGAATATAATATTCAGGATATCGCGCTGGCGGGTGGTGTATCGGCCAATACCGGTTTGCGCCTGGGCTTGCAGGCGCTTTGCGCCAAACGCGGCTGGAATGCCTTTATCCCTAAAATGGAATACTGTACCGATAATGCCGCCATGATAGCCATTGCCGGTTACCACAAATACCTGAAAGGCGATTTCATAGGGCAGGACGTAGCCCCACTGGCAAGGATGCCGTTTTAGTTCTTTGGTCAATAGACCATAGTCGATAGTCCATGGGGTTGGTTTTATATGGACTATCGACTATGGTCCATCGACTAATCTCCTTTTGCACTTGATTTATAAAACTTACATTTGCAGCACACATACGGAACTTGCGGCGCTGCTGCTTTTCCTGATCTTAATTTAAATTCTCCATGAACGGACCTTCGATGATTTTTTGGGCCATTTTTGTATTGCCGCTGGTTGCTTTTTTAGTTTGGTTAATGAGGCAAGACAAACGCAAAGGCAAAACCGGCCTGGTAGTGCTCATCATATTGGTAGTGGTGGCCATAGCTTACATGTACTGGAAAACTGGTGGCCAGTAAGAGAGTCTGTTGTCCGTGGATCGTGCTACTCAAACAACACGATTTTTGTTTTAAACGGTATCAGTACATAAATAATAACGATCTGAAATTTGTTTTGACGGACTCCCCGACTATTTCCTGTTGATTTTTCGGATGGCCGGACATAAACCTTTAAAGTCAAAACGAGAGGTTATACCATTGCTGGAGTAGATAAAAGGCTTTTTCTATTGTAGAAAAATACTAAGGGATGGCATGCCGTTACTATTCATAAAATCGTTACTAACTAATAACTGTACAGCATTAGAAAGTCTTGGATTGCCTGTACAATAAAGGTATGCAGGATTCGGATCATAACTTTCCCAACTTTGTCCATTGTCGTTCGATTGAGCCATATAAACATCAATTTTGTCACCAAGGTTATCGTTTGATTTTTTGTTCCGCATGAGTATAGTATCTCCAAAAACTTTATTATTCTTGCCAGAATCAATCCATTGCTTTACTGTCCAGTCATCTTTTTCATAATCAAAATAAACAATCCATACTTTTTTTAATGTTCGTGTATTAGAAACACTTCGCATATAAGTAGTATCATCAGAAGCTGACAAAGTATAGTGCTTAAAATTTTTGAATGTCGGCTTAGATGCCATTATTTGGGCGACAGTTTTGGCAACTGGTGTGGTATCAACCTGTTGGATAGTTGAATTTTTCTTTACCCCATTGCATCCGCTACAAATTTGGATAAGTAATGACAACCATACAAATCCGAAATACGCATTTCTCATTTATATACAAGCTATATATTATATCCTTAATTAACAACAATTTACAAAAAAAAGAACATGCTTTTACAAGTAGTAAATTAAAATAAACCCAATTCAATAGCATGGTTATATGGAGTAATAAATCTTTAGTAAAAATCTAAATGCTTTTAAGCCCTTCTACCTGTATACTTTCACAGTCTCATACTTAAAACCGGGTACGGCCTGCCAACGGCATCTGTTTCGGCGCGGTCAATAATGGTGAAGCCAAAGCGCTGGTAAAAGCCAAGGGCCTGCTGGTTCTGTTCGTTTACGTCTACCTTGGTTATTCCGTGCTGATTAATGGCAAAGTTGAGCAATTGGCTGCCATGGCCTTTGCCGCGTGCATCGGGGTGGATGAACAACATTTGCACCATGTCGTCGCTTAAGCCTAAAAAGCCGGTGATAGTATCGTCATCTTTGGTGCAATACAGGTTTACCATATCTAAATATTGGTTGAGTATCAGGTCGCGGTAAAACAGGATATCATCTTCGGTTAAAAAGTGGTGCGTTGCCCTTACGGATGCCTCCCAAACGGCAATTATTTCGGGTGATCGGTGGCTTCGGCAGGGTAAATGTTGTTATATAGCATATTCAATATCAGGGTGCAAAATTAATTCGTTAGCTTTAGTTGATATTATAACAACCGGAATCTATTTGGTTGGTACGCAACACTATTTAGAACATATCCAAATAACATTTGTACACAACGCTGACGAGATTTGTTTGTTATAATTTGTAAATTCGCCGCTGAATACAGGAACAGGATTATCCCTTTCCTTTTTATACTCACCTAAAAATCAAAAATAGAATGGCTTTTGATTTAGATATGATCAAAAAAGTTTACGATCGTTACAGCACCCGTGTTGATGCTGCCCGTAAAGCGACCGGTAAACCTCTTACTCTTACTGAAAAAATACTATACGCCCACCTTTCTGAAGGTGACGCTAAACAAGCTTACACACGCGGTACCGACTACGTTGACTTTGCACCTGACCGTGTGGCCATGCAAGATGCTACGGCACAAATGGCACTGCTGCAATTTATGCAGGCGGGCCGTCCGCAGGTTGCTGTACCATCAACCGTACATTGCGATCACTTAATACAAGCAAAAATTGGCGCTGTTGCCGATTTAACTACAGCAAATGATGTAAATAAGGAAGTTTACGATTTCCTTTCATCAGTATCTGATAAATATGGTATCGGTTTCTGGAAAGCCGGTGCAGGTATCATTCACCAGGTAGTGTTAGAAAACTACGCTTTCCCGGGTGGTATGATGATAGGTACCGATTCGCACACGCCTAACGCGGGTGGTTTAGGTATGATAGCTATTGGTGTAGGTGGTGCCGATGCGTGCGACGTAATGGCAGGCTTACCATGGGAGCTTAAATTCCCTAAACTGATAGGTGTTAAATTAACCGGTAAATTATCGGGCTGGGCTTCGGCTAAAGATGTTATTTTGAAAGTTGCCGGTATACTTACCGTAAAAGGTGGTACAGGCGCTATTGTTGAATACTTTGGCGAGGGCGCACGTTCATTATCAGCAACCGGTAAAGGTACCATCTGTAACATGGGTGCCGAAATTGGCGCTACTACTTCTATCTTCGGTTACGATGAAAAGGCTGCCGCTTACCTTAAAGGTACCGAGCGCGAAGACATCGCTTTATTAGCCGACGCTATTGCTGAGCACTTAACCGGCGACGACGAAGTTTACAACAACCCTGAGCAATATTTTGACCAGGTAATTGAAATTAACCTGAGCGAACTTGAGCCGCATGTAAACGGCCCCTTCACTCCGGATCTGGCATGGCCTATCTCTAAATTCGCTACCGCGGTTAAAGAGAACAACTGGCCTACCGCTTTAGAGGTTGGTTTAATTGGTTCTTGCACCAACTCATCTTACGAGGATATTACCCGTTCGGCATCAATCGCCAAACAGGCTATCGATAAAAAATTGAAAACCAAGGCAGAGTTTACCATCACTCCGGGATCGGAACTGGTGCGTTATACTGTTGACCGCGATGGTTACCTGGGTACATTTGCCGAAATGGGCGGTGTAGTTTTGGCTAACGCTTGTGGTCCTTGTATCGGTCAGTGGGCCCGTCATACTGATGATCCTACACGCCGTAACTCTATCATCACTTCGTTTAACCGTAACTTCGCTAAACGCCAGGATGGTAACCCAAATACCCACGCTTTTGTGGCATCACCTGAAATTGTAACCGCGTTTGCTATCGCTGGCGATCTTACCTTTAACCCACTTACAGATACGTTAACCAACGAAAACGGCGAGCAGGTTAAGTTTGACGAGCCACAAGGTATCGAGCTGCCGGTAAAAGGTTTCGCGGTAGAAGATGCAGGCTACCAGGCCCCGGCCGAAGATGGCAGCCAGGTTGAAGTAAAGGTTAGCCCTACTTCGGCACGTTTGCAACTGCTTGATCCTTTCTCACCATGGGAAGGTACAGATTTGAAAGGCCTGAAATTGCTGATCAAAGCTAAAGGAAAATGTACTACCGACCACATTTCGATGGCTGGTCCGTGGTTGAAGTTCCGTGGTCACCTTGATAATATTTCAAACAACATGCTGATTGGCGCTATCAACTATTTTAACAATAGTGCCGATAGTGTTAAGAATGCGATAACCGGCGAATACGGTCCGGTACCGGCTACCCAGCGCGATTACAAAGCACACGGTATTGGTACTGTAGTAGTGGGCGACGAAAACTATGGCGAAGGTTCATCACGTGAGCACGCGGCCATGGAGCCTCGTCACCTGGGTGTACGTGCCATACTGGTAAAATCATTTGCCCGTATCCACGAAACCAACCTTAAAAAACAAGGTATGCTGGGTATTACCTTTGCCGACACCGCCGATTACGACAAAATTCAGGAAGACGACAAGATCGATATCTTAGGCTTAACCGAATTTGCTCCGGGCAAACAGCTAACTGTAGTATTACACCATGCTGATGGCACCGAAGATTCATTCGCGGTTAACCATACCTACAACGCTCAGCAAATTGAGTGGTTTAAAGCCGGTGGCGCGTTAAACATCATCCGCAGACAACAAAAATAATCTCCAGCAACGGAATTAAATATTCAGGAAGCCTTCCCTTGCGGGGAGGCTTTTTTTATTTTAGGTGCGATGCAATCGCAAACCCATGTTAAGCACTCATTGCAAATGAGCGCAAGAGGAGGGGGAAATTGGCAGAGAAAAACGCGTCATTGCGAGGAACGAAGCAATCTTTACGTAAGCAGAGCGCCTCTGTGTAGGGATTGTTTCGTACCTCGCAATTGTAAAGGTCAAGTAATTCGGTAACAGAATTAGCTTTATGTTATAAAGCTAAACGTTATGCGAAACATTAACAATGATCTTACATTAAAGCGGAATTATCTTAGCAAATATCGATTCCT
>NZ_BAABFT010000023.1:0-71771 GCF_039541195.1 Mucilaginibacter gynuensis
TTATTATAATTGGGAAAGACCTCATCAAGGTATTAATGGTAAAAAACCTATCGATATGGCCTCCCTAAACAACAAAAAATAAAAGCTAATTCTGTTACCGAATTACATAACCCTTACAGCAATGACGATGGTTTATATAGGAAGCATAAAACACGATGAGATTACTCACACTTATATAGTTATACAACAAAAAATCCCCGCTTTTCAGCGAGGATTTTAATATCAGGTTAGTCACAATCCTGTGTACCGTACAGGTAAGTTTCAGTATTATTTAGCGGGAGGTTGATCATGTTACCGCCGCGATTCATTTGCCACCAGAAACGCAGGCGCGGTTTTTCGCGGTTGCCGGTTTCATTCATTGATTCGGCATCGTACATGCGGCCGTTCACCATCACGTATTTTATGTTTTCGCTGTTGCGGATATCATCCAGCGGGTTTTCATTCAGCACGATCAGGTCAGCAAGTTTGCCTACTTCCAGCGAGCCTATCTCTTTATCCATGCCTAAATAGTTGGCGCCATTAATGGTGGCGCAACGTATAGCCTGCAATGGCGACATGCCGCCTTGTGCCAGCATCCAAAGCTCCCAATGCGCGCCAAGGCCTTGTATCTGGCCGTGCGAACCCAGGTTTACTTTAGTACCGCCATCGGCAATGTATTTTACGTATTTCGATACATCAATGTGTCCGTAATCACCATATTCTGCAGTGGTGCGGCGGCGCGAGCGGGCATCGATGATCGATGTAGGGGTGAAGCTTAGCAGGTGGTCGTTCTTCCAAACCTCACTGCGATCGTACCAGTAATTTTCGCCGAACTGCGTTCCATAGCTAACAATAAGAGTAGGTGTGTAGCCCGTGCGACTGGCGTTCCATAAGCCCTTCACATCCTTATAAACCGGCCAAACCGGGATGTTATGCTCAATGCCGGTATGGCCATCGAGTATCATATTCATGTTATTGAAATAGGTAGAGCCGCCTTCGGGTACCACTTCCATTTGCAGCTCGCGGGCAGCTTCAATAATTTGCTGGCGTTGCTCGCGGCGTGGCTGGTTGTAGCTTTTAACAGAGAACGCGCCAACGGCTTTCAGTCTGCGTAAGCTTGAGCGGGCATCGTCAATACTGTTAATTACGGCTTTAAAATCGCCATCGGCACCGTATAATATGGTACCGGTTGAATATACTCTCGGACCAACCATAGCACCCGATTTCAGCATTTCCGACTGGCTGAACACCATTTCGGTATTGCTCGACGGATCATGCGCGGTAGTTACGCCATAAGCCAGATTAACATAGTAGTTCCAATCCTGCTGCGGCGAAATACCATCCGGACTGGCATGTAAATGCGCGTGTACATCCACAATACCCGGCATAATGGTTTTACCTGCCAGGTCGTAAACCTTAGCGTCATCGGGTATCTGTATATCTTTACCTATAGCGGTGATCTTGTTTTGGCTGATCACTATGCTGCCTTTGTCAATCACTTCCTCGCCTTTCATGGTAATGATACGCACGTTGGTAAAGGCAATTTTGCCTTCCGGCAGATCAGTTTTCAGGCGCAGACCAATATCAGCGGTAGCGGTGGTATCCAACACCGGTGTTTTATCAGGCGATCCATCCGCGTACGGGAAGGCCGCGTTTAACGCGCGGGCATAGTATTTAGGGCCAAGTGTCCACATCAGGTTTTGGCTGTCTTTACTCCAATGCAGGTAAGTGCCTGCATCGCGGGTAAGTTTTACAAGCGGTAAAGCCTTGTTGCCTGCCGATAGATCCTGCGGGTTACCTGCGCTTACCATCGGGGTGATGTAGCAATTGTACAGTTCGGTAAACGCCATCCATTTGCCGTTAGGACTTGGGGCAAACTGCGTGGCATAAGTTGATGTATATAGCGTACGCTCGTGCGCGCCGCTCAAATCCATTATTTTAAATGCCTTTTTGCCGTTCTCGTCGGTTTGGAAATATAGCTTGCTATCATCTTCGGCAAATTGCGGACGGATACCATAACCAATAATAAAAGTAGGGGTGCCGCCATTGGCCGATATGGTGTAGATACCCGGTTTACGACTGTAAGCAAAGCCCAGCATATCGTTGCCTTCGCCCTTGCGGAACACGATAGCATCGCCACGATTATTAAATTTAGGCGTGTAGTAAAAGCCTTTTTCAATGGTGATACGGGTAACTACTTTGGTAGCGAGGTCTATTTTGTTGATCGCGCCTTTTAGCTCATCGGTCCAGTTTACGTAAACAAGTGATTTTCCATCCGGGCTAAAATCAGGATCATATTCCAGATCGGCAGTGGTGGTAATACGCTCGGGTTTGCCATTCGGCAGGTCTTTTACGTAGATGTATCCGGCAGCGTTAAAGGCTACACGCTTGCCATCGGGCGAGGTAGTCAGTTGCCTGATCATCTTGGCCGAAAACTCATCCTGGTAAACCTTTTGCGGAAAGTGAAGCGCGTCAGACAGGGTTTGCTGCGAAGTAACCTCGAACGGAATTTGAGCCGCGTTTAACGAGGTGATATCCAAATTCCAGATCTTTCCTTTAGCGTAAAAGATAATGTTCTTGCTATCAGGTGTCCAGCCGAAGTTTGGGTATACGCCAAAAATGGCCCATGTTTCCTGCTGATCGTGCGACAGGTCATCGTACACCGGCCACTCTTCGCGGGTTTCTAAATTGTGTATGTATAGTACCGATTTTAAGCGCACCCTTTTTACAAAGGCCATCAGCTTACCATCGGGCGATAATTGCGGACGGCATGCGCCGCCGGTACCACCTGTAACGGTTTCAATTTCGCCGGTTGTGCGGTTAATGCGTTTTATGTTGTATATGCCCGCGTTGGGGTCTTTATTATATTGAAAATACGGGCCGGGCGTAACATCCTCGCTCCAATAAACAAATTTGCCATCGGGCGATATGGTTGGTTCGCCTGCATCCTGCTGATCGTTTTTACGGCTGGTGAGCTGAATACCATCGCCGCCGGTTTTGTAGTACATCCACATTTCGCCTGCACCTAACGAGCGTGAGCCGGTAAAGTGCTTGCGCGCCACCAAATACTGCCCATCGGGTGCCCATGCGGCATTATTTAAAAGCCTGAAGTTCTCTTTAGTGATGGAATGTTTGTTATTACCATCGCTGTTCATTATCCAGATGTTGTCGCCGCCCTCTTTATCGCTGGTGTAGCTGATCTGCTTACCATCGGGGCTAAAGCGTGGCTGTACTTCCCAGGCCCGGCCGCTGGCTAAAATTGTAGCACGGCCGCCTTTAACCGGCATGCTGTAAATATCACCCAAGAGGTCGAAAACGATGGTTTGCCCATCCGGACTTACATCTAAATTCATCCAGGTGCCTTCATCGGTAGTAATGGATACCTTTTTTGGCTGTCCGCCGGTGTTCTCAATATTCCATTTTTGGGCATAAATATTAGCCGATAACAGCGTACTTATAATAATCAGGTAAACTTTCTGCATGACGTAAGACGTTTTATGGGTGCGAATTTAATTATATTGAACCATTTTAATAGTTTTGAGATTGCCATATTTAAATGACTATCCACCGAATACTACAACAATACTGGAAACACGACACATTTCGCCCTTTGCAGGAGGAAATAATCAATTCGGTATTGGATGGCCATGATACACTTGCGCTGCTGCCTACGGGCGGTGGCAAGTCTATCTGTTTCCAGGTGCCGGCCATGGCAATGGAAGGGATATGTATTGTGGTGTCGCCGCTGATAGCCCTGATGAAAGACCAGGTGGAAAACCTGAAAGCAAAAGGTATTGAAGCCGTTGCCATAGTATCGGGCATGGGTAAGCGGGAGATAGATATAGCGCTGGACAACTGCATTTACGGTCCGGTAAAGTTTTTGTACCTCTCGCCCGAAAGATTATTATCAGAACTGGTGCGCGAGCGGGTACGTTACATGAAGGTGAACCTGATCGCTATTGATGAGGCACATTGTATATCGCAATGGGGATACGATTTCCGGCCGCCATATCTGCACGTGGCCGATCTGCGCGAGATACACCCCGAAGTACCTGTACTTGCCCTTACCGCGACAGCTACCGGCGATGTAAAGGAAGACATTCAGCAAAAGTTATTATTCGCTAAGGATGCCAAAGTTTTTCAGAAAAGCTTTGAGCGTAAAAACCTGAGCTATGTAGTACAATATACCGAAGATAAGCTGTGTAAGCTGCTCGATATAGCCAACGGAGTAAAAGGCAGCGGTATTATATATGTACGCAGCCGCAAAGAAACGGCCGAACTGGCCAAGTTTTACAATGACAACGGCATAGCCGCCGAAAACTACCATGCCGGTTTAAGTATGGATGAGCGCTCGCGCAGGCAACAGCTTTGGATGCAGAACCAGGTACAGGTTATTGTAGCCACCAACGCCTTCGGGATGGGTATTGATAAGCCTGATGTGCGTTTCGTGATCCATAAGGACATGCCCGAAAGTTTGGAAGCCTATTACCAGGAGGCCGGGCGTGCCGGTCGCGACGAGCAAAAGGCCTATGGCGTGTTGCTGTATAGTGCGTATGATAAGCAAAAGCAGGAGCGGAAATACCAAAACAGTTTTCCATCGGTAGATGAAATAAAGCAGGTATACCACTACCTTGCCAACCAATACCAGCTGGCCTACGGTGCCGGTGCCGGGTTGAGTTTCGATTTCGACATTACCGCTTTTTGCGCCCGCTTTAAGTTGGACATTTTTAAAACGCTGAATTCCCTGAAGTTTTTAGAGCAGGACGAATACCTGTCGTTTAACGAGAGCGTATTTCTGCCGTCACGGTTCAGGTTTATTATATCCAGCGAACGCTTGTACAATTTTCAGATAGCCAATTCGGGTTGGGATGCCTTTGTTAAAACGCTGCTGCGCTCGTACGGTGGTTCGTTTGAGGATTACGTGCATATAAAGGAGTTCGAGCTGGCCAAACGTACCGGCATGAGCGTACAGCAGGTAATAGAAGGCATGCGCCAGCTGCACGATTACAAGATCATCAGCTACCTGCAACAAACCGATCAGCCACAGGTTACCTACCTGCAACCACGCCTTACCGCCGATGAACTGTTCATCAACAAAGCTTACATAGAAGAGCGTAAAGCCATTTACCGCCAAAAAATAGAAGCCGTGCTGGCTTATGCCATCCACAAAAAATGCCGCAGCCAAATGCTGTTGTCGTATTTTGATGAAGAGAATACCCGCAAATGCGGCGTATGCGATGTATGCCTCGAAGAACGCCGCCAGCAAAACGCCGAAGATATTTTAGATATCATCAGCAACCAGATACTGGAACAGCTAAGCAACGAGCCCTCAACCATCACCGCCCTCATAAAATCGATCAACAAAGGCAACGACAAACAAAAGATAGAAGCGCTCCGCCTCCTGCTGGATGCGGGCAGTATCAAGGCTGATGGTGAGCGGTATTATATATGAGGTTCGGGGTTTCAGGTTCCGGGATCGAGGTTTTAGGGGCGAGGAGTCTGGTTTGAGGTTTCGGGGGTGAGGTTTCGGTATACTGTTTTCAGTGTGAAATGCTATTCTCTAAACTGTCATGTTGAGGAACGAAACATCTATCACCATTCTTTTTTCAGCTTTGACAACTTTTTAAAAGTTGTCAAAGCTATATGTCGTAATAATCCCCCAAAACACAACACCCAATTCTCGAACCGGTAATCTGAAACCTCGATCCTCGCCCCCGGAACCTGAAACCTCAAACCCCGAACTTGTAACTCAATTTTCACCGCCAAAATTACCCTGTTTACCGAGGTGTACAGGCTATACACCTAATAAGCCGAATTTCCTGTAACGTTTTAAAATTGGTGTCGTCTTATTGGTGTATTTAAAAACATAAATAACATAAGAAATTAATTATCAAAATATTACGATCATGAAAACTACAATATTAACCATCGCCACAGTTTGTTCATTAGTATTAGGAACAGTAAATTCAACTAAAGCAAACGACAAAGACACCAACGCTACAGTGTTAGCAGATGTAAGGAACATCAACAAAATAGAAGTACGCGGAAACGTTGAGCTATTCGTATCAGACGGTACCGAAGATCAGGTAAAAGTATACAACCGCTACTATGCCGAAAACGCTTTGGTACAAAACAGCAAAGGCGTATTGCGCATCACATCATACACTAAAGAAAAACTGGTAGTATGGGTTAAAGCCAGCGATCTGCGCGCCATTTCAGCTTATGATAACGCAAGCGTAAAATCATTCGGTAAACTTTCTGCTATCGCTTTGGATGTTGACTTGCACAACACTGCTTCTGCAAGCCTTGCCATCAACACCATCAGCGCTAACGTAACAGTAGCCGATAAAGCAAAGGCCGATTTAAGCGGTAATGTAAACGAGTACGCTTTAAACTACGGCCATGCAACAAGTGTTAACTACGCCAAACTGGTAGCTGCTTCACCTGCTAAGATTCAAAAATCAAACAGCCCGGTAACTAAAGTAATCACCAACGAGTTAGCCGCTCTTTAATCCACGCAATCACCTTTACCAAGGTCTATCATATATCAACAAGAAAGCCGTCAATTGGAAATGATGGCTTTTTTTGTGCAAATTAGTGTAACTTCAAGTCAATAATCATCGTCAAAAAAACAAATACACAATTAACTATGAAAAACAGATACCTCACTTCAATCATTATTGCAGCTGCAATTGCGGCAGGCGCGCTAACCTCATGCAACGTTAATTGCGAAAAAGGATCGGGCAGTATGCACACCGAGGTGCGCACCATGAAAGATTTTAAGAAGATAGATATATCCGGAGGTTACAAAGTTACGCTGAAGCAGGATAGCTCATTAACTGTAGCCATTACTGCCGATGATAATCTGCTGCCATACATTAAAACCAATATTGATGGCGGCACCCTTAAAATTGATACCAAGAAAAGTATTTGCACCGAAGGTGATTTTGAACTGGTGATAGGTGTGCGTAACCTCGAAGCCATACGCACGGCCGGCGCGGTTAAAATAATTACCGACGGTAAACTGAATACCAAAGACCTGGAGATCAATCTGGCAGGGGCGGGCACAGTTGAAATGGACTTAAACGCTGCCGATGTACATACCGAAGGCAGTGGTGTTACTACCCTGAAGTTTACAGGACAGGCTACCTCGCATACCGTAAACTTTAGCGGTACCGGTAAGCTGGATGCCTTTGATTTTGTGGTGGGCAGTTATACCATTGAAACATCAGGTGCCAGCGATAACAAGATCAATGTGCTGCGTACGCTGATGCTTAAAACCAGCGGAGCCGCCAATACCGAATACAGGGGCAACCCCGCTACCATTAAAAATGATGAGTCGGGTTCGTCTACCTTAAAAAAAGTTGACTAACGCTGTAACGACTCATGGGTTTGGTGCGTATTGTACCTAACAATCACAACAATAACAAACCAAACCCACAATGAAAAAAGTAAAGAAGTGGATAGCTTATATCCTTGTAGTATTAGTTGTAGTCATAATATCGGCTGTATCATACATCAAAATAGCGTTGCCCAACGTAGGCGAGCCCGAAGCGATCAAAGTACAACTCACCCCACAGCGCATAGCCAACGGTAAATACCTCGCCAACCACGTAGCCGTATGTATCGACTGCCACTCCAGCCGCGACTGGACAACCTTTGCCGGCCCTATTGACAGCAATGTATTAGGCGGCGGTGGCGAACTGTTTGACAGCAGGATAGGTTTACCGGGCGCTATTTACGTGCCCAACATAACTCCCGTAAATTTAAAAGACTGGACGGATGGCGAGCTTTTTCGCGCTATAACAACCGGCGTTACTAAAAGGGGCACGGCCATATTCCCGATAATGCCGTGGCAGGCTTACTCAAAAATGGATAGGGAAGATGTGTATGATATTATCGCCTACATCCGCACGCTTAAACCTTATGGTAAGAACTACCCGGCGCATCAGCTCGATTTTCCGCTGAACCTGATAGTGAACACCATGCCGCAAAAAGCCACCCTGGGTAAACGCCCTGCCGAAAGCGATACCTTAAAATACGGGCAATACCTGGTGCAAAGCGCCTCGTGTATTGATTGCCACAGCCAGGATGATAAGGGCAAACTGCTGCCCGGTTTAGAGTTTGCCGGTGGCAAAGTGTTCAGCCTGCCGGGTGGTAAATTGAGTTCGGCCAATATAACGCCCGATAAGGCGACTGGTATAGGCAACTGGACGAAAGAGCAATTTGTAACCCGTTTCAGGCAGTATGCCGATGGCAGCGCCAAGCCATACAAAGTAGGTAAAAACGACTTCCAGACCATAATGCCGTGGTGGAAATACGGGGGCATGAAAACGAGCGATCTGGAAGCGGTTTACGCGTATTTGAAAACCCTGAAACCCATTAATAACCAGGTGATAAAGTACCAGGCCAATACAATTGCGGCAAACACTAAAAAGTAAATAAAATTTTTCATACTTTTGCGCCTCAAATTTGGTGCGGAAATGCTGCACCTTAGTGATTAATTAAATAATCGGTAAAAGATGAATATTACACAGGAAAAAGTTGATAGCCTGAACTCTATTTTAAAAATTAACATCAACCCGGAGGATTACCAGCCAAAGGTTGAGAAAGCTATAAAGGATCAAGCCAAGAAGGCTAAACTTCCTGGATTTCGCCCGGGTATGGTGCCTGCCGCGCACATCAAAAAAATGTACGGTAAAAGCATCCTGGTTGATGAGATCAACAACCTGTTATCAGATACGCTGAACAAATATATCGAAACTGAAAACCTGGATATATTAGGCCAGCCACTGCCAAAAATTGACGACAGCAAAGAATATAACTGGGATTTTGCCGATAACTTCGAGTTTAACTATGAAGTAGGTTTGGCTCCGGTTTTCGATCTTGATTTTACATCAAAAGATGTATTAACTCAATATGTGATCAAAGTTGATGACGAAACACTGGCATCACGTATCAAAAATATCCGCCGTAGCTATGGCAAAATGACAAATCCTGACGTATCGGCAGATGATGATGTGCTTTATTCGCAATTAGAGCAACTTTCACCGGATGGTAGTGTTTTTGAGGGAGGCATCAATGAAACTGCATCAGTACGTTTAGACCTGATAAAAGATGAAGCCATAAAAACTTCATTAATCGGCTTAAAGAAAGATGATGTAGTGGAGCTGGATATTCAGAAAGCTTATGGTAACGATGCAGCTAAAATTGCTGGTTTATTAAAGATAGACGAAGAAGCAGCGGCTGATTTGAAATCGAACTTCCGTTTAACTGTTAAAAATGTTAACCGTTTAGAGGAAGGCGATCTTAATCAGGAGTTCTTTGACAAATTATTTGGTGAAGGTACCGTAACTACCGAAGAGGAGTTCAGGGCTAAAATTACCGAAGAGCTGGAAAGCATGATGGCGCAGGATGCTGATCGTAAACTACAGGACGAGATTTACAACTTTGCTACCGGTAAAGTTAACTTTGAATTGCCTGATGAGTTTTTGAAACGCTGGTTAAAAACCACTAACGAAAAACTTAGCGACGAAGAGCTTACCGAAGGTTATGCAGAGTTTTCAAAAAACCTGAAATGGACCTTAATTGGTAACAAAATTGTAAAAGAGAACAACATCGAACTGAAATATGACGAGGTTTTCGCTTTAGCTAAACAACGTTTAGACGCGCAATTCAGAATGTACAGCCCTCAGCCTTTAACAGAGGAGCAATTAGGCCAGTACACTGTACAGTTTTTACAAAACAAAGAGAACGCTAACAGGATATTTGAAGAGGTAAAAGGCTTAAAGGTATTTGATTACATTAAAAGCATTGTTACTTTAGATAAGAAAGAAATTTCTTACGCTGATTTTTCGGCCCTGGTAGCTCAGTAAGTAAAACTTACATATCATACTTTCATCAAAAGCAACTTTAACGGGTTGCTTTTGATGTATACAAGCTCCGGTTTTTTGCGGGTAAGGATATCGCACCAAATATTTTACTTTTTACAAACTATAACATAATAATAGTATTTACTAAAAGTATATATTTAACGCCGGGTAAACCGGTTAATTCTTTACATATTATAACACAACATGAGCAATATCGATAGAAACGAATTCAGGAAATACGCTGTAAAACACCACCGCATTAACAGCCTGCATGTAGATAAATTTATTTCAAGTGTTGACAGGGCTTCCCTGCCAATGTCAATGACCCCGTATATCATCGAGGAGCGCCAGCTTAACGTAGCGCAAATGGATGTGTTCTCGCGTTTAATGATGGATCGTATCATCTTTTTAGGTGATGCCATTTACGATAGCAATGCCAACATTATACAGGCGCAATTACTGTTCCTGCAATCGGCCGATGCTAAACGCGACATCCAGATCTATATCAACTCTCCGGGTGGTTCGGTTTACGCCGGTTTAGGTATTTATGATACCATGCAGTTCATCTCTAATGATGTTGCAACTATTTGTACAGGTATGGCAGCCTCAATGGCAGCGGTATTATTGTGTGCCGGTACAGCGGGTAAAAGAGCCGCGTTGCCACACTCAAGGGTGATGATTCACCAGCCATCAGGCGGTGCGCAAGGTCAGCAATCTGATATTGAGATCACTTACCACGAGATCACCAAACTGAAAAAAGAACTGTACCAGATCATTGCCGATCATAGCGGTGCACCGTTCGAAAAAGTTTGGGACGCATCAGACCGCGACCACTGGATGATTGCCGAAGAAGCGAAAGAGTTTGGTATGGTTGATGAGATTTTACGCGGCAACAACGCTAAAAGCTAATCAATTATAAAATAAATTAAAACTAAATGGCAGTTAATGCCGTTTTAACGGAATATAAAAATTAATTATTTTAATTAATTTAGCGAAAAGTATTCAAATGACTAAGAACAGCAAGGAAATCAGGTGTTCATTTTGTGGAGCGGGTAAGCAGGATTCTCTGATGCTGATAGCCGGGCTTGATGCGCATATTTGTGATAAGTGCGTTAACCAGGCTAACGAGATATTAGCAGAAGAGCTGAAAGTGCGTAAGGTGAAATCATCACCGGCAGCACCCTCAATACTTAAACCCCACGAAATTAAGGTACACCTTGATCAGTATATTATAGGTCAGGATGATGCCAAAAAGATATTATCAGTAGCCGTATATAACCACTACAAACGCTTAAACCAGCGTATTGAAAAAGATGAGGTAGAGATTGAAAAATCAAACATCATTATGGTGGGCGAAACCGGTACCGGTAAAACCTTACTGGCAAAAACTTTGGCCAAGGTATTGAACGTGCCATTCTGTATTTGCGATGCCACCGTTTTAACCGAAGCAGGTTATGTAGGTGAGGATGTGGAAAGTATCCTTACCCGTTTACTGCAATCTGCCGATTATGACGTTACTGCCGCCGAAAGGGGCATAGTATATATTGATGAGGTTGATAAGATAGCGCGCAAAAGCGATAACGCTTCTATCACCCGCGATGTATCAGGCGAGGGCGTACAGCAGGCATTGTTGAAGATACTGGAAGGTACTATGGTGAACGTACCACCACAAGGTGGCCGTAAACACCCTGATCAAAAAATGATCACCGTTAATACAAGTAATATCTTGTTTATATGCGGTGGCGCGTTTGACGGTATCGAGCGTAAAATAGCCAACAGGTTGCGTACGCAAACCGTAGGTTACAAATTAAAACGCGATGACGGCGAAGTGGATATGAAGAACCTTTACAGATACATCACTCCGCAGGATCTGAAATCGTTTGGTTTGATACCGGAGTTGATCGGTCGTTTACCGGTGTTAACTTACCTTAACCCGTTAGACCGTGAGGCACTGTACAACATTTTAACCGAGCCTAAAAACTCGTTGCTTAAGCAATACAAAAAATTGTTTGAATACGAAGGTGTAAAGCTCGATTTTGAAGATGAAGTGCTTGAATTTATAGTAGACAAAGCGATGGAATTTAAGTTAGGGGCCAGGGGCCTTCGTTCCATCTGCGAAGCGATAATGATAGACGCCATGTTTGAGTTTCCATCTAAAAAAGATGTAAAAGCGCTAAACGTAACGTTGGATTATGCCCGTGAAAAGTTTGACAAATCAGACCTTAAAAAGTTAAAAGTAGCTTAACATTCACAACATAGCTCAAAGCTATCTTTATTAAAACAAACACGAACCCTGGTGCATTGCCGGGGTTTGTTGTATCCGGAAGTTTTGTTAATGAGTGATTTAGTGATTGGTGAATGAGTGATTGGGTAGAAGTTAATAGAAAAAAACCGGAGCGAGGATCGGTGAAATCAAAACAAACCGGTGAGATCACTCAAAAATAAAATCGGTGAAATCAATAATCATCGGTGAAATCCAAAGAAAATAAAAATCAGGGAAATCAATAAAATCCCTATAATCAAGGTTTAATATGAGTGAAGAAATAGAAATAAAGAAAGACGAAGAGATCGTTGCGAACGCGAAAAAAGTAAAAGAAGTGCAAAGCCCGGTTAAGGCGGGATTGAAAACCAAGGAAGCAATTGTGGCCAACTGGCTGCCGCGCTACACGGGCCGTCCGCTCGATCAGTTTGGTGAATACATCATCCTTACCAACTTCAGCAAGTACATCCAGCTGTTTTCGCAATGGAACGACGATGCACCGGTAATGGGTTTAGATAAGCCCATGCAAAGCGTAACCGCTAACAACATTACCATTATCAACTTTGGTATGGGTAGTTCGGTAGCCGCTACGGTAATGGACCTGTTAACCGCCATTAAACCTAAAGCGGTAGTGTTTTTAGGTAAATGCGGTGGCCTGAAAAAGAAGAACAACGTAGGCGATTTCATTTTGCCGATAGCCGCCATCAGGGGTGAGGGTACCTCAAACGATTATATGCCGGCCGAAGTACCAGCGCTGCCATCGTTCGCGCTGCAAAAGGCGATATCGACCACCATCCGCGATTTTTCAAAAGATTACTGGACGGGTACCTGCTACACCACCAACCGCCGTGTATGGGAGCATGATAAAGATTTTAAACTTTACCTTAAAAAGCTGCGTGCCATGGCAGTTGATATGGAAACCGCGACCATATTTACCACCGGTTTCGCCAACAAGATCCCTACGGGCGCGCTGCTGCTGGTATCCGATCAGCCGATGATACCTGAAGGTGTAAAGACAAGCGAAAGCGACTCAAAAGTAACCGAAGGCTACGTGGAGCTGCACCTTAAAATAGGTATCGAATCGTTAAAGCAGTTGATCAATAACGGCTTAACGGTTAAGCACCTTATATTTTAATATAAATATACAAGCACGGGTTTACCGGCTTGTGCAATAGTTTTTTGCTTTTACTGCTATATCTGTAAGGGATATATCAGGGCAGAAAGCTATTTTTGCCACATAAAATTGATAAACCCTATAGCTTTGCTATACAAATTATAAAGAAGATGTGGTATAACAACATATTGGAAACCATTGGCCAAACGCCCCTGGTTAAGCTGAACAAAGTAGTTAAGGATATCCCCGCTACCGTACTGGCCAAAATAGAAACTACCAACCCCGGTAACTCTATAAAAGACCGCATGGCGCTCAAAATGATTGAGGATGCCGAAAAAAGCGGCAAGCTTAAACCCGGCGGTACCATTATTGAAGGTACATCGGGCAATACAGGCATGGGTTTGGCCATTGCCGCGGTTATAAAAGGCTACAAATGTATTTTCACCAGTACCGATAAACAATCGAAAGAGAAGTTTGATGCCTTGCGTGCCTTTGGTGCCGAGGTGATTGTTTGTCCAACCAATGTTGATCCCGAAGATTCACGTTCATATTACTCTGTATCGTCACGTTTGGAGCGTGAAGTACCTAACTCGTGGAAGCCTAACCAGTACGATAACCTGTCCAACTCACAAGCGCATTATGAGCAAACCGGTCCGGAGATATGGGAGCAAACAGGTGGTAAGGTAACCCATTTGGTGGCAGGCGTTGGTACCGGCGGTACCATATCTGGCATTGCGCGTTATTTGAAAGAAAAGAATCCTGCTATACAGGTATTGGGTATTGATACTTACGGTTCGGTATTTAAAAAATATAAAGAAACAGGGGAGTTCGATAAGAACGAGATTTACCCATATATCACCGAAGGTATAGGTGAAGATTTTTTACCGCAGAACGTTGCCTTTAACCTGATAGATCACTTTGAAAAAGTGACCGACAAGGATGCCGCTCTCATGACCCGCGAGATTGCCCGTAAGGAAGGCATCTTTGCCGGTAACTCAACCGGATCGGCAGTGGCAGGTGTGCTGCAAATGAAGGATATGTTTAAGGAAGGTGATGTGGTGGTAGTAATTTTCCCCGATCATGGTACCCGTTATCTCGGTAAAATGTATAACGACGACTGGCTGCGCGACCGCGGTTTCCTAAAGGATGATAAAATGACCGCCCGCGATATCATCGCCAAAAAAGAAAATGCCGAGATCATCACTATCGACTGTGAGAAAACGGTATTGGAGGCTATCAATACCATAAAATCATTAAACATCAGCCAGATTCCGGTTACCCAAAAAGGTATGGTAATAGGCAAGATCACCGAAAGTGATATACTGGATTCACTGATAGAAAATCCGGGCATCAAATCGCAGCCGATAAAAAACATCTCCACCGCGCCGTTCCCTTTTATCGACCTGAATACGTCTATCGACAAAATATCAGGTATGATCAATAAGGACAACATAGCCGTGCTGGTTGAAGATGATAACGGCAAGATAGAGATCATTACTCAATACGATATTATCAACGCGATATCCGCTTAGTTTAGAGCTGAAAGGATAAAGGTAAAAGCTGAAAGGTGCTGTGCGGATTGTATGGCACCTTTTTATATACTTCTCAACTATAAATACCTTTCAGCTTTATCCTTTCACCTTTCCGCTTAAATCACCACTTCTTAAATATCACAAATACCGCCAATACGATCAGCCCAAATCCCAATAGGTGGTTCCAGGCGAATTTTTCGGTTTTGAAGAATACGGTGGTGAATATCATGAAGATGATGAGCGTAATGGCTTCCTGGATGGTTTTTAGCTGCACAAGGTTGTAGGGGCCGCCATCGCCTTTAAAGCCTAAACGGTTGGCCGGTACCTGGAAAACATATTCAAAGAATGCCAGTCCCCAGCTGATGAGGATGATGGAGACGAGGCCTAAATTCTTTCCCCAGGTAAAATCCTTAAACTTCAGGTGCCCGTACCAGGCAAAGGTCATGAAGGTGTTTGATATGATGAGGAAAATGATGGTTTGAATACCGCGGATGTTCATTGTGATGATATTTCTGTCAGTTCTTTACGGTAATACTCGTTAAGCACAGGTGAGGGGTTAGTAAGCAGGTATATGGCTGTTCCTTTTTCGCGTGCCAAAGGCTCTTCAACCTCACCGGCCTGCTGAAAACTGCCCGAATTACTTTGTAATTTCTTTACTGTTTCTTCATCGTTATCGCCTATGTAAATGATGTAAGCACCGTGTATGTTTTGCGGTGCCCATAATGAGAAACTGCTGTTAAGGCATACCACATCGGGCAGGTTATATTGTTTGCGGTAATGATGAATAGCACCCGCTTGTCCGTAATTTTCGGCGAATATCTGGGTACGTGATCTTTCCTCGGGCGAAAGCGAATGGTATGTTTTGGCCACCTTTTCTGCCATCTCGTCCCAGCCCAGCATGTCGGCATAGTCTTGCGTGGTAGGGTGCTGCTTGCGGTCTTCCCAGGTAGTAATAAAACCAAGGAAAGGCATTTGCTCTTGAGTGAACTTAAAAAAAGCCAGCGTTTGCTTAAGCGGTAATACGGGCAATACTATCGGCAGTAAAATCAAGTTGGGTAGAGCGAAAAATAGCACAACGGCTATCCTTAATGGTCTTTGAGCGGTTTTCATCAGCCTGTCGAAACCATAACCACCGGCAGCAAATAACATGGGGTAAGCACCGAACAGGTAATAATTTTTGCCATCCATCTTCAATAAAAAAATAAAGATGATGATGTAAGCAAAGCCTAAAAACTGGAATTTGCGCAACCTGAACGATAGTAGCAGAAATGCCAAGCCGACAAGCCATACAAATAAAGCAATACCGTTCACCATTAATTGCTGCATAATAAAATCGCCGGCTTTAATGTATTCGAGCTGAGTGCTGCGCAGTTCTTTCATGTGGCCAACCACCGGGAAATGGTGCTGCCATTGCCATATCAGGTTGGGTAAAAAGAGTAACAAAGCTACCGCTATGGCACCTAAAACATGCTTGTTAAGCAATACCTTACGTTGCTTACTAATAAGCAGACCTATGATCAGCGATAGCGCGAAAAAGGCCATGGTATACTTGGTAAGCATGCCCAAACCAATGGCTATACCTGTTAAGTAAATGTAAGCAGGCGCGGAGGTATTGATGTACTTAATAATGAGCCATACGGTTAACACCCACCACAACTGATCGAACACTACGGGCTGAAAAAGGTAACCCGAAGCGGCAAATGCCGGTGCGAAGATCATGGAAAGGCAGGCGAGGGTAATGGCAAATTTACGGCCGCCCAGTTCTACTGTAATTAAACCTGTAAGCCAAATGATAATGCCGCTGCCTATGGTAGTAAAAATACGTGCCGCGAATACGCTGTCGCCAAATACGGCGGTGCTAACTTTAGCCAATAGTGCTATAAACGGAGGTACTTCCTTATAACCCCAATCCAGGTGATCGCCGAGGGCCAAATGCAGCAGCTCATCCCGGTGAAAACCGAAATGACTAATGGCAAGCAAGTTAAGGCCTACCTTAATAACAACAAAAATCAGTATAAAATTACAGTAAGTAGAGCGTCTATTTCTGTAAGGCATGTATAACAGGTTTGGATAAAGGTAATTATTTTATTGTAAAAAATAATAGGTGGGTGGCTGATAGTGCAGACGGCTGTTTGAAGAGCGATCCGGCTAATATCAGCAGCCCACCTATGTAAACAATGTTCTTCTTTGAACCTTATATCCTCACAATATCGGCACCTAAAGCACGCAGTCTTTCGTCGATATGCTGGTAACCGCGCTCAATTTGCTCAATGTTGTAAATGGTTGATTTACCTTTTGCAGATAAGGCCGCGATCAGCAATGAAACACCCGCGCGAATGTCTGGCGATGTCATCGAAATGCCCCTTAACTGTATTTGTTTATCCAAACCGATAACGGTAGCACGGTGCGGATCGCAAAGGATGATGTTGGCACCCATTTCCAGCAGTTTATCTACAAAGAACAGGCGGCTTTCAAACATTTTCTGGTGTATCAGTACCGATCCTTTTGCCTGGGTAGCTACTACCAGTACAATGCTCAATAAGTCGGGGGTAAAGCCCGGCCATGGCGCATCGGCAACGGTTAATATCGATCCGTCAATGAAGGTGTCAATTTCGTAGTGCTCCTGTGCAGGGATGAAGATATCATCGCCTCTTAACTCCAACTGGATACCCAAACGTTTAAACACGTTAGGGATAATACCCAGTTCTTTATACTGCACATCTTTAATGGTGATTTCAGAGCCCGTCATGGCAGCCAAACCGATGAAAGAGCCTATCTCTATCATATCCGGCAGCATGCGGTGTTCGGTGCCTTTTAATTCGGTTACACCTTCAATGGTAAGCAGGTTTGAGCCTATGCCGCTAATTTGGGCACCCATGCGGTTAAGCATTTTGCAAAGCTGTTGCAGGTAAGGCTCGCAGGCTGCATTATAAATAGTGGTAGTGCCCTTGGCCAAAACAGCGGCCATTACCACGTTGGCGGTACCTGTTACTGATGCTTCATCTAACAGCAGGTAAGTACCATGCAGGTTTGAAGCATCAACCTTGTAAAATTCGTCTGTTGAATCGTAGTTGAATTTAGCGCCCAGTTTCTCGAAACCCAGGAAGTGGGTATCCAAACGGCGACGGCCAATTTTATCGCCACCCGGTTTTGGTATCGATGCCTTGCCAAAACGGGCCAGCAGCGGACCAACGATCATGATAGAGCCACGCAAGCTACCGCCCTTTGATTTAAAAGCATCCGACTCAAAAAACTCAAGATCGATGTTTTTAGCTTCAAAGCTATAGGTGTCGGGAGCAAGGCGCTCAACAGTTACGCCCATATCGCCCAGCAGCTCAATTAATTTCTTTACATCTACTATATCGGGGATATTGCTAATCGTTACCTTTTCGGCGGTTAACAATACAGCCGAAATTACCTGTAAGGCCTCGTTTTTAGCCCCCTGCGGTATAATTTCGCCTTTTAACTGTTTGCCTCCCCGTATTTCAAATGCGTTCTTCATATTAGTGGTTGGTGATTTTTTAACGAATAAATATGCTTCCTGTATTCATAACAATGGCCATACCCGGATTGTGTTTACCTCCCGGATACATGCTATCATTATAAACAGTAAAATTAATATTTTCTTGCACCGCCATTGTTGCGGTTGCGGTTATTTTGGTTGTTGTTGTTGCGCGGGTTGTTGTTATTCCGTGGGTTATTGTTATTTCGCGGATTATTATTGTTGGTACGGCCCCTGCCGCCGCCGGTATTTTGGTTAGTGCTCACGGCGCGGTATTCTACCTTGTTCAGGTTAATGCTATCGTCGAGTTTTAACTGCCCGCCCGATAATGCTTCCAGGTCGCTCAATATGCTTTCGTCAGATACCGAATCTTTGTTCCATTGTACATAAGCCATCTTCATAAAGTTGGCTATCGACTGTATCATGTGGCGTTTACGCTCGGGCTCTTCAATGTTCTTAGCCTTTTCAATCATCAGCTCAATGGTTTTGCCATAGTGCTTGTATTTAATACGCTGATGCGGGTAACGCAAAGGCTCGGGCTTCAGGTGGATAGATTCTGGAGTAGGTTTTGGGTATGGCGAATCTACATCAATCTGGTAGTCAGATATAATGTGCAGGTGATCCCATAGTTTATGCTTAAAATCGGCAACATCGCGCAGGTGTGGGTTTAAAAAGCCCATCAGGTCAATCACCACCTGGGCATAGCGGTTACGCTCTTCTTTACTTGGCAGGGCGCAAATATATTTAACCATATTTTGCACATTGCGGCCGTATTCTGATAATATAAGTTTATTCCTGGTTGAGTTATAGTCAAACGTAGGCGGAATTTGTTGAGCCATGTATTTTTGTTAATGAAGCTTTATATTTAACCCTATTGATCTGTTTTAATAATAACAGCGGATCGGCGGCTAAAGTTGATAAGTTATTTTAATTTTCTAATTGTAGTAACGCAAATATAACGCAATTGTGTTAATGTACAAATTTGTTATTAACAGGTTGTTATATATTACTTTATTTTAGCATTTGTAAGGAGATATATTTTGGCAGAGCAAGTAATTGTAAATAAGGTAGATATTTATAGGTTCAGTATCCCGATGGAACCTTTCAGCATAGCCACCGGCACTATGGACCACGCGCAGAACGTATTTATACGTGTACATACCAGCGCAGGCTTTTACGGTGTAGGCGAATGTTCGGCCTTCCCCATGATAGTTGGTGAAACGCAGGATACCTGTCTGGCTATGGCGCGCGAGTTTGCCCGGTTATGGATAGGGCAGGATGCACTGGATATTGCCGCCCGTTTACAGCAACTGCACAGCTTTACGGCCGGTAACACCACTATTAAAAGTGCTTTTGATATGGCGCTGCATGATATAGCTGCCAAGCATGCTGGTTTGCCGCTCTATCAGTTTTTAGGTGGAGAAAAACACCCGGTTGAAACCGATATTACCGTAGGCATAGGCACCCCCGAAAAGATGGCCGAAAAGGCGCTGGCCTTTAAACAATCTGGCGCCACTATATTAAAGATAAAGCTGGGTAAAAACGCAAATGAGGATGTGGAGCGCATTCGTTTGATCAGAAGTGCCGTTGGCGATGAAATGCACATCCGCGTGGATGCCAACCAGGGCTGGGATTTTGATGATGCCGTGTACGCCCTGCAAAGCATCGCCCCCTACAATATTCAATTTTGCGAACAGCCCATGCGTACCTGGTACGATGATCGCCTGCCCGAATTGATGCGGCTATCGCCGGTTAAAATTATGGCCGACGAAAGTGTATATAATCATCATGATGCCCGTAAGCAGATCAACGCCGGGCTTTGCCATTATATCAATATCAAGTTCTCCAAATCAGGCGGAATATTTGAGGCCAAACAGATCCACGATACCGCTGCCGAAAAGGGGATAGCCTGCATGATGGGCGGGATGCTGGAGAGCCGGATAGGTTTGAGCGCTAAGCTGCATTTTGCTTACGCCAGCCCTAATATAAAGTTTTACGATATGGATACCTGCATGCTTGGCCATTTGCAGGACCCATGTGTAGGAGGCGTAACTTACAATGACTACTACTTAAATATTGTAGATACTCCCGGCATTGGGGCCGATGCCGATGAGGCGTTCCTTACTCAATGCGAAAAATTCACCGTGGTATAATTAATTAGCTTCAGCTCTTTCCACAACGTATTGTGTGCGATTGCAGTAATAGCAAATGTACCGTTTAAGTGGTTTCCAGAATACGAGGAACTTTACAAGAGCAGGCCGCCTGACCCTTTCGGTTAAAGCCCTGCCACATCTTGAACAGGTGTGGGTGCTTTTTGCGCGTGTTGTTATTTCATTCATAATTACGCCGATTTGCTGGTATTTATAGATATGATAACGCAACGGCAATATAATTATAAAATGCATAAAAATATAGCTTTTAGGAATATTTATTTATAACAAAATCATAAGCGAAATAATCTGTAGTTAAATAATAATTATAAGTAAATAATAAGTTGTTCTGTTATGCGGTTTTTGTAATAAGTGCGAAATATGATAAGCTGTTCCTAATTCACCGATACTCACTTCTTATTGATTTTATAATTGTTTATCTTTATATCATGACTACAATAACATTACAGATTCCGGATGCTCTTGAAAAAGAACATGATGAAACTGTGCGCCTAATTGCAGCCAAGCTATATGAAGCAGGTAAACTATCTTTATCACAAGCGGCAGAGATGTGCGGAATGAAGAAATGGGATTTTGCCGAAATACTTGTCAATTTCGGGGTGAATTATCTTGACCCAAGTGTTCAGTCCGATTTAGATAATGCCTGAAAAATCTATTGTAATTACTGATGCCAGTTGTTTTATCATTTTAGATAAAATCGATGCGCTGCATCTGCTTCCGATATTGTTCTCTCAAATATTCACCACTCCTGAAATAGTAACCGAATACGGTAAACTACTGCCAAGTTGGGTAATGGTGAAGTCAGTTAAAAATGTCGCTTTGCAAAGTCAGCTTAGTGAAATTGTAGATCAGGGAGAAGCAAGTGCTATTGCTTTGGCCGATGAAATTAAATGCGACTATTTATTAACAGATGACCGGGCAGCCAGGAAGTTTGCAGAACAAAGAGGGATATCAGTAAAAGGCTCAATAGGTGTATTGCTATATGCAAAACAACTGAAAATAATTCCGTTGCTATTGCCTTATTTGAATCTCATTCAGCAAACTAATTTTCGTATTTCTCCGGGTTTAATCCAGCAATTAATTAAGGAAGCAGGCGAATAATTATCTCACAAAAAAAGGCATGATCAATTTTAAGTTAACCATGCCTTTTCTATTTATATAATCTTTCCTATTTCGCGCTCAACTCTGTAAAATGCTTGTAAAACAACGGAATAGTTTCGATGCCTTTATAGTAGTTAAACAGGTCGTATTTTTCGTTTGGTGAGTGCAGGTTATCGCTATCTAAACCAAAACCCATTAGTACCGTTTTAATACCTAATTCAGCTTCAAATAGGGCTACAATAGGGATGCTGCCTCCGCCACGGGTTGGGATAGGCTCTTTACCGAAAGATTCGGCTATGGCCTTTTGCGCCGCCTGGTAGGCAATGCTATTGGTAGGGGTAACTACCGGTTCGCCGCCATGGTGCGGGGTAACCTTTACCTTAACAAAGGGTGGCGTAATTTTCAAAAAGTGATCAGTAAACAGTTTGGTGATCACTTCCGAGCTTTGGTTAGGCACCAAACGCATTGATATTTTAGCGCTCGCTTTTGATGGTAGTACAGTTTTGGCGCCTTCGCCAATGTAACCGCCCCAAATACCGTTTACTTCAAGTGTTGGCCTGGTTCCGGTACGTTCAAAGGTGCTGTAACCGGCTTCGCCCCAAAGTTCATCAACACCAAGGTCGGCTTTGTATTCGTTGTTATCGTAAGGTGCATTGTTAATGGCCTTGCGCTCGGCATCGGTAAGGTCAATCACATCATCGTAAAAGCCCGGGATGGCAATGCGGTTGTTATCGTCGTGCAAAGAAGCGATGAGTTTGGCCAGTATAGTAGCAGGGTTAGCCACCGCGCCGCCGTATACACCCGAATGCAGATCGCGGTTAGGGCCGGTTACTTCTACCTCAAGGTATGAAAGACCGCGTAAACCGGTTTCCAGCGATGGGTGTTCCATGCTGATCATAGCGGTATCTGATATCAATATCACATCGGCTTTGAGGCGGTCTTTATTTTGTTTTACAAAAGTGCCCAGGTTATCAGAACCAACCTCTTCCTCGCCCTCTATCATAAATTTAATGTTGCAGGGTAGCTGATCGGTTTGCATCATCAGTTCAAATGCCTTTACGTGCATATAAAACTGGCCTTTATCATCGCAGGCGCCACGGGCAAAAACTTTACCATTGCGCACGGTAGGCTCAAAAGGAGGGGTGTGCCATAATTCCAGCGGATCCGGGGGTTGTACGTCGTAATGACCATACACCAGTACGGTTGGCCTTGCCGGATCAACTATCTTTTCGCCATATACCACAGGATAGCCTGCCGTTTGGCATATCTCTACATTATCGGCACCGGCATCGCTTAGCTTTTTGGCTACAAATGCGGCGGTGTTTAAAACATCGGGTTTGTATTTAGGATCGGCACTTACCGACGGGAAACGCAACAGTTCAAATAATTCGTCAAGCATACGCTGCTTGTGCTGCTCTATATAATTTTTTATGTTTTGCATAAATCAGTTATTTAGGGCAAATATAGCGGATGTTAACCGGAACTAAAGGCTAAGAAATTTTTAAGAAGAGGAGGTTTTTTTTCGAAAAATACTTTCGAAATGTGGATAACTTTTGATGGGAAATTCTCGTATAAGATTTTTTCTGCACGTTTTTCTCTAAAAAACAGAAATGCAGTATACGTATTTTTAGTGACGATTTACGTCAAAAAATATTATAATATGGTTAAACTCATATTATTTTATTCCTGTACGGAGTAGAATAATAAACGCTTATGAGTATAATGGGCGCGGTTTTTGTACTGTGTACGAAGTTTTGTACTTGTATATACAAGTTTTAGTCGGCCGAAGAGATGTCTGATTTGGGTGAGCTGAAATCACGGGTTGAAAAATGGGTTCTTTCTATCTTGATTTTTTGAGCTACTTCCTTTTTTGTATCCCTGGTAAAAGATAACGCGGCTACGCCCGATGTTAATAAGATGGCGGCTATAATGATGAACTTTTTCATGAGTGGGGTATTAAATTTTTAATGCAAAACAGGGTGATCAATCGGCTTGGCTAATATCTTTTTTGTCTCTTTTAGCATCTGCCTGGCTAATGTCTTTCTTGTCTCTTTTCGCGTCGGCCTGGCTAATATCTTTCTTGTCTCTGGCGTCTGCCTGACTAATATCTTTTTTATCGCGGATGGTTGTAGCGGTGGTATTTGCCAACGATGCTGCAACGGTTGAAAGTATTAAAGCAGCTGATAAAATGATCTTTTTCATGGTGTGCATTATGTGTGTATGCTGTGATGAATTTTGTTGTATATGTTTGTGAAAATGTGTGATCGGTAATTAGTCGGCCTGGCTGATATCTTTTTTATCTCTTTTAGCATCTGCCTGGCTAATATCTTTCTTGTCTCTTTTCGCGTCGGCTTGGCTGATGTCTTTTTTGTCTCTGGCGTCTGCCTGGCTGATATCTTTTTTATCGCGGGTGGTAGTAGTGGTGTTGGCTAAAGAAGCTGCAACTGTTGAAAGGATAAGAGCGGTTGATAATATGATCTTTTTCATGATGTTCGTTAAATGTGTATTATGTGATGTAGTATGTTATATCTGTTGTGAAAATGTGTGATCGGTAATTAGTCAGCTTGGCTGATATCTTTTTTATCTCTTTTAGCATCTGCCTGGCTAATATCTTTCTTGTCTCTTTTCGCGTCGGCTTGGCTAATGTCTTTTTTGTCTCTGGCGTCTGCTTGGCTGATATCTTTTTTATCGCGGATGGTAGTAGTAGTGTTTGCTAAAGAAGCTGCAACTGTTGAAAGGATAAGAGCGGCTGATAATATGATCTTTTTCATGTTGTTTTTTTATGCGTTGTGTTCGTAGTGGTATGTGTTGATTAAGCTGAGTTGTGTGTTGTAATTAGTCGGCTTGGCTGATATCTTTTTTATCTCTTTTAGCATCTGCCTGGCTAATATCTTTCTTGTCTCTTTTCGCGTCGGCTTGGCTAATGTCTTTTTTGTCTCTGGCGTCTGCTTGGCTGATATCTTTTTTATCGCGGATGGTAGTAGTAGTGTTAGCAAAAGAAGCTGCAACTGTTGAAAGGATAAGAGCGGCTGATAATATGATCTTTTTCATGATGTTCGTTAAATGTGTATTATGTGATGTAGTGTGTTATATCTGTTGTGAAAATGTGTGATCGGTAATTAGTCGGCTTGGCTGATATCTTTTTTATCTCTTTTAGCATCTGCCTGGCTAATATCTTTCTTGTCTCTTTTCGCGTCGGCTTGGCTGATGTCTTTTTTGTCTCTGGCGTCTGCCTGGCTGATATCTTTTTTATCGCGGATGGTAGTAGTGGTATTTGCTAAAGAAGCTGCAACTGTTGAAAGGATAAGGGCTGCTGATAATATGATCTTTTTCATGTTGTTTTATATGTGTGTATGTGTGATGTAAAATGTGTAGTATGTATTGTGAAAATGTGTGGTCAGTAATTAGTCGGCTTGGCTGATATCTTTTTTGTCTCTTTTAGCATCTGCCTGGCTAATGTCTTTTTTATCTCTCTTGGCGTCGGCTTGGCTGATGTCTTTTTTGTCTCTGTAATCTGCCTGGCTGATGTCTTTTTTATCGCGGTTGATAGTAGCGGTATTTGCTAAAGAAGCTGTAACTGTTGACAGGATTAGGGCGGTTGATAAGATGATTTTTTTCATGATGTTGTTGTATAAATAGGGGGTGTGATTATCTGTTAATTTTGTGTGTTATATAAGGTGTAATTAGTCGGCCTGGCTGATGTCTTTTTTGTCTCTTTTAACATCTGCCTGGCTAATATCTTTCTTGTCTTTTCGGGCATCAGCGCTGCTGATATCCTTCTTGTCTTTGTAATCGGCACTACTGATATCCTTCTTGTCGGCCGCTATAATAAAGAGGTTGTTTCCCGCCGGTGCGAATGATGACAATACACCTGTTGTAAGTAATAAGGCGGCTGCAAGGGTTAACTTTTTCATGCTATTATTTTGTATTTAATATTTTAAATATGTATTATTATTTATTAATCAGCCCAGCTGATGTCTTTTCTGTTGTTCAGCAGGTTTTGAATAGGTACTACCAGCTTCACTTTTTCTTCTTTTTTGCACGACGTTAAAATGCCTGTGCTTAGTATGGTTGCGGCTATCAGTATGTACTTTTTCATGTTGTTGTATATTTTATATTATCGTTTTGTATATTAATTAGTTAATCTGCCCAGCTAATGTCTTTTTTAAAGCTGCCCATATCTTTTGAAAGGGGGAGTACCGGCTTAATCACCTGTTCTTTTTTGCATGAGGTTAATATGCCTACGCTTAAGATCAATGCTGCTGCTACAAACTTTCTTTTCATGATATTTTTGTTTTAAACGATACCGAATAATATTTATTAATCAGCTGAGCTGATATCTTTTTTGAACCCAACGAATTTTTGTAAAGGTGCTTCAAGCCTCTTTATCTCTGGTTTGATGGGTGAGGTCGCATTTAATGAATATGTCACTAAAGTCAACGTTATTGCTGTTAAATAAATTAAATTTTTCATTTAATTATACTGTTAATTATTAGTTAATGAATAGCCTGTGTTTCTTTAACTCTATACACCTTTTTGGGGTAGTATAGGCAGGTTTCCTGCTGTGTTATCTTGTGTTTTTTTACAAGCTTAACCGCTTAGGATATATATAGTATTATTTATTATTTTATTATATAACCTGTTGTTTATCAAACATTTAACTACACAAATATAGGTATGTTTTTCTAAAACAAAACTTTTTTTAAAAAAAGTTTTCAACAGGTTTTTAGCGTGAATTTTTGTATTATATTGCTAACTTTATATCTTTCACCATAATAGCACGTAATAGCAGTTAATGAACAAACTCCTGGTTTTTTTGGCTTGGTTAATATCTTGTGGTTCTGTATACGCAAGCGCGTCTTACGGTGCTTTGGCCCAGGATACCAATGCTGTTATCGCGTTAAATAAACAGGCCTTTGAAAGCCGCGAACGCGATCCGGAGGAAACCATTAGTGAGGCCCAAAGGGCGCTTGATATGGCCGGGAAACTCGACTATACGCGCGGTGCGGGCGAGTCCTATCGTGTAATGGGTATAGGGTATTCTTATTTGAACGAGGCCGAGAAAGCTATTGATAATTATATGAAGGCATTAACCGCCTTCAGTAAGATAAATGATTTGCAAAGTGAGGCTAAAGTATATAACAATATAGGTAACCTTTACCGCGATATTGATTACGAGCAATCCTTCGTATACCTTAGTAAAGCTTTGGTAATAGCGCAAAAACTGAACGATAAAGATCTCATCGCAAAGCTCTACCTTAATATAGGTAACATCAAATACAGGCAAAAGAGTTATAACCAGGCCCTGGGTTACTATGATAAAAGTAACGTGCTGTTTAAGGAGCTGAATGATGAGAAGAATCTTATTAAATGCCTCCATAACCGCGGGGTGATCTATTTTAACCTCAATAAGTTTGATATAGCCGAAAAGTTGCTACTGGAGGCCAATAAGCAGGCTAAGGAGAAAGATTTGAATGAAATTGTTGCCAGTGTTAACTTAACCCTGGCATCGTTGTATGTAGCCCAAAATAAATTTATGCAGGCCGAGGATGTGGTACAGGAAGGTATTACCTATGCCGACATTATAAAGGATAAGAAATTCGCTTACGATTATCAGTATACCTCATACCAGTTAGAGTATAAGCGCAAGAACTACGAAAAGGCGCTGCATTACCTTCGCGATATTTACCGACAGGATAGCACGGTACACAAGTCAAACGAATCAACTAAAATAAACCTGCTCCAAAAGCAGTTTGAGCAGGAAGCGCGCCAGCGCCAAAGCGATCTTTTATTACAGCAGCGTAAATACGACAGGGTAAGGTTTGTGGGTGTAACCACAGTAGCCGGTTTATTGCTGGTAGTTATAGCCCTGTTGGTGGGCAATGTTAAACGCAAGGCCAAAACCAATGCCCAGCTTACCGATCTTAACCTCGAAGTATCCCGCCAAAAAGATAACCTCGACCGTATCAATCATCACCTCGAGGAGATCATTGATGAACGTACTAAGGACCTTCAGGTTAAAAACAAAAAGCTTTCCGATTACTCATCATACCTCTCGCACCAGATCCGTGGGCCTATAGCTACGCTTAAAGGCCTCATGAACCTCGAAAAAGAAGGTTTGGTAGATCAGCATGAGTGTATTGATATGATGGATAAATGCGTATCTGAAATTGATGAAAAGATAATCGAGATGAGCGATATGCTGCATAACCCGGCCAAAACCGGTATTTCATCATAGGGTAGGGGGGGTACCCGGCCCTTATGGCCAGGTAGGGTGTATCTGCGCCTCAAATAAGCCGAGGTAGCTGCAATACCACGATATCATTTGCAGTATCAGTAATTCTCGGTGTTTATGGTAGCCTTTGGTTTCAAACGCCAGTACCTCTTTATCTGTAGTAACAAAAAATCTCTTTTCGCCCTCGCTTGGCTTAAAACGCGATTTCAGCAGGTCAAATGCCTTAACCTTCAGCTTGCTTTGCGGGTCGTGGATCATTCCATCTTTGGCCGCCTCGTCGTTCGATATTGAAATTAAGTAATTTGACATGTTCTTTCTCTTGATGTGCCAGCATAATACAATATCTACTCCAAAACGGCCAAAAGATGCTATTAGATGAATATGTGAGAAATTTTGAGAAAAAAAAATCTTGTTTTTTCTTATATCTAAACATTGTTAATCAATATTTAATTTAAGTAAAAACAAGATTGTTGTCAAAAACAGACGTGTGTCAATTTCTGAACACATTAGCAGAATAAATTACGCGTTTTTGTTGCGCAATTCTTCGTATAGTAATATCACCTTACGTTGCAGGGTAGCAATTTCGGTTTCGCGTTCTAATAATTTCTTTTGTGCTACGCTTAGGTTTGAAGGTTCCGGCTCGGCCTCTTCAATATCATAAGCCAGCAGGTACACTACAGCCACTTCAAATATATTGGCTATTTGTTCAAGGCGCGACAGGTTAATGTCAGTAACACCGGTTTCTATTTTAGAAAAGGCCGGTATAGAAATACCTAAACGGTTTGCTACGTCTTCCTGGCTCCAGCCACGTTGGTGGCGCAATATCCTGATATTTTTGCCAATAGATTTGTTAGTCTTTTTTTTCTCGCTCATGTCCTTCTAAATGTTTACTCAATAGTTTAATTAGGGAAAGGGTAGTCTTATCATATTAACTACCCAAACTATATGCCACATTTAAAAATTGCTTAAATGAACATTAAATGTTAATCTAAACTTAAGCGGGGAATTTTATTCGGGGAAATTAATCCCCGAATAGGGTAAATGGGGAAAAGTAATTAACTGATGATAAATAGTTTTGCAAATTTCAACAGTAACTGCTTCTGGCCTATCTCTTTAAAAAATATGGTAGCCTTAATGTCGGGTTTATTGCCTTCCAAACTTATTACTTTGCCAAAACCAAAGCGTTCGTGCTCAACTTCCATCCCAACTTGCAGGTTTGATGTATCCGACGGCTTAAAATTAGGCGACGGTACGTGTGCCTTGGCCAATACCGAGGTTGTTTTAACCGGAGGCGCTGTAGCTGCTTTAGGTTTAGAAAAAGAATCGCCGCTGCTGCTGGTATTGCTTTTGCGGGTCCAGGCGTTCCGCTCATCATCAAAAAACGAGCCGCTGCCTGCCGATGGGGCCGGTTTAGCTGTAAAATCGAGTTCAAGGTAACGGGCGTCAATCTCATCTAAAAAACGGCTTGGCTCGCAGTTGATCAGTGTACCAAACTTAAAGCGTGAGGTTGCATAGCTAATGGTAAGCTTATGTTCGGCACGGGTAACGGCTACATAAAATAAACGACGCTCTTCTTCCAGGTCGCTGCGCGAGTTAAGCGACATTTGCGACGGAAACAGGTTCTCTTCCAAACCTACCACATGTACACGCGGGAACTCCAAACCTTTTGAGGAGTGGATGGTCATTAAAGAAACGGTATCCGCGTCTTTGTTTTTATCCTTATCGTCGTTGGTAAGCAGGGCAATGTCCTGCATAAATACGTCGAGGCCTTTCTCTTCAATATCTTCACGTTCCGAAAACTCTTTTACACCGTTCAGCAACTCCTGTATGTTTTCGTAACGGTTTAATCCTTCAACTGATTTATCCTCGTACAAGTCTTTCAATAAGCCCGAATGCTGCGCTATGTGCAAGGCGGCATCGTAAGCCGTCATGGTTTTGGTAACCACTTGGAAGCTTTGTATCATGGTGGCGAATATACCCACCGATGCCGAGCTGCGCCCGTCTAAAAACTTCGCCGGGTTCATGATCACCTCGAAAGGGGTAATGTTATTTTGGCCCGCGCTTAATATAATACGGTCGATAGTGGTATCTCCAATGCCCCTGCGCGGGTAGTTGATCACACGTTTCAGCGCTTCCTCATCATTAGGATTAAAGGTAAGCCTGAAGTAAGCCACCAGATCTTTGATCTCCTTACGCTGATAAAACGAAAGACCACCGTATATTTTATAAGGTATGTTCAGCTTACGCAAGCCCTCCTCCATGGAACGTGATTGCGCGTTGGTACGGTAAAGTATCGCGAAATCGTTCCATTTAAGCCCGTTGGTGGTACGCTGCTGCATAATCTCTTCCGAGATGATCTTACCCTCTTCATTATCGCTGAAAGCACGGATCACTTTGATCTTATCGCCGGTTTCTTTTTCCGAAAATACGTTCTTTTTAAGCTGCTCTTTATTGTTCGAAATGATGCTGTTGGCAACGCTTACAATGTTTTGGGTTGAGCGGTAGTTTTGCTCCAGCTTAAATATCTTCAGATCAGGGTAATCCTTCTCAAAGTTCAGGATGTTTTGGATGTTGGCACCACGAAAGGCGTAGATACTCTGCGCATCGTCGCCTACCACACAAAGGTTTTCGTTTACGGCTGCCAGTTTCTTCACAATTAGGTATTGCGAAAAGTTGGTATCCTGGTACTCATCCACCATCAGGTATTTAAACTTGTGCTGGTATTTATTAAGCACTTCGGGATGATCTCTTAATAGTTCGTTGGTTTTAAACAGCAAATCATCGAAATCCATAGCGCCCGCACGGAAACAACGGCTGGCGTAGGTTTCGTAAATTTTACCCATCTGGCCACGGCCGCTGGTAAAATCTTCGGCCTGTATCTGCTCGTTTTGCTGGTAAGCCTGCCACGATACCAAGTTGTTTTTGGCTGCCGATATACGGTTGAGCACAAAGTTTTGGTTGTACAGCTTATCATCAAGGTTAAGCTCCTTTAATATGGCGCGTATTACGCTTTTGCTATCGTCGGTATCGTAAATGGTGAAGTTGTTGGGGTAGCCAATTTTATCGGCCTCCACCCGTAAAATTTTGGCGAATACCGAGTGAAAGGTACCCATCCATATATTTTTGGCTTCGTTGCCAACTACCTTATTAATACGCTCGCGCATTTCGCGTGCGGCCTTGTTGGTAAAGGTAAGTACCAGTATGTTAAACGAATCGACACCCTTACGTATAAGGTGTGCAACCCGGTAAGTAATTACACGTGTTTTGCCCGATCCGGCACCGGCAATAATCATTACCGGCCCCTGAATTTGCTCAACCGCGGCACGTTGTTCTTTATTTAAGCCCTCTAAATAATCCAAATTTCTTTCCCTCTTTTCTAACAGGCGAAATTAAGGTTTTAGGGGCGAAAGCTAAATCAGAATTTATAGAAATTTTGTCTGAACCAGAATTTATGGAATTTAGTTGTCTGAACCAGAATTTACTGAATTCAAGAATTTACAGAATGATGTATTTTGCCCTCTTTGCGCAGCAGAGAGGGTGATCCAGCGAAGCGTAGATCGGGTGAATCCCCTCAACGTCTTGCATCCTGAATCTCAACTCTTGCATCTTCCTCCCCACAATCTACAAACTGATGATCGAAAAATAAAATATAAGCGGCAGATTTGCGGCTGTAAAAACAAAACACCTGTTCGCGTTTTATTAAATTATACAACAATACAATCTGCACTGCATGAATCATCTGGCTAATTCAACATCTCCTTATTTATTACAGCACGTTAATAACCCGGTCGACTGGTATCCCTGGGGGCCGGAAGCTTTGCAAAAGGCTAAGGACGAGAACAAGCTGATATTGGTAAGTGTAGGTTATTCGGCCTGCCACTGGTGCCATGTAATGGAGCACGAGAGCTTTGAGGATGAGCAGGTGGCTGCGGTGATGAACGAGTATTTTGTATGTATAAAGGTTGACCGCGAGGAACGCCCCGATGTAGACCAGATCTATATGAGTGCCGTGCAGTTGATGACGCAGCGAGGCGGCTGGCCGCTCAACTGTATTTGCCTGCCCGATCAGCGGCCTATTTATGGTGGTACCTACTTTCGTAAGAACGATTGGGTTTCGCTGCTATTTAACCTGGCTGATTTTTATAAAACAAAGCCCGACGAAGCCGAGGATTATGCCGTGCGATTGACCGCCGGTATCACCCAGTACGAAACAGTTGATTTCGTACCCAAGCAAGAAAAGGAATATACCAAAAGTGATTTACAGGCTATTATAAACAACTGGAAGCGGTATTTTGATAAGGAGGAGGGCGGCATGGGTTCGTCACCAAAATTCCCGATGCCGAATAACTGGCAATGCCTGATGCGTTACGCGCATTTAATGCACGATGATGATATAAAACAGGCCACCCTGGTTACGCTCAACAAAATGGCGTTCGGCGGAATTTACGACCATGTAGGAGGGGGCTTTGCCCGGTATTCGGTTGATGGTCGCTGGCATGTGCCGCATTTCGAAAAGATGCTGTACGATAATGCCCAACTGGTGAGTTTATATGCCGAAGCTTACACCTGGCAACCCAATGAAATATATAGGGCGATAGCCGATGGCATGATCACCTTTGTAATGCGCGAACTTACCTCGCCCGACGGTGGTTTTTATTCGGCGCTTGATGCCGACAGCGAAGGGGTAGAGGGCAAATTCTATACTTTTACCAAAGCAGAAATTGAAACTATTTTAGGTGACGATGCCGACCTGTTCTGCATATACTATAATATAACAGCAGATGGCAACTGGGAAGAGGAAGAAACTAACGTGTTTTTCCGTAACCGTACCGATGCCGAATTGGCGGCTGACCTGGGCCTAACGGTAGAAACCCTGACTGCTAAAATTGATGCCGCGCGCCAAAAAGTATTCGAGGTGCGCAGCCACCGTATCCGCCCCGGACTGGATAATAAGATCCTGGCCTCATGGAACGGGCTCATGCTGAAAGGTATGTGCGATGCCTACCGCGCTTTTGCCAGGCCGGAGTATTATGAATACGCGCTGTCAAACGCCAGCTTCATTATCAATAACCTGATAAATGCCGATAGCCGTATCTCAAGAGTATACAGGGAAAATGTTACAGGTGGCGATGGGATAGCATTTTTAGATGATTACGCCAATATTATAGATGCCTTTATCGCCCTGTATGAAGTATCGTTCAATGAAGAATGGCTTACCCATGCCCGCAAACTGGCCAACATCGCGATAGCAAATTATTACGATGCGGAGGGAGGCATCTTCTTTTATACCGCTGCCGATGATGAACAGTTGATAGCCCGCAAAAGCGAGATAATGGATGGCGTTACGCCTGCATCAAATTCTGTAATGGCAAGGGTGCTAAAAAAACTGGGTTTGCTGTTTGATGACGAGCAGTACCTTGAAATATCGGCGCAGTTATTGCGCAATATTATGCCGCACCTGGCCAAATACGGTTCGTCATACTCCAACTGGATAATGCTGCTTACCGATGAAGTTTTTGGTGTGTATGAAATAGCCGTTACCGGTAACGAGGCCGAAGAGCGCCGTAAAGAGCTGGAGAAAACATATATTCCTAACAAAATTATGTTGGGAGGAAACGCAGGAAGTTTACCTTTGCTGCAAGACAAGTTTATTGGTAAAACACAGATTTTTGTATGTAAAGACAAAACCTGTGCCTTGCCTGCCGGTAATACTGAAGAGGCTTTAAAACAAATTGAGGCCTAATTTTTTATATTATAAAATAATCGCAATGAAAATTGAACCAAAACACGTAGTGTCATTAACCTACGATCTGTATGTTGATAATGACGGCACTGAAGCTTTAACAGAAAGCGCTACGCAAGAGCAGCCATTAACTTTCTTGTATGGTGCAGGGCAAATGTTGCCAAAATTTGAGGAAAACCTAAGCACGCTTTCAACCGGCGATGAGTATGATTTCCGCTTATCGGCTGAGGATGCTTATGGCGAATACGACGAAGAAGCAGTAGCTAATTTGCCAAAAGAAATGTTCAGCGGTACAGATATTCCTGAAATTGGTACCATTATCCCTTTACAGGATAATAACGGTAACCGTTTCCAGGGTCAGGTTGTATCGGTAGCTGAAGATGCGGTTATTGTTGATCTTAATCACCCGATGGCCGGTCAGGAACTGCACTTTAAAGGCTCTATATTAAATGTACGCCCTGCCACTGAAGAGGAATTATCACACGGTCACGCGCATGGCCCGGATGGTCATCACCACCATTAATAGTTAATTTACTTTAATACATAACAAAAGAGGCGCCTTACAAAAGCGCCTCTTTTTATTTTTATAACGTTGTATTTTAAAATACGAGCTTACCGCTATTATTAATGCGGCATTTTAAAAGCACCGTAGATGATATGGCTTCGCCATTATAATAAGCCGGGATAAATATTTTATCCCCTTCGCTTATATTTTTCAGGCTCATTTTGGCTACCTTATCATATCCCGGCGCAGTAACATGTACTTTATAATCTGCCAAACGCCCACCCGGGCTTACCAGTAGCTCTATCACTACGCTAAATTGCCCCATGTAGGTGCCCTTAATATCTTGCGGCAAATAAAAGTTTCTAACATAAGGCAGGTAACCATAATAACTGCCGCCTACAATTATCGGCTTTGTCACGGTGTCTTTTTCGGTAAATTCCTTATCAACAACGTAAACTACATTTTTGGCACTATCGGTAGGTGCTTCGTAAAGTACCTTTTGTATATCGTAATTGTAGTTTTGCATTAAACGGCCCTTTTTATTAAAAAAGTGCCATAACCCGGTTTTCTTGCCTCTGGTATAATGGCCGCTGGCGAAAGCTATGTTTTTGCCATAAATGCACTGATACAGTCCGTCGCGTACTTCATTGGTCGAATCTTTAAGGATGCTATATTTTTCGGTAACATTGTCGCCCAACTTATTTTTTACCTCAACAGTTTGCTGGGCGAAGCCGGTGCTTATACATAATAACAGGATGCAGGCTAAATAGATCTTTTTCACAGGAGTAGTTCTCAATATGTTGTATTAACATCGCAAACGTGCCGATGTGTGTGCCGGTTAAAATTAATTGGCTAATATGGCAAAAAATATACCTACCAGCCCACTAATTGCAAACTGTTTGACCTTGAAATGACGGCAAGGTTTAACTGTAAATTATCGTGCTGATAAATTTTTATAAAACATGATAGTTTTTTAGCATTTGTTAATAATTATGAGGCATATACGTTAGAATTTTTAATGCTAATACTTACCTTAGACCGTTGCTAATACCGCGACACTGCCAATTATGAACAATTTTAACCGAAGAGATTTTTTAAAAAGTGCGGCTGTTTTAGCTGCCGGGGCGGCTGTTTTGCCATCAATAACATTTGCTGCCGATAATAAGATACAGCGTTTGGTGCTGCAATTATATACCGTGCGCGATGATATGAACAAGGATGCCGCCGGTACCCTTAAAAAACTGGCCGCGCTGGGTTATACTCACGTAGAACATGCCAACTACAACAACCGTAAGTTTTATGGCTACCCGGTTAAAGAGTTTAAAACATTGCTGGATGACCTGGGCCTGAAAATGCCAAGCGGCCATACCACCATGACCATCGATCATTGGGATAAAACCAAGAATGATTTTACCGATAGCTGGAAACAAACCGTAGAAGACGCCGCCGAAATAGGTCAGCGCTTTGTGATCAGTCCGTCGTTAGGCGGCGGTTTGCAAATGACAGCTGAATCCATGAAACCTTTTATGGATCAGTTTAATAAAAATGGCGAACTATGCCAAAAGAGCGGCATGAAGTTCGGTTACCACAACCACGATTTTGAATTTACCACCAAAATAGGCGATATCACCCTGTACGATTTTATGCTGCAAAATACCGATCCTAAACTGGTTACCCAGCAACTGGATATCGGCAACATGTTTACAGTGGGCGCGCAAGCTTTAGATTATATCAATAAATATCCCGGCCGTTTCGAGCTGATGCACGTTAAGGACGAGTTGGTGCTGGCCAAAGAGCCCAAAGTAAAATACGAGAACTGCGTATTGGGTAAAGGTATAGTGCCGCTGAAGGCTATATTAAAGGCGGCGCGTAAAACGGGCGGTACCACGCACTTCGTTATAGAGCAAGAAGAATACCAGGGACTTGGCCAAACCGAAAGCGCAGGTATCGACCTGAAAGTGATGAAAAAGTGGGGTTTTTAATAGCGTAACTTATTTATGGCATATACATTTTTATAAATAAAGTTATTATGTTTGAAGGGCCTGTAGGGCGAAAAAATAGTATTATCAACCGTTGATACTGTATTGGTATCATTTTTTTAACCAACGTACTGAATTATTTTAATGGATAGGCGCATAGCTTTAAAGAATTTGGCATTGATAATTGGCGGAGCAACCTTGTTCCCGTCGGATATGCTGGCAGGTGGTAAAACGCTTATCCAACTCAAAAATATTACCATAAGCCCTGCGCAGGAGAAACTGCTGGCCGATGTTGCTGAAACCATTATACCCAAAACAACCACACCGGGGGCTAAAGACCTCGGCTTGCATTTGTTTGTATTAACCATGCTTGATGATTGTTATGGCAAGCAGGATCAGCAGGCTTTCATCACAGGTTTGGGCGAACTTTCGCAGCTAATTGCTAAAACGAGTACAAAGCCATTCGCCCTGTGGCCTGCCAAACAGCGCGAAACATTATTGCTGGGGATAGATAACGGCAACTATTCGCCCGAGCTGAAGAAATTCTTCTGGATAGCAAAAGATAAAACAGTGCAGTGCTACACGCAATCAAAATATTTTATGACCAAGCGTGTGGTTTACGAATTAATACCGGGCCGTTACCTCGTTAACGTACCTGTTAAACCGCCATTAAAGGGAGCATCAAAATAAGTATGGCTAATTTAAATATAGATAGCGTTAAGGAACGCACTTTTGATGCCATCGTTATAGGATCGGGCATAAGTGGCGGATGGGCGGCAAAGGAGCTGACCGGCAAGGGGCTTAAAACCCTGGTGCTTGAGCGCGGCCGCGATGTAAAGCATATCATTGATTACCCCACAACCAATAAATACCCATGGGAGTTTGAGCACCGCGGCGAAATGCCGTTAGCCGTGCGCGAAGAAAACCCCATAGTAAGCCGCTGCTACGCTTTTCATGAAGACGCGGCGCACTTTTTTGTAAAAGATAAAGAACACCCTTATATACAGGAAAAACCTTTCGACTGGATTCGCGGCTACCAGGTAGGCGGTAAATCGCTGCTGTGGGCAAGGCAAACCCAACGCTGGAGCGACTTCGACTTTGAAGGCCCTGCACGTGACGGTTTCGCTGTAGACTGGCCTATCCGTTATAAGGATATTGCCCCATGGTATAGCTATGTAGAGAAATTTGCAGGTATATCAGGCAATAAAGACGGTATCCCCGAATTACCCGATGGTGAGTTTTTGCCGGGCTTTCCGCTAAATACGGTAGAGAACTATTTCAGCAAGCACGTAAAATCAAAGTACCAGAACAGGCACGTGATCAGCGCGCGCTGCGCCCACATTTCGAAACCCGAGCCTATCCATTTGGAGCAGGGCAGGGTGCAATGCCAAAAACGGGTGTTGTGCCAGCGTGGTTGTCCGTTTGGCGGGTATTTCAGCAGTAATGCTTCTACCTTGCCATGGGCGCAAAAATCGGGCAACCTTACCTTAAGGCCATTCTCGGTAGTGCAATCCATCATTTATGATGACCAAAAAGGCAAAGCGACCGGGGTTCGCATAATAGATACCAATACTAAAGAAGAAATTGAATACTACGCCCGCATCATCTTTGTAAATGCGTCGGCAATAAATACTAATCTCATATTGCTCAATTCAAAGTCAAGCCGTTTCCCTAATGGCTTTGGTAACGATAGCGGTGTGCTGGGTAAATATGTGGCGTTCCACCTTTATACGGCCAGTATCAATGCCGAGGTAGATGGTTTTAAAGATATGACCACAGAAGGCCGCAATCCGGCCGGCGGTGGCTACATTCCACGTTTCAGGAATGTGTATAAGCAGGATACCAACTTTTTGCGCGGCTATGCTTCGGGCTTTGGCGCTTACCGTTCATCGGGCAGCCATGCCGAGGGTATAGGCGCGGGCTTTAAAGAGGCATTGGGCAAGGTAGAACTTGGTCCGTGGTATGTAGGTTCGCACATGATGGGCGAAACCATCCCGAAGGAAAGCAATTATGTAAAGCTGGATGATACCCAGAAAGATGCCTGGGGAATCCCGCAGCTACGTATCTCGGTTGATTACGACGATAACGACGAAAAAATGCGTACCGATTACGTGGAGCAAATATCAGAGATGTTTACTACCGCCGGGTTTAAAAATATCAGCGTAAATAAAACAGTAGGCAAAGCGCCGGGACTTGATATCCACGAAATGGGCGGTGCCCGCATGGGGCTCGATCCTAAAACATCGGTACTCAATAAATGGAACCAGGTACACGCCGCGCCAAATGTTTTTGTTACCGATGGCGCGTGTATGACATCCACTTCGTGCCAAAACCCTTCGCTTACTTATATGGCATTTACCGCCCGCTCGGTTGATTATGCGGTAAGCGAAATGAATAAAGGAAATTTATAATGTGTAAATCTTTAAAAATATAACGTCTTTACCATGTTAAAAAAAACAGATGAAACTTCAAGAAGGAATTTCTTAAAGACAGGGGCTGTTGCCGCTGCCAGCTTTATGATCGTTCCGCGCCACGTATTAGGTGGCAAGGGCTTTACCGCGCCGAGTGATAAACTAATTGTTGCCGGTGTAGGTGCCGGTGGTAAGGGTAGCAGCGATATCGAAAACTTTTACAAAAGCGGCAAGGCCGAAATCGCTTTCCTGTGCGATGTGGACGACCGCGCCGCGGCAGGTACCGTTAAAAAGTTCCCAAAAGCCAAGTATTATAAAGACTGGCGCAAACTGTTGGATAAAGAAGCCAAGCACATTGATGCCGTATCGGTTTCAACGCCCGATCATAACCACGCCATCATCGGCCTGGCAGCAATGCAGTTAGGCAAGCACGTTTATATTCAAAAACCGCTTACACATGATATTTACGAGGCCCGCGCTTTAACCGCCGCCGCTAAAAAATATAAAGTAGTAACCCAAATGGGTAACCAGGGTGCATCTGGCGATGGTGTAAGGCAGTTACGCGAATGGTATGATGCAGGCCTGATAGGCGATGTTGATACCGTTTACTGCTGGACAGACCGCCCGGTATGGCCGCAAGGTATTACATGGCCTACAGGCAAACCTGCTGTACCAAAAGAACTGGATTGGGACCTGTGGTTAGGTACCGCGCCTTATAAAGATTATATTGATAAACTGGTGCCTTTTAACTGGCGCGGATGGTGGGATTACGGTACCGGCGCCCTGGGCGATATGGGCTGTCACCTGATGGAAGCGCCTTTCAGAGTGCTTAACCTGGAGTATATAAAAGAGGTGCAATCAAGTGTGGCTACCCCTTATGTTGATAACTGGCAACGTGCTTACTTCCCTGATAGCTGTCCGGTATCAACCCATGCTACGCTTACCTTCCCTAAAACCAACAAAACTCAAAAAGATGTTACCGTACACTGGATGGACGGTGGTATACAACCGGAAAGACCTGCGGAATTAGGCCCTAATGAAACCTTTGGAGATGGTGGCAACGGTATGCTGTTCATCGGTACTAAAGGTAAAATGATGGCCGGTACTTACGGTATCAACCCGCAATTATTGCCAACATCGCGCACTAAAGAAGCCAACGTGCCTAAAACACTCGCCCGTGTACCGGGTGGCGACAATGGCCACTACGCGCATTGGGTGGAGGCTTGTATTGCCGGTTACGGTAAAATTGAGCTAAGCTCTCCGTTTGAACTGGCCGGTCCGCTTACTGAGGCGCTGTTAATGGCTAACCTTTCTATCCGCGGGCATAACGTTGAGGTTAAAAACGCGAAAGGCGAAGGCAGCTTCCCGGGTCGCGACCTGAAACTGGTTTGGGATAACCAAAACCTTAAAGTAACCAATTTTGACGCGGTTAACCAGTTTGTAAAAAGAGAGTACAGGGAAGGCTGGAAGTTTGGCGCTTAATTGAGCAGCAAACCTCTATTGAAATTGAACCTGTTTAATAATTGTTAAAACTGAAGATGAAATTAAAGTTAGGAATGATCGGCGGCGGCCAGGGTGCCTTCATAGGTGCCATACACCGCATTGCCGCTCGTATAGATGATCAATATGAACTGGTTGCAGGCGCTTTCAGCAGCAACCCCGAAAAATCACAGGCCAGCGGTTTACTGCTGGGCCTTAAACCCGAGCGTGTTTACAGCTCGTACGAAGAGTTGATTGAAAAGGAAAAGCAATTGCCCGAAGATGAGCGTGTACAGGTGATCAGTATTGTTACGCCAAACCATGTACACTTCGCGCCAACCAAACTGGCGCTGGAGAATGGTTTCCACGTAATATTGGATAAACCGATGACCTTTTCCCTGGCAGAAGCTAAAGAGCTTGAAAAAGTAGTTAAGGCCAGCGATAAACTGTTTTGTTTAACGCATACCTACACCGGTTATCCAATGGTGAAAGAAGCCCGCCAGGTGATTAAATCGGGCAAGCTGGGCGCTATCCGCAAGGTATATGTAGAGTATCCGCAGGGTTGGTTAAGCACCTTTTTAGAAGGGGAAGATAACAAGCAGGCCTCATGGCGTACCGATCCGGGTAAAAGCGGTATAGCGGGTGCCATTGGCGATATCGGCACACATGCCTTTAACCTGAGCGAATACGTTACCGGTTTACAGGTAACCAAAGTAAATGCCGATATTAACATTGTGGTAGAAGGCCGCAAGCTTGACGATGATGGCGCTGTAATATTGAAATATAACAACGGCGCAAGCGGCGTACTCACTGCTACCCAAATTGCAGCAGGCGATGAGAACAACGTTAAGATCCGTGTATATGGCGAAAAAGGCGGCTTAGAGTGGCAGCAGGATGATGCCAACACGCTTTTGATAAAATGGCTGGATAAACCTACCGAAATATGGCGTACAGGCGGTGCTTACACCAGTAAATTTGTAACTACCAACATGCGTGCGCCTGCCGGTCACCCGGAGGGGTACCTGGAAGCATTTGCCAACTTGTATAAAAACTTCGCGCTTACTATTAAGGCAGGCATCGAGGGTAAAACACCGGAGCCGGAGATGCTTGATTTTCCGGGTATTGAGGATGGCGTAAGGGGCATGGCATTTGTTGAAAATGTGATCGCTTCGGGCAAATCTGATAAAAAATGGACCGATTTTGTTATCTAATCAAATAAATACCAATTATGAAAACCATTAAAGGACCGGCAATTTTTTTAGCACAGTTTGTAGGTGCCAAACCGCCGTTTGATAACTTAAAATCTATTTGCGAGTGGGCAAAAGGCCTGGGTTATAAAGGCGTGCAATTGCCTACTAACGATCCGCATTATATCGACATACAAAAAGCGGCAGAAAGTAAAACTTATGCCGACGAAATTAAAGGCATTGTGAACGAAGCCGGGTTAGAAATAACTGAGCTTTCAACACACCTGCAAGGCCAACTGGTAGCCGTTAACCCGGCGTATGATCAGTTGTTTGACGCTTTCGCGCCCGATGCTTATAAGAACAACCCTAAGGCACGCCAGGAGTGGGCGGTGCAGCAACTGAAATACGCTGCAAAGGCTTCGCAAAACTTAGGTTTGGATGCGCATGTTACCTTCAGCGGTGCCTTGATTTGGCAAACCGTATACCCATGGCCGCAAAGGCCTGCCGGTTTGGTTGATGCCGCTTTTACCGAGCTGGCCAAACGCTGGGAACCTATCCTGAATGTATTTGACGAAAACGGTATCGATCTTTGCTATGAGATCCATCCGGGTGAAGATTTGCACGACGGTATTACGTATGAAATGTTCCTCGAAAAAGTGAACAACCATAAACGTGCCTGCTTACTGTACGATCCGTCGCACTTTGTGCTGCAATGCCTTGATTACCTGGAGTACATTGATATTTACCACGAACGTATAAAAATGTTCCACGTTAAGGATGCCGAGTTTAATCCTACAGGCCGTCAGGGTGTGTATGGCGGTTACCAGAACTGGGTTGATCGCGCGGGCCGTTTCCGTTCGTTAGGCGATGGACAGGTTGATTTTAAAGCCATCTTCAGTAAACTTACTGCTTACGATTTCCCGGGATGGGCAGTGCTGGAGTGGGAGTGTGCCTTAAAGCACCCTGAAGACGGCGCACGTGAAGGAGCCGAATTTATAAAGAACCACATTATACGTGTAACTGACCACGCCTTTGATGATTTTGCATCAGCCGGAGGCGATGATAATTTTAATAACAAACTTTTAGGATTATCATAATGGTTTGATTATTGCCTGTTATAGCAAAGGGCACGTTTGTAGCCCTTTGTTATAAACAGAATAGTCAATTAAAATTTACCTTATGAAAAAGACATTTGTAATTCTTGGCCTTTGTTTTTTATTAGCGGCCTGCGGCGGCAGTACTGAAACCGGCAGCAACAGCAATGATACTACCGCGGTAGACCATACCGAAGTTGACGATGCGGATACCCCTGCAACCGATACTGACACCGTACTTGCAAAGCCCGAAGAGAAACCCGAAGCAGCCGAAAAACCGGAAGCGCCTGAAAAGAAAGAGAAGCCTGAAAAGGCGGAAAAGTCTGTAGGATCAGCCAAAGGCGCCGATTTGGTGAGTAAAAGCGATTGCCTTACCTGCCATAAGTTAGATGTCAAAATTGTTGGTCCGGCTTATGCCGATGTGGCCAAAAAGTACAAACTAACGGCCGAAAATATTGATATGCTGGCCAAAAAAGTAATTGACGGCGGTAAAGGTAACTGGGGCGAAATACCAATGTCGCCGCACCCCAATGTATCAACAGCCGATGCTAAGGAAATGGTAAAATACATCTTGTCAATTAAGTAAATTATATACAATTTAAACCGATTAAATAAACCCAAATCAGAATGACCTTTTTAACCCGTTTCAAACTATCGACCATGATGTTCCTCGAATTTTTTATTTGGGGTGGCTGGTTCGTAAACTTAGGTACTTTCCTTATTAAAAACTTCAAATCGTCAGGTACGGAGGTTGGTACAGCATATTTAACACAATCAATTGGAGCGATAGTAGCACCGTTTATTATAGGTCTGATAGCTGATAAGTTTTTTTCGGCACAAAAAATATTAGGGGTACTTCACCTTATAGGGGGTGCCTTGTTATGGCGCGCGTCTATGTCGGCCGATTTCGCGTCGTTTTACCCGAATATTTTACTTTACATGATCTTGTATATGCCAACTTTGGCACTGGTAAATTCAGTGGCTTTCAGGCAAATGAAAAATCCGAGCAAAGAGTTTCCGCCGATCAGGGTATTAGGTACCGTAGGATGGATCTTTGCAGGCTTTTTAGTAAGCTGGTTAAGCTGGGATAAATTAGGTGGCGAAGAAGCGCTTGTAAATACTTTCAAAATGTCGGGCACGGCCTCAATCATTTTGGGTTTATTGAGCTTTGCATTACCTGCCACTCCGCCGGTTAAAAAAGGCCAAAAGGTAACCATAGGCGAGGTGTTAGGCTTAGATGCCATCAGCTTACTGAAAAATAAATCATACCTGTTATTCTTTATATCGTCAGTAGCTATTTGTATACCATTGGCATTTTATTACGGTTTCGCTAACGTGTTTTTGCAAGATGCAGGCGTTAAAGGCAGTACCATTACACAATCGTTAGGGCAGGTATCTGAAACCTTGTTCATGCTTTGTATACCATTCTTTTTTGTACGCTTAGGTGTTAAAAAAATGTTGGGTATCGGTATGTTCGCATGGGCTTTAAGGTATGTGTTATTTGCTTACGGTAATGGCGAAGCCAACTACTGGATGCTGTTGATCGGTATCGTTTTACATGGTATCTGCTATGATTTTTTCTTCGTTACAGGTCAAATTTATACCGATAACCTTGCAGGTGAGCGTTTCAAAAGTTCGGCACAAGGCTTTATCACATTGGCAACTTACGGTGTAGGTATGCTGATAGGATCTTTAATATCAGGTAAAGTATACGATGCTTATACCACCGGCGATGTACACAACTGGCAATCAATATGGTTAATTCCGGCTGGTATAGCGGGTGTGGTGTTAGTGTTGTTCCTGTTATTATTTAAAGATAAAAACCATACCGAAACACAACCGGGCGTTGACACGCAGGATGCCGAAGTTATTTTATAATAACCCGGTTTAAACTAAAGCAACAGAATTATATCAAACACATTAAATTGAATATGACAAACAGAAGGACATTTTTAGCCCAGGCCGGTTTAGCCGGCGCGGCTATGTTAATAGCCCCCAAAATGCTTTCGGCAAAGGGTATAAACAAAGTTGGTTTGCAACTTTACAGTCTGCGCGATTATTTGCCAAAGGATGTTAAAGGCGTTACTGCTAAAGTGGCGCAAGCCGGTTATAAAGAGGTTGAAACTTATGGCTACTCTAAAAAAGATGGTTTTTGGGGACTGGATGCCAAAGCTTACGGCGAGTTGCTGAAAGCTAACGGACTGGTATCGCCAAGCGGCCACTATGGTTACGAATCATACTTCCGTACAGGCAGTACCGAAGAGTTGGATAGTTACATTGAAGCCGCACACACTATCGGCCAAACTTATGTAATATTACCTTGGATGAGCGGCGATTTGATCGATACTGCTGATAAATGCAAAGCCATAGCTAAAAAGTTTACTACTGCTGCGGAATACCTCAAAAAGGCTAACCTGAAATTCGCGTACCATAACCATAATTTTGAGTGGAAACCGGTTGACGGAACTACTTTTTACGATGTGATATTAAAAGAAACAGACCCTGCCGTAGTAAAGCTGGAACTGGATATGTACTGGGTGGTACGTGCCGGACACGATATTGCCGATATACTGGCCAAAAACCCGGGCAGGTTTGAACTTTGCCACGTTAAAGATGCCGATAAAAGTAATGTTGAACTGAATACCGAAGTTGGTAAAGGCTCTATCGATTACAAGGCTATGTTGGCTAAAGCAGGTAAAGCCGGTGTAAAACACTTTATTGTAGAGCAGGAAAACTTTACCAATATTGATGCTTATGTAAGCATTACCGAGAGCTGCAAATACGTAAAAACATTATCAGTTTAAATTTTAAAGAAGTGAATTATAAATTAGCATTAACAATATTGCTGGCAGGCAGCAGCTTCGCGGCTTTCGCGCAGGATGCCAAGCCGGAAGATACCGAAGTATGGTCGCCGGAAGTAAAGGTGGTTACCCCGGGTAAAACAACAGCCGACGCGCCTTCAGACGCGATCATTTTATTTGATGGCAAAAACCTGGATGAGTGGTCATCAGCCGATGACAACAGCAAACCCGCTAAATGGACTGTTGGCAAAGGCATTGTAACCGTAAATAAAAAAGAAGGCGGTATTGTAACCAAACGCAAATTCAATAATTACCAGTTGCACATTGAGTGGCAGGTGCCAAAAAACATTACCGGCAGCGGCCAGGCCCGTGGTAACAGCGGCGTGTTCCTTGCCTCAATAGGTAAGGGCGATGCAGGTTACGAGTTACAGGTACTGGATTCATATCAAAACAAAACGTATGTAAACGGACAAGCAGGCAGTATTTACAAACAGTTTGCGCCATTGGCTAACCCGATTAAACAACCGGGCGAATGGCAAACTTATGATGTGATTTGGACAGCGCCAACCTTTAACGAGGATGGTTCGGTAAAAACAACGGCACATGTAACCGTATTTTTTAACGGTGTGCTGGTACAAAATAACACCGAACTGTTGGGCCCAACGCAATATATTGGCAAGCCACATTATGTAAAACATGGTGCAGCGCCAATCTACCTGCAATCGCACGGTGACCCAAGCGAGCCGGACAGCTTCCGTAACATCTGGATCAGGGAACTGTAATTGGTCATTAGGCCGTAGTCATTGGTCATTCGAAAGGTATTAGCTTTTGAGGAGCCGATCATAATAAAAAAGGAGTTGCATTGTTATGCAGCTCCTTTTTTATTATCGCCATGCGCCAATGATGGCACCCATAATAGTTAGGCCAACCAGGCTGTAACCGCCGTTAATGAATATCAGTCGCCAGCTTTTAAGCTCGAACAGGCTGTGTATAGCAATGGCGCTGAACGTCCATATCCCGGCGAGGAAACCGGCCGTAGCGCCCCAGGTGAGGTCTGTCTTGGCATCTGCCAAAAACATAGCTAAATTGACCGACATCAGCACAGAAAAGAAGAAAGTAAAACCGAAAATTTTGCCCTTTGACCCGGCAGCAACTTCTTCGTTGGTCAGCATGTTATCGGCCAGCCAGGCTTTGCCGAATACTGATGGTGCATACCAAACAGCACCCAACGCGAATGCCGAAATACCGGCCACCACTACGGCGAGCCAGTTGATAGTTGAAATGTCCATGAGATAAATAATTAAGGTTATATAAATATAAACAGAATTATTTATCTCATGATAAAATGAATGACTTGATTAACAGTTGTTTATTTGGATGGGTGACCGTAGATTAATGCTCTTCTTTAAAATAAACTTTATAGAAATTCATGCCTTTATCCTCATCAACGCCGCGCTGTATTAGTTCTTTATCGCCGTGAATATAAATGTGGAAGTTCTTATCGAGTTTCAATACTGTTTTATAATCTTTAGCCTGCTTTTTTACCGCGTTGGTTGATATCTCAAAACTATCATGAATAGGCATCTCAAACTCTTCAACATACTGCTGTTTGTAGTTTTTGAACGATTCTATAGCTTCCGGGTTACCGATCACCTCGCCTGCAAACTCATCCATATCAAAGGTTTCCTTCTCCTTAAAATACTTCATTGATCGGTTCAGCAGATCTATTTTATCGGCTTTGCTCAACTCAAACTCATCATCCAGCTTTTGGGTAACAAAGTTTTTGTAAATGCTCAGCGTATTATTGGTTTGGTTAAAGTTATCATTACGGATCTTCAATTGCAGAAAGTCATCCTTCCAGTAAATGGCGGTATCCTGGTTACCATTGGTTTTATCAACCACTGCCACTTTATAGCCATTTTCCTTTTCTACATTAAAAATAAGGCAGCCTTTATCTAGCTTATTAATGTTGATGGCGTTCTCCTCGTAATCCATACTGAAACCGCCTTTGTCCGGAAATACTTTAAGGTAAGTTTCTTTAGTTTCTGATTTGAAAATGCCTATCGCGTCCAGCAGTTCGCCCTCAATTTGTACCTGGCTAAAATACGCCACATACAATTCGCCCGACTTAATTTTGGGGTGATTGGAGATGCTGTACAATTGCTTGGCTATCTTCTCCGATGAATCATGAAACTTGCTTTTATCCTCAAATGCCTGCGTAGCGAAATGATAAATTTCGTTCAGGTTGGCATCGCCGCTGTTGTGCATCAGGTGGTAAACCTCGTTACTTTTTTCAAACGGGGTTAAAAAATACTGCATCAGTAAACGCGGTATCAGTTCATCCTTTAATTCGAGCGGATGTTCTGACAATGAGTACATTTCGTTTTGCGATTGGTTGCCCACATGGTGCACCGAAATACTATCAAGCGAAGCTTCAAAAAAAGTTATCATATCGGATACCAATTACGCTATTTTTTTTGACATGAATGTTGCCAATTAATTAACGAAATTTGCGCCTTATAAGAAGCCCTTTGTAGGCTATACATAAAAATGAGATCAGACTTGAGCCAACCCGTACATCCCGAAGAAACTATTGTTGCACTGGCCACTCCAAATGGGGTAGGGGCCATAGGTGTCATCCGTCTTTCTGGCTATGATGCTATCAATATTGCCAACCGTGTTTTTAAAGGGAAGGATTTGAGCAAACAGGCCTCGCACACCATACATTTGGGCCATATTGTTGATGGCGATATGATTTTGGACGAAGTGTTGGTATCGTTGTTCGTTGGTCCGCGTTCGTACACCCGCGAAAACGTGGTGGAGATCTCCTGCCATGGGTCTAACTATATTTTGGAGAGTATTATCAAGCTGCTGATAAAAAGCGGCGCGCGCTCAGCTAAGCCTGGGGAATTTACCCTGCGTGCGTTTCTGAATGGTCAATTAGATCTATCGCAAGCCGAAGCGGTAGCCGATCTGATTGCATCTAACTCCAAAGCATCGCAACAGGTTGCCTTACAGCAGTTAAGGGGCGGATTTAGCAATCAGTTACAAAGTCTGCGCGCGCAACTGGTGCAATTTGCATCGTTGGTTGAGCTGGAGCTCGATTTTTCGGAAGAAGATGTTGAATTTGCTAACCGCGACCAACTGAAACAACTGGTACATGATACCACGATAGTGATCGGCAGCCTGATTCGTTCTTTCGAGTTGGGTAACGTGATCAAACAGGGCGTAAATACTGTAATAGCCGGCAGGCCAAACGCAGGTAAGTCGACCTTGTTGAACGCGCTGTTAAACGAGGAAAGAGCCATTGTGAGCCACATCCCCGGCACCACCCGCGACACCATTGAAGAGGTACTGAACATTAATGGCATTAACTTCCGGATGGTTGATACCGCCGGTATCCGCGAAGCTACCGATGCCATTGAGCAAATAGGAGTGCAGCGCACCATGGAAAAGATAGATCAGTCGGCACTGTTGGTTTATGTTTTTGATGCATTACAAATTACTGCCGAAGAGTTGAATAGTGATATAGAAAGTCTGCAACGCCCCGGTGTAACCATGTTGGTAGTCGCCAATAAAATAGACTTGCTAAGCGAGGATCAACTTACTGCAATATCACCGGATGCCATATTGATATCGGCCAAAGAAAAACAACACATAGACGAGCTGAAACAAAAGATATACCACGCCGCCGTAAAGCAACAACTCACCGGCGACGAAACCCTCGTAACCAACATCCGCCACCTCGAAGCCCTCCAAAAAACCGAAGAAGCCCTTGTACGCGTACTCAACGGCATAGACACCTACATCACCTCCGACTTTTTAGCCATGGACATCAAACAAGCCCTCCATTACCTCGGCGAAATCACAGGTGCTGTTACTACAGATGACTTGCTGGAGAATATATTCAGTAAGTTTTGTATCGGCAAGTAGAGCAGCAAAGTATCGCAAAGTAAAGATATAACAAAACAAATAAACGCCTCGCTATCAAATAGTTGAGGCGTTTTTTTTTGCGTTATTTCTTGGTCGTCACGTGTTGTTTGGATTATTTTTGTAACTGAGTTGTAACTGAAAATAGGATTTGTAACTGATGAAAAAAACTAGTGAAATGAAGGGTCATGAAAACCCTTATAAGCTCTTAATGATGCTTAATTACTCTTATATGCTCTTATTGACCCTTAATTTGGGTAGAAGACAACCGGTAACTTCGATTTTGAACTTAAATCGAAATATTCGATGGGAAGATAACAGGGGAGATAACTACTGATGACGACATTAAATAATTTTTTTTAAATACGAACCGAGGATTTTAAAAGATGAGTTCCAATATTCGAATTAAGCGGATTTGCCTGCACTGCAATACTGCATTCATTGCAAAAACTACTGTGACCAAGTATTGTGGTGACGATTGTTCAAAGCGCGCATATAAAGCCAGGATCAGAAATGTGAAAGTGGAGGAGAGCAATCGGGAAATGAGCCAAATTTCGACCCGCACGACAATTTTTATTGCTGATAAGAATTTTCTTACCGTTAAGGATGCTGCGATATTATTGAATAGTTCAGCTAAAGCCATCCGCCGGATGATCAATGACGGCATGCTAACGGGAATCAATTTTGCTATGAGAAAAACACTGATACGGCGGGTCGATATTGACAGATTATTCGAGACTGAACGGTTAGCACAGAACGATGCTAGCGAGGGGAGAGGAAAAAGCTATAAAATTAAAGAATGTTATACAATTGCGGAGGCTGAAAAGCGGGCGGGTATGTCAGGCAAAGCATTTTACGCTTTTATAAAAAGAAATAATATTCCCAAGATCCAACAGGGGAAGTTCGTTTATGTGCCCAAAATTAAGATTGATAGGATTTTTAAAGGTTTATAAGTATGAATGTGAAATTAAGAAAGAGATTATTGGCTACTGGTAAAAATTCACTTTTCCTAGATTATTACCCAGGTTTTTTACACCCTGATACAGGTAAACTAACCCGATTTGAATTTTTAGATCTACATACGTTTGAAAATCCCAAAAATGAGATCGAGAGAAATCATAACAGGCAAACGAATGCGCTCGCTGAGAATGTGCGGGCTATGCGCCAACTGGAAGTTCAAAATAAGCGTTTCGGATTTATATCTGACGAAAAAAGAAACGGCAGTTTTGTCGATTATTTTCGAAAGGCCGCAGCCAAGAATGTGGGATCGAATTTCGATAACTGGCAGATGGGCGTTCGGTATTTTATCAGTTATGCAGGGGAGGATTTCAGGTTCAGTGACCTCACGTTATCTTTTTGTGAGGAATATAGAGACTATATGTTGTCCGGCCCTTCAATAAATCGGCGAAAAAAACCAATAAGTGTAAACACTGCAGTTAGCTATTTTGGAAAATTCCGGGCGATGCTTAAACCGGCGTTTAAAGCTCAACTGATTACAACGAATCTCAGGGAAATGGTTGACGGGATAAAATCGGAAGAGACCCATCGCGAACACTTATCACTTACTGAATTTAAACGTCTCATTCGCACAAAATCAGCTAATCAAGATTATAAGAAGGCGGCAATCTTCTCATGTCTTACCGGACTCAGATTCTCAGACATTAACGCGTTAAAATGGGGGCAACTGAGGGGGGAGGAAGGTGAATATGAAGTGCAGTTCAGGCAGGAGAAAACAACCGGCGCAGAATTGCTGCCTATCTCGGATCAGGCATTTCAGCTGTTGGGGGAAAGAATGGATGACGATAATCGCATTTTTGGCGGATTGAATTATAATTCTGTCAGAACCTGGTTGCCGGAGTGGCTTAAAGGTGGGGGTATCACGAAAAAAATCACCTTCCATTGTTTCCGACACACTTATGCAACACTGCAATTAGCCGCAGGCACAGATATTTATACGGTCTCAAAAATGTTGGGACACCGCAATGTGAAGACAACGCAAATTTACACCAAGGTTGTTGACGAAAAGAAGCGGGAGGCGGCGAACCGGATTGTTGTGAGTATTGAGGGTTTTTGATTGGAGAAGGGGAGAATAATGGTTTAGATTTCAAACCGAAATTTTGATTTCGATTTTTCCACTAGCTCTCTGGCGGATTTTCTTTTGCCTGTGGAGAGATATTCAATCAGGTCTTTTTTATGAAAATATAACCGTTTTCCTGGTTTATGCACCGCGATTTCCATTCTGCTGACTTTACTGTACAAGGTAGGAACGGTGAGATTCAGGAATGCCGCTGCTTCCTGTACGGTTAATAATATGTCCTCCGTTTCTTTGCCATGCACGAGCTTGTCCAGGAGTTGCTCGATTTTGTCAAGCCGGCAGTTGATTTGTTCAATAGCAGCTGGAACATGTTCAAATGTGATTTTCGTCATTGTTCTTTTCTGGGTTATGCGTCGCGGCAGACTGATGCCTTTGTTGCAACCATTATTTGAATAAAAAAAGCCTCGCTGACGAACAGCAAGGCTTGATATTATAGGGAAATATGTAAGAGGGCGATGTATATAAGTTTATCAAAAACGAACGTGCCGGCTCCTTTCACGCATATACTCTTCAAACATGCGCTCATGGTATCGTTTTTTCGCATCTCTTTTCATACGTACATTCCAGCGCCAGAAAAAAAGTCCCCATACCCCGAAAGCCACGGCGAAAAGAGGAAATGGATTAAGCACACTTAGCGCACCGAACAATGCTCCGGTGGAGATGAAACAAGTAATGAAAAAGTGAATTAGTGTTTTCATGATTTGATAGCTAAATATACTAAATCTGTTAGTATTCTACAAATGCTTCGTTGTTTATTTTTCACAAATTTGTGCACATTTTTCAGGTCTGACCTGTGCTGCGATACTCAATTGTTCGAGAAAGCTGTTCGCTGACGCTGGTTTTTTGGTTCGGATTCTCGTCCTGATACCTAAAACCCTTTCGACTTTGCCCAGAGTGATCGTTTCGGGATCGAAAATGTGTGAATTCCCACGATAGCTCATCTTAACCATCGCATCGGTATATGTCATCTTTATCACTTTATTACAAATGCGGGCAGCAATAAAGACATCGCACAGTCTTCCTAAAAGGTCTTTGCCCAAAACGAGCGTGAACTTTCTGTTTTTATAGCGCAGGCGAATCCATTCCAGTTGCCAGGAATGGGGCAGATTACCAATGGCAATAAAAAGGAGGTTATACGGCTTGCTGTACAGATGACAGTTGAGTGTCAGGTAGGCGACAGCCTCCATTGCAGAGAATGTAATGATCACTTCCGGGCTTTGGTGATTACCCGCTGTCCAAAGGTTTTTAGTGGTCGGCACCCTGTGAAAGGTCTCGCCGAAATGTTCATGATCGTCGCCGAAGGTGAACAGCGAATCTTCGATATCAAACCAGGACCGGATGTCCGTGGGGACACCCAGCCTGGTCAGCAGGTCCGCCATCAGCGTGTCGCCCCGCCGCGGGTATAGCCACGAGTCACCTGTTCGGGAACTAAGGTATTACGTTGGGCTTCGGCATCTTTTACGGCATTGTGGTAGCCGGGGCTGAGTTGCTCCGCCATTTTGAGGTCACGTTTTTTATTGAACAAGGCGTTCAGTCCTTCGTACATCAGGTAGGACATGCCGCCATCCACCACGATGGAGGCAATGATAGCCAGTTTATTGGAGCGGATACCCTGCGGTTCGGCCGCCGCGTACTGGAATACCGTTTTATCGGGCAGTTCCACTTCTTTTCCTTTCCGGTAGTCCTCTTTTTGGGCGGGGGTCAGGAACTCGCCGTTGACCATATCCGGTGCCAGGATCTTATCCGTATCACTGATGATGAACTCGCGTGTTTCCGCGTCATATTCGACCAGTAATTCCTTCGTGTTCCCTTTATCATCCTTTGTGATCTTTTGCAGGTACCCGGTGCTACCCTTGATGAGCTGGTCGGCTTCTTGTTCGTCGATGTAATCCGGCCGCTGCGGTTTACGGTAGATCGGGTGAATGCGCAGTTCGGTGCCGCCTGCCGGGTTATGAAATAGCGAGAGCTTGGCGTCCATCGATTTGATCTTGATGTTTTCCGCTTCCAGGTTCTGCAGCTGCATGAGCCCGGTCCTGCGACCCGACAACAGGTTTTTCAGGTCGTCGATGTTGAGCAGCAATTTTTCGCCCGCTGCCAGGCCTATGGTCTCCAGTTCCTTGTACGGAAGATCCTTTTCTTTAAATGTGGTGAGCTGCATCTTATCTGCCTATGGTTCTTGTTTCGGTTTCTTCCTGCCCCTGTGTGATGATTTCCTGCGCAGCGGGGTTCTTTTTGGCTTCGACAAGCGAATTATACAGGCCGTCGGTTGCTTTCAGGTTGAATTTTGACCCTTCCGCGTCCTCCATCTTGAAGGTTTTGCCCTTCTGATCGATGACCTTATAGACATTATTGTTGTAGGCGATCTCGTCGCCTTTTTCGAGGTTAACAACCAGGGACGCTTCGTGCCTGATCTCCCGTTTCGGGTCGAAGTCCAGAATAAAATCATGGATCTTTTGTGCGTCGGCAGCGGCACGGAACAATTCGAACGGCTCCTCTTTCAGGATTTTGACCCAGTTGTGCACGTAAGCCGCATGCTGGCCGAAGTTATGCCCGATCTCCAGCTCGCTGCCGAGCATAAGCGAAGCAATTTCTGCGCGTAGCTCTTCGCGGGCATATTGTTCGGAGCCGAACCGGCCTTCCATGAGCCTGTCCAGGCGGCTTTCATGACCGCTCCAGTGTCCCAGTTCGTGGAGGGCCACGGCATAGTATTTCGTTTCGTTATCAAACTGATCCTTTGCCGGCAGCTGGATCTGGTCCTTTGTTTTGTTGTAATAGGCCTCGTTGCCGCCATGATTGATCACTGCCTGGCTCGACGATAAGAGTGCTTCGGCTCTTTCCAGCGGTGCCCATTGCTGCTCGCCCTGTTTCTCCTTCATATATTCTACGAGCGGAGGAATGCCTTTGATCTGTTCAGCATTGAACACAAATGCGGTGGTCACCACTGGTTTTTCCAGCTCTGTAACGCGGGTCATGGTCTTGCCTTCTTCGTCTTTGATCTTGTTGCCGTCCACATCGCGTATGGCCTGCATATCGGAAGTTTTTACGAAGCTGATAATACTGGCTTTCGCGCCCTTTTCCACGGAATAGCCTTCCTTATTGGCCTGACTCATGGTCATCCAACGTGGATCGTCAAAGTTTTGCATGCCCAGCCAGAGGGCGTTCATACCTTTGTAGTTTTTCCCGGTGGTAGGGTTGAAGGGGATAGTAAACGCGGGGACATCCTTGTCTGTCCAGGGTTTCTGGAATGGCGAGGTTCCTGCTTCGAGTTCGGCGATCAGCTTATTGGCGACCACCTCGTGTAATGGTTTGAAATTTTTGCTCATGATATGTATTGATTAATTGATACAGGAAATTGACAGGGTCAACCGGTTGCCGGTTGACCATTATGCCCAGGTGCAGGTGTTCGCCTGTCACTTTACCGCTTTGGCCGGTGATGCCGATCGGTGTTCCCGTTGATACGCTGTCTCCCCGAAAGACCAGGGGTGTTAAGATGACCATAGGTAATGGTCACGGGGCCGTGTGCCATTTTGATGAATATGCCAAGCTGCGGGTTGTAACCGATGGCCGCTATCCGCCCATCAAGGATGGAAAACACCGTATCGCTTCTGGCCTTCAGGTCGATCCCCAGGTGGCAGGCGTATTTGCCAGTGAGCGGGTGAACGCGATGGCCGAAGGCGGAGTTGAGGTGCAGGTATTTGAGCGGCAGGCAGAACAACAGGCAGCAAATGAGCTGCTTTATCGTGCAACGGACCTTTCCTGGCTGGTGCCGATTACCGCAGAAACGGCCAGCAGGGCATTGTCGCGGATATTGGGATTGTTGGCGGCTATTTGCAATGCCTGTACGACATCGGCCGGCCGGCCGCGGTCCTGCAGGATGCCGACCTTGTAGAGATCTTTGAAATCCGCGACCTGGATATGCGTGTTGTTTTTCAGGTCGTTGAGCAGATCAGCCTTATTTTTAAGGATCAGGACGGCGTCCGATGCGTACCGGCTCTCCCGGCCGTTTTCAAAGCGGAGATAAACGTCATCTGACCGGTTGTCTGCGTAAGTGATGATGCCGACCTGGCCCTGCATGGCGGAAGGGTCGGTTCGTATTTCCGGGTGTACAAGCGCAAGTGTGCCTGCTAAGGTTGTATTTTCCATAAATTTATGTTGTTAGTTGTTACCTGCCTATTCTTCGCTTTGGCGTGACATCCAGCACTTCATTCAGACGGACGGTCGCCCAGCGATGGAGTTCAGGGTCATCCCGCAGGCGTTCAAAGGCTTCCCTGATCGATTGAGCGGATCCTTCTTGCTGGAAGCCGGCTATTATTTTCAGCTCCAGGGGTACGGGTGGCAATAAATAACCCTTCCTGTTTTCCGCCAGCTCATTTAATTCTGCCGGTGTTCTCAGCATAAACAAAATTTGGGGGCTGAATGAAAGAAGGTCGCCGTCTTCAAACCTCACCCATACTTCGTTTTCAGCCAGATCAGTCGCCTCGATCAGCCCAACCTTGCCCACTGATTCGGAATACCAAAGGACCGGGCTAACCATGACCATTAAGCCTAAGGTGTCTTGTTCATTCATCATATTTTTAGGTTTTGTTCGGAATGGTACCGTGAGTTATATTGGACCTTCTTAGTTGAAATGAAGATCAGCGGCCGCGTGCGCGTGACTGGTTCATGCCCAGGCTGTCTTCAAGGGATCTCAGCCCGAGTTCCCTCACCACCGGCCGGTTTCTGGCCATTTCCAGGGCGGTTTTTACCTGTTCGGGAAAACCGTAATTCTGGAAGAGCGTGATATTAAACAGATCTTTTCGTTCGGCAAGTGTCAATGTGCCTTTATCATTTTCGAGTACCTGGTGGATATCTTCGGGTTTCTTAAGTACCAGCAGCGCATCGGCGCCGTACCTGCCTAATTTGCCATCGGGAAAGTCCACGAAAAAGTCGTTGCCCGAAATATCGACGGAACGGATCGTGCCGGTCATACCGGTTTTTTCTGCTGGATCATCGTACAGTTCCGGGTGCACCATAACGGTGCGGCCCTCCATTTTTAAGTGTTCATTCATCTATTGTTTCCTTTCATGGTGCCCTTGGGCATTTCGGGCGGTTTAGCGGTCGTGTATTGCCGGACGATCTCCTGGATCTCCATGTTGATGCGATTGAAGTTGGCCCGCAGTTTTTCGTCCTTTTTACCCTCAAAGGTGTAATAGACGGGGAGCGAAGGGTAGGCCATTTCCTCTTGCGTAATGGCTTTCATATCCAGGTTTACCCGGCAATGCACTGCCGAGGTGGAAAACTCCCCGGTGTAGGTTTCCTGCGCATCGGCTGCGATCATACCGACCAACTCGCCCGCGTTTAGGGAGGCGATCTTACCCGCAGGGATCAGCGGTTCGAGTTTTTCGTTCAGCGAGGTCGAAGTTTTATTCCGGTCGATGGACAGCCCTTCGCCGAGTTGCTTGGACTTGCCGAACAGGCGTTCCAGCCATTCGAGCGTTTCCTTATTCCTGACGGAACCGGAGAGCACATTGCCGATAACGGCGGTAATGGTCGCCGAGGTGTCTTTACCGTACTGTTGATTGAACTGCGGGAGTTCCTGCAGGCCCATGAGTACGGCGACCTTATTGCTGCGCGCGGTCGCGATCAGGTTTTCCACCTTATGGATAAACAGGGTGGGTACCTCGTCCACGATGAGTGCCGATGGCCGGTTCCCCTTAGAGTTGATCAGCTTGGTCAGGCGATTGATGATGATCGAATAGCAGGCAGAATTGATGTTCTGCGTGTTGGGATCGTTTGCCAGCACCAGTATGGACGGGTTTTCCTTAGCGGAGATCTTCAGGTTGAAATCATCGCCCGAGAACACCCAAAAAGTTTCTTTGGTGGCCATGCGGCTGATAAAAATCTTCAGGGTACCGATCTGTCCTTCCAGCTGGTCAAACGCTTTCGCGTTGAAGGCTGTCATAAAGGGCGACAGGAGCGGCTTTAGTTCAGGTTCGGTCATCAGCGCGTTGAAGATCTCCTCGTAGCTGCGGTTCAGCAGGGCCAGCACATGGGGCAGGCTGGAGAACTTTCCGTCGGCATAGCGGCTCATAAAATAGACGCAGGCAGCCAGGAAGTTGATGGCGGACTGGGTAAAGAACTGGTCGCTGCCCCCTGATTTATCCCCTTTTTTGAGTGCTTCTACTAATGCCTCTGCCGTTTCAGAGGCATCCGCCAGGGTTCGGATGTATTCCGATTTCCATGGGTTAATACGGCGGCTCCGCTCGACATCATTCAGGTTCATCACATGAAAGGAAAACCCTTTCAGCTTACCCGCCTTTTTGGCCATTACGTAATGGTAATAGGCGATCTGGCCGAGGTCAGGGTATTTGAAGTCGTAAAGGCAAACCGCGAACTCCTTGGCGATCAGCTGCCGGATAAAGGGATTGACGATGGAAAAGCTCTTACCAGAACCCGGTGTCCCGATGACCATGGTGCCCCTGAACACATTGCAGATATTGATCCAGCCTTTGCGCACCTTTTTATCGGCATAGAAAAGCATGGGGATATTCACCGAGTAAGGTGTTTCCAGCTTTTTCACCGGCTGCATAAAGCTTTCGGCCTCATGGTTCCACTTATCCTTACCCAGGCCACTTTTAATGATCTTGGAAATGTTGTCCATGGACAGGCTGATCATCAGCGCCCCGACGAGGGAGCAAACCATATAGAACAGGTCAAGCCAGGTAGTGAAGGGAAAAACAGCCGGCGAGGCTCGTCCCCGGTAAAGCAGGCTCCCGAAAAAGAGGAACAGACCGATACACAGTGGGTAAACGATGTGTTTTTTCGGGTCGAGGTCTGTTTTCTTTTTTGCCAGCGTACCGATACTAACGAGGCAGATGAGGCCGAAGGTGGCGAGCTTACTGTAAATGAGCTGATCGTAGATGGGCAGCTGCGCCAGCCGCGACAGCGGTGAAACAAAAATGCCCCAGAAAGGGGCATCACGGTAGATAAAAATAGCAGCTTCCAGGAAAATCGATACATAGATCGCGCATTGCAGGAAGCCATGCAGCTTTTGCTGTTCACGGGTTTCTTCCATAAAGAATTACATGAGGGGTTGGGAAATAGAAATACCGGCATTCCGGTCACATAGGGTTTCAGGCCTCCTCCAGATAAGCTGAAATGATCCCGATCACTTCGGCCTTCAGGAATTCGTCCTCTCTGTCAAGGCCGCGCGTGAGCGGAGCACAGACTTCGACCATATTAGTAAGTTCGTAGTGTAGCATACCGTTGTTGCTGAACCGGAGATAGGCAGACGGGAAATCTCGCTCGAGTACCAGTTTGATATAATCGTAGGTTAAGGAATCAGTCATAACCGGTTCGCGTATTATTGCTGCAGGGGCGGCGGGATGTCGGCATCAAGAATATCGCGGTAGGAAATATCCAGGCTGATCACCCGGCCCGAAACCTGCTTTTCGCTGAGGGTAACCTGCAAGACCTTGCTGCCTGGGAACGACATTTTCTTAAATACGAAGATGTTGCGGTAGCGTTTTGAGAAGGACGGAACTGGCAGGAGGACAAATACGGGATTGACCTCGAAGGATTGCACATTGGTCGCTTTGGTAATCTTCTTATCAGTTATCGCGAAGCGAAGGTCTTCGATGGCATATTTCAGCCGGCTGCTGTTCTCATAGGCCAGGTCTAAAAAGATATAGTCGCCGACGGTGTATACCTGGTTCAAGCGTGCAGTAATGCCGAAGGCCCTGTTTTTCTGAATGGAACCCCGTACTTTCAAGCTTAACAAGCCCAGGGATAATTTTTTCAGTTGGTTTTGAGATAGCCCGATGCCGGCGATGTCGAGCGGCCGGGTATCCGCAGGAAGTATCTCGATGCGTGCGGGACAATCCGCAGCGCCGGGAACGAGCTGATATTGCGCGAGAAAAGTTTCCCCCGCGATGGTGATGATCGCATTGGTAAAACTATTCAACGAGTCACGCAGGTGAATACGGCACAGGTTGGGGAGCGGAAGGTCACCTTCCAGCGAGCCTGTGGAAATATCCACGTATTGGATGGGTTCCGGGGAAACAAAGTGCAGCGTCGCCTTCCCGGGAAGCTGGACGACCGGTAAGGATTGCGCGAACACGCGGCCGCTGAACAACGTCAGCAATAAAAAAATGAGATGTTTCATAAGGGATTTATATTAAGGATATGGATAGTACAGTTGAATGGCTACCGCTGTGTGCCTTGCAGCGCTTCGGCATCGATGAGGTAGATGTAGGAGTTGTATTTGAGTTTGGCCTTGTTTTTACGCAGGAGGGAGGCGATAGCCGATGATGTCGACTGGAATACCTTATCGACGGTACTCATGATAAACTGGCTGTTCCCGGATGAGCCGTTAATGTTGATGCCCTGCATCGTATTGCCGCCCAGATCTTTGGTGAAATCTCGGAATGCCGACGAAGGAACATATAATCCCGGCAGGCCGTCAAGATCATACACCTGCAGGTTCACCGGCAGGATCTTATCCTGCGAAAGGATCGTCGAGATATTGAGCGTGACGCGCTGTTCCGAGAACCCGCTGATCAGTGCGTACAGGTAGGTGCCCTTTTTGATCACCTGGTCGCCGGCTTTGATGTCTTCCATGAGTTTCAGGCGCAGACGGGAACCGCCGTATCCGGTGATATTTTCATCGATCACCGCGCTGATGAATGCGCCGGTACTGACCGGCATGATGGTGTGGAACCCCGCTGCGCTGCCAACAGCCCGCCTGACCTTAAGCGCAGTTGCTTTGGCCGCCATAGCTGTCGCCGATGCCGCACGGCGGAGTTTTTCCTCACGGTATTCCGGATCATTTTCCTTGCTGATGCTGTCCATGTAGGACACCTGTTGTTTAAAGATCTCCATCGGGTCCGGCGCTTTCTGCTCCGGAGGGGAAGCATTTACGGCAGCAGCCGGGCGCCGCTGGTTATACAGGTCCGCAATGGCACGATCAACTTCTGGTACGGACCTTGATCGCGTGGCATGCTGGTTGATGCTGCCCGCCAGTTTGCTGATCGAATCCAGCATGCGCTGGTCTTTCTCCCTTTTGGAATAGGGGTCGTGGTATTCCGGGTTACTGCTGCTTTCTTTTGGAATGGCGCTGACCGCGCTGGTACCGGAGGCCTCTTTATACGCATCCCGGAATGCGTCCAGCTTAGTGGCCATATCCTTTTTCCGGATGTCCTCGGACACTTCGCCGACAGCCGGGTTAAGCCCTTTTTGTTCTTTGACCACCTGTTCCGGTTTAGAAAATTCCGTTTGCCAGAGGTAGAAAAAGAAGCATATAAAAGGCAGCAGCAGTACCGGCAACACGTATTTCGGTTGTTTGATATCTATTTTCATATGGTGAGATTTTATTGTTTAAGCAGTTGCTGCAGGCGTTGGAGCGTTTTGATCATCCGGGCGCTGTCCTGCGCGGACAGTTGAGGCTTTCGGTTCAGGCTGTCCACTGTTTTTTTCAAAACAATAGTTTCCTGCATGCGTCCCGTTATCGCTATGATCTTTGAAAAACTGTCATCAGCAGTAGCGGAAACTTGTTCTGTACTTATTTTCGCTTTGCTTCCCGGGTGCAGGAACAGCGTGAAAGAAAAGAGCAGCGAAACAGCCAAGAGGCCGACCATCCCACCGAAAAAGCATCTTGGGTAAGTGAGCAGCAGGCGCTTCAGCCATATCGTTCCAATTATTATATAAGGGCCGAACTCTTTTTTTAGCTCGGATAACAGCGTATCCCTGGGATCGCGGTTAGAGCGTAGTTTTTTCCACATCCCGCAGGTCTTTATTTTCCAGGGTTTTCCACGCGGTGATCAGTACGCCGTGTGCATTATTATCGCTTCTCGGGATGTCCTTCAGGTAGCCCTCCGTCACCAGGGAGCGCCAAACGGTGGAGCTACGCCGGTCTATTTTTAGTTTCCCGTAGTAGCGGAAATAGTGTTTGGTCATATCCAGGCCGATAGAATCGGTTTGCAGCGTCAGTACCGAACTGGATGAAAGGATGGAATTAAAAAAGCCGTTTTCCTTCAGATCGTTATATTGTTTCATACCGGACTCGTCGACGAGGTACATGGCTTGTTTCATCTGGTATTCCATGTAGTTGTCATCCGGTGTGAGGGAAAAGAACAGCGCGTGGAACAAGCTGATATGGGCCCTGTATTCGGCGGGACGATTCATTTGCACATCCGTTTGGCGGGCCAATACCGGGATATTGTTATCCAGGATATAGATGCTTTTCTGCGCGCTGGCTACCAGCTGGTAAGCGTAATAGGCGTTAAGTGCCACAATGACGACCGCGGCCAGCAGGCTCCCTGCCGATAAAAATGTAGCGAGCCGAACTTTAGACTCTATGTTTTTAATGATCATGTCGGTTCATAAAAAAGGGCCGCTATGCGATGCAAACGGCCCTGGTAAATAAATTCGGGTTGATTGTCAGAGTACGGCGCCTGCGGCTTTTTTCGCGCCGCTGACCACGAGGGTGCTGCTGCGGCCAAAAGTTGAGGAGGCCGAGCTGATGCCGGAAGTAGAAATGATCCAGGTGGAGATACTCGGAACAGTGAACATGCAGATCGCGCCGATGAGAAACACGATAATGACCGTTCCAAATGACAGGATACCGTTCGTGGCAAAGAAGGCCATCTTTTCGATGTTGGCCCCGGTTCCGTTCTGTCCGACCAGTTCCTGGTATTTGCTGATCTCCGATTTCATCGCGTATTCCTGCATCAGGCCGCAGATATACATGATCAAGTAGGCGATCCCGGAGTAGAGGTTGACCGAGATGAAACGTGCGATCCAGGTGCTGAAGCTGTCGCGGAAGGCAGGGAGAATACTGGCCGCCACGGCAAAAGGCCCGAGGATGATCAGGATGGATGAATAGATGATCTGGAGCAGGAAGATAATATAGACCGCGATCCGCAGGATCCAGATACCCAGCAGTTCGAGCAGCTGGGTAAACAGCAGCTGCATGCCGACGGTCAGGCGTGCCTTCAGTTCCATTAAGGGGGCGACGACCGAGCTGATCCCTTCTTTGACGGTGCTGGATACCGAATCCCAGGCCTGTTCATACCAAGTGTCGCTTTCCTTCTCCGCGACCTCGGCCTGTGCCTGGTAGGTATACAGCGAATTGGCGACGGCGACCATCAGGTCTGCCCGGTTAAGACGCAGGTTATTGACCAGTGTCTGCTGGCTTTCGAACATCTGCTCGGTTTGCAGAGCGACCAGGTCTGTCGGAAAGGCGATGACCTTAACAAAGGTACCCCACCACAGGATCACCATAGCCAATCCGAAGGGGCGCAACAGCGGCATGACCTCCATTTTTTTGTCGCCGGACATCATTTCGTAGGACTTGATAGCGAAAAAGATGATCATAAAGATCGCGGCCAGTGCCTTCGCTTCGCCGATGAACAGGTCGAAGTGGCTCCAGATAGAATCCTTCAGACCTTTCAAGAAATGCATGACACCGGTTTCGTAGACGCCGTCACCCTGTAAAAATTCAAGGGTTCTGGTGCTTTGCTGCGAAGGAGCGGATTGGGATCGTGCGGATAATGCCGAACCCAACAAGCCAATAATGAGTAAGCTGATTTTTTTCATTGTACATGTTTTAAGACTTCGTTAGCGATCTGCACATCGGTCTGCGGCGTCCAGTTACTGACGGAAACCTGCCCTGTACGAACCTGTTGTTGTTGAGCGCTCATGCGGATGGTTTTCGCGGCTGTCGCGACCCGGATCGCCCAGACCCCTGCTAGCTTGCGGTATTCCATGAGCAGCCGGTGATAGGCCATGATCCTGGCGCCGCGGTCCATGTCGGCCGAGTGTGCCGCCTCGACGCGCTGCCGCAGCATATCCAGTTCTTCGGTATACCAGTCGAACAGTCCTTCCGTGACCAGTTTGGCTTTTACCTGTGGCGACAATCCGGTAAGCACCGCGGCATGATCGGTATTCAGCACGGGGCGTAATTCCCGGCTGTAGTATAAGCGCCATAGGGGATCGAGTTCCGTTACCAGGCCACTGTAATTGGCCACTTCCGAAAGCGCGGTATTGCGGGTCGTGTCCGACTGTAATTTATAACTGTCGTCGATCGCATTGAGCGTACCGGCCAAAGCCAGTCTTTGCGTTTGCGGACCGGAAGCACTCAGGGGCCGCAGGTCTTTTTTGTAGTAATTGGGATGGAAAAGGCCCCAGGTGAGCCAATAATTCGGGTTTAGGCTCAAAAAGCCCGGTTTGGGGGTGAACTTTTTCTTGTCCCATTGCAGGAACACCATCCGTTCCTGCTGGTAGCGGATGCTTTCATCCCGGTAGGAGGCCTGGGCCATGCAGGTCCTGAACAGGACCAGGAGGCATACGGATAAAGGAGCTAATATTTTCATGGTTTTAAGAATTTGGCGTTGATGATGATCTGTTCGGCCAGCCGGCGATCCTGGCTGATAAATCCGGCCACCGGGTTCAGCGAGGCGAGCACCCCGCGCTGTTTTGCCCAGTACATGGCTTTCCAGGCACCGTATGCCAGGCCGTTCATGATCTGTAATTGTTGGGTGACCCTGCGTAAGAGCTGGTCACGGCTGTTATAATCGGCCAGCACGTTGTTCCCTTCCTTTAAAATATAACCGGAAACATCCCTGACCAGTGCAATCGCCCGGGTCCGCAATTCAGCCGAAATATTTCCCGCAAACAGCAAAAGAGCAGGATCACCGCGGGCCATGGTGATAGCCTGGTTGACATAACCGGTCATATCAGCGACCAGGAGCGACATATTCCGGACGGCGATGCCGTTTTTCAAAGCGGAATTCACATTGGACAGGCTTTCGTAAATAATCGTCTGCGCTAATACGACCGCTGCGACATTGGTATTCAGGTTATCGAGGTCGTTATTGATATTTGACAGGTACTGTTCATGGGTACTTTCCGCAGCGCTTCGTACAGCCGCGTTCTGACTGACCGCGGTAAAGTGCCGGGAATCGTAGACCACTTTTTGCGCGCGTCCGAAACTAAACAGGAATAGCATCGGTAAAACGATCAGGTTCTTCATTTCAGGTATTTGGCGTTTTGAATAATTTCTTTGGCGATGGACAGGTCGGCATCGATGAAATGCTGGAAGGGATTGGCAGCTTTCAGCATGGCCGCGAGATCCGCATATTGGAACAGGCCCAGCATATTATTTGACAGGTCCTGCAAATGGCTGAGTTCAAGCAGTACGAAATCAAACAATATTTTGCGGTCGGACGCCCGCATCTGGTTGATATCTCCAAAGGACAGGCTTACTCCCGCGATATAGGTGAGCAGGCTGTAGGCCTTCTCGGCAAAAACCAGTTCCGAATCAAACCCGATAGCCAATAATGCGGGGTTACGTTGGACCTTCGCCAGGATCTGGCCCTGGTTACTGATGATGCGGTTGACCATGGGCGTGGCGGAGATGCCGATATCAGCGGCATTGATCAGCAGGCCGAGGGTATTATACCGCTGCTGCAGTTCCCGGTAACGGTCCTTGAGTTTCTCCAGTAAGGTGAGGTTTGCCCGTTCGTTGGCGGTAACAACAGCCTGTTTGTCGCGGGCCTTCACCTGGAGTTTGTTCTCGGATTTGGACTGGTCTACCAGTTGGTGAATGCCGGGGATATTAAGCACCTTTTTCTGGGCGAAGCCATCATCTCCCATGAACAGCAGGCAGATACCGATCAGTAACTTTTTCATATAAGCGGTTTTCGATTGTAAAGGAATAGTTGAATTATTGGCGGGTGAGGTATTTGGCATTACTGATCACCTCGCCGGCAATGCGGACGTCCTGGCTCTGCCATTCGGCCCATGGATTCAGCGAGCGGAATATGCCATTCATTTTGGCCCAGTACATGGAGCGGTTCATGCCGTAAGCGATGCCGCGCAGAATGCGCATTTCGGTAGCGATGTGGTTGAGCAGTTTGCCGCGTTCACCGGCATCCATCATATTGCTTTGGCCACCGGTCAGCACAAAAGCGCTGACCTCGGTAGCCAGTTTCGCCGCGCGGAGCTGAAACTCCCTGGCGCCCTTTTCAGCAAATAATAACAGTATGGGGTTTGTCCGGGCAAGCGTAACGGCTGATTGGACATCCTTCACGATATCGATCCCGCAGTCGGCAATGTCTTTGATGTTGCTGAGGTTATTGATCACGGCCGCCACATGGGTAAGTCCGTTATAGATGCGGTTTTGAAGATTGTTGACTACGGTCAGCTGTCCGGTTACCGCCAATTGTCCCTTTTGAATCAGGTCGAGGCGGTTGTTGGTCGTGTTCAGTTGACCGTTGATGGTGGAGGAGTTAATGGCGATAGCGCCTGAAACTGCAGGGTCGATCACCAGGAGTTGGGCGAATGCGGGACAGGCACTTAGACAACAATTCAGTACAAAAAGGCACTTAGTTAAATTTTTCATGATCGGTTTGATTTACGGAGGTGATAAATGCGGACAGGCTCTGACCGCTGGCATGGAAATCGAGGACAAAGGCATCGAGGCCCTGCCGGTAATTGCCAATACGTTTGATGTATTTTTCTACGGCGGATTTTTCGGGCTTTTCCGTGGTATAGGTCAGGTATTGGTGCAGCGAAACTTCCACGCCGTACACTTCGCCGGTGGCGCCGCGCCGGATATAAACCTCCTTGAATCTTCCCCGGCCATCCTGGTTTTCAAGCTGGTTGATGGTAAAGATCTTCCGGCGTTCGGTTTCGTTGGTGGCCAGCAGCGCGGCGATCTCGTCATAATTGTCCCGGAACTTGGTCTGGTCCAGCAGGCAGATCGTATCGGAGTTGTTGATAATGCTATCCTTAACGATGGGGTTGCCGATGATGTCGCCAAGTTCCTGGGTAACGACAATGGCCTCGCCCCAGAATTTACGCACGGTTTTATACAGGTAAAGCAGGTAGCCGGCCATCAGCGGACTCGCGATCGCCTTCCATGCTTCCTCGACCACCAGGGCCTTACGCCTGTTAGATCGGAATCGCATTTTCTGGATGAAAACATCCATGATGATCAGCGTCACGATGGGGAAAAGCACCCGGTGCTCTTTGATGGAATCAATTTCGAAGACAATAAAGCGTTCCGTGAACAGAGATTGGTCGGCCGCCTCGTTCAATATGGCCGCATATTCACCGCCGCGGTAGAACTTTTTCAGGACATAACGGAATTCATCCAGATCAAAAGATATGCCCTCGTCCCGCTTGATCTCCGGGAGTTTCCATAACGCGAATTCATAGAAGCTGTTAAAATCAAGCTGCTTAATGAGCTTCGACCGGAAAGCTTCCCTGGCGATGTTCTTGCGGATCCTAATGTCCAGCGCATACAACCTTAAAAAAAACGCCCGGAATTTATATTCGCGGGCGACGGAATCGGCCAACCCCCGCATTAACCAATGGTCAATTTCAGCCAGTTCGGCGTCATTAAGCACCTCTGAAAACTCTGCCGGATCTGCCGGGGTATCTTCTTCGGGCACAGATATTTCTTTTAGCTTTTCAGCAACCGCTGTACGAATCGCCTCTCTTTCTATTTTTGATAATCCGGGAAATTCCGGCGGATTGAAATAATGCTGGTAATAGGCACTGATCACCTGGCTGATAACATCCCGTTCCACCTGAGTGGAGATGCCTTCCGCGCCTTTCCAAAGCAGCATGATTAGGGTAGCCAGAAAATCCTTTTTCTCGATGTTGTATTCCGATTCATCGATTTGGAATGGATTCATCGTGATCGGTTGCTGATCGGTGTAGGTAATATACTTGCCCTGGTAATAAGCGCACAGGCCGGAATAGGAGTGACCGGTATCCACAATGACCATGTCCATCTCGTACAGCATATACTGCTCGATCAGCGCGTTCATAAAGAAGCTCTTGCCGCTGCCGCTGGGCCCAAGCACGAACTTATTGCGGTTATTGATCCGCCCGGTACGCATGGGCAAGTCAGCCGGGTCCATGCCGACAGGTATGCCCTGCCTGTCCGTGAACCGGAGCAAAAAGTCTGAGGGCTCATCCTGCTGCAGCGATTCCTTGAAGAAAAAGCAAATGGCCGCGTCACAGGTGGTCAGGAACCAGTCGTATTCCTTCAGTTCAACACCATTTCCCGGAAGTGCGCTGCGGAACAGTTCCAGCTGGTTGTAAGCATTTTTACTGGGGATGATCCCCATCCCGAATAAGGCGCTTTCGATATAGTTGGTGGCTTTTGGCAGCAGTTCATGCCGCCCGGCGATCAGGATATTATAATGGGCATGCACCAGCAGCTGGCTTTCCCTGGCCACATCGTTAAGAAGCAGGTCGATATCCTCGACACATAGCTGGTTGGCCGGATCAGGGATACCCGCATGTCTTTTTTTCTTTTGTTCCAGTTTTCGGAGTACAGCGGTCTGGTCAGGAATATCGATCAGCTGGTTGAACAGGATCACCTCACTGCCCGGAACTTTAAACAGGAAGGACAGGAGGTCTACCGGGAAGCCCCGAATACTTTCCTTGCCATTCATTTCGAGGTGCGTGGATACTTCTGTGGGCAGATCGATGCTGTCGATATTTACCAGGGTAATGCTTCGCAGCGACCTGTCACCCATCCTGATCTCCGATTCCGAGGGGGCAAGGTTGTTCAGGCTGACGTTCGGTGAACGAAAATCCATACTGAGGATGCGGACGGTCAGATGATTGATCTGCGCTTCATTGAGGACCTTACTGAAAGGCAGGAGGTCGCAAACCTTTTCAGCGACACGGGTGAGGGCCATGATCGCGCCGCTATCGTATTGATAAAAGGCCCCTTTTTTAGCCCGGCGCGTAATGACAAGGTAGGTTTCTACACGAAGGCAATCCCTCCCCCTGAAGTGATCATTATACTGTTGCTGGAGATATTCGGCGGCTTCCGGCGGCTGGTAATCAGCGTGGCTGATGATATCCTGTTTTTGCAACAGGTAGCCGTCTCCGAGCAGTTTGACGATATTATTGAATAACTGGTGAAACTCCTCGTACCCGGCAGGGGAGGCTGAATAACGGATCACCGGGTTAGTCATCCGGATAATGACCGACACTTCACCGGACAGGCCGATAAGCAGATCATAATCGCCGTGCCTGTCAATTCCTGCATAGGGAATGTTAAATAAGTTTTTTACGGCCATAATGATTGAGTAGGTAGATTTTGGAGGCGCGGCTTTTAGAATAGAGTCCGCCTTTTTGTTTGGATGCGGTGAACAGAAGTCCCCCGGTGATACAGCCGGCTAGTACGACGGCGCCGAGCCACATATTGATCAAAGTCATGGTTAAAGCGCCGAGAATGAGGCCGGCCAGCAGGGAGGCGATGCCCCAGTAGATGAATTTTCCTTTGAACCCTTTGAACACAAGGGGCTTTTGAAGCCCCTTGTATACAGCATACTTACGCGCCATCAGAGGCCGAAGAATGCTTTGACCACCAGCGCGGAAACAACCAGGAACACGCAGGAACCGCCCCAGCCCATCAACTCTTTGTTGATGTCCTGATCACCGGAGTTCCATTTCGAATACACGCGTATCGCACCCACGATGCCTACGATACCACCGATGACAAGGGTAATGTTGGTGACCGGCCCGATGTACGTTTTAAGGGATGCGGTAGCTGTGTTTAAACCGGTTACGCCGTTCTGGGCAAATGCCGGAACGGAAAGGGCCAGCAACATCGCTGCCGCCCAGATTTTTTTTGTTTTGTGAAACATTAAAAAGGAGAAAAAATGATTGGCGGAGATCTTTTATAGCCCGCAGAGCGCAGGGCCGGCCAACCAAAAAAAGGCGTTCAGATCACGAACAACGCCCGGAGGTTGACCTCATTTTTTCTATCATGCAGAATTGCTGATTGCAGGATTTAAGTATACAATGACGGGAATCTTTTATCGCTGCGGAGAGCAGTCTTAGTAAAACAGGCGTTCAGATTCCGAACAACGCCCTGAGAAATACACCGGAAAGAACCATGAACAAGGCCGCGTAAAACCAGTTGGCCGCTTCCCGGTCAAAATGGTGTTTACCCGCCTGCATGTTATGGTAGATCCTGACCGCGCCGGTAATGCCCAGTATGGTCGCCAGCACCATCGCGCAATCGAAAGCGGGGAAGAAAGCATTGCCGATCTGGCGTTCGGCCTGCTGCATCTCGGCGATCCCCGGTTGCGCCATTACGGATGATGCCGAAAGCAACAAGGAAACAAATAGTAAAGCCTTGCGCATCAGAAGCTGACGGCTCGGGTAAATTCTATCGCTTCTTCCCGTGCCAGCGAAAAGGTCTGCCTGATGCTGACGCCTCCGGACGCGATGACCGCAGAAGCAATATCCCCTGATGACGGCGCGTCGGGAATTGTCTGCGCTTTATCCTCATCCGCCATAAAGGTCAGCTCCTCATCACCGGAACCCGCGGGAGGTTTGCGGAGCCGGTGGTAGTCCCAGCCGATGACAACGGCATAATAAAAGCCATAAAGTAAGAGTAGCCAGAGGCTGAATTTGATCCATATCATAAGTCTGTGTTTTGAATGTATTGTTTGATGATTGTTTTGATTTCGGGTTGGGTAGATAAAAAATGGTGTACGGCGAAGGCCACGGTTTTGCTGACGTCGACCCCGGTGGCCATCTTAAACTTGTTCAGGATATCGACGGTCTTGCTGTCAAACCGGGCATGCACCATGCTTTTATTGCCGGTCGTGTCATAAGCATGAATGTCATTCAGTATAGCAGGTGAGGCAGCAGGTTTACCGGGACTTTTCTTTTCAGCGCCCTTGGGAGATTTGTTTTTCCTGAGTTGTTGGGCAGCGGGCTTGGCCAGCTGTTCCCTGAGCTGGTCTGCCAGCGATTTCATTTGTTCCATAAGCGGGGTGCAAAAATTTCTTCAAATACCGGCGCGACGACCGGGTGTAAGGTGAGCGGTGTCATAAAGGTGGTGATGCGCTGGAAGTCCACCCTGTCGGGGATAACCGGCGTGATGCTGCCAAACTTCTGCAGCTGTTCGTTGACATCGGCCATGATCTCGAATTTCGCGTTGGCCTTGATCCTGTTGGGGACAAAAACGATAGCGATGTTCGGGTTGATCTTTTTGACGACCACGGTAAAAAGTATGGTGGATTCAAAAGTGAACTCCTCGTAGGCAAAAGGGCAGATGACGAGATCGGCCGATTGAAATACCGGTATGAGGCCATCATCGTCCAGCTTGCCCGGAAGGTCGATCAATGCAACCATTTTTCCGTCCCGGTTATTTTTCAGGACATTTTTTAATAAGGGGTACATATCCAGGGTCGCGGGAACTACCTCGTAGTTCTCCTTATTCTCCAGGATCTTAGCTTTGTCGTATTTCTGCATGATGGACTGCTGGTAATCCATATCGACGATGGTAGCTGGCCATTCCCTGGCCATGGTAAGATAGTTGGCGGCCAGTACGGCGAGCGTGCTTTTGCCGACGCCCCCTTTTTGGTTTCCGATAATGGTGATCATATATGTTGGTGAATTAACGTGTGTTGGTGCCCGCTTTCCTTTTTCGTTGACGGTTTCGGCCATAAACGGATTCGTCGTCGACATCGTCAGCGATCCATACCGGGCCGATATAGTCGGCGTGATCCGTTTCTTTTTCAGCAGCGATCAAACCTGCAGCCATAGTTTTTACAGGTACCGTGTTCTCCACAGGAACGACACTATTTTCAAGGAGGTATTTAATGCTCAGTATCTCACTGCCTTTAAATACCTGCCGGGTATCGTGATCTACGACGGAATAGCCATATGGTTTTCTGCCTTCCGCCGCGTGCACGATGATGTCGATCCGGTGATCTGAACGCATTTTTTCTTTAAAGTCCGGATGGGATTTGTGAAGCAAAAACAGGGTTTTCAATTCAGCGATCCGCCCGGTATCCGGTTTCCTGCCTGCGATCTTCTCCATCAGCTTATCCTGATCGGGGTAATCTTTTCCGGGATAGCCCAGACTTTCAATAACCAGGTAGAATTGAGCGATGGTACTGAAACGGTATTGTAATGCGGTTGTATAGCCCAATACTTTATCCAGCGCCCGTAAGCTGCGGACATGTTCAAAGTCACGGTTGATCTGCCGACCCTGCCGGTCGATTCGACTGGAGACGAGATGCACATGGTTGTTCTCCGTATCCTTGTGAAAGACCACGAGGTAAGGCTGGGAACCGTAGCCCATTTCCTTTAACCAGGCTTCCGCTATGGCGGTCAGTTGATGTTTGTCGTATTGCCTGCCCCTAGCGGAGATCGCGGCGTGTAACTGCGTATTGCTGACACGTTTGTTCTGTGAAGCGACCATTTTCAGGTAGTTGACGATATCCTGTGGTTTCGGTTTATGCAGGGCCTGCAGGGCGCCGAAGTTGGCGAACTTCATCAGTTCGCCTTTATTGCGGTCAATCTTCGTGGTGTTGTAGCTAACACCCGCGAAAGCCCTTGACGGCTTCGCCAAAATCTTAACGATCATTTGATGAAAATTAGCGGGATAACGGCATTTCCATGTACTGACATCCTCAACTAACATTATAAAACCGGAACTATCGATCTGGATGACGAACTAACCCTGGATCCTGTCAAGTGACTATATGTGGAACTGTGTAATCATATAACGCCAGGTTTTTGTAATGGTATAACGGCGAAGCCTGATATTCGATGAACACTATACAATGATGACAGCTATCCGGGTTTCCTCGTAACGCTGTATCGGCAAATCCTGATAACCGGATATGTCTCGTCCTGAAAAGTCTTTACAGTTGGGAGCTGTTAATACGATATGTTCTTTACAATAATGATGTAGTCCTGATTAGGGTTTACAGTCCAAATGTAGAAAGTCCTAAAAGACCTTAACCAACT
>NZ_BAABFT010000024.1:0-70182 GCF_039541195.1 Mucilaginibacter gynuensis
GTATCTTGTTTATTATAATTGGGAAAGACCTCATCAAGGTATTAATGGTAAAAAACCTATCGATATGGCCTCCCTAAACAACAAAAAATAAAAGCTAATTCTGTTACCGAATTACATAACCCTTACAATTGCGAGGTACGAAGCAATCTCTACGTAGGTTTTGCTTGTACTGCAATCAATGTCAGTCTGCTCTTGGGCGCAGTGCCCCATTACTTTTGAGGGCAAAAGTAACAAAACCCTTGTCCAGCAAAAAGGCTTCTCTGCCGCACGAGGCCTCTGCGCTGCAAAACGTGCAGAACTTAGGGCTGGAACTTTTGCCCCGCCGCTATTCCTTCCCACATGCAACAAGTTCCTATGCCCGCCTTTGCGCTCATGGCTACCACGTTCTGCACGTTTTCATCCGAAGCTGTTTTGCTGACGGGAAGATTGCCATACAACTATTCAGTCCTCAAACTATCAATAGGATTAGCCAATGCCGCTTTTATTGATTGATAGCTGATAGTTAAAAACGCGATCACTATAGCCATAAAACCTGCAAGCGCGAACATCCACCAGCTCATCTGGGTGCGGTAGGCGTAATTGTCCAGCCATTTGTTCATGGCCCACCACGCTACCGGGAAGGCTACTACTAAAGCGGCTGCTACCAGTTTAACAAAATCTTTAGCCAGCATGGCCACAATACCTGTAGCGCTGGCGCCAAACACACGGCGTACACCAATCTCTTTCAGGCGTTTTTGGGTAGCGAATGTTGCCAACCCGAAAAGACCGAGACACGATATGATGATGGATACCACAGAAAATACATTGAACAATTGGCCCATTTGCTGTTCGGCTGTGTAAAGCTTTGAAAGATCCTGATCAACAAAGCCGTACGAGAACGGAAAATTGGGATACACATCCTGAAAGTTCGCCTTTAGTTTGGTGATCACCTGTTGTATCTCTACCGGACTGGTACGCATTACCACATAACCACCGCGATTGGTGTGCTTTAATATGAGTGGCTCAATACCCTGCTGTATCGGCTTAAAATTAAAATCTTTTACTACGCCCACCACTTCGCCCGGCTGGTTATTGCTGCTTATTTTTTGACCGATGGCGTTAGCGGCCGTCATGCCCATTACTTTTACGGCGGTCTCGTTTAAAATGTAATTTGGCTCGTCGGCTTTGGAGTTATCAATAAAGTTTCTGCCGGCAATAATGTGCATGCCGAAGGTTTTTATAAAGTTTTCATCAATGCCTATGTGCGGAAAAACGGTTTGCTGCCGCGGATCTTTACCCGGCCATATTACGTTGGTAGTGCCCGTGGTAAGGTAAGTGGGCAGGTGCTCAATAATGGTATAATCGCCGGTGCCGGTATTGTTGCCGAGGGTGGCTTTGAGGGTTTGGTAATTATTACGTGTATCGCCGGTTTTGGGCATTTGCAGGTAAAGCAGGTTTTGCTTGTTAAAGCCAATATCGCGGTTGCGGATAAAATTGAGCTGACTGCTTACCACCAGCGTACTCACCATTAAAACTACCGAAACGGCAAACTGCGCAATCACTAAACCATTGCGGAAATAGTTCTTGTTCCCGCTCAATACTTTTACGCCTTTCAGCACCTTTATTGGTTTAAACGACGAAAGAAAGAATGCCGGGTAACTGCCCGATATTAAGCCAACCAAAGTAGCTATACCCAGCAGACTACCTATAAATTTGAGGTTAAGTAGATTAATGGATATGGATTTATTAGCCAGATCATTAAAAAACGGCAGCAGTAACAGGGCGGCACCAAGCGCGATAATTAAAGCCAGAAAAGCCAGCAATAACGATTCGCCCAAGAACTGGATGATCAACCGGAAACGCATGGCACCAATTGTTTTACGCAGCCCCACCTCTTTGGCCCTTTGTCCGGCAAGGGCTGTGGCCAGGTTCATGAAGTTGATGCAGGCGATGAGTAATATAAAAATGGCTACGAGCGTAAATATGTTTACATGCTGATTATTGCCCTGCCCGGCTACATCAAGCATCAAGCGCGATTTCAGGTGAATATCGCTAAGGGGTTGTAAAGTAAAGGTGCTTTTGGTGTGGGTTTTATCGTTAAGGGTATGTATTTCGGTTGTTTGCTTTTGCAGGGCAGCTATGGCCGACGGTGTGGCATTAAAGCGTTTGTCGAGTTCTACATAGGAGTAAACATCAAAGTTATCCCACACGTCCCCGTTCGATCGGTTGTATAATTCGATAGGCAGAAGCATATCAAACTGTAAGTGCGAATTGCGCGGCACGTCCTTCAAAATGCCTGTTACTACATAATTGGTACCGTTAATGTCGTTATCGGCATGTATCACCTTGCCGATGGCATTTACGCTGCCAAAATACTTTTTGGCGGTTGAGGCGGTAAGCACTACACCATCGGGTCGGGTTAATACAGTGGCTTTATCACCCTGTAGTAGGGGATAATTAAACATCTGCAAAAAGTTGGGAGCCGCATACAGCAGGTTTTTCTCATCAAACTTTCTGTTGCCTATGGTTATGAAAGTTTGTAGGGGTACTACCGTGGTGTAGCTTTTAACGGCGGGCACCTGCTGTTTTAACGTAGGGGCAACAGGCGGCGGCACAACGGCCACTTCTACATCTGATACCTTGGCGGTGAGGCGATAGATCTGTGCCGCGTTATCGTTAAAATTATCATAGCTGCGCTCATCCTGTACCCATAAAAAAATAAGGATACTACAAGTTAAGCCCGTTGCCAGGCCAAAAATATTAAGCACAGTAAACAGCTTGTGCCTTTTAAGGCTGCGGATGGCAGTAACAAGGTAATTTTTGAACATAACGGTTTCGTAATGATGGAAATACGTTATACAAGTGTCAAATTAAATGCCGTTTATTTATAGTGTTGTATGCCAGTGTTTTATATTGATTTTGTAGGTGCGCTGTGTTCGGTTGTGTTACAATGAAATGTGCGGTTATGGAGCAGTGATGTTGGGAAAACAAAAACAATGTCATTTCGAACGAGGAACGAGGAGAAATCTTCTTCATCAAACAAGTAACAGACATGCATGGCGAAGAAGATCTCTCACTGCGTTTCGAGATGACAACAGCTTCGTTACGAATCTTTTAGGTTATGAACGAGCTGTTGATCTTACCTATTGATACTCACTACTATTAAACTTTGTATCCAGCCAGTTAATGCGGTTAGTTAAATAAGTTTTCAAATACTGAACTTCTTTATCATAAGTACCCGCCACCTGAAATTCGCGGTATACTTTAAGCGATAATATATCCCACTTAATAAAATTGCGGCTTTGCGATACCGCCAGTTTTTTGGCCAGCGCATCAACGGTATTGGGCAGGGTATTGGTCTGCATTTTTAACTCGTTCCAACGGCTGCGGATCTTTTGCCTGAAAGCCGGGTCCTGCATCAGTCTGTCTATCCAGGTATGGGTATCGTGCCCGGCGTTGAACATCAGTTTGTTTACGGCATCGCCCAGGCGGTCGTCGTTATTGGCGGCTATGTCAAAATCCCAAACCGGACCGGTGTATATTTTATCGTCGTTACGTTTCTTGTACATGTACGTACTCCAAAATATATCCGAATTGCCCATTACTTCGTTCACCAGGTAATAATTCACATACGAGTCCACATCAAAATACTTGCGGTACCCATTAACCGGATCGGTAAAGTTATCGGCAAACAAGGCATCCTCAAATTTTTGAAAATGGTTGCTGATATAGTACTTCTGTTGCTGGTTGATAACATCTTCGTCAGGGTACTTAACCGTTATCGGCATCGACCGGCCTGTATAAAAATGTACCGGTTCGCCATCGGCAAAGCCATCCAGCTCTACTAAATAACCGCCCGAAATGTCAGGCATTGAAGTGGTGCCATCTGCCTGTTCCTCAATGTTTACCAGTGTTTTTCCTTCCTTAATTTGTTCGGTAAGCTGATAATTACCGGCGTATAACCCATTCACAAATACCTCAACATACCTCGAATTCGGCGTAAATGCCAATCCCGAATGCCTGCTCAATTCAAAAGCCAGTTCGTTACGCATCAGGGTTTTATCGGCATAGTTGGCCAGCAGTACCCAGTTCTTGCTTTCGGCCATGCCGAGCAGCCCGGCTTTTTTATCCAGCTTAATGCGGTAAGGTTTTTTAGGCATGTTCCAGGTTGAGTTGCCACGGCCTTTAATGGTGGTTTTACCCTCGTACAGGATAGTACCCGCTATATCGCCCGCAATTTTAATATTACCGGCAACGTAAACTTCCTTACTATCAATAGGCACACCATTGGTTGATATGTAAATGGCAGGCAGCCCTGTATCGGTAAACTTAATGGTGTAGGTTTTCTTGGTGCTGTCTTTAGCGGTGATGGTGTATTGTACCTTTTTGCTGTAGTCATTAGCGGTAACACCGCTTACCTGTACCTTGTTATTAACCGTAATTACACCGCCCTTAAAAGTAAATTCGGGTATCAACACCGATAGATCAGTTCCTGCAAAGGTGTTTACAAATACGGTGTCGCCCACTATGTTGCCGGTGATAGCCTGTTGTATCAGGAAGTTTTTTGTGGTCTTAAAAACAAAGGAATCAAGCGTTTTAACAATGTTTTCTTTAGGGGGCTCCGGCACTACGGGGTCAGGATCAACCTCTGTTGTTTTTTTTGAGCATGATGCCAGCAACAGCACCGGGAAAATAGCGTATAGCGCCAGTCGGTTAAAATTCAGCATTTTATTATTTAGGTTCAATTTTGGTTTAAAAACGGAGGAGGAATATTTGCCTAATGTATCAATATTTTCAGGTATTGCAAAAGAGGGGCGATTTTAGTGTTTACAACGACGGGTGCCTGCATTAAATACATGAATTAAACAGAACAGATGTTTCTTTGGGCGAAAGAAATGGCAAAAATGCCTCTACAGCCTGTAATCGGTGTTTTTGATGCTATAATGGGGAAATTCTACTCTTTTATTATGGCCTTTACCCAATTTGGATAAAGTGTTATTATAGAATGCGGGAATGGCTTATATGCTTAATTGTGAAATAGTTATAAATAAATAAAGCCTCCTTGCACTCGCTGCTTGGAGGCTTCAACCTAAACCTTATCACATGGTAAGTGGTTTAAACTTACCGGGGGCAAAACTAATACATTTAAGTGTTTATAATACACTATGTAACAAAATTTATATATTACTTAAAATCGGTAACCTATGGCAAGGCCTGCACGTATGCCTGCCCATGGCCCTTTAATATCCAACCGTGCGCCTTCGTTATTAACGGTGGCGGTACTTTTTGTAAGCGGTATATCCAAACTTTCAAGGCTCGATCTTAATTCGTCCTGTTCCTGCTGCGATAAAGCGGCTGTACCGGTGAGCTTTCCGCTTGATGTACCATAGCTCGGGCCGAAGATCCACCAGTCCAGATAAAACTGTTTGGGTAGTTTCCATTGCGCGCCTATCATTACACCGCCGGTAAAGGTTTTTAAATTACCGCTCATAAAAATAGATTTTTCGGTACCCACATTGGTTACGGCATCATAAACGGTATAATAGTAGGGGAGTTCGGCCGTGTAGTTGGAGATCTTGGCGAACGGCGCTATATAAAATCCCCTGAACACGCCCTTGCTGCCGGTATAAAACCTTACCTCGGGGGTAAAGGAGATATTGCCGGTTTTAAAGCCATCGAGCTGGCGCGAAGTTTCATCATCATCAATCAGTTTATCAAATGATGACTTGAACGGCAAACCCGATTTAGGCATGTACCGCACGCCCAGCGCTACCGATATTTTTTTACCCACCGCGCGCTCGTACTGTACCGAAATGTTTTTCAGCAGCAGGGCTGTTACATTCAGCTTAACGAGGTTTTTGGTGTTGGTAAAATTGGTGTCGGCAAAGGTGTTGATCTTTCTTTGGTATTGCGCTAAAAGGGTGCTTGTTGTGGTGCAAAGCGCAATCAGCATTACTAATGAAATTGTTTTTGTACGCATAGTTTTATGGGAAAGAGAAGGTTAACTAAACGCAATGATAACTCATTAATGCATAATTTTTTATACCTGTAAGTAGGTAAAAAGCGGACCGCAACAGTGTGCTTTGCTGCTACAGCCCGCATGGTAAATTAATTATGATGATCAGTTAATAGCTACAAACATGCCGCCTATAAAAACAACACTCAACGCTATATTAAAAAGGCCTATCAGCATTTTGTCATTATACTCGTTATGGGTATAACTGCCGGTGCGGGGCACTTTTAAATTACGTATTGTTATAAAGCCGTAAATGCCCAGGCCGATAGCGATAATACACATTGCCATAATGTACTCCAAAGGCAATTGGTTGAGGTTAAATGTTGCTGCCATAGTAATAGGGGATACTATTTTTTATTGTTGATTGATTTTAATTTATTCCACTTTGGTTACTTTAAACTCCGTACGACGGTTAAGCTGACGACCGGCCGGATTATCCTTACCGTTTGGCAGCGTATTAGGCGCTATCGGTTTGCTTTCGCCATAACCCTGCGAGGTGATACGGCTCGCGCTGATGCCTTTAGAAATGATATAATCTACGCAGGCCTTTGCACGTGCTTTTGATAGTTTCAGGTTATAAGCATCGCTGCCTTTTGAATCGGTATGGGCCGATAGCTCTACGCTGATCTTCGGGTTATCTTCCAAAACCTTAACCAAACCATCCAACACAGTTTTCGATGCCGGGCGAAGGGTGGCTTTATCATAGTCGTACAGTACGTTTTTGATCACTATTGGTGAATCAACCTCAAAAGCCTGCAAGCACACATCCGGACTATTCAGCGTATCATTACTCATACGCCCCGATTCGGGCACCGGCACCACTTTACTAAAGTATTTATCCTTTTCAAAACGCAGGTTGTACGGGCGTTTGGTGGTTACCTCAAAAGCGTATTTGGCGCTGGCATCGGTCACCACTTCTTTAATCACTTGTTTCGACAGGGAATCAATAAAGCTCACCTTTACACCGGCCAGCGGCGTATGCTTGTCACAGTCAATCACTAAACCTGCAACAACATGCCGCTTATCAAATGCCTCAAATATGCTAAGGCAGCAATCCGATTCCCTGTCAGAACTGATGTAGAACTTATTTTTATCGCTGCCTTCCGGAAAGAAATACAGATCATCCTTTGCCGAATTGATAGGATAGCCCATGTTCTTAGGCTTACTCCAGCGATCGGCATCCTTAAAGCTTACATAAAAATCAAACCCGCCGAGACCGGTAAAACCCTTCGAGCTGTATATCAATTTTTTAGCGGTTACGTCATAGTAAGGCGCCTGCTCATCAAAAGCGGTATTGATCACGGTGCCGAGGTTGGTGGCACTGGTAGGGCTGCCATCGTTACCAAGGTCGCTCACCCAAATATCATCGCCGCCCTGGCCGCCCGGTTTGTTCGATACAAAGTAAAGCTGCTTGCCATCGGTAGTTACAAATGGCTGTATCGAGTTAGAACCATCCGCGTTTACAAAAGTATTTAGCTTTTTCGGGGCGGTCCATTCATCCTTAACCCAATCGGTCATGTAAATGGCGTGGATAATGCGGCTGCCCTCTTTGTACCAGCGGGTAAAATACATGCGGTCACCGGTAGGGGTAAGGGCAGGGGTGCCGTATTCCAGCTCCTTAATATTGCTTTCGTCTTTCAGTATGATGATCTCCGGTTTCCCCGAAATACCTTTTGCCTGGTACAAACGGTTAATGTGCTTTTTATCATCCTTTGCGAAGCGCGACGAAGTGAACCAATAGTTATCGTCTTTTTTAATTACCGAATAATCAGAACCGTCAGAATTCCAGTCTCCTTTTTTCTTAACGGCATCTACCAGTATAGGGTATTGGTATTGCTCTTTGGCAAACTCGCAATTGGCTATTTCTTTTTTGGCGATGTCAATATATTTAGCTTCGCCTTTGTATGATGAGCTGAATTGCTGCAATTGTTTTATAGCGTCGTCAAAATGCTGATTAGCCCTTAAACACACGCCATACCACAGTTTGGCCAGCGGATACTTAGCCTCGGCACCCTCGGTCAATACCTTATTGTACCAGCCTTCGGCCTCCAGGTAGTTCTCGTATAAACGGTACGATTCGGCCAGTTGAAAGCTGATGTAGGCGCGGTCTTCCACCTTGCCTTTCTTCTCGTTCTTTTGGGTAGCATGGTAGGGGATGGCCGCCTGGGTAAGCATGTTCATACCGGTTGCCGCCTTTTTGTAGTAAAAAGCTGCCTCAAAGTAATCCTTATTACGAAAAGCCCGGTCGCCAAGTGTTTTAGTATCATCACCGCCATACTGCGCAAAGGCGGCGGATAGCATGCTGGAAATACATATAGTAAGTAATAACTTTTTCATATAGGTGATGGTTTATAGCCTTGGGCAAACAGGCTCGGGGCCTTGTATGCGTTTACGGAATACATAACTTAATGACAGCTCAATACCGCCGCGGCTGTTGGTAGCCGTGTTTAGTGCCGATGTGTTAAAATCATAACTGGCCCCTATAATGAGGCTGTTTACGTGATAACCCACATTGGCTACCGCGGCATCGTTCACCCGGTACATGGCACCCAGTATAAGGCCGTTATCGTTCTGCATCTTTATTTCGGTATAACCGCCAAAGGCCTTTATCTCACTCTTGTTCTGGCGCACGTAAATGGCATGGGGTATCAGGTCGAAAGATTCGCCTGCTTTAATGCGTATCCCCGCGTGCACGTTGTAGCGCAAGGGCAACTTGCTGTTAATGCCTTCAACCGCGAAGGGATCTTTACTGCGTGTGAGGTGGGCCACGCTCACGCCACCAAAGAAGTTGGCGGTGCTTGATGGATCGCCATCGTAATAAAATACACCCGCGCTGGCATCAAATACGGTAGCGCTGCTGCTGGCAAAGTTTTCAAAGTTGGGCATATTAGGGTTGTAACCAGTTGACGGATCGTACTGACTGCCCAGTTGCAGCTTGTTCATATCAAAGCTGCGGTTAATGATACCGGCCTGTACGCCGAAGTTCACCTTCTTATTACCATCTTCAGATACCGCGATGTTATAACCGAACGAACCATAAGCCGCGAAATAGTTGTAGCCCGCCGAACCTGCCGCCTGGTTAACAATATTAATGCCCACGCCAACCCTTTCGGTAGGGCGAAAGTCGGCAGATATGGCGCCTGTTTTATAGGCGTTGCCGATACTTGCCCACTGGCTTTTAAAGTTGGCATTGATACGGGTATCGCCGTTAAACACCCCGGTTAGCGCCGGGTTTAGCCATAGCGGATAAGCGTAATATTGCGAAAAGTGCGGATCTATTTGCGCTTTTAGCTGGCTTGCTGCCCCTAACTGGAGCAGCACAGCCAATGTGATTATTATTTTTTTCATCGTAGTAGAGTGATTGTTCCTTTTTTGTTAACTTTTTGTCCGTCAGTAGTGGTGGCATCCATGTAGTATACATACACGCCTACCGGTAGTCTGCTGCCCTTGAAGGTTCCGTCCCAACCATTACCCTGGTTGTTCGATTTAAAGACCAGCTCGCCCCATTGATCGTACACATAGAAGTTCACAGTTTGGATATTACTGCCATAAACCAGCAATATATCGTTGTTACCGTCGCCGTTAGGAGTAAAGGCGTTCGGTACAAATATTTCGCCGTTAGGCTTATCGGTAGTAAGGGTTACCGCGTTTGAGTTAGCGCTTATTTCGCAGGCACTGTTACCCAGAGCGCGCACGATCAGCGTTACCGCTGTATTAGGCTGCAGCCCTGTTGGCGTGTATACAAGCGCGTTACCTACACTGGTAAATGTTTGCCCGTTATCGGTACTTATCTCATACTCGGTAGCGCCCGGTACGCTGTTCCAGTTAAAGGTGACGGTGGTTTTTGTAACCGCGCCCGCTGTAACAATTGGCGCTTGCAGTGCCTGTACCACATCAACGGTAACCGCGGTGCGGGTAGTTGACGCGCATCCGCCGGTATTGCTCACGGCTTCAACATAGTAAGTTGTTGCCGATGTAATGGCTCCGGTGGTAAAGGTATCACCGGTATGTATAGGGGTGCCGCCGGTGGCAACATCGTACCAGTTAATGGTGATGCCAGTGTTGGCCACCGCGTTAATGGTAGTAGTTTCACCCGGACAAACAGCTGTACTTTGCGCGTTAGCCTGTGGTGCAGGTGGAGCCGGTGTTACAGTTACCGGTACTGCTGTACGTGTAGCCGATGTACAACCACCTGCGGTAGCTGCCTCTACATAATAAGTAGTATTAGCGGTAAGCACCGGTGTTACAAAACTTGCCCCGGTGAATATGGCTGTTCCGCCTGTAGCGGCAGTGTACCAGTTATAAGTTACACCCGCCTGCGGATTAACCACATCCAGCGTTATCGCTGTATTGTTGCAGGTGTTTTGGTTGCCGTTGTTAGCTACTGCCGGTGCTGTTGGCGCGGCGGTAACGGTTACCACTACGGTTGCCAGTGCAGCGCTGGTACAGGTACCTCTCGATGCTTCCAGGTAGAAGGTGGTAGTGGCGTTAATTGCCCCGGTGTTGAAGGTGGTGCCGGTAGCCAGCAGGTTGGTCCTGTTGGCATCGCCATACCATTTATAGGTAACATCCTGTAAAGGCGAACTTACCGAAAGCGTAGTGCCGCTGCCTGCGCATACCGATGCTGTAGCATTGGTAGGTACCGGTGTTGATGGCGGTTGCGTAACGGTTACGGTAATAGCGGTGCGGGTGCTTGACGCGCAACCTGTCGCTGTTGTTGCCTCTACATAATAAGTAGTAGTAGCGTTAAGGGCAGGAGTGGTGTAAGTAGCTCCGCTGAACACAGGTGTGCCGCCATTAGCCGCTGTGTACCAGTTAAAGGTTACGTTAGGTGTGGTGCTGGTAGCAGTAAGCGTTGCGCCGCTGCCGCCGCATACCGACGGTGTAGTTGAGCCGCCCTGCGCGGTTACCACCGGAGCTACCGGTAACGGATTAACAGTTACTGTAACCGCTGCTCGACTTGACGAAGCACATCCGCCGTTGGTATTTACAGCTTCTGCATAATAGGTAACGTTACCGGTTAAGGCTGCGGTTGTAAAGCTTGGCCCTGTGAATACCGGTGTGCCGCCTGTCGCGGTAGTATACCAGTTATAGGTTTGGTTAGCATCCGGATTTTGGATTGCCAGTGTAACCGTGTTGCCGGTACAGGTTTGCGCGGTATTGCCGCCTGCTATAACCGGTATATTTGGTGCAGGTAAAACAGTTACCTGCGCGGTAGCTACGTTATCGCTCACACAACCCGAAGCATTGGTAGCCGATACATAGAATGTAGTATTTACATTGATCGGATCGGTTACGAAAGTGCTGCCGGTATGTACCAGGTTAGTTAAGGCAGGTGAATCGTACCATTTGTAAATGATACCCGCCACCGGCGAACTGATAGCTAATGAAGCCGTAGTGCCCACGCAAACTGACGCGGTGTTTGATGCCAGTGTTGGATCGGCAGGTAGCGCGTTCACGGTAACAGTTATCGATGTGCGTGCCGATGATGTACAATTGCCTGCATTGGCAGCTTCTACATAATAAGTAGTATTGGCTGTAAGCACCGCGGTGTTGTAAACCGTACCGGTGAACAGTAAAGTACCATTAGTAGCCGCGCTGTACCACCTGTAAACCAAATTGGCTTGCGGATTAGTAATGCTCAATGTAGCGGTAGTGCCGGCACATATACCCGCGTTACCGCCTGCCACTTGTACTTGCGGTGGTGTAGGTATTGGCAATACGGTTATAGCGGTAGCGGTCCTGGTAGTGCTGATGCAGCTGGTGCTGCTCACGGCTTCTACATAGTAGGTAGCATCTGCTGTAATATTACTTGCGGTGAACACAGTCCCGGTGAATACCGGTGTACCGCCTGTAGCCGCGGTGTACCAATTGTAGGTAGTGCCTGCAACCGGGTTATTTACGCTGATACTTATAGTGCCGCCATTACAGATCTCGCTTGTTGTAGCGCTAAGGGTAGGGGCAAGCGGCAGTGTGGTTACATCCACATCAACCTGTGTGCGTCCGCCGTTGTTAACGCAACCGCTCAAGGTATTCGATGCTTCAACAAAGAAACTGGTGCTGGCAGTGATGTTGCCTGTAGTATAAGTAGGACCGGTGAATACAGCCGTGCCGCCTGTTAAGCTGGTGTACCATTTGTAGGTAACGCCTGCTTCCGGAGTAGCAACCGCTAAAGTAGCCGGGCTACCCGCGCAAACTTCTACATTGGCCAGTTGTACACCCGGTTGAGCCGGACGCGCGTTAACCTTAATAGTGGCTTGTGCACGTGCAGGGCTGGTACAGGTACCGTTGCTGGTTTCGGCATAGTAGCTTACGTTAGCAATTGGCGATACGGTATAGCTTGCACCTGTAAATAACAGCGTGCCGTTGGTAGCCGCGTTATACCATCTTACAGTCGCGCCGTTGGCGTTGGTTACGGTAAGTGTAACGGTTTCACCCGCGCATATCTCTAAATTGTTTTGTGCCAGTGTTGGCGTAACCGGTGATGGTGTTACGTTAACCGTAGCCGCAACGCGGTTAGGGTTAGGGCAGGTACCACGGCTGCTTTCTACATAATAAGTAGTGGTAGCCTGTACATTGGTAGCGGTAAAGCTGGTACCTGTAAATACAGGTGAGCCGCCTGTTGCCGCGGTATACCATCTGTAGGTAACACCCGCGCGGGCATTGCTCACGGTAAAGGTGGCATCGCCGCCAGAGCAAATGTTTACGGTATTGGCTGCCAGTACCGGTTGCTCAACACGTTTGCTGGCGTAGTAAATGTTAAGGGTATTAAACACGGCTGCAACAACGCTGTTCAGGCGTACTTCAACCCTGTCGAACGCGGCACCCGGGGCAAACTTAACCAGGGCGGTTTGTTCACCGGCCAGTAATTGTATGCTGATGAGATTGTTGCTCAGGTTAATGCGGTCGTTGTTGTCGTTAGCGCCGTTGAACGATCCTATCGAGATCCTGTTCAGTACACCTACATTCGCTAACGAAGCAGGTACGCTTAAACGAACAGTCACGGTATCGCCCACAATACCCGGCGAATCGAATATCAGTTTTTGAGCGGCATAAGAACCAAGCACGCTTACAGGCAAATTCAGCTGACTGAAGTTGGTGATGTTTTGATCAACCGCGTCGTCAGGTGTGGTAACAACGCATCCTACACAAGGTAATAAACTTACTACCTCGTTAGTTTGGGTCGATGCGAAATCGCAATCGGTAGCGAATATAGGATTAACCGTAATGGTAACCGCTGTACGCTGTACACTGATACAACCGCTCGACGCGATGCTGGCTTCTGCATAATAAGTGGTTGTTGAAGTAAGCGCCGGTGTAGTAAATGCAGCGCCGGTAAATATGGCGGTGCCGCCTGTAGCGGTAGTATACCATTTAAAGGTTGCACCTGCTGTGGTTGATGACGCGGTAAGCGTAGCTGTTTGGCCCGATGTTACCTGTTTGTTTATAGGATTAACAGTTACCGTAGCGTTGGCCGGAGTAGGGTTAACCTGTACGTCGGCTTTGGCACGGGTGCTGCTTACACAACTGCCTGATGCTGCTTCTACATAGTAAGAGGTAGATGCGGTAAGTGCAGGCGTAGTGAATTGCGGGCCGGTGAATATTGGCGTACCACCTGTTGCGGCAGTGTACCAGTTAAAGGTTACACCCGGTTGGGTTGAGGTAGCTGCCAGAACAGCTGATGAACCTGAACAGGTTTCAACAGGAGTTTGTGAAACTGTTGGTGTCAGCGGTGTTTGTGTTACCACGGCATTAACCTTCGTTCTTGAAGAACTACCACAGCTACCCGAATTAGCTTCAACATAATAAGAAGCGTTAGCATTAAGTGCAGCAGTAGTAAACTGGGTCCCGGTGAATATAGGGGTACCACCTGTAGGCGCAGTAAACCAGGTAAAGGTAACCCCTGTAACGGCCTGTGCGGTAAAGGTAGCGGTCTGCCCGGCGCAGATGGTGACATCGGTAGCAGCCACGGCAGGCGGCACCGGCACCGGTGAAACGGTAACGGTAGCCGGGGTACGTACGCCCTGCACACAACCGGTAGCGGTGCGTGTAGCCTCGGCATAATAAGTCGTATTGTTGTTAAGTGCAGGGGTGTTGAACACCTTACCTGTAAACACAGGCGAACCGCCTGTAGCCGAAGTATACCATTTCACGGTCACATAATCAGGTGCTGTAGCGGTAAGTGTAGCCTGCGAACCCTGGCAAACAGCAGTGCTGGCCACGGCGATCACCGGCGCAGCCACGGCCTGTGAGGCATCATAGATATTCAGGGCGTTGAAGACCCCGGCCAATGAAGAGTTCAAACGGATCTCGACGCGGTCGAAATCGGCGGCAGCCTTAAAGGCGACGCGGAAACGGCTTGCCCCGTCCAGTAAGCGGATAGAAAGCAAAGCGCCGTTCACACTGAAGCGGTCGTTATTAAAAGTAGTACCGTTATAAGTAGCGATGCCGATCTGCGACAATACATTCACGTTGGCCAGTGTACCCGGTAAACCCAGTTCCACCACCACGCTGTCACCGGCGCGGCCTGTACCGGCAAAGCGGAGGGTTTGCTGTGCGTAAGCGTTGAGCAAACCGACAGGCACATCCAGGCGTGAGAAGGTATTGCGGTCGTTATCGATAGCGCCGGCATTGTTGCTGATAGAACAGCCTAAACAAAGCAGACCGTTGATATCCGAAGTTTCAGCGATAGCGGCATCGCAAGGTACCGGTGAAGAAGCGATATTGTTCACGTTCACCACACCGGCAGCACGCGTAGCCGACTTGGCGCCTGTAGCGGTCACTACGGCTTCGGCATAATAAGTAGTATTGGCAAAAACGGCAGGCGTATTAAATACCGGGCCGGTAAAGATGCTGGTACCACCGGTAGGGGCAGTATACCAGTTGAACACGGTACCCGGCGTGGTAGACGAAGCGGTAATGGTAGCCGAAGTACCCGGGTTAACGGCTTGCACAGGCGGGTTAACAGCCACATCCGGGATGACGATCGGTGTAACGGTAACGGTTACCACGGTCCTGTCGGGGTTAACACAGCTGCCTACAGATGATTCGGCATAATAAGTAGTATTGGCCGATAAAGCAGGAGTAACAAAGGTATTACCGGTAAACACCGGCGTACCACCCGAAGCAACGGTATACCACTTAATAGTAGCGTTGTTACCTGCGGAAGCGGTAAAGGTGGCGGTCTGCCCGCTGAAGATAGCGGCGGTAGACGGCACCACGACCGGTTTAACCGGCGGATCGTTCACGAGCACCTGAACGGGGTAACGTACACTGCCCGCGCAACCATTACGGCTGTTCTCCACATAATAAGTAGTGTTGGCGGTAAGTGCAGGCGTAGTAAAGTTAGCGCCGGTAAACACAGGCGAACCACCTGTAGGTGCAGTATACCAGTTAAAGATACCGGCAGACGGCGAAGTAATATTGATCTGCGCGGTGCTGCCTTTACAAATTTCAGGCGCGAGCGGGTTAAACACCGGCGCGGCGTATTGCTGAATGGCGTAAAATACGTTCAAAGAAGTCAGCAAGGTAGCCACCCCCGAAGTGAGTCTGATGGTCACGCGGTCATAAGCGCCTGTGGCAGGCACAGAGATGGCATAATGGTTACCTGCCCCTAACAGGCGCAGTTTGATCAGGGCGTTATCCAAACTATAACGAACCACTTCGTTAGCCCCATTATAGAGGGCTACTTCGATATGGCCGAGCACACCCACATCGGCTAAGGCGACAGGAGCCTGTACCACGATGCGTACGGTATCACCGCTTACGCCGGGTTGCTGAAAGCGGAGCTCCTGTTCGGCGAAGCCGCCCAGCAGTCCTGCCAGCACGTGGATGGAAGAAGCGGTAGTGGTATCAGCATCAATGGCGAGGTTGTTAAGGTCTACCCCGCAACCGATACAGATGCCGTTGACATTGCTCGACTGTTCTTTAGCGAACACGCAGGGCGAATTGTTATCAATGGTTACGCTGATGGTTACCGGTGTACGGCTAACCGAGGTACAACCTGTAGCATTGGCAGCACCCACATAATAGGTAGTATTGGTGAACAGCGCAGGTGTGGTAAAGGTAGTCCCTGTATGTATTGGTGTTGCCGCGTTGGCCGAGGTGTACCAGTTGTAGGTGGTATTGGCTTGCGCGTTAGTAACGTTTAAAGTAGCGGTTTGCCCTGCCTGTATACTTGAACTGGCTGCGGTAACAACCGGGTTAGCAGGAGTAGGGTTTACCACGGCATTAACCTTAGTTCTTGAAGCGCTACCACAGCTACCCGAATTAGCTTCAACATAATAAGAAGCGTTAGCGTTAAGCGCGGCAGTAGTAAACTGGGTCCCGGTGAATATAGGGGTACCACCTGTAGGCGCAGTAAACCAGGTAAAGGTAACCCCTGTAACGGCCTGTGCGGTAAAGGTAGCGGTCTGCCCGGCGCAGATGGTGACATCGGTAGCAGCCACGGCAGGCGGCACCGGCACCGGTGAAACGGTAACGGTAGCCGGGGTACGTACGCCCTGCACACAACCGGTAGCGGTGCGTGTAGCCTCGGCATAATAAGTCGTATTGTTGTTAAGTGCAGGGGTGTTGAACACCTTACCTGTAAACACAGGCGAACCGCCTGTAGCCGAAGTATACCATTTCACGGTCACATAATCAGGTGCTGTAGCGGTAAGTGTAGCCTGCGAACCCTGGCAAACAGCAGTGCTGGCCACGGCGATCACCGGCGCAGCCACGGCCTGTGAGGCATCATAGATATTCAGGGCGTTGAAGACCCCGGCCAATGAAGAGTTCAAACGGATCTCGACGCGGTCGAAATCGGCGGCAGCCTTAAAGGCGACGCGGAAACGGCTTGCCCCGTCCAGTAAGCGGATAGAAAGCAAAGCGCCGTTCACACTGAAGCGGTCGTTATTAAAAGTAGTACCGTTATAAGTAGCGATGCCGATCTGCGACAATACATTCACGTTGGCCAGTGTACCCGGTAAACCCAGTTCCACCACCACGCTGTCACCGGCGCGGCCTGTACCGGCAAAGCGGAGGGTTTGCTGTGCGTAAGCGTTGAGCAAACCGACAGGCACATCCAGGCGTGAGAAGGTATTGCGGTCGTTATCGATAGCGCCGGCATTGTTGCTGATAGAACAGCCTAAACAAAGCAGACCGTTGATATCCGAAGTTTCAGCGATAGCGGCATCGCAAGGTACCGGTGAAGAAGCGATATTGTTCACGTTCACCACACCGGCAGCACGCGTAGCCGACTTGGCGCCTGTAGCGGTCACTACGGCTTCGGCATAATAAGTAGTATTGGCAAAAACGGCAGGCGTATTAAATACCGGGCCGGTAAAGATGCTGGTACCACCGGTAGGGGCAGTATACCAGTTGAACACGGTACCCGGCGTGGTAGACGAAGCGGTAATGGTAGCCGAAGTACCCGGGTTAACGGCTTGCACAGGCGGGTTAACAGCCACATCCGGGATGACGATCGGTGTAACGGTAACGGTTACCACGGTCCTGTCGGGGTTAACACAGCTGCCTACAGATGATTCGGCATAATAAGTAGTATTGGCCGATAAAGCAGGAGTAACAAAGGTATTACCGGTAAACACCGGCGTACCACCCGAAGCAACAGTATACCACTTAATAGTAGCATTGTTACCTGCGGAAGCGGTAAAGGTGGCGGTCTGCCCGCTGAAGATAGCGGCGGTAGACGGCACCACGACCGGTTTAACCGGCGGATCGTTCACGAGTACCTGAACGGGGTAACGTACACTGCCCGCGCAACCGTTACGGCTGTTCTCTACATAATAAGTAGTGTTGGCGGTAAGGGCAGGCGTAGTAAAGTTAGCGCCGGTAAACACAGGTGAACCACCAGTAGGTGCAGTATACCAGTTAAAGATACCGGCAGACGGTGAAGTAATATTGATCTGCGCGGTGCTGCCTTTGCAAATTTCAGGCGCGAGCGGGTTAAACACCGGCGCGGCATATTGCTGAATGGCGTAAAATACATTCAAAGAAGTAAGCAAGGTAGCCACCCCCGAAGTGAGGCGGATGGTCACACGGTCGTAAGCGCCAGTGGCAGGCACAGAGATGGCATAACGGTTACCTGCCCCTAACAGGCGCAGTTTGATCAGGGCGTTATCCAAACTATAACGAACCACTTCGTTGGTGCCATTATAGAGGGCGACTTCGATATGTCCGAGCACACCCACATCGGCTAATGCGACAGGAGCCTGCACCACGATGCGTACGGTATCACCGCTTACGCCGGATTGCTGAAAGCGGAGCTCCTGTTCGGCGAAGCCGCCAAGCAGTCCTGCCAGCACATGGATAGAAGAAGCGGTAGTGGTATCGGCATCAATGGCGAGGTTGTTAAGATCTACCCCGCAACCGATACAGATGCCGTTGACGTTGCTCGATTGTTCTTTAGCGAACACACAAGGCGAGTTGTTATCAATGGTCACGCTGATGGTCACCGGAGTACGGTTAACCGAGGTACAACCTGTAGCATTGGCAGCACCCACGTAATAAGTAGTGTTGGTGAACAGTGCAGGCGTGGTAAAGGTAGTCCCTGTATGTATTGGTGTTGCCGCATTGGCCGAGGTGTACCAGTTGTAAGTAATACCAGTTTGGGCATTGTTTACAATAATGGTTGTAGTTTGCCCTGCTGCAATAGTAAGGCTGTTGGCCGCCAGTATTGGATTGGCAGGTTTAGGCTGAACGGTAACGGTGGCGTGAGCACGTTGCCCGCTGGCACATCCCGTAGCGTTTTCGGCTTCAACATAATAATTCGCATTAGCGGTTAAAGCCGGAGTGGTAAAATTAACGCCAGTAAATAAAGGAGTGCCACCGGTCGCTGTGCTATACCATTTATATATAATGCCGCTAACAGGTGATGCCACCGAAAGGGTAGCTACATCGCCCGAGCAAACAGATACATTGGCAGCGGTGAGTGTTGGGTTGGCCGGTAAGGTGCTTACAGTAGCGGTTACCAGGGTACGCGCAGTACTTACGCAGGTACCGCCGGCAACGGCTTCGGCATAGTAATTAGTATTGGCTGTAATATTAGGGGTAGTAAAAGTATTGCCTGTAAATACCGGCGAACCACCTGTAGGGGTAGTGTACCAGTTGATAGTAACCCCCTGCACGTTTTGAGCCGCAAATATGGCCGGCTGACCGGGACAAACGGTTACGTTATTATTGGTGATAACCGGCGCGGCGGGGATCTGGTTTACGGTGATGGTTACCGGCGCGCGTTCGGAGGCATCGGTACAACCGGTGCGTGAGGCCGCTACATAATAAGTGGTAGTGGTTGTTAAGGCCGGGGTAGTAAAGTTGTTGCCGGTAGCTACGGGTGTGCCGCCAGTTTCCTGAGTGTACCAGTTAAAGGTTGTATTAGGTACGGCAGTTACCGATAACGCTACCGTACTGCCCGCGCAGGTTTGTACATTACTTACAGTAGCATTGTTGAACCTGATAACAGGCCGTGGTATTAATCGCTGCGCTTCGTACAGATCGAGGGTGGAAAGTACGTTGGCTATGCCGCCGCCCAGTTTCAGTTCAACACGGTCGAATGTTTTGGTGGGGGCATAAGTTACGGTAACACGCCTGCGGTTATTGCTCAGATCGAGCAGGCGCAGGCTTAATAAAGCCGAATTGAGTAATTGTTCATCATTATTACTAACGTTACCTGTATAAGAAGTGAGGGTTATGCGGGTAAATACACCTGCATCAATCAATGCCTGCGGCAGCGAAAGCGTTAACCGTACCGAGTCGCCGATAACGGATGATTGATTGAAGATGATGGTTTGCTGCGCGTAAGCACCTAACAGGCCTACCCCTGCATTTAAGGTAGATGCCGTATTAAGGTTGCCATCTATCGCCCGGGCCGGGTTGGCTACACCACCTACATTAAGCCCAAGGCCTAACAGGGCCGATGATATACCGTGCAGTTCATCAACAGCGGTATTACATAAGGCGGGCGCATTACCAGTATAATAACCATCATATATATATAACGAGCTTAGCAATGCTACCAGGCCGCCATGCAGGGTAACCCTGATGCGGTCGAAAGAAGCGGTTGGCGTAATGCTTACCTCAAACTGGTTATTACTGCTTAAGGCGCTTAACAAAGTAGGCGCTGCATACTCGGGACCAACGGGAGATGTGCCGTTAAAAGCTTGTATGGATACCCTGCCAAGCGCGGTAAGGTCAACCAAATTATCGCCCGTGCCCAGTTTAAGGCGAACCTGCGTATTGGCCACAGGCTTGTTGGCGTCAAAAATAACCTCCTGCGCGGTTTGCGAACCTATGCCCACAAATACGCTGAGTACCGATGTCGTTTGCGGGTTTCCGTCGGTAGCAAGCTCGGGGTTAAGTACGCCGCAACCCACACAAATACCGCCAACAGCCTCGGCGTGTTTATCGGCATAAATGCGTTGCGCGTGAATATTTGTTGACAAAAATAGCAACAGGAACATGGCGACGATGCCCCTGACCAGAGATGTAGAAATTCCCATATGTGGTTTATTATAAGGTAGAATGAACTGTAAGTTACTCGACTAAAATTACCATGAGTGTTGTGAATAAGGCAGATACACTTTGTTCACTTAATTAATAATACAGGTAGCCGTTCAATATTTCCGGATGCTGTTCATTTTGTTCATTGTTCATTTTGTTCATTTTCGATTGAAAACGAGGCGTATATTGTAGAATCAACAAAAAGCTTTGTTTAAAGCACGTAAACAAGGTTTTTGAATATATTTTTGTGGAGATAATTAACAGACTTATTTAACTTAAACTAAAAATTAATCATGAGTAATTTAACAGGCCCTGAGGGCACAATCCCCGTACCAGACGCGGAACAATGGGCAAAAAACTGGCGTACTTTTCTGGAGACTTCAAAACAACCTTTTCAAACGAGGTCGTTTTTGTTGCCTATTTATGATTTTCAGAACATTATCAAATTCAACCCTACAGCGGATGGGGTTCGGGCTTATATTGGCCTTGAAGATCCTGCCGATCCAACGTCGGCAAAATTGATGTTGGTGCCAACAGTAGATGGTAAAGATGTGCCTTTTATAGAGGGTAATGGTAAGGATGTTGCCGAAGGTGGGCAAAGCAATGTGTATGATCTTTCTGGAGCTTGTCCGCCAAATTGTGGTCCGGGGCCATCATTAGGAGATTAATTTTACGATTAACTTTATGTTTATTTGGCTTTATTGACAATCTTTAGGGCAAATAAACATAAAGTTAAAATGTTAAAATTTTATTTTGAATATGTTGTGCCTTCATTTGCTCTTTTTCCCTTATTTATAGGTTTCCGCAATTATAGATTACTCACCACGTCTTTTAAAATAATTCTTTGGTTTGTGTTGTTTTCGAGTGTGGTTAACGCGATTAATTGGGTATTAATTGAGCGGGGTGTATATACGACCTTCATCTTTCATATTTATACCATTTTCGAATTTTTATTTTTGTCACTTTTTTACCTGCAACTATTCGGAAAAAGTTGGCGAAAAATAATAATTCCGTTAATTGTTATTTTCTCATTACTGTGTGTTTGCAATTTTTTATTTGTACAGAATAAAATAGAATTTAATACTTATACAAGACCAATAGAAGTAATAATAGTAATGATTTATGGCATGCTGTTTATTAACAGGCAAAATGACATGGATGAAATTGTTTCTTGGAGTACTGATGGCCTTAACTGGATAAATGCAGGCATTTTGATATATTACGTTTCTTGTCTCTTTGTGTTTATTTTTAATAATTACTTACTGACAACTGAACGATATATGTTTAATGTGGTTTGGACAGTTCACGATACCCTCCTGATTACAGAATATGTACTATTTGCAATAGGGTTTAGTAAATGCAGGGTAAAGACAAAAAGCTCTTTACCAGTAGCTTAGAAATTACACAAGGCTATGCTTGCGATGCTCTTATAATCAATAAAATGCTAAGCTTCTACATTCAATATATTGTACCTTTTTTTGTTCTTATTCCCTTATTCATTGGCTTTCGGAACTACCGAATTCCTGTTCCCGCTTTTAGAATTATTTTTTGGTTTGTTTTATTTTCAGCTATCGTTAATGGCATAGTAATAGCATTGTCTCATCAGGGAGTTCATACATCATTCATTTTTCACATTTATACCGTTTTCGAATTTTTATTTTTGTCGCTTTTTTATTTGCAGGTATTTGGAAAGGACACACGTAAAATAATTATTCCGCTTATTGCTTTGTTTTCATTATGGTGTATCTACAATTATTTGTTTTTGCAAAATGGGGATAAGGTTAATACCTATACCAGGCCTATAGAAGCTATAATAGTTATGCTCTACGGCATGTTATTTATTAATAGGCAAAACAATGTTGAGCGGGATGCATCCTGGGGAAGCGATGGCCTTAATTGGATAAATACCGGAATTCTAATTTATTATGCATCGAACTTGTTCGTATTTGTCTTTTTTAATTTTTTGGTTAATAGTGAAAGATATATGTTCGAAATAGCTATGTCTTTACACGATACACTTATGATTGCAGAATATGTATTGTTTGCAATTGGCTTTTACAAATGCAAATCGGAAAAAGCTGTATCTTTGCCATCAGAATGAAAATTTAAATAATCACATCTACCTGTACTGAGTTAATGAAGTATATTGTGATTTTGTAAATTGAGATGGTGCTTTTCTATATTAAATACATTGTTCCGTCCTCGGTTCTAATTCCTTTATTTATTGCCTTTGTTAATTATAAATGGCTTTCACGGGCGTATAAGGTAATCCTTTGGTTTGTATTGTTTTCCGGGGTGGTTAACACAATCCATTGGGTGTTAATCGGACAGGGGTTTTACACCACGTTTATCTTTCATATTTATACCATCTTCGAGTTTTTCTTTTTGTCGCTTTTTTATTTACAGGTTTTTGGTAAAAAATGGGAAAAGATAATCATCCCGCTCATTGTTGTTTTTGCACTGTTGTGTATTGGTAACTTTTTGTTTGTGCAGAATAAAATAGAATTCAATACTTACACCAGGCCGATTGAAGTAATAATAACAATGGTGTACGGTACATATTTTATAAACCGGCAAAATATTGTTGATGAAAATATATCATGGAGTAGCAATGGCCTTAACTGGATCAATACAGGAATACTTGTTTACTATGCTTCAAACCTGTTTATGTTCATCTTTTTTAACTACCTGGTTACAGGTAAAAGGCATTTGTTCGATATTGTTTTAGTGGTTCATGATACTTTGCTCATTACCGAATATGTTTTATTTGCAATAGGTTTTAGTAAATGCAAAACTATCCTTACAGATAAATTAGGCCATTTAATGCATGCATAGTGCATAATATGTTTTATTTTGCGGTAATATTATATTAATGCAAAGCACTAACGACAGTATATTTATTTTAGTGATCATTGCCATAGCCGGAACCCTGCTTTTGGTGGTATCATTTATCCTAATCAATATCCGTAACCAAAACCGGCTGTTAAAGCAGCGCCAGCGCCTTCAAAAGGCCGAGCTGGAGCACCAGAAGGAATTGCTTAACGCGGTGATAGAATCGCAGGAGATTGAGCGTAAACGTGTGGGGCGCGATCTGCACGACGATGTAGGTACGGCGCTATCAAGTCTGCGGCTGATCATCGATATGTTCAATCCGGAAGACACGGCTACCGGGCATAAAGATTTTATTTCATCTACCAAAAACATCATAGATAAAGTAATTAAGGACGTGCGCAATATTTCGCATAATCTTTCGCCAACCACGCTCAGCTATTACGGCCTTGTTTCGGCTGTGGAAGAACATTGTAACTACATTAACCAGTCGGGGAAGTTATGCGTTACCCTGGTGAACGACGCGGCTCAACTGGTAGAACAAGTGGCACTGCCAGCGGCCACCGCGCTGTACCGGGTTTTAGAGGAGTTGCTCAATAATACCATAAAGCATGCCGGCGCTACCGAAACCTCGGTGATATTCTCGCAGGAAAATGATATTTTGCTGATTACTTACAAAGATAACGGTAAGGGTATAGATAGTTCGGTTTTAACCAGCCCGGGTATGGGTTTGCAAAACATAGAAAGCCGGTTATCAAACATCGGGGCGGTATATACAATTGATACTGCCGCCGGCAAAGGTTTCGCTATACAAATAAAATATACAGTAAAGGCTTAAGGCGTACGAGAGATGGCTACGATAAATGTTGCAATAGTTGATGATCAAAACCTTTTCAGGCAAAGCCTGGCATTGTTGGTTAACACCGTTGCCGATTTTAAGCTGGTGGCCGAAGCCGAACACGGGCAGGATTTTTTAGATAAGCTTGCCGCGCTTGATGAACAGGTGGATGTAGCCATTATAGATATGGATATGCCGGATATGAACGGTATTGAACTGAACAGGATCCTGCACGAACAATACCCGGGTTTAAAAGTGGTGATACTATCAGTACATGTGCACGAGCGGCTCATCACCCAGATGGTGGCGGCGGGGGCGGCAGCCTACCTGGCCAAAAACTGTAATAAGGACGAATTGATACTGGCCATAAATACAGTACATACGGCAGGATTTTACTTTAACGCAAATGTGCTGAAGGCCATCAAAAACAGCGAGAACCACAAGTTTCAAATACAAAAGAATTTCAATACCATCCCCATCAAACTAACCGAGCGGGAAAAGCAATTACTGGAGCTGATATGCAAAGAATACAGTAATGCCGAAATTGCTACGGCACTATATTTGAGTGTGCGCACGGTAGAGGGGCATCGCAACAATCTTATCTTAAAAACGGGCTGTCGTAACACTGCGGGCCTGGTACTTTTCGCTATAAAACATAACCTGTTCAAACTCCCGTTTTAGCAGGCAGGTATTACTACCTGATTAAAAAAACACGTATTAATACCTGCACACTCTGTGGCTTGTAAAAGGTATTTTTAACGGTAAAGGGTATTCTGTATTTCAGAATACTAACAATTCCCTTTAGTATACATTTTTAGATCTTTTCGGGTAGCGCGTCCGGGTTACGGGAGTGTGCGATCATCCATACATTAGGTGCTTTAAAACAGCTATTTACATTTTGGATAATGCCCGGTTAATTCTTAACTTAATTTATTAAACTGTGGCAAAAGCTGACCCCCCCAAAATGAATAAAATATTTATTAGCAACCATATTAAGGCCGAGATACTTTATGTTTGTGGTTTACCAATTAGTAAACCGTATAACTTAAGAGGGCAGCTAACCCTAAGTGCTATAGGTTATGAAAAAGACAGGGAACTTTGCCGCAGGTTGGAGCTGAGTTTGCAAAATATTGCCGCTACGTACAACACAGGCCGAATTATAACACCGGGTATTGTTTTTGAAGACCTCACAGTAAGCGAATGTATCAGGTTGGTCATTGCTGAGTAAAATTTGTTCATTTTGTTCATTGGTATGTATTCACAAACCAATTGATGATATCTCTCGTAGTAATGTTAACCACACTTTAAGTCGAACAGCAGAATAGCCACTGAACAGAACCTTATTCATTTTGTTCATAACGGCAATTTTGATAACCTAATACAATTCTTTTGTTCGTAACGTAATATATTTAGAGTTAAAACTTAATTAAAGAGAAAATACATATTTTAGCCGTTGCTCAAATAATCATATAAACCGATCTTGTTATGAGTATGTTTTTGCCCCATTATTTTGAAGCCCTTAAAACATGTGTTTTAGAGACTTCCGGTTATGAAAATATCGCCCCCTGCGATTGCAAGGTGATATCGTTGCTTATTCTGAATAAAACCAAACAAAGGATCAGCGAAACAACCTTAAAACGTGTGTATGGATTTGCTTATTGTAAATTTAAGCCATCTTTATTTACTATTGATGTTTTAGCGCAATATTGCGGGTATAAAGGATGGGATGATTTTTGCGCCAAACAAGAAAACAAACAGGCTACCAAATCATCACGTAACCTCACCTGGGATACCCTTAAACATAATGCCGATAAAATAACCAGCTTTACGCTGCAGGCATTAAAAAATAAATCGGGCATACCCTATAGCCAAACCATTAAAAGGCGGTTCCTGAACCAGCACTTTGAGATATTTTTGGAGGAGAACTACACAGCCACTATTTTATCTGCCCCGGCAGGTTATGGTAAAACCATCGCCCTTTGCCACTGGATTGAGGAACGTTTTGAGTTGAATGCCAAAACCAATAATAACGATATCATATTGTTTTTTAGCAGCAGTGCTTTAATGAACGTGTTTTTAAGCGGGCGCGATATCAACGACTGGCTGCTATCCTTACTCGGTTTTTCGCATGAAGACAATGTGGCTTTGCTGCTGAACGAAAAGCAAAAACAGGGCGGCAACTTTTACCTTATAATAGACGGGTTTGATGAGCACATGTTCAAAACAGACCAGTTTCAGCTATTGCTGAACCAGGTGCTGGATGTGTTCGCGCTTTACCAATCGCACAAGTGGTTTAAAATGGTGCTTACCATGCGCTCGGCCTCGTGGATCAATTACCGCCACGAATTGAACAGTAGTATGGCCTGGTTCACCGGCTTTGCCGAAAATGACAACGACAGCATTAATGTGCCTCTGTTCAGTATACAGGAAATAGGGGAGTTGAGCAAAAAGATAAACCCGGCGGTTGATAGCAACGTTAGCCTTGAAGTAGCCGAAAAGTTTAATCACCCGCTTTATTTTCAGTTCTACTATAAAAACAATAAAGACAATTTTTCGCTGAACAATATTGATCATGTGTGTATATATGACCTCATATCAACGTTCATCCTCAATAAAGTATACCTCGGCCATTACTCGGCCGAAAAAATATTGCTGCTTAACGAACTGATAAACGAGATTGATTTTAAGAACAGAACTTACGCCATTGATAAGCTGAAGGTGAACGCTGTTTTAAAGCAGTACAGCCATGCTTATCAGGAACTACTAAGCGTAGGCTTCCTGCGCGAATTAAATGCCAGTTCGGGTATACAGTACAATACACTTATTCAGTTTGCCAATAAAGACTTTCTGGAGTATACCATAGCTAAAAAACTGTTGCTTGCTAACGATTATGTGTTTAACAGCAAGCTGATCCGTACTATAAATGATCTGTTTGATAAAGATGCCATTAAGCTGCCGGTATTAAAATGGTGTATTATTTACGCCGTTAAGAGCGATCAGCAAAAGAGTTTTAAGGCACTTACCGAAACCAATTTAACAGCCAATCAAAAAGCTGATCTGCTCATCTTTTTGGCCGAATTGTTTGAAAAGGAATGTTTGTCGGTACATGCCGAATCGGCTAAATCGTATGGTAAGCACAACTGCATAAAAGACATCTTCGATTATTTTATAGGGTTTGAGTTTATCCACCCCGAATATGAAAAAACACTGGCCATATTGCTCAAGTTTGATCTTACCCGTGTGCAGCAAATTACAGCCTACACTGCAATAGCCATTAACGCGGTGGTTAAGCTGGATGTAAACAAGCTGGACTGGTGCCTCACCAAACTGAAAGATTATGCCAATGAAGATTTAGCCAAGTTTGTTATTAACCCGCTGAATTGCCTTGATGCTATTTACTACTACTTAAAATACGGCATATTTAAAAAAGAATACTTCTCTGATGTTACCGCTTTCTACTTCAATCCGCCTGCGGAGGAGAGCCTGGAGCACAAGAGCGGTAACGATTTGGTATTGCTGATGGCGGTGTTCAGTACTTCTATCTGCAACAACGCGCAAAAAGGCTTACGCTTTATCAATGCCATTAAAAAATGCTACAAAGATGAAGGCGATTCTACCTCGGGCTATGGCTTTATATTAAGCGCCATGACGGCCGATAGGTGTTTCCTGGCCGGTAAAATTGATGAAGGCCTGAAGATCTATAATACCATGGTGCAGGTACATGCCAAAAACGAACATGCTTTTACGCCGTTTATGAAGGTAATGTACCATACCCTTAAAATAAAGGCGGCCATATTTACCAACCGCATTCAAACCACGGTTGATGAGCTGAAATACATACAGCAGGTAGCCGAGCAATTGAACTATAAAACAACACGAGTTTATATACTGGCCTACCTCATTAAACATGAGCAGCTATTATCGCCGCAAGTGCACAAAAAGGTAAATTACGATTTTACTAAAGCAGTGAGGGAAAGTGGCTTAAGGGCCGAGATATTTCTTAATCAGAACGTAGAAACGTCAAGCTACGTTACTGTTAACAGATAGGGTGGTTTATGTAGTTTGCTTTGTAAGTGCGTGTAGCGCTTACAAAGCAAACTTTTTTACAATGTTTACAAGCTCTTTTACGTCGAAAGGTTTCATGAGGTAACCGTCGGCTTCCCCCGCCTCGGCAATTTCCTTTACATTACTAACTGCCGAAATAATAATTACAGGTATATGCTTTGTAGCCGGGTTGTTTTTCAGCTCTTTGCTGATCTGCTGGCCGTTGGCGTCACTCTTCCAGTCGGTTAGCCAGTTATCCAGCAAAATAATATCGGGCTTATGGGTATCAATATGCTTAAGAAGTTTAGAGTCTTCTGAAGAAAAAACCTCGTAGTTCTCTTCTTCCAGTACATACACAATAGTTTCGCGTATGTCTTTATCATCTTCAATTACAAATACCTTTTTAGCCATTTTGCTGAGCGTTTACAATTGATAAACATGGGCGGGATTACCCATTATAAACCCACTTGCGCGTTGGTTTATAATTTTAGTTTATAAATTACTTATACCTATTAACAATTAAAGGTGCCCCTTTTGTTTTAGCCAGGCGCTATTTTTGTATCTATTTATGATAGAAAACTAAACGATATTATAGCAATTACGGCAGCGCGGCTCATAACTTTCGGTTTCACCCAGCAATATCTTGTCTTCGCCGGGTACAATACGGTAGGAGTACAAGGCCGGATTACCGCACCTCACACATACGGCATGCAGTTTGGTAACCGATTCGGCTATGGCCATTACCGCGGGCATTGGGCCAAACGGGCGACCTTTGAAATCCATATCCAGGCCGGCAACTATTACACGCACGCCTTTAGCGGCAAGCGTATTGCATACTTCAACCAGATCGGCATCAAAAAACTGGGCTTCGTCAATAGCCACCACGTGTTCGCCGTTATAAAACAATAATATCGATGCCGAATTATCGATAGCCACGCATGGAAATGACAGCGCGCTATGCGATACAATGGCATTTTCATCGTACCGGGTATCGGTTTTGGGCTTAAATATCTGCACGCTCAGGCGTGCTATGCGGGCACGGTTAAGGCGGCGTATCAGTTCTTCGGTTTTGCCCGAGAACATTGATCCGCATATAACTTCCACACTTCCACCGGTTTCGTTCTTCCTCTTAAATATATCTTCAGTAAACACCATTCGCACTTTTAAAGAAACTAATATCAGAATTTAATGTTATTTTTGAGTAGCATATTATCATATATAAGCCATGAAGCAACAGGACGTATTTAAAAAGATAGGCGTTATTTTAAAAGAACTAAATGAACAATACGATTATTTAAAAGACGATCCCACCGATTTAAACGAATTAGAACTCGAACTTTTTGTTGCCAACTCCAACTTCCTGAAAGACCACTCGGAAATACTGTATAAGTTAACCGTACAGTCGGCGGCGCAAGCAAAGGCTTTACCCGCGCACGTTGAACCGGTAGCTCCTGCAGTTGCGCAAGCGCCAGAAGAACCGGCAAAAGTAATACAGGTTATACTTACACCACCGCCGCCAGTTGAAGTTGTGCCTCCGGTTTTGCCGCCACCTCCACCAGTTGTACAGCAAGCCCCACCAATTGCAGAGCCTAAGCCGGAACCGGTTGCACCCATTTCACCACCTGCACCCGAAAAGGCAGAGCACGTTTACGAGCAGCGTTTTTTTGAACCAGTAGTACAGCAAGTAAAACCTGTTATTGAAGATAAACCCGAAGAGGCTGAACCAGCTATTGAATCCGAAGCGCCAAAACCGATAAGGCACGAACTTATTGTAGATGATGCAGAAGTGGAAGCTTGGGAAAAAGAGGATGATGAGGTATACGAACAGGAAGAAGATATTGAAGAAGAAGCTCCTATAGTTACACCAGTAGCAAGGATAACTGAACCCGAGCCGGAACCGGTTGTTAAGGTAGAGCCTGTTTATGTGGCCCCGCTTGCACCTGTAGCAATACCCGAGGTAGTGATACAGCAGGTAATTACTTCTGTTGATAGCAGGGGCGATGCCGAACCGGTTACTATCAATCAGCGCATCTCGGTGCAAATGGCAGAGAAGAGCGCGCCTGTGCAGCAACCGATCAGTGATTTGAAATCGGCCATTACGCTGAATGATAAATTGCTGTTTGTGAAAGATTTGTTTAACGGTTACAGCCTTGCCTACAGCGAAGCTGTTGAGATACTTAACCGTTTCAATAATTTTGAGGAAGCCGAGCGTTTCCTGAACTCCAACTACGTAGCCAAAAATAACTGGGATGCTAAACCGCAAACATCCGAAAAGTTCTTTAACCTGTTAAGAAGGCGTTACGCCAATTAATAGGAAGTATATAACAGAACGGCCCTGATGAATATCATCAGGGCCGTTCTGTTATATGCAGTTTGTAATTCGTTAATACGAATATCCCGTTCTGTTTGAATCTAATTTGAGCAGGATGAATACCAATATTGTAAAACTCCATAACGACGACCCTCCGTAACTGATAAAGGGTAAGGGGATACCAATTACCGGCATTAAACCTATCGTCATAGCAATATTGATCACCACGTGGAAGAAGATGATAGAAGCCACACCGTAGCCGTAAATACGCGAGAAAGGCATGTGCTGTCGCTCGGCGATCTTTATCACCCTTAACAGCAGAAAAAGGTACAGACCAAGCACCACCAATGAGCCTGCAAAGCCCCATTCTTCGCCAATGGTACAGAAAATAAAGTCGGTGCTTTGCTCGGGTACGAAAGAGTATTTGGTTTGTGTACCCTGTAAGTATCCTTTACCCCAAAGCTGCCCCGAACCAATGGCTATTTTTGATTGGTTTACGTTATAGCCTATCCCTTTAAGGTCGGTAGTGATTCCCAATATTTCATCGATACGTGCCCTTTGGTGGGTTTTTAAAACGTTGTAATAAATGGGTTTTATGGCAAATATAAATACCAGCGACAATACCAGCCCTACCACCATATTGGTAACGAACTTACGGTTGCGCAGGTTGAAGAACACCAGTAAGCCCGTGAGCAAGGTAACGCCGCCTACCAAATACCATTGATTCATTAGCAACGCCAGCACGAACAGCGTAATGGATAGCGCTATAAATATGAGGAAGTAGGGCGATAGGCCTTCTCTATACAATACAAATATCAAGGAGCAAAACACCAGTGTTGAACCGGCATCGGGCTGTAAAATGATCAATATCATGGGGAACAGGATGATGCCTGCCGCCGTAAAAAACGATTGCGGATCGGATATGCTGATATTAGTGCCGCTTAAATAACGGGCCAATAACAAACAGGTAGTAAACTTAGCGAACTCCGAGGGTTGCAAGCGGAAGCCGCCTCCAAGCGGTATCCATGCCTGGTTACCGCCCACGTTTCGGCCTATCACCAATACCAGTATCAGCAGCAGCATGGTTACCACGTAAAATGGAGGTGCCAGCGCGCTGAAAAAGCGGGCATCAAGCAGCAGGATAATCAAAGCGATCAGTAACGACGACAGGATGTAGATGAACTGCTTGCCGTACTGCGTACTCAAATCAACAAGGCTGCGGTGCTCTTCATCGTACACAGCGGCATGTATGTTGAACCAGCCTATGGTACAAAGTGCCAGATAAATGAGGATGGTTAACCAATCAACATTAAAGAACGGGCTGCGCTGACTACTCATTTTCCCTCCTTTTTGATTGGTAGGCTATGTATGGGTTATTTGCTTTCTTCGTCTTTTTTCTTCCTGCCGATTTCAGCTCTATCTTTTTAGTAGTATCGGTAGCAGGTTGTCCTTGCTGTTGCTTTAAACTATCAGGCTTAGCGAGTTTTGGTTTCGGCTTGTTGCCCAAACTTGGCAGCAGGTTGGCATTCATATAATACTCGGGGTAAATGCCCGATGAACGGCGGGTAATGGTATCGCGCAAATATTTCTCTACAATGAAACTGGCGATTGGTGCTGCCCAGGTACCGCCGTCGCCCGAGTTTTCAACTACTACGGCTATGGCAATTTTAGGATTATCGCGCGGAGCGAAAGCCACAAATAGCGAGTGGTTTTTACCATGCGGATTTTGCGCCGTACCTGTTTTACCACACATTACAATGCCTGGTATTTTTGAGCCATGCCCGGTACCGTACTCCACCACACTTTGCATCCCGTCGATAACGGGTTCAAAATATTGTGCGTCGATACCTACATAGTTCCTTTTGGTAAACTCGTCTTTAATAACGTTTTTATCGCCAATAGCCTTTATCAGGTGGGGCTTGTAGTAATAACCGTGATTGGCAATGGTACATTCAATATTGGCCAGTTGCAGCGGAGTGGCCAGCAACTCACCCTGACCAATAGCCAAAGAAATAATGGTATTGGCACGCCAGTGATTTACACCATAAGTATTATCGTAACGCAGGGCAGGTGGTACATAACCACGGCCTTCGTTGGGCATATCAATATCCAGCTTTACACCAAAACCGAACTGGTTCACCCTTGCTTTCCAATCGGTATATGTGGCCGATGTTTGTTTGGCGCCGTTGCTGTTGATCAGTTTATTGAAAACATTATCAAAATAGGCATTGCACGAACCTGCAATAGCCAGCGTTAAGTTGGTATTGCCATGGTGGTGGGTACAGCGTACAAAGTGCCCGCCCGCCTGGTAACCGCCATTGCAGAAGAATGTGGTTTGTGGCGTAATAATTCCTTTCTCCAGGGCGATAAGCGCGCTTAGGGGCTTAAATGATGATCCCGGAGGGTAATAAGCCCCTATAGGGCGAATGAACGATGGTTTGTAAGGGTCTTTATATAATTTGGCCACATTGTTACCACGCTGCCTGCCAACCAATAAGTTAGGATCATAAGTAGGGCTGCTTACAAAGCAGAGTATTTCGCCGGTTGATGGTTCAATGGCTACGATACTGCCTACTTTGTTTTGCATCAGCTTTTCGCCGAGGCGTTGTATGCGCGAATCTAAAGAGGAGATAAGGCGCTCACCAGCCACGGCCACGGTATCAAACGCACCATTGGCATAACGGCCTTTAGCCACGTTGCGCGAATCAACCATTTGGTTTTGCACACCGCGCTGACCACGCAGGGTGCTTTCGTAAGCTTTTTCTACACCGGAAATCCCCACGTAATCGCCCAGGCGATAATAGCCGTTTGAGCGTTTAATATCTTTATCGTTAGCCTCGCCGATAAACCCGAGGAACTGTGCCGCCGATGAATCCGGATAAGTACGTACCGAACGCAATTGCCCGAAAAAGCCGGGGAAATCAGACAGGCGTTCCTGCAAGGTACGGTAAAACTCTACCGATAGCTGTTTCTCAAATATGGAAGCGAGGTAAGGCGAATGTTTTTTGGCTTTAGTAAAGCGTTTATCAAAGCCTTCTTTATCAATGCCTATCAATGAGCAAAACTCGGCGGTATCAAATGGCAGCACTTGTTTGGGTACTACCATAATATCGTAAACCGGTTCGTTTTGAACCAGTACTTTGCCGTTCCTGTCTAAAATTGGCCCGCGGGCAGGGTAGAGGATGGTTTTGCGGATAACGTTTTTTTCGGCGTATAGCAGGTAACGGTCGTCAACTATCTGGATATAAAAAAGACGGGCGAGCAGCACCAGTACAATGGTGATGAAAATACCTGCAATAATGTACCTGCGCTCAAAAAAACTGTTCATTTATATTCTCTTCTTTCTGAAAAATAGTAAGCCCGAAACCAAAAGCAAAAATATAGTAAATAATGAACTCAATAAAAAGCGGCTTAGTGTGTATTGTATTTCAGAAAAGCGGAAAACTTCGAGATTGAACAACAGAAAATGATGAAACAGGGTTAACAGCGTTGCATAAGTAAGAAACCACCTGAAACCCATACTGCCCATAGTTGGCTGCGGCTCGGTATCAAAACTCTCTTTTTGTACGGTAACGCTAATAAACAATACCCTCACAAAAGCCAGCAATACTGTGGCCGCGGCATGCAAGCCAGGCGTATCGTAAAAAGCATCAACACTTATACCTATTAAAAATGACAGCAGGAACAGCAGGATGTTAGGGGTTTCAAACGGCAGCAACATTACAAATAAAATGTACAGGTAGGGCGTTGATAGGCCGTATACTGTAACATTCTTCAACAGGAAAACCTGTATGAATATCAGCACCACGAAACGTACAAAATTGGCAATGATAATTCTATTCATCTTTCTCTTGCTTTTGCTGGGCCTCCAGTCCTATTTGTTCCTGTGCTAATTTATTGTCAACCACGTATACGTATTCCAGCTTGCTAAAGTCAACAGCCATGCGCACTTCCATATTCAGGAAAAAGCCACCCGCTTTGGCATGCAAATTACTTACTCGGCCCAAGTGGATCCCCATCGGGAACAGCGAGTATTGCGAGGTAACCACCCAGTCGCCCAAATGCGGCTGCGCGTTGTTGGATACTTCCGACAGGATCCCCATGAAAGGATTCAGGTCGTCGTTCCAGGTAAATGTACCGCCCTCCCGTGAGGAGGCCAGCATGGCGCTAATGCGCGAATCTTTATGCAATAACGAACGCACCGTGGCAAAATGATCGGATGTTTTTACCACTACACCCACCACGCCGGTAGCGCAAATTACACCCATGCCCTTGGCAATACCTTCTTTAGCGCCTTTGTTAAGGGTAAGGTAGTTAAGCCGTTTGTTGGTGGAGTTATTGATCACCCGGGCATCAATGTAGCTGTACTGCTGCTTGTATACGGTATCGTTAACGCTGTGTTTGCTTACGCTGTCAATATAATACGATGCCCTTAGCTGGCTGCGCAACTTGGCGTTCTCCTGTGCAAGGTTATCGTTTATTTGTTTGAGCGAAAGGTAATCGTAAAAATCATTTACGCGGTTATACAGGTTGCCCACCACCTCGTTAGAGGTATTGATGAACGATGCCTTTTGAAACCCGTTGTAATTAATGAAAATAACAAGGGAAATAACCTCAAAAATCAGGAACAGGAAGAATGCGCTATACTTAGTGATAAATATCAGGAGGTTACGCATCTGTTAAAAAGAGTTGTAAGTTGCGGGTTGTGAGTTGCAGGTTATCATACACACAACCCGTAACTCACAACTTACAACTAATATTATTGCATTAAGAATTTAAAATTACCGATGTTTTTAAGTGCTGTACCTGTACCGCGTACTACCGCGCGCAGCGGATCTTCGGCTACGTGTACCGGTAGTTTGGTTTTGGCAGCAACACGTTTATCTAAACCGCGCAGTAATGCACCGCCGCCGGTTAGGTAAATACCTGTTTGGTAAATATCTGCTGAAAGCTCGGGAGGGGTAATCTCCAATGCTTTTAAAATAGCTTCTTCAATTTTTGATATCGATTTATCAAGGCAGTGCGCGATCTCGGTGTATGATACCATGATCTGCTTTGGCACACCTGTCATCAAATCACGACCTTGTACGGCAAAATCAGCCGGTGGATCGCTCAGTTCAGGCAACGCGGCACCTACTTCAATTTTGATCTTCTCGGCAGTACGGTCACCAATCATGATGTTGTGCTGGCGACGGATGTACTGAACAATGTCGGCATCAAAATTATCACCGGCTACACGGATAGATTGGTCGCACACGATACCCGAAAGCGCGATAACAGCGATCTCGGTAGTACCACCACCAATATCGATGATCATGTTACCCATAGGCTCTTCCACATCAATACCGATACCTACCGCGGCAGCCATTGGCTCGTGGATAAGATAAACCTCTTTAGCGCCCGCTTTTTCGGCAGACTGGTGTACGGCACGTTTCTCTACCTCGGTAATACCCGATGGGATGCAGATCACCATACGTAACGACGGGAAGAACCAGCCTTTACCCGAGTTGATCATTTTGATCATCCCGCGAATCATGTATTCGGCAGCGTCAAAGTCGGCAATTACACCGTCTTTAAGCGGACGTATCGTTCGGATGTTATCATGTGTTTTACCTTCCATTTGCATGGCCTGGCGCCCAATAGCGATAACTTTATTGGTCTTTCTGTCAAATGCTACTATCGATGGTTCATCAACAACAACTTTATCATTATGAATGATCAGAGTATTTGCGGTACCCAGATCAATGGCAATTTCTTGTGTAAAAAAGTTAAACAGACCCATTGGCTTTTTGCTTCAAATTATGGTGCAACGGTTATAAAATTACGCTTATTAATCAATCAATTGTTCTTTAAGCGTTAAATTATAATGTTTATTGTGTTTTAATTATTAATGTTTAAAATGGCGAACTCCGGTGGTTACCATTGAAATGTTTTTTTCGTTGCACATGTCAACTGAATCCTGATCTTTTATTGAACCGCCCGGTTGCAGTACCGCGGTAATGCCTGCTTCGGCCGCCAGCTCCACGCAATCAGGGAAAGGGAAGAACGCGTCAGACGCCATTACAGCACCGTTAAGATCGAACCCGAAGCTGTGCGCTTTTAATACCGCTTGCCTTAATGAATCAACCCTTGAAGTTTGCCCAACACCGCTCGACATTAACTGGTTGTTTTTAGCGAAAACAATAGTGTTCGATTTGGTATGCTTAACTACTTTGTTGGCAAAGTAAAGGTCTTTCAATTCGACTTCGGTAGGCTTTCTGTTGGTAACGGCGTTCATTTGTGCCGGGCCTTCTACGGTATTGTCTTTATCCTGCTCAATTACACCGTTAAGCAATGTTTTAAATTGTCTAGCAGGCAACTCCACACGCTGGCGGATCAGTATGATACGGTTCTTTTTGCTTTGCAGTATTTGTATAGCCTCATCGGTATAAGCAGGGGCAATCAGTACTTCGTAAAATATCTTGCTGATCTCGGTAGCGGTTTCGGCATCAATTTCATCGTTAGCGATGATCACACCGCCAAAGGCCGATACAGGGTCGCAGGCCAAAGCATCTATCCAGGCTTCTTTAATAAAGCTGCGTGAGGCAATGCCACAAGCGTTGGTGTGCTTTAAAATGGCGATGGTAGGCTCGGTAAATTCATCGATAAGGGCAACGGCGGCGTCAACATCTACCAGGTTATTGTATGAAAGCTCTTTGCCATGCAGTTTGGTGAACATAGCATCAAGGTTACCATAAAAAGTGCCTTTTTGATGCGGGTTTTCGCCGTAACGCAGGGTTTGGCTGGTTTGTATGCTTTGTTTGAAAACCGGCAGCGGATCTTCTTCATTAAAATACTGGAAAATGGCAGTATCATAATTTGAAGAGATATTGAATGCTTTATGCGCGAATTTTTTGCGTTGGTCGATAGTGGTTTTGCCGTCCTGTGTTTTCAGGATATCTTCCAGTACGCCGTAATCGTTTTTAGAGGCAACAATAACTACATCTTTAAAGTTTTTGGCTGCTGCGCGGATAAGTGAGATACCACCGATGTCGATCTTTTCGATCACATCTTCCTGCCCGGCGCCCGATTGTACGGTTTCTTCGAACGGATAAAGATCAACAATTACCAGGTCAATTTCGGGGATCTGGTATTCGGCCAGTTGCTGCTCGTCGCTGTCGAAACTTCTGCGTGCCAGTATACCGCCGAATATTTTTGGATGCAGCGTTTTCACGCGGCCGCCTAATATAGAAGGGTAAGAGGTAAGATCCTCAACGGCAACAACATCAACACCCAGGTTACGGATAAAAGTCTCGGTACCGCCGGTTGAATAGATGGTTACACCAAGACGGTTAAGCTCGTGAATGATGGGCTCAAGGTTGTCTTTATAATAAACAGAAATTAAAGCGTTTTTTATTTGAACTGGATTGCTCATGTACTATCGAAATTTTGAGCCGCAAAGGTAGTGATTACTGCTCAGAGAATTGCGATTGAAAATCAGTTTTTTTGCGGAGAAAAATCGGGCGTATTTAACGGGTATTTTGGTGCAGCCCAATTAAGTATAAAAAAGCCCCGGAAAAGCATTTTATCAAGGTTTTACCAGCAATTTATTTAAGATCAAGCATCGCTTTAATGTCGGTATACGCAATAAGATTACCCTGTTTTGCTTGATCTAAAGAATCTCTTACACCCTTAATTACCCAACCAGGATAAGCATCATCGCGCTGCTCAGAAGAGTGAATCTCCGGGATACCCGTTTCTAAATCAAGTGAATCAAGTTTCTTTTCAGGAGAAGTCATAGTCAGTTATCGGTGAAGTGTTAAAATCAGGCAAATCATGCTTCTTTCAAGAAAATCATGGTCAATTATCGGATACTTGTTAAAATCAGGTAAATCATGGTCCTTTTCAAGAAAATCATGGTTAACTCTTCATCCTCTTCAACAAATTTTCAACCACCCTCGGAAAATGGTGGTGCTCCAGTTGCTGGCCTTTAAATTTAACCATTTCAAGCGTATCGCCGGGTTCAATTTTAAAGCGCGACTGGTGGATCACCTCACCTTCATCAAATTGCTCATTAACAAAGTGGATGGTAATGCCCGATTCATCTTCGCCGGCTGCCAAAATAGCTTTGTGTACATTGTCGCCATACATACCTTTACCGCCGTATTTAGGCAGCAGGGCAGGGTGCAGGTTGATGATCTTATTGGGGAATGCCTTCAGCAGTGATTGTGGTACCAGCCATAAAAAGCCTGCCAGTACAATGAGGTCTACATGCAGGTTTTTGAGTAAGTGTATTACCTCGTCGCTTTTGTAAAACTCATCACGGGTAAAAATATGGGAGGGAATCTCAAAATTATCAGCCCGTTGCAATACGTAAGCCTGCGGATTATTGGTTAATATGATAACCACTTCAGCGTCGTTATGGCGCTTAAAATGCTCCATTATTTTTTGGGCATTTGAACCTGAACCGGAGGCGAAAATAGCTATTCGTTTTTTCAAAATGGCAGACAGATTATTGTTGTAATTGACTCAAATATAAAATTTTGCTGATTTAATTACTATTTATTGCGTTTTTTGACGAATAAACCCATATCTGGCTATCCTGCGTTTTTGCCTGGACCCGTAATTGGTTTGAATATCGCCTACCTCTAATACGAGCGAATACTGCCCAAGGTTTACAATGCGCGAATTTTCAAATACCCTGGCCTTGCCGATAACCGTAGTATCCTGAAATGCGATATCTGAAATAAGGAACAGCCTGTCGTTTGATAACGACCAATTGCCCGTAGTGGTTGATTCCTGGCAATGGTAATTAGTAAACGTGCAGGTATTATCGGCTTTAAAGGTAAAGATTTGCTTAAACACACAACCCGAATCCAGCTTTACCAAACTATCCTGCGTATCGCCGGTGTAGCTGGTAACCTGTGCCGATGCCAGTTGCCACGAACCGCTGGCAAGCAGGGGCGCGATAGTGGCGTTCTTCTCTTTTTTGCACGAGTAATACAACAGCGTGATAGCTAATACTGAAAATATAAATGCGAATGTGTTCCTGTTCATTGGTTTTCGTGAGGAAAAGACAGCGGTAAAAATATGCCTTTGCCCCGATATTCTTCTTGTTAAACGGGTGTAATAGTTTCGTATTATTATAAAGCCGATTTTTTTAAACCATACTTACTGCATCAGGTGCGCAAACTTCTCCCAAAAACCATCTTTTGGCAATGGCGCCTTTATCTCAATAGGCTCTTTTTTAATAGGGTGGATGAACTGCAACTTACGCGCATGCAAGCTTATAGATCTGCGCAGACTGCCTCTTGGGTAACCATATTTATTATCGCCAACTATAGGGCAGTTAAGGGTTGATAGCTGCACACGGATCTGATGCGGTCGGCCCGTGACGGGGTTAACTTCTATCAGGTAATAACCGCCTGCTTCGCCTACCAAACGGTAATGCAATTCAGATCGCTGACTGCCCGGTACTTCATGGTCGTGCGCCTTGGTAACGTTTTTTTGAGGGTTTTTTACCAGCCAGTGCACCAGGTCGCCGTACTCGGGATTGGGTTTGTTGCGCACCACTGCATAATAGGTCTTCCTGATCTGCCGCGTTTTGAATAGGTTGTTCATCCTTTCGAGCGCTTTGCTGGTTTTGGCGAACAAGATGAGGCCGCTAACTGGTCTGTCCAAACGGTGCACCACACCCAAAAAAGCCCCGTTGGGTTTACTGTACTTTTTGGCGATGTATTTCTTCACCTTTTCGTCGAGCGGTTCATCACCGGTTTCGTCCACCTGCACAATATCACCCGCGCGTTTGTTAACCGCAATCAGGTGATTATCCTCGTATAATATATCGTTATCGGTAATGTCGTTGTTGCTCATGTTTCTTTTTTAAGGTCCATGGACCATAGTCGATGGTCCATAGTCAATTGTTTTTTCACTATGGTCTATGGACTATCGACCATCGACTATTGACTCTTCCACTAATATTGCTCCTTCTCGCTTGGGAAGTCGTTTGCTTTTACGTCGCTTACGTAGTTTTTTATGGCATCGTTCATTACATCATATAAACTGGCGTACTGGCGTAAAAAGCGAGGTTTAAAGCCCTTGTTAATGCCCAGCATATCGTGTATCACTAATACCTGTCCGTCGCAATGTTGCCCTGCACCTATACCTATGGTAGGTATTTGCAGGCTTTGGCTTACTTCTTCGCCCAGTTTGGCGGGTATTTTTTCGAGCACTACACCAAAACAACCCAGTTCTTGCAGCTTAAGGGCATCTTCTTTTAATTTTTGCGCTTCGGCTTCTTCTTTGGCCCTTACGGTATAAGTACCAAACTTGTAAATCGATTGCGGGGTTAAACCTAAATGGCCCATCACCGGGATGCCGGCCGTAAGTATGCGGCTTACAGATTCGGCAATTTCAATGCCGCCTTCCATTTTTACCGCGTGCGCTCCCGATTCTTTCATAATGCGGATGGCTGAATTTAATGCCTCCTTAGAGTTGCCCTGGTACGAACCGAAAGGAAGATCGACCACTACCAGCGCCCTTTTTGCCGCGCGCACCACCGATGATGCATGGTAGATCATCTGGTCGAGCGTAATGGGCAGGGTAGTTTCGTGCCCGGCCATTACGTTCGAGGCCGAATCACCCACCAATATAATATCTACACCGGCATCATCCACAATGGTAGCAATAGAATAATCGTACGCGGTAAGCATCGATATCTTTTCGCCCTTGTTCTTCATTTCCTGAATGGTGTGGGTAGTTACTCTTTTTACTTCTTTATTTACTGACATTAGTAACGGGGTTTAATGCTAAATAAGCCTTTGCAAAGTTAGAAACTCCCTTTATATAAAATATTGAAAATTTATATAACCACAATATTAAAATTTTGTAACTTTGCGCCGTGAAAATAGGGGTGCTTTACTTCAAACTTCCGCATAGTTTTAACGGCGCGTCGCTCCAGGCAAACCGGGTTTATATATCATTTAATTTATTTTATAATGACTAACTACACCAAATTACCGGCTGTATTATTGCTTGCAGATGGAACTGTTTTTTACGGAAAAGCAGCCGGAAAAATAGGAACCACTACCGGCGAAATATGTTTTAATACAGGCATGACCGGGTACCAGGAAATTTTTACTGACCCATCATACTTCGGGCAGATAATGGTGACCACCAACTCGCACATAGGTAATTACGGAATTGCCAACGAGGAAGTAGAATCAAACAAGATACAGATAGCCGGTTTGGTTTGCAAAAACTACAACATAGCTTACAGCCGTAAGCAGGCCGATGAATCAATACAGGATTACTTTCAGGAGCAGAATATTGTAGGTATATCTGACATTGATACCCGCCAGCTGGTTCGCCACATACGCGATAAAGGTGCCATGAACGCCATCATTTCTTCGGAGATACTTGACCTGGAAGAGCTGAAAGCTAAATTAGCCGAAGTGCCTTCAATGGATGGTTTAGAGCTTTCATCGCAGGTATCAACTACCGAAACTTATACGTTTGGTAACGAAAGCGCGCCGTACCGTGTAGCGGTGCTCGACTTAGGTGTTAAGAAAAACATCCTCCGTAATTTCGACGACCGCGAAGTTTTCGCCAAGGTATATCCTGCAAAAACCACCTTTGCCGAAATGGAAAAAGATTTTGCGCCGAACGGTTACTTCATCTCTAACGGCCCCGGCGATCCATCGGCTATGCCTTACGCAGTTGAAACTGTAAAAGAAATATTGGCTGCTGATAAACCGATGTTCGGTATTTGCCTTGGTCACCAGTTGCTGGCTTTGGCTAACGATATCCCGACCAAGAAAATGTTCAACGGTCACCGTGGTTTAAACCACCCGGTAAAAAACATTATTAAAGACCATTGTGAGGTAACCTCACAAAACCACGGTTTTGGTGTAGTGCCCGAAGCAGTAAGAGCATCTGATAAAGTAGAAATTACCCACGTTAACCTTAACGACCAATCAATCGAAGGTATCCGTGTGAAAGATAAAAAAGCCTTCTCGGTACAATATCACCCGGAATCATCTCCTGGTCCGCACGATTCAAGGTATTTGTTTGATGACTTTATCGAGCTGATGAAGTAATTTCATTGCTGCGCGAGTGAATGATGTGCGAATGTGCGGATTTCAGATGTGCAGATGATAAATTCGAAATTGAAAATTCGATATCCGAAATAAAAAAGCCTTTCAAGTATTTGCTTGAAAGGCTTTTTTATTGGGTTGCTTTTTAGCGAAAGTGTTATTAATAAATGTGTACTTTAACCTTATTAATAACCTCTCTCATGAAAAGCGCATTCAGATGGAACCTGCTGACAACTAAAGCTTTTGTAGCCGGTCTTTTAATATTGTTATTAAACGATTTCTATCTTAAATATCAGTATCCCGGGATGGTTACGGGTAAGCTATCTGATTTTGCAGGATTGTTCATTTTTCCGCTCTTTATTGCAGCTTTTGTAAACCGCCCCTTGTTTGTGTATTATGCAACTGCAGCGTTTTTCATCTTTTGGAAAAGTAGTTTCTCGCAGTCTTTTATTGATGCAGTAAGTCATACTACAGGTTTGCATTTAAGCAGGGTGGTTGATTATGGTGACCTTATTGCTCTTGGTATTTTGCCTTTTTCTTATCGTTTTTATAAAAAGAATAACAACATACATAGCAACAGTATGCAGTTAGGCATGGCTATGATGATAGGAGTGCTCGCTGTCTTTTCATTTTGTGCTACATCAAAAGCGCGGGAATCGTTCGTTCTCAATAAAAAAATTGATAAAAAGTATGAATTACCTTTTAGTAAGGCTGTGCTCCTTGGTAAACTAAAATCTGAATACGCAGCAGGTGATAGTATTCAAAACATGGCGGATTCTTTATTCTATATTTACTTTTTTGTAGATGAATATTATTCAGAAGCGACAGCTTTAGTTAAGATTAGACAGATTGATGATAAGCATACGATAATACAATTGGATAGCGTTACTCAATTTGCGGTCAGGAGGAATTCTTCCGATGCAGACGAGAATACGATAAAAGCGATAAAGAAACTAACTTCTGCCGAATTTGAAAAGTATTTTGAACGCGACTTTATAATGCACCTATCAGAAGATGATTATAAAGATGGGTTCTACTTCGATAATAAAAATGAATTAGATAAATATAATAGCGGGCAATAGTTATTGGCAGGCGTATTGCTACATCTCCGGCAAAAATACCATTATGAAAAAGGGAGATACCGTACACTGGAACTGGAGCAATGGCGAGGCCGAGGGTACCATTACAAAAACACATACCGAGCCGGTTACCAAAACTATTAAAGGCGCGAAGGTAAAACGCAATGCCAGTAAGGATAAACCGGCCTTTGAAATAAAAACGGATAAAGGTCAGCAGGTTGTAAAATCGGAGAGCGAGCTTAAAAAAGGTAAAAAGAAAGATTAGAACTTTCTACATTTATCCCGTTCACTCAAAACCGTTATGGATATTACCTACCAGGCAGAAGAAAATCTGCAAGCCGAAGAATTTAAAGCCCTGCTGATAAAAAGCACATTAGGCGAGCGTCGCCCAATTGATGATATTGAACGTATTGAAAAGATGTGCCGTAATGCAGGCCTGATTGTAACGGCACGCGCAGATGGGCAACTGGTAGGTGTGGCCCGTTCGGTAACTGACTGGGTATACTGTACTTATTTAAGCGATCTGGCCGTCGACGAAGCCTTTCAGCACCGGGGCATCGGTAAAAAACTGATCGCCGAAACTAAAAGACTAACCCCGCAAGCCACCCTGATATTACTTGCCGCGCCGGCTGCGGTAGGTTATTACCCTAAAATTGGCATGACCAACCATGAGCATTGCTATTTGCTAAGGGATGTGAATGATTTGAAGTAGCTCCCCATTTGCGCTTGGCAAATAGTAGCGCGACAGTTAACCGTAAAAATTGCGTCAGTTGCTAAAAAGTTTATGGTTATATCAACAAACTGTGCCATTTTTACACGATGGAAAAAAAACCTATTATCACTGTAAAGAATCTCGTTAAAAACTATGGCGACTTTGCAGCAGTAAAAGATATAAGTTTTGAAGTGTATGAAGGCGAGATATTTGGTTTGCTTGGTCCCAATGGTGCCGGTAAAACCACCACACTCGAAATTATTGAAACCTTAAGGGATAAAACCTCCGGCGAGATCATTGTGGACGGTTTTTCGGTAGATGGCGACGCTGATGCTATTAAACAGCGCATTGGTGTGCAGTTACAGGCGGCAGGTTATTATCCCAATTTAAACCTGTCCGAGTTGATCGATCTGTTCTCTGGTTTGTACGGCATTCGTAAAACACCGATGGAAATGCTGGAGAAAGTAGCGCTTACCGATAAGGCCAAAGCGAAATACAAGCAGCTTTCGGGCGGGCAAAAACAACGCTTTTCCATAGCTACCACCTTAATTAACGATCCGCGTATTATTTTCCTTGATGAACCCACTACCGGGCTCGATCCGCAGGCACGCCGTAACCTTTGGGAACTCATCAAACAGATCCGTGATAGCGGCACTACGGTAGTAATTACCACCCATTATATGGACGAAGCCGAAGTGCTGTGCGACCGCGTAGCTTTTGTTGACGGCGGCAGAATTGTAGGCATTGATACCCCTGATGCTTTTATTGATAAACTGGTAGCATCGGGCTTTGAACGTAAAAAAGAGGTGAAGCTAGCCAACCTCGAAGATGTATTCATTAACCTAACAGGTAAAGACTGGCGGGAGGGGTAGATGAAGTCCGAAAAGTCGGGAAGGTCCGGGAGTCCGAAAGAGGAACGGCTTTATTGACTGTCACCATAAATAATACTAAAAAGAGACAAATTCTCCGGACTTGCGGACTTTTCCGACTTCCGGACCAAAAATACAATATGACCAACAAATACAGTAACATAGGTGCAACACTGGCTATTGCAAAGGCAAGCTTAAAATCGATACTTCGCAGCCCCTCGGCTGTGATATTCAGTTTGGCGTTTCCGCTGATATTTATACTGGTATTTGGTTTTATTGGTGGCGGCGGAGTTACTGTTGATGTAGGTGTGGCTAAAACCTGTGATACAGTTAATCCGGTGTATAAAGCACTTGAAAAAGTGAAGCTGCTAAAGCTGATCAAGGATCAAAGCACTGCCGATATGAACGCCGAGCTTGTGAAAGGTAGCATAGATGTTATAATAGATATTCGTAAAACAGGTAATGATTGGATTCTTCAGCCTCCTTTATCCGCTTTGCCTAATAAATCGCCCTTTATTGTAAATGTACAGTATACCAAAGCATCTATAAAAGGCAGTAGTATATTCAAAACAATGCTCAATAATATATTGAATGATATTGAATCGGGTTTCAGGAAAAAGCTGTCTGGTAAAGAGGAATTTCCTGCGTTTGCCGAACTAAAGGAAACCTCCATCAGCGGCCGCGAATACAAAACTATCGACTTTATATTGCCCGGTCAGCTGGGGTTTTCGCTGTTGAGTACAGGCGTGTTCGGTACTGCTTTCGTGTTCTTAAGTCTGCGCATTACATTGGTGATCAAACGCTTTTTTGCAACCCCGGTTAAAAGATACAGCATTGTTATTGGTGAGGCACTGGCGCGTATCACCTTCTCTTTGATGGGCGCTTTGTTTATTATATTGATAGGGCACTTCGCTTTTGGCTTTACGCTGATACATGGTTTTGTTACGGTAATTAATATGCTCATCCTCTCGGTGATCGGTATTATCGTGTTTATGGGCTTCGGGTTTACGGTATCGGGCATTGCCAAAACAGAAAGCACGGTGCCGCCTATCGCCAATATTATTACGCTGCCGCAGTTCCTGCTGTCGGGCACTTTCTTTTCCATCAACGCTTTTCCTAAGTGGTTGCAACCCATTAGCCGGGCACTGCCGTTAACTTATTTAAATGATGCCATGCGCAAGGTGGCCTTTGAAGGGGCTGGTTTGTTTGATGTAACGCACCAGTTATTGATATTGCTGATATGGGGAATAGTGATTTACACCATAGCTGTTAAGACCTTTAAATGGGAATAGTGCTTAACATTAAAATAACATTAGGTGGTTTTATATTAACATTCAGGTAACAATCAGGAAATATATTTGCTGCATAAATAAGCAAATATGTTAAAAAGGATTGCGTTCGTATGGTTAATATTAACTGTGTGTTCATTAAATGTTAAGGCGCAGAATGGCAAAACGGGTACCTGGGGCATTGCTACAGTTGTTTTACCCGGTGATAGTGCGCATAAATGGGGCGGATACATCGAACTGCAATCGCGCGCCAATAAGTTGTTCAACCAATTCTTTTATTACGAAACCAAGGGTGGTATCAGCTACGACTTGGCTAAGAACTACACCGCGCTGATAGGCGGCGGGCGCTACGTTACTTATGATTTTAATAATCTTGATGCCCCGCCAACCGTGGTTGAAGCCCGTATGTGGGAGCAATTGACCGTCAACTCTTTTCTTGATCGTATCAAATTGGAACACCGTTACCGTGCCGAGCAAAGATGGCTGAATGGCATATACCGCAACCGTTTTCGTTACCGCCTTAATTTGGCTGTGCCGCTTAATCATAAAAAATTTGAGCCCAAAACATTTTTTGTTTCGGTATTTGATGAGATTTTCCTGAATAATAAGGCGCCGCATTTTGAACGTAACCGTTTTTCGGCCGCGTTGGGCTACCAGTTTGATAAGGCGGTAACGGTGCAGGCGGGCTGGTTAAACCAGTACAACTATACGCTTACCTCGGCGGGCGATAAAAATAACCTCGCTATAACGGTGATATACCGCATAAACCGCAAGGCCGCCAAGCCAAATGAGCACATGCCGAGCACAATTGATTAAGAATCATAATAAATGCTAATTTCTGATTGCGTTTTATTGAATTAGCTGTTAACTTAGCCGCCGTTTAAAAGTGTAAAATTTCAAAAAACCTGACAATTTAGTATGAGCATAATAATTGACGTACATGCCCGCCAAATTTTAGATTCGCGTGGTAACCCAACCATTGAGGTTGATGTTTTAACAGAGAACGGTGCTTTAGGCCGTGCAGCAGTACCTTCTGGTGCTTCAACCGGCGTACACGAGGCTGTTGAACTTAGGGACGGCGACAAATCTGTTTACTTAGGTAAAGGTGTTTTAAAAGCTGTTGCTAACGTAAACGATAAAATTGCCGACGCATTGAAAGGTGTTGATGTGTTTGAGCAAAATACTATTGACAGCATCATGATTGAGCTGGATGGTTCTGAAAATAAAGGTAACCTGGGTGCTAACGCTATTTTGGGTGTTTCTTTGGCAGTAGCTAAAGCAGCAGCGCAAGAGAGCCGTCAGCCGCTTTACCGTTATGTAGGTGGTGTTAACGCTAACACTTTACCTATCCCTATGATGAACATTGTAAACGGTGGTTCGCACTCTGATGCGCCTATCGCTTTCCAGGAGTTCATGATCATGCCTATCGGCGCTTCTTCATTCTCTGAAGCATTGCGTTGGGGTACCGAGGTTTTCCATAACCTGAAAGCAATTTTACACGACAGAGGCCTTTCTACAGCAGTAGGTGACGAAGGTGGTTTCGCGCCAACTTTTGAAGGTACCGAAGATGCTGTTGAAACCATTATCAAAGCTATCGAGAAAGCCGGTTACAAAGCAGGTGAGCAAATTTACCTGGCGTTTGACTGTGCCGCGTCTGAATTTTACAAAGACGGTAAATACGATTATACTAAGTTTGAAGGCGATAAAGGTGCTATCCGTACCAGTGCCGAGCAAGCTGATTACCTGGCTTCATTATCTGAAAAATACCCTATCGTTTCTATCGAAGATGGTATGGCTGAAGATGACTGGGCTGGCTGGAAATTATTAACCGAAAAAATTGGCGATCGCGTACAATTAGTAGGTGACGATTTGTTTGTAACTAACGTAAAACGTTTACAACAAGGTATTGATACCGATACTGCTAACTCTATATTGGTAAAAGTAAACCAAATTGGTTCATTAACCGAAACTATCAACGCGGTTTCTTTAGCGCAAACTAACGGTTATACTTCAGTAATGAGTCACCGTTCGGGCGAAACTGAAGATGCAACCATCGCCGATTTAGCTGTAGCATTAAACAGCGGTCAAATCAAAACCGGTTCAGCTTCACGTTCAGATAGGATCGCTAAATACAACCAGTTATTACGTATCGAAGAAGAATTAGGCAGCAACGCTAAATTCATCGGTAAAAACTTCAAATTCCTTAAAAAATAAGGAGAGCGATAAGGCGAAAGCTTAAAGGTAAAAGCTGAAAGGTTTTTATCGTTGATATTGAAACGCCGGCCCTGTGGGTCGGCGTTTTTTTGTTGGGATACATACCCTGAATGTCATTTCGAACGAGGTACGAGGAGAAATCTTCTGCTCCAAACAAGTAGCAGATTTGCATAATGAAGAAGATCTCTCACTGCGTTTCGAGATGACAGCGGGAGGCTTAGCTTTGACAACTTTCAAAAAGTTGTCAAAGCTTTTTTGAAAGTTTGTAACCAGGTTGAGTTAAGGCACCAAAACATAGGCGGCACAATTTTTTAATTGATTTGCCATCTCATTTTCAGGTTGGCGCAAAACAACACCATTTTGAGGTGTGGCAAGTACCGTAATTTGTAAAAGCGAATATTTAAGGAAATAATTAAGTTGTTCATCAGTGATTTTTAATCCTATGCTAACAAAGTGACCTTTATTTGGCAAATCCTTAAATGAAGAAAGGTTCTTTTCTATTGGCAGGGTGAATGATTTTTTATCCTCGAAACTGAACATTACTGTAATCCCTTCATATTGATAAGTGTTCTTCAAATCTTCATCATACACTTTAATTAGCGTTTCAATATAAATTGATTTTTCGCTGCCTTTGGATACAAATTTTATAGTTTGTTTTAAAGCTTCAGTAGGCGGAGTTAAAGTTAGAGAGGCTGTTTTTACTATTTTTCCGGATTTGATATCCTTAAATGTTTTCAGTGTTTGAGCCTGGCTTTGAAATATTAATATTATCAAAGCGCAAAGTGCGAGCAATTTTTTCATTAGTTTAGGTTGATGTTTTTTAATGGTTTAATATACAAATAAATAACAAATCTACCTGTTGTCGGCATTGACTGCTTTCTAAATTTGTCAATGCTTTTTTAGTTTGTAAATTTGGTGTATGCACGAACCTACCGACCAAAAATCGCTATTACCAAACTGGCAACAAGAATTGCTTGATCTTAGGTTACGCAATATTGAACAGCATCCCGAAAGCATAAAACCTATAACCGACCTAAGTTGGATATTGGAAGAAAAGGAAAATGATGAGTGACGATTTTGAATATGGAGATGCAAAAGACGTTAAAGGTAGATTTTATAGCATTTTGTTAATCAGTGATGACCAAATTTGAACAGTCAGTACCCCAATATGTAACGGGAAATTTGCCTGCTGATCAATTGCCTGCGGTTGCTATTCTTGGTTTACAGGATGGTTTTGATTCGTCCTCATTGTGGATATTGGCTGGTCTTGGTAAAAATGAATTAACCCCGGATATTGAAAAGTATTATTACGCCGCACTTAAAGAACTGAACATCGCTGTTCCCGATTTAAGATTGGCCACGTTACAATATGCTTTGATAATTGTACGTCAAATAATTAATGGTGAAAAAGATATAGTTGATGGTATTGCCGAAATACATTATAAGGTTTTGCGGAGATATGATTTCTGGTCAGAAATTAAGAACTATGTTTATGATAGTATTTACTTTAACACATTATATGGTTTGTTGGTTACTTATGAGGACTTGCAATACGAGCATGTTGAAGGAGTAGCGGATAAAAGTGAGGAAATGAACAATGTTAAGGCAGAAATGCATAGCGCATTAATTGAATGGAATGATGTAATGAAATCCTACCCTGGGCTTTAGCTTTAATTTGTCAATGCTTGTTACCCTTTTACTCCTAAATACCTCAAAATCTATGTTCCAATAATAAATTGTATCTTTGCTAAAATAATTACCCGCTCGCTTACGGTTTTGATCACCGCACATAACAAACGCTTCAGATCCAAGTATGCTTCGCGTTAGCAATAAATACAATACATGTCATTCGAAAAATTGAATTTGATTGAGCCTATTTTAAAGGCTCTTAAAACTGAGGGATATACTCAGCCTACGCCTATACAGGCACAGGCGATACCTATTATATTACAACAAAAAGATCTTTTAGGCTGTGCCCAAACTGGTACAGGTAAAACAGCCGCTTTTGCTATACCAACATTACAGTTGCTGTATAACAATAGGCAACAGCACAAAGAACAAAAAACCATTAAGGCCCTTGTTTTAACCCCAACCCGCGAACTGGCTATCCAGATTGACGAGAGCTTTGCCGCTTATGGCAGGCATACCGGTTTAAAGCATTTGGTGATATTTGGTGGTGTGTCGCAAAACCCGCAGGCTGATGCTTTACGCAGAGGGGTGGATATTTTGGTGGCAACTCCGGGCCGATTGCTCGATTTAATGAACCAGCGCATTGTGCACCTTGACCAGGTTAAAATGCTGATACTGGACGAGGCCGACCGTATGCTGGATATGGGTTTTGTGAACGATGTTAAAAAGATCATCGCTAAAATCCCGGTGAAAAGGCAAACGCTTTTCTTTTCGGCTACCATGCCAAAAGAAATTCAGCACCTGGCCGATAGCATCTTGAACAAGCCGGAAAGGGTAGAAGTTACCCCGGTATCATCAACCGCCGAAACTATACAGCAGGAACTTTATTATGTAGATAAGGGCGACAAAAAATCGTTACTGATACACCTGCTGAAAGATAAAACCATACTTACCGCGCTGGTATTTACCCGTACCAAACACGGAGCCGATAAAGTAGTTAAAGACCTTAACAAGGTTGGCATCACTGCCGAAGCCATACACGGTAATAAATCACAAAACGCACGTCAGCGTGCGTTAACCAACTTCAAAAACCGCAGCACACGCATATTGGTAGCTACCGATATTGCCGCACGTGGTATCGATATTGATGAACTTACACACGTAATCAACTTTGAATTACCTAACATTCCCGAAACCTATGTGCACCGTATTGGCCGTACAGGCAGGGCGGGCGCAAATGGTATAGCCATATCGTTTTGCGATGAAGAGGAAAAGGAATTTCTGAAAGATATTCATAAACTGATTGCCAAGGCTATCCCTGTAAATGAGGAGCACCCTTATCCGCTGCCACAGCTTACCAGCCAGCAGCGCATATTGCAGGAGCTTAAAAAGCAGGAGAAAAAAGGCGGAAACCGTGGCGGTGCCGGTCATCGTGGCGCTAAACCTGCCGGTGCAGGTCAATCATCGGGTGGTAACAAACGCTTTGGTGGTAACCGCAACAAGGGCAACGGCGGCAACCGCAGCGAAGGTAGCGGCATGAGCGGCAAAGCCCGTACCAGTGGTGGTAACAAACGCGCTTCTTAAGAAGAAGATAAGTCTCGTTCCCCGTCAGCAAACAGCTTCGGGCGAAAGCGGGCAGAACTGTGGTGGGGTGGTGCGCAAAGGCGGGCATAGCGAACTTGTTGCATGTGGGCAGGAAATGAGTGGCGAAGCATGGGGCAAAAGTTCCAGCCCTAAGTTCTGGACGTTTGCAGGGCAGAGGCCTTGTGCGGCAAGAAGCCTTTTGCTGGACAAGGGTTTTGTTACTTTTGCCCTCAAAAGTAATGGGGCCTGCGCCCAAGAGCAGACTACCGTTAATTACGGCACAAGCACAACCTAAGTTGATTGCTTGGTACCTCATTGATAATAGTTTTTACACAATAATTTTAAGGGATTAACTTACAATAAGTTAATCCCTTTGTTATTTATTAATGGTTTAACTGCATTTGATGTTAATAAGTTAATAAGCATATTTGCATCCCTCAAAAATTTTAAATAGCTTTAAATGAAATTTATAGATCCAGCTAAAATGAAACGCCTTATAGCCCTCTTCGGTAACAAGTTCTTTTTGGTTACAGTAGCATTTGTGGTATGGATGATATTTTTTGATAAGAACGACCTGCTGTCGCGCTATGAGTACCATCAACAGGTAGAAAAATTAAAGCAAGAGCGCGATTTCTACGAAAAGGAAACCAACAAGGTAACCAAAGACCTCGACGAACTTACTTCCAACCCCCGAAAGCTCGAAAAATTCGCCCGCGAAAAATACCTGATGAAAAAGGATAACGAAGATGTTTTTGTGGTGGTAAAAGAAAAGGGAAATAAAGAATAATACGTTTAATCTTCTTTTCCCTAGTATTCCTTTTGTTTTGCTATAAAACAGAGTTGATCACTTTGTCTGCTATATCCCCAATACCTGCTTCAGCTTAACATACCCTGTTTTACTTACCGGTATTTTGGCGCCCGATTTAAGGATGGCCAGGTGCGAATCTTTTTCGTAAGGATCTATACGGGTAATTTCTGATACGCTAAGTATATAAGAGCGGTGTACGCGTACAAATTGATTGGTATCCAGCGTTTGCTCAAAAAAGCTCATGGTCTTATTTTTCAGGAATGAGCCTTCGGGAGTGATGATGCTTACATAATCGTCATCGGCTTGCAAATACAATATATCACGTACCGGGATGATCTTTACCTTGGTACCGGTTTTTACCACAATACGCTCGTGCTGGGCAGGGGATAATGATACCTCATCAAGCAGTTTTTCGGTTTGTTTAACGGGCTTGGCATCTACGGCGCTAAGGGCAAGATATTTGTCGATGGCCTTATTAAAGCGGTCTTTACTGAAGGGTTTTAAAAGGTAGTCTACCGCGTGGGCCTCAAAGGCTTTAATGGCGTATTCGTCGAACGCGGTGGTGAATATTACCGATGGCGGCTGCTCTACCAGCTCCAGCATTTCAAAGCCGGTTATTTTAGGCATCTGCACATCCAAAAATATCAGATCGGGCTGGTATTGCATTATAGCTTTAAGCCCTTCAAAGCCATCGCCGCATTCTTGTATCAGTTCTATCTGGTCTTTAAAATTTTGCAGATACTCCATTACAACCATACGTGCCAATGGTTCATCATCTATTATCAGTGCGCGTTTCATGCCTGTGGTACTTTAATTATGGTTGTAAATATATTATCATTTGCATGAGTTTCCATCAAATCATTACGGGCAAATAACAAATACAGCCTTCTTTGTACCCCGCGGAGGCCAAAACCGGTACCCCGCTTCGGCCGCGACGTTAAAGGATCGTACGGATTTTGCACCATCAGCACCAAATAACCGCCATCCATTTCGCCGCGAATACTTACGGTTACTTCGCCAATGGTATCGTATAAACCAAATTTTATTGCATTCTCAACCAGTGGCTGCAGCAGCATGGCAGGCATAATGGCTTCGCCGCATGTTTTATCACAGCTTACCTCGGTTTGCAGGCGGTGGCCGAAACGTACTTTCTCAATTTCGAGATACAGGTTGAGGTGTTGCAGCTCTTCGCTCAGGCTTACCCGTTGCTGGTCGTCCTTACGCAGCGTGCCACGTAAAAAGTCCGACAGTTGGTGGATCATCTTACGGGCTTCATCAGGCTTAAAACCGATAAGCGCGTTGATAGAGTTAAGGCTGTTAAATAAAAAGTGCGGTTGCAGTTGCTGGCGCAGATTATAAAGTTCGGCATCGCGGGCCAGTGCTTCGGCTTCGGTACGGCGTTTCTCCGTCTCTTTCTGATCGAGCTGCGAAAAATACATGGCGCTAAGCATGGCCATCCACCCGATAGCTAAAAAGTTGGTAAAAAAGCGTATTACCAGCGATTGCTGTAAGAAGTTGATATATACTTCGCCCGGTTTTATCAGCGGCAGCAGGTAACGGCCACCGGCAGCGCAAATAGCAGCCAGCGCCACGCACCAAATAAACAGGTTGATATAACTGCCTTTGCCCGGCAGGTAATAACGCAGGTTGTTGTTAATAAGCCAACAGGCGCCGGTTAACAGGGCCGAGCTTGCCACACCATCAATAACCGACATATACAGGTCAAAGCCGAAGCTATGCACAATATACGTTTGCAGCATGGCCCATGCCAGCCCGCAAACCGCGAATGCCAGGTATAATCGTGTTAAGTGTATTTGTGGAATAGCCAAAGCCTTTTTCTTTTAATTAATTTTTAACAGTCAACAAGGCCGCTTTATGGTGCGCCCATGCAATATACAGGTCGGCATCTTTGGCCTCGTGTATCTGGTAGTGCAGCTCGGTACCATCGGTAAGGCCATTAAGCTGGTTTACTTCGGTTACATCAACAAATTGCCATTGCACGGCCTGCTTTTGAGCCTGGGTAAAGCTGTCTTGCAGTTCGGCGCCTATCTTATTGGCTTTTTCAAAAGCTTTAAGGTCGTTTTCGGCATTTATCAATCTTAGTTGCTCATCAAATTGGGCAGGGTGGTTGCCATCGCCGCTGATGATCCTGAAAATGAGTTTTGTTACGTACCAGTTCATGTTAAAAAATATTGCAGTTAATAGATCTTCTTGTTTAAGTTTTAGTAGCTGCGGATATCAACCCCCGCGAATATGGATATGCCTTTAAGTATCAACACCTTTTCGCTGCTGATGGCGCCCGCATGACGCATTCGCTTATCATCAACCCCGGCAAATACTGCCGCCATATCTGATATTACATGCCAGTGCGGAGGCACAATAAGCTTGGTGCTGCCAAATACCTGTGTAAGTTCAATCACTACACGACCATTAATATCGGCCTTGGTAAGGTTAAGTTCGGTACCGCCAAATATGTTAACCACCTCGCCGCCCTTAAAATCTTTCGACAGAATGATCTTATCTACCCCTGCAAATACGGCTACAGTATCTAAATGATCATCATTGTATGTACCGGTAAAACCGGCAAAGGGGTTTTTAGGTTGCTGCGGTTCGCCGGTGCTGAAGTTGCTGCTGCCGGTAGTTGCATTGCTGCTATCGTTCACCGTATAATCAACCAGTGGGTCAGGTGTATTAAAATCAACCGGTTGTTTGCCGCTTTCCTCAAAACGTTTCCATTTTTCGTTATCGCTGCGTTGGCTGCGTTTAAGTATTATCCATATACCAAAGGCGATGAATGCCAGCGGCCAAACTACACGACCTGTGTTTACATGCGGAGTGGCTTCGTCAATTAAAAAAACCACGCCTAAAAGTACCAGTATAAACCAGGCGTTCTTTTTAAAATTGCTTTTAGCGCCTATGTATAAACCCGGTATAATTAACCACATTGGCCAGCTGATAAGCCAGCCCGGAAAGAACACGATGTTGAGTTGATTTATCAGCAGAACCGCACCCACCACCAAAAGTATTACCCCTGCAATGGTTTTGCCATTGCGCGGCTCTTTTGATTTATCTATATAGTTGTTCATGACTTTTATATTCAAAATTATTAATGGTATAAAACTACATTAACATTTGAGGTATGCCAACACTAAACTGGCAATAGCTTTAAACAAATCGGTAAGCGGGTGCTTTTTGGCGGTGAAAATTTTGCGGGTTGTAATATTAAAACTATGCCGCCCAAAACAATTAACTTAAATTGCCATTATATACACTCATCCACACGCATCATGGTCACTAAAGATTACCCTTTTTACCTTAAAAGCACGGTCATATTATTTGGTATTATACTGCTGGTTTACGTGTTTGCGCAACTGGCAGATATACTGGTTCCGCTGGCGTTTGCCGGCTTTATTGCGGTACTTTTAAACCCGCTTTGCACCCGTTTGCAAAACGCTAAAGTGCCCCGGTTGCTATCTATCATACTGGCCATGCTGATAGCCATTATTATAGTATTGGCGGTGTTCTATTTCCTGTCAACACAGATGATCCAGTTCGGCGAATCGTTGCCCATGCTGAAGAAAAAGTTTGCTGAAATATCGGTAGAACTGCAAAACTGGGTGCAAAACACCTTTGGTGTAGCTATTGAAAAGCAAACCAAAATGATACAGGATCTCATCAACAGCAGCCAATCAATGGTAGGTAAAACGGTAGGCACCGTGCTCGGTGTCTTGAGCGTGATCTTCCTGCTGCCGGTGTATGTTTTCCTGATACTGTTCTACAAGCCGCTTATCTTAAATTTCCTGTACGAATCGTTCAGCGAAGAGAACTCTAAGCAGGTAGGCGAAATACTAAAACAGACCAAAGCCGCCATACAAAGTTATATTGTTGGCTTACTGATAGAGATGCTGTTAGTAGCCATTTTAAATGCCACCGCGCTTATTATTTTAGGCGTGAAATATGGCTTGCTGATAGGCGTGATAGGTGCTATTTTAAACCTGATCCCTTACCTGGGCGGCATTATCGCTATAGCTTTACCTGTGCTGATGGCTACCGTTACTAAAGACGGTTACAGTACACAGTTGGGGGTAATTGCTGCGTATATCATCATCCAGTTTATCGATAATAATATACTTGTGCCGAGGATAGTATCCTCAAAAGTACAGATCAACGCCCTGATGTCGATAGTGGTAGTATTACTGGGAAATGCTTTGTGGGGAGTGTCGGGAATGTTCCTGTCTATTCCGTTTATAGCCGTAATAAAGATCATTTTCGATCATATTGACGGATTGAAACCATGGGGTAAACTGCTTGGCGATACCGTGCCTATGCAGCATAAAGGCATTAAGTGGAACCGGGCCAAACCCAAACCCGCCGAATAGTAATTGAGGTAGCATAAATAACAAGGCCCGGATAGCGTATTGCTGTCCGGGCCTTTGTTTTATAAGAATTGTCATTGCGAACGTTTGAAGAATCTTCTTCGCTATGCTTATCAGCGATAGATGCTTCGTTCCTCAGCATGACAGTGGAGAGTGGTGTGAGCCATCGTCATTCTTAATGCCCAACCGGGTTATCTGCCTTATTCAAAGTACCATTGATGAACAGGGTTGGGTTAACCTTTTTAGGATCGCCCTGGTATACCCAGATGATATTGCCGATATAGCTGCGGAAAGCGGTGTTCACCTGGTCGAGCGTTAGTTTTTTAACATCGCTGGCCATGGTTAAAGAGCGTTTCCAGTTGCTGTGTAATACTTCGTTAGCTGCAATTGATGATGCCTGCGCGCTGTTGGTTTCATTTTTGTAATAGAAACCGGTAACGTAGGTAACTTTCATGTCGGCAACTTCATCGGCTTTGAAGCCATCGGTTTTTATCTTGTCAACCAGTTTGTCAAATACAGCGATGTATTTATCGGGCTGGGTGGTTGATACCGAGAATCTTGCTACTGAAGTAGCGCCGCTGCTGAACCATGCCTGCGGGGCGTAAGATAAGCCGTTGTTGGTACGTACATCTAAAAAGTGACGGTTAGCGAATATGCGCATAGCCACGCTGAACGCATCGTAATCAGGCGCGCCCGGCTGCGGACCGCTGGTGATACCTTCTACATAGTTGGTCGCAAGGTCTTTCTTTTCGGAATTAAATGAGTTTTTGTACACCCTGAAGAATGATTTTTTAAATTCGAAAGGAGCGCCTTGTTTAACACCGCCTAAAAATTCCTTCACTTTAGCTTCTATCTCACCGCGCTCAAGGTTAGCTACGATCACGATCAGCATACGCGATTTGGTAAAGATAGACTGGTAGTATTTCTTGGTTTCTTCCGGGGTTAAGGCCGTAATAATAGGCACGGTACCGGCTGGGTCTTTCACATAATCACGACCGGCAAAGGCTATCTTATCCGCCATTTTATCAATAGCCGCATCGGGCTGCGACTCGTTGGCTTTCAAATCGTTAATGGCGTCCTGCTTAATGCGGGTAAACTCCTTGGCATCAAACTTAGGCTGTGTCATGGCCTCAATGTACAGGGGCAATACCACATCCAAATCGCCTTTAAGGCAATTCATCCTGATCACCGAATAGTTTTTGTTGGTATAGCCGTAAACTTGCGCGCTCACTTTGTCCAGCTCATCTTTAAAGCTGTTTTTATCGTGCTCCAGTGTACCGCATTCGGTAAGGGCGGTCATGGCCATTGATTCGATTCCCATTTTGGTTGCCGGGTAGTTTTGTACACCGCCTTTTATAATGGTTTGTATCTCAACAATATCGTTTTTGGTAGGCTGTACTATCACTTTTACGCCGCTTACTGTCATCTCGTAAGCTTCATCCTGCGCCATGGCCGGTTTTATGCTGCCGGCGGTTGCCGCTATCAGTAATGCAAATATGTATTTCTTCATTGTAATAGATTTTAAGGATTACTTAGCCACAAAAAATGAAGCTACATTTTGTTGTTTACTCAATTCAGGTTTTAAAATAATACCTGCCACTTTTGGTTTACCTATGATATAGGTATCCAAAAACTTCTTGATATCGGCACGGGTAACCTTTTGGTAATTGCTATCCAAATCGGTAAAGTAATTGAGCGAGGTACTGCACCATTGGTAGCTCATTTGGCTGGCCAGTGATGATGGTTTCTCTTTACGGCGCAAGTTGTTACGCTTCATAATGGCTTTCGCGTCGGTTAGCTGGGCATCGGTGTAGTAGTCGGCCTTATCCCAGGCATTGATCTGTTTTAACACCTCATCAGTACATTCTTTTATTTTGTTAGGATTTGGTACCACAAATACCTCGATAGGGCCAACATATTTGCAGGTAGTGTAACTTACCGACACTGAAGAAGCCAGGCCTTTATCAACCAGCGCCTGCTGTAATTTTGATGAATTTAAACCAACAATGGTAGAAAACACATCGGCAGCAATAGTTGAAGCCGAATCGGTAAGGTATGAAGGACCTTGCCAGCTGTACTGTATGTACGGTGTTTGGGCAATGGTTGATTCTTTTACAAAATACTCATCCTTGGTTAATGGCTTAAACGGAGGGATAGGGTATTTTACATGCGGATCGAAACCGCTTGAAGCCCAGTCGCCAAATATTTTTTCGGCCAGCGCGAAGGCTGCATCGTGCTTAACATCGCCGCAAATGGTTAATAAGCTATTGTTAGGGAAGTAGTATTTATCCTTGATGATCATCATTTTTGCCGGAGTAGCATTGTTGATCACCTCGTGTACGCCGATAGGGTTTTTGCGGGTTAGCAGGTCGCCCCAAAGCTTTTGCTGGGTTTCGTACCATAACTGAAAACCCGGATCACTTTCGGCACGCTGAAATTCGCCGTCAACCACGGGTCGTTCCTTTTTCATATCTTCCTCGCGGTAAATAGGGAAACGGATAGCAGCGTTCATGAATTTTAAACCGGCGTTAAGGCTATCCCTGTCGAACGTGAAAAAGTAGTTTACACGCTCCACATCGGTGGTGCCGTTCCAGATAGCGCCAAGTTCTTGCGTGCGTTTCAAAAATTTCTCCTGATCGGGATAATCTTTGTTGGCTTTAAAGAACATGTGCTCAAAAAGGTGCGATAAACCGCTGTATTCGGGGCCTTCGGTATAGGCACCGTTTTTTACAGCAATTTCGATGGTAGCCAGCGGAACTTTGCTGTTTTCAATAACTACCACTTCCAGGCCATTCGGAAGTTTTTTCCAGAAGTAGCCTTCGGGCAGTTTAGGCTGGGCAAACGTGTGCACGGTGCACAGCATCACCACCAGGCCTAACAAAAAGCTTTTGATAAATTTAGAGGTCATATATTTACAGTTAATTAAAAATAGAACTATAAATATATCAGTATATATGAAAATAAAATGTGCGTCGCACACATTTTTCTGTTCATTTTACCGGCTAAAACCTTTATTTAAACTGTAGGATAACTTTTTTACCCGAAATGTTTTCCAGCAACGGCTTGAATATCAGTTGGGCATTGTCGCGGGCCTTACCTAAAATATTCATCTGCTTGCTATCGTCGAGTATCTTTTTTTCGGCCAGTTTGTATACATCCTCCACCATATCTTTAGTGGTACTTGCAAACCAGGTGCCCGTAACATCATACACGCGCGATTGCTTGTGGTCTATCTTAGAGTAGCAAATTTCTGGCTGGGGCAGCACCACAATTACGCTGTCTTTACTTTGGGTGATGTTTTCTTGTTTTACCTTGGTTAAATCGATGCAGGCGGTTACCTCGCCAACAGCTAAAAAGAGTACCTTTTCGTCGGGTAAAATGCTGTGTACCTTGCGCTCTTCCACAATGTCTTTCATGGTATATTTAACCAGTTCGAGCTTGCCCATGCTGGTTATTTTTTGCACCATTACCACCTGGCTCACCTCTGTTTTGGTATTTGTAAGCTCGTGTTTAATGTAAAAGAACATAAATACCAGAAAGCCCACTATCACCAGGGATATTACAAGACTTAATGAGATACGGCTGCGACTGCTATTGAACATATTTTAAATTGTTTTTAAACTAAAAGAGCAGACACTACATCTGCTCTTTTAGTTTAATCAGTATAATGTAAATTAAGCGTATTGTACGGCCAGGGTAATTGGCACGCTAAGCGCTTTTGATACAATGCAATTGGCTTTCGCGCCTTCGGCAATTTGTTTAAAGGTTTCTTCAGATACACCTTCAATGGCTGAAGCCTTAAGATCTAAATGGATACCGTTGATGTTCAAAGCTACCATATCCAGATCCAAAATAGCATCGGTGGTTAAATCACCGGGTACAAAACCAGCCTGTGTTAAAGCAGCGCCAACAGCCATGGTAAAGCAACCTGCATGCGCGGCAGCTATCAGCTCTTCAGGATTGGTGCCCACACCTTCTTCAAAGCGGGTTTTAAATGAGTACTGTGTTTTGTTAAGGGTGGTGCTTTGGGTAGTGATCTCACCTTTACCTTCTTTCAGTGTTCCGGCCCAGTGGGCGTTTGCTGTACGTTTCATAGTTTGTGTTTAAAATTGCTGATAAGTAAATACGTAAAGTTATTAAATTGTTTAAAGATATATCGAATCTTCAGATTATGCTTTGGTTACCATTTGGCTCTTTCGTACTGTACGGGCCATTTGATATCGTCGCCCAGCTCGTGCGCGGCACGCAGCGGGAAATGCGGATCACGCAGTAGCTCACGCGCCATTACGATCAGGTCGGCTTGCTCTGCTTGCAGTATCGCTTCGGCTTGTTTGGCTTCGGTGATCAGGCCAACGGCACCTGTCAATATAGCTGCCTGCTGTTTAATGGCTTCGGCAAATTCAACCTGGTAGCCGGGTTTAACCGGTATTTTAATACCCGGCATAATACCGCCTGTTGAAGAATCTATCAGGTCGACGCCTTTATCTTTAAGCACCCTGGCTAATTGTACCGAATCATCAATGGTGATACCGCCGTCTGCCCAATCAGTGGCTGAAATACGCACGAAAAGCGGCAGGTCTGCCGGCCATACTTCGTTTACGGCATCAACCACTTGTAATAACAGGCGGATCCGGTTTTCAAAACTACCACCGTATTCGTCGGTACGTTTATTGGTTAACGGCGATAAAAACTGGTGGATAAGGTAACCATGCGCGGCGTGTACTTCTACCAGTTTAAAACCGGCTTCAATAGCGCGTAGGGTGGCCGCTTTAAAATCGGCTATTACTTTATCAATACCCGCCTTATCCAGCTCAACCGGGGCTTCGGTACCGGCTGCAAAGGGTACAGGACTTACCGACACGGTTTGCCAGCCCGAAGGATCAGCAGAGGGGATAAGTTTGCCGCCATTCCATGGTTCGGTATGGCTGGCTTTGCGGCCTGCATGCGCCAGTTGAATACCCGCTACCGCACCATGCTCCTGTATAAAACCGGTGATTTCTTTCAGCTTTTCAATTTGTTCATCTTTCCAGATTCCCAGATCTGAAGGGGAGATGCGGCCTTCCGGCGATACAGCGGCAGCCTCGGTAATGATGAGCCCTGCACCGCCTACGGCCATAGCGCCTAAGTGTACCAGGTGCCAGTGATTGGCGAAGCCATCGGTAGCCGAATATTCGCACATGGGCGATACCACGATGCGGTTTCTGAATGTTATGTTTTTTATGGTAATGGGAGAAAATAGTTTGCTCATTTCTTATATTTTTCTGCAAATGTAAAGTAAGGTAACACACATTTTTCAGCTTTGTGTCATCATAAATACTGCAAACACGTAAATGATATTCAGCAAACAATTTAGCTGTAAATGTTGACAAGAACCGCTAAATTAATTAATGGTATTTTTGCAGACAGCTATACGGAAGTTTAACCCAAAAACATTTTTTATTTGACTACCTATACTACTTTAATTATACTTTGCGGACTGGTAATTTTCTCGTACCTGTTCGATCTGATTGCCGGGCGCACCAAGCTGCCATCGGTATTGTTGCTGCTGTTTTTAGGTATCGGCATAAAGCAACTGGTTACCTATTTTAACCTCGGTACGTTTGATTTCAGTAAGATACTACCCGCCCTGGGAACCCTGGGTTTGATACTGATTGTGTTTGAGGGCGCGCTCGAACTGAAGTATAGTCCGGAGAAGAATACCGTTATCAAAAAGTCTTTCTTTTCGGCCTTATTCATTCTATTGGCTACTACCGCCGCCATAACCGCTATTATCAATTACATTACCGGCGAAAGTGTTTACCGCAGCTTGGTGAACGCTATTCCGTTTTGTGTGGTAAGTTCGGCTATCGCCATTCCTTCGGCCTCGGGGTTACGGAAGGATAAAAAGGAGTTCATCATCTATGAATCATCGTTTTCAGATATCCTGACCATCATCCTATTCAACTTTACCATCAGCAACAGCAGTTTTGATTTGAAAGCCTTTACCGGTTTAGGAGTAGAACTCATAACTATCTTGTTGTTCGCCGTGGTTTCGTGTTTGTTCCTGCTTTACCTTATCCGTAAGATCACCCACCATGTAAAGTTCTTCCTCATCATATCCATCATTATTTTGGTGTATGCCATAGGGCAATCGTACCATTTGTCGTCGCTGATTGTGGTATTGTCGTTCGGTTTGTTCCTGAACAACGCCGGGCAAATCAAATTTCCATGGTTCAGAAAGCATTTTTTGTATCCAACGCTTAATCACGAGTTGAAACAGTTGCTGCAATTATCGGCCGAAAGCGCTTTTTTGATGCGTACTTTCTTCTTTATCATTTTTGGTTTTACGATGGATGTTGCCCAATTGCAGGATGCGGGTTTATTGATCACCGGCGGGGTGATACTGGTGTCTATTTATCTCATCCGGTTGCTCTACATCAAACTGGTATCAAAAACCGACCTGATGCCCGAACTGGTATTGATTCCCCGCGGATTGATCAGCGTGTTGCTCTATTATAATTTACCCAATCAGCTTAAAATACCACAAATAGGCACAGGCTTGTTGTTCATAGTGGTACTGGCCACCAGCATTATCATGAGCCTGGGTTTATTAAGCTCAAAAAAGCACGCGGCGGTAAGGAATCAGGAATTTGAGGATGTGTGATTTATCGGAAGTCGGCTAAGGCAACGGCTTCAGGAAAATAGGCTTTAAACTTGGCAGATAACTCCTCATCTGTAAATTTAACAATGGTATAGCCGCTATCCCAACAAATAATTTCAAGTACCGCATCCGGATGTTGGAGCTCTTCGCTCTCCCATATTGAACCATTTCCGTCGGCATAAGGAAGTGATAATACATCCTTAATCACTATATCAATCTCTTTTGGTAAAGCGGATATTACTGCCCACACAAATTGAATCTCATTGTTTATTAAAGCCTGGAACTCGGTTGAATCGAGAAGAAAATAATCATGCGAATGATCAATTGATAATTGGGCTTTTGAAAAGGATATAAATTGCAAATCGGTAATTAGCCAATTGTAATCTTTAATACAGTTGGTTAGAGGTTTAAAGATCTCACCTAAATTGGTATGATAATCAAACTTATCACTTTTTGAAATTATCCAGTTCATGTTGCTTTTACGGCGTGGTCAATGCCACAGGCAGTATCTTGCCGTTAAAGAATTTATGACCAGTAAGCGCGAAATCGGCAATGTATTTACCCATCTCAAAGGCCATCACCGGCGATTCATAACCCGGGAAGGCTTTCTCCAGCATTTCGGTTTGTGCCGAACCAAGGGCAAGGCAGTTTACTTTGATCTGTTGCTCGGCTAATTCCTGTGCTAAGCATTCGGTAAGGGTATGCAAAGCAGCCTTACTGGCCGAGTAAGCCGACAGGCCGGGGAATTTGGAGCTGCCCTGGTAGCCGCCCATACTGCCTATATTGAGGATGTGCGAGTTGGCCGGCATTATGTCAACCACGCTCTTTATCATACGTACGTGGCCTAAAAAGTTACTTTGCAGCATTTCTACAAAATCCATTTCCTCTAACTCGGCAAATGGCTTGTTAATGAGTACACCCGCGTTATTGATCAGCACATCTACCCGGTTATCAAAATGCGAGGCGATGAACTGGCGAAGGTCGTTATGGTCGTCATGCACAATATCAAAAGCGAGGGCGTACAGCGTGCAATCTGGGTTGATCCCCTTGGCAATTTCCAGTAAACGCTCCAGCTTATCCTGCGAACGCGCGAGGGCTATTACGTTATGCTGTCCGGATAAAGTCAATTCAATTACGGCTTCAAAACCTACGCCGCTGCTGGCTCCTGTTATAATAATGTTCATGTAATTTGCTGTTTACAATGATGTTGTTTCCTGATCCTGCTCTTCAATACCTTTTAGGCCGTCTTCCAATCGTTTAGGCCTCAAAACATAGTAGATACCCAGTAAGGCAACCGTTAACGAGATAATATAAAATGAGCTGGGCAAAAATACCGCCAAACTTTCATCCATCGGGAATACCTTGGTAAGCTGCTGAAAAACAGTTTCGCGGATACCCACGCCACCCACACTGATGGGGATAATGGCCGCCAGTGCCGAAATAAGGAACGACAACAGGTAAGGGGCAAATTTGCCCTCAAAATCCTGCCCGAACAATACGAATACAATGGCCAGTAATTGCAGCGATTGCACCAGCACCGCCTTGGCATGCGCCTGGAAAAAGTATTTGGTATATTCCCTGAAGAATTTATAGGCCACAAAGTAATACACTGTCGAACCCGCTAAAAAGATGCCCAGCGGAATGGTAATGTGTATATCTATCTGCGGGATCAGGAATATCAGCGCTACCGTGATGAGGCCTATGGCCCATAGACCGCTCAACCTATCGAACATAATGGCCCAAAACATTTTTTTGCCGGGCAGTTTGTAGTTTTTGTTGAGCAGGTAAATTTTATAACCGTCGCCGCCTATACCGCCGGGTAGCAGAAAATTATAGAACAGCCCCAGCAAGTAAAGCCTGAAATTGAACCTGAAATCGAGATTTAAACCTATCGACCTGAAGAAACTCAACAACCGCCATGATGAGGCGATAATGGAGATAAAAAAGCTCATCAACGCTGCCAGCATCCACCAATAATTGGCATGCAGCATCCTGTTTTTAACCGATGCGAAAGGCACATTACGAAAAACGTAGTAAAGCAATACGCCGGTAACCGCGAATTTTAAAAGCGTTTTGGTTACGCTCCACAGTTTCTCCTTTGGAGTTTTAGGCTTTTCCGGATCTTCAATTTCTGACATTGCCTGCAAAACTAATAAAATGAATGCATATCAAAACGTTAACTTTTGTTAAGCAATGGTATGTACTTTGTTATGATAGTTTTTGACACAAGGGTTAATATTAAAGTAGTATTTTTGCGGAAAATTTGAAGGAATGAGCAAAGTAAAAGTAGGTGTTGTACAAATGAGTTGTGTTGCCGATAAGCAGCAGAACCTGGATAAAGCTATTGTTAAGGTGCGTGAGGCCGCTGCAAAAGGCGCGCAGATCGTTTGTTTACAGGAGTTGTTTACTTCATTATATTTTTGTGATGAAGAAAATTACGACAACTTTAAACTGGCCGAAACAATCCCCGGTCCGTCAACAGATGTGCTTTCTGCCCTCGCGGCCGAACTTAACGTGGTAATTATCGCTTCATTGTTTGAAAAACGCGCGCAGGGTGTTTACCATAACACTACCGCGGTACTTGATGCCGATGGCGCTTACCTGGGTAAATACCGAAAAATGCACATTCCGGATGATCCGGGTTTTTACGAAAAGTTTTACTTTACCCCCGGCGATCTGGGCTATAAAGTTTTCAATACCAAATTTGCCAGGATCGGCGTGCTGATCTGCTGGGATCAATGGTATCCTGAAGCGGCCCGCATTACCGCGCTGATGGGAGCCGAAATACTGTTTTACCCAACCGCTATTGGCTGGGCTACCACGCAGGACGAAGAAACCAATACCGACCAATACAACGCATGGCAAACCATTCAGCGTTCGCACTCGGTAGCCAACGGCGTACACGTGGTAAGCGTGAACAGGGTAGGCGAAGAAGCGGGCGTTAAATTCTGGGGTGGTTCGTTCGTGTCAAACCCGTTCGGCAAGCTGCTTTACCAGGCATCACCAGATGCGGAAGAAGTAACCGTACATGAACTCGATCTGGAAAAAACAGACTACTACCGCAGCCACTGGCCTTTCCTGCGCGACAGAAGGATTGAAACATACCAGCCGATCACGAAGCGTTTGATTGACGAAGACTAAATTATTCAAACTGTCATTCTGAGCGATAGCGAAGAATCTGTGAACCGAAACAGATGCTTCGTCCCTCAGCATGACAGGATAAAATATAAAATACACACGTCATTGCGAGGAACGAAGCAATCTCTACATAGGCTAATTGGCTCTGTAAAATATAAAGATTGCTTCGTACCTCGCAATGACGGTTTATCTATAACCAATACTATTGTATGAGCCAAGATCCATTGTTTACTAACTCACCCGCTAAAAGCGGCTTTACCTTCCCCGCCGAATGGGCGCCGCATACTGCTACCTGGCTGAGCTGGCCACATAAGGAGGCTTCGTGGCCGGGTAAAATTCAAATGATATACCGTCGCTATTGCGAGTTTATTAAAGAACTTACCGCGGGCGAACTGGTGCGCATTAACGTGGTGAATAAAGAAATGGAAGCCTTCGCGCAGCACCAGCTACAACTGGTGGATGCTGATCTGGATAAGATCGAGTTTTTTGAGTTTCCTACTAACGATGCCTGGTGCAGGGACCATGGTCCGGCGTTTTTAATTAACGCCGAGACTAAAAAGAAGGGTGTGGTAGACTGGGGTTACAATGCCTGGGGCGATAAGTATCCTCCGTATGATCTGGATGATGTGATCCCTACCAAAATTGCCAACTATTACGATCTGCCGGTTTATCATCCGGGTATTGTGATGGAAGGCGGTTCTGTTGATTTTAACGGCAAGGGTACAGTGCTTACCACTACGGCCTGCCTGCTTAATAAAAACCGTAATCCGCATTTAAATCAGCAGCAAATAGAAGCCTATCTGCAAAATTACTACGGTGCCGAGCAGGTGTTATGGCTGGGCGATGGTATTATCGGCGATGATACCGACGGCCACATTGATGATATCACCCGTTTTGTAAATGAAGATACCGTGGTAACGGTAGTTGAAGAGAGCAAGAACGACGAAAATTACCATATCCTGCAAGAGAACCTGCAATCGCTTAACAGCATGCGACTGCTCAATGGCAAGCAACTGAATATAATCGAATTGCCAATGCCCGATCCGGTGATCTATGACGATCAGCGTTTACCGGCTTCTTACGCTAACTTCTACATAGGTAATGCCGCGGTGGTAGTACCCACTTACCGTTGTGCAAATGATGATAAAGCGTTGGATATACTAACACAATGTTTCCCCGACAGAAAGGTAGTAGGTATTGATTCTACCGATATTATCTGGGGCCTTGGCAGTTTCCACTGCCTAAGCCAGCAGGAACCTGCGGTATAAGGGGGCTTTGGGAGTTCGTTGATTAAGTAGTTGATTGTAAGTGTTCCGGCAAAATATCGTCATTTCGAAGTACAAAGCAATCTCTACTTAGGCTGTGTTTGTGCTGTAATCAACGTTGGTCTGCTCATTGCCGCAGGGGCTATTACTTTTGTCGCCACAAAAGGTAACAAAAAGGCTTGTCCAGCAAAAGGCTTCTTTGCCGCACATGGCCTGTGCCCTGCAAACCGTGCAGAACTTAGGGCTGGAACTTTTGCCCCACTGCGCTATTGCCTCCCCGCATGCAACAAGTTCGCTATGCCCGCCTTCGCGCTCTTGGCCACCAAAGTTCTGCCCGTTTTCGCCCGAAGCTGTTTGCTGACTGTCTTGTCCTGAAAAGGGTTTACGTTAAAGTAAATCAAATGAAAGGAAAAGAATTAAAAGAAAAGCGTCGGTCACCACAATATTTTGATGAAGCCTTTAAGCGAAAAGTATGTGACGAATATTTGCGCACAGGTGTAGCCAAGACAGATCTATTGTCGAAGTATAATATCAGATACCGGAGCGCGATCCAAAGCTGGTTAAAGGAATTGGGTTATGCAGATATCTATCAAAAAGCAGCATATTTGCCGATAGCAAACCCACTATACTTGCCTGCAAAGAAAACAAATAATGATCAGCCATCGGATGCTTTGTCTGAAGAACAACAGCGCATCAAGGAACTCGAGCGCCTGCTGGAAGACGAGCAGCTTCGCAGTGAGATGTATAAGCGCATGATCGAGATCGCTGAGCATGATCTTAACATCTCTATCCGAAAAAAGTCGGATACCAAGTGATCCATGAGATGAAGGACATATATACAAGGATCAGCCTTGTAAGACTATGCCGGTTACTTGGTATTACCCGCCAGGACTATTATCAACACTTTTGGCAGCAGGAAGCTTTAGGCATAGAGGACGCGCTTGTATTACAAGAGGTTATCAGCATTCGCCGGGACCACCGGGTGATGGGAGGCAGGAAGCTATACGAGATGCTGCACCCTTTCCTGCTTGAACACGGGATCAAAATGGGACGTGATGCTCTGTTCGATCTGTTGGCCGCTAATGGCCTGTTAGTAAAGAAACGCCGCCGCCGGCATGTGACGACCTGGTCGGGGCACCGGTTCAACCGTTGGCCTAACATCATCCGTAAGCTGGAGGTCAAAAGACCCAACCAGCTATGGGTGAGCGATATTACGTATTGGAAAGTAAAGGAAGAACATTTGTACATCAGTTTGATAACGGACGCTTTCTCACATAAGGTTGTTGGCTATCATCTGGCGGACACCTTAGAAACCGTGGAAACTATACAGGCTTTGAAAATGGCATTAAAGGATCTGCCTGAACAACTGCCCGGGGCACTTATACATCATTCGGACAGAGGGGTGCAGTATTGCACAGCAAGCTATGTAAAGCTATTGCAGGACCAAGGTATCAGGATCAGTATGACCGAGAACGGCGACCCATTAGAGAATGCCGTTGCTGAACGTATGAATGGTATACTCAAAGAAGAATATCTCAGGCATCATCGTCCTGAAAACAAGCAAGAAGCAAAACAGCTGCTAAATAAGGCCATTGAATTGTACAACCAATATAGACCACACTACAGCATCGGTTTACTAACACCACAACACGTGCATATAAGCAGCCTGCTGCCTGAAAAATTGTGGAAGAACTATTACGTCAAAAAAACTAATATTGTAAACGTAGCCCAGGACATCACTGTAACCGTAAACACATGACAGGACTATCTTAAAAACCTGTAAACTTTTTTTAGGACGAGACAGACGGGGAACGAGACTTCCGAAGTTTTTAAAACTTCGGAAGTCTTACTCTAAAAAACATGTCATTGCTGTAAGGGTTATGTAATTCGGTAACAGAATTAGCTTTTATTTTTTGTTGTTTAGGGAGGCCATATCGATAGGTTTTTTACCATTAATACCTTGATGAGGTCTTTCCCAATTATAATAAA
>NZ_BAABFT010000025.1:0-68346 GCF_039541195.1 Mucilaginibacter gynuensis
TGAAAGCTGATGAACAACTTTTCCTGGTGGCTTTTCTTCCCTTGCATATTACAAGATAAGAAACACCTCGCCTTTCATTATTAATGTCTTTTCAACATTGTGTTAGTTGTGCAACAGCCACTTTCTCCCAAAAGAAAAAAGTACCAAAAAAGAAAAGTCGCGGCTGCGCAAGGAACTGTGTTGGCGTTGTGCTGTGGCAGGGATAGTACTCCCGTTCCTTACGATGCCGCATTTTTTAGGTTATGTTAGGGTAGTGCTTTTGCATAGTTATGAATAACTTCTGAATGCGCCTTGCTGCATGGTCCTCTATTTCGCAAGCGAAAAGAGGACGCAAATAAATTAAAAATTAGAATTTCAAATCCCTCTTTACGAAGTAGAGAGGGTGATCCAGCGAAGCGAAGATCGGGTGAGTTGCTCTAACGCGTTCTGCGCCCCCGCAGTCGCTTGGCTCCAGCCAAGTGTCAGCTATCCCGCGGCGTCCCGCCGCACTATAAATAACAAGCAGTAAAAAGCCCCCAATTTCCTCACATATAAATTATTTTCAATTCTAATCATTCTCTAATCTCGCTCTTAAATCATTCTAATGCGCTGTGCGGATACTTGTAGTATCAAAGTTGAACAATAAAATTTAATACCTATGCAAGTAAAAAAGATCATAATCCCTACAGATTTCAGGATGGAATCTTTGGATGTTATCCATTCGTTAGTATTAAATCAACCTAACGATAAATTCGATATCGTGTTGATGCACTTCTTTAGCTTGTCCGATTCTATAACTGATCTGCTGATGCTTTCACGCCGCAGCCGCGAGTATCAGTACGTGAGCGAAGAGTTTAATGATAAATGCCTTGAATTAACAGCTTTTTACAGCGATAATATCAGCAATATCAGGGTAGAGTTTTTCTACGGCAACACCGTTACATTGTTTAAACACTTCATCGAAGCTCACGAGATTGACGCCATCGTTAACCTGCAAGGTTATACTATTGCAAAATTGGCCAAAAATAGCTTCGACCCGGCTACGCTGATAAGCCGTTGCGGCCTGAGCGTAATAAACCTGCCGTTAACCGAGGTGGACATGGCTCCGCAGGCTATTGCCGAAACACCGGCCACCGTACAGGCGGAGCTGGAAGAACAGGAAGTTTAAAACCGGTTTTATACACTTTAAAACTTAAACTATGTTACTAAAGCAAAACATACCCATTAAATATGTGGTAGAAAAAATAAAGTACGAATTGATATTAGTGAGCGTATTTGCGGTTAGCATAGCATTGGTACACCAATATTTTCCGCACATGCGTATCTCAATACCTATTGCGGTACCGGCCATACTGGCTACCATCATATCGCTGCTGCTGGCTTTCCGGTCAAACCAGGCGTATGACAGGTGGTGGGAAGCCCGCGGCATCTGGGGTTCTATCGTGAACGATTCGCGCTCGCTTACACGCCAGCTTACTACGTTTTTAGATAATAATGGCTTTAGCGAAGAGGTAGAATCATTTAAAAAACGCTTTGTAAGGCGGCAGATAGCCTGGTGCTACAGCCTTAGCGACTCGTTACGTAATCAAAATGCGTACGGGCGCAGCACCGAGTTTTTGCTTGATGAAGAAATAGAATACACCAAACGTTTCAGCAATATGCCTAACAGCTTGCTGAAACTACATGGTATGGATATACGCCTGGCTTATACCAACGGCTGGATCAACGAGTACCAGCAGGTAGAGCTTGACCGTACCCTTACCCGTTTGTGCGATTCTATGGGTAAATGCGAGCGCATCAAGAACACCGTATTCCCGGTAACCTATAGCTTGTATATACATTTTTCGTTGTACCTGTTCATCGCGCTGATGCCTTTCGGACTGATAGAATATTTCGGGATGTTTGAGGTGCCATTGATTGTTGCTATTGCAGCCGCGTTTATGCTGGTTGAAAAAATGGCCATCCATTTGCAGGATCCATTTGAAAATAAACCTACCGATACGCCCACAACGGCTATATCGCAAACTATTGAACGCGATTTGAAACAGATGTTAAACGATAATCACAGCGAGGATAAGCACGCGCCGGTGCATAGTGGTAATGCGCAGGCCAATGTGTTTTATATTCTTTAAATGAGGTGGGGACTTAGTTTATAGTATAATCCTCCTGTGATTGTTGTTATTAGGTTTGGTAAACAAAACCTGTTTGTGAGAGAGTGGGTAGCCTTGCGGCTGCCCGCTTTTTTTATGTAGCTTTGTTAATAAGTTTAGATGTAGGAAGTTAGATGCGAAATTAAGAAACGAAACAAGGATGCACTTTGGTCCGCTTTGATTCTTAAACCTGCATTCTTAGGCCTGCTCTGCTACATAATTAACTAAACATGCCGCCACCACAGCAAGTAGTTTTACCAATACTGCAATACAATATTAACGAAACAATTGCGGGTATTGCCGCAACGGCCGATAGTTTGCCCGGCGTAGCTATTATTCATCTTATGCCGTCCTTCCAAATTTTATACATGTCGGCCCCGGGATTGCAGCATTTGGGTACTACTTTGGATGAAGTAAAAAGCCTTACAGTAGAAGAATATCATTCCCGTTATTTCAATGCCGCTGATGCCGCTCAGTATATACCGGCTATCAGCAAAATGCTGGAGCGTAATACCGATGATCCGATAACTTTTTTTCAGCAGGTGCGTGCCACTAATGATAGCCCATGGATATGGCACATGAGCAGTATGCGTATATTGATGCGTAATTTGGAAGATAAACCACTGCTTACCATCACCATGTCGTTCCCGGTTGATCCGCTACAGCATATTACCACCAAGGTATCGAGGTTGTTGGACGAAAATAATTTTTTGCGCAAAAACTCACAGCAGTTCACTTTGCTGGGCAAGCGCGAACGTGAGGTTTTAAAACTGCTGGCATTAGGCCAAAGTGCGGGCGAAATTGGTAAACAGCTGCACATTTCATCCACCACAGTTGAAACGCACCGCCGTAACATTAAGCAAAAACTTAAAGTAAAAACACCTTATGAGCTGGCCGAATTTGCCCGTGCATTTGATTTAATTTAGTACAGGAAAGTCATAGCGCTCCGCGGATTTGACCCTTCCCGCAAGAGCGCCGACCCCACTAATTCACGTTAAGGTTCGTTAGTTGTTTGCTGCCATTGCGCTCTTCGAGCACATAAGTTTTTTGGTCGCAATAACTACACTTAAAGTGTTTGATAGATACCCAAAAGAGTAAGCTCTTTACCCAAAAGCCACGCTTAACGCGGGTGCTCAGGGTGCCTTTATTACATTTACGACATTGCCTGTCGGTTTGCATCAGTTTCATCGTTAGTTTAAATTAGTTTATGGATGCCGGGGCATCCATAAGAGGCAACTAAATTTATTAATAGGGGAATTTTAATCAACGTAACAATATTGCTTATTAAGCACCGCTAAGATAGTAGCGCGATATATCAGCCTGAAACAATACAGGGTGGACAAATGGTGGACAAACGATTTTTACACAGGTGGACAGATAGTGGACAGTGCTATGATACAGCCTGTTACAAACTTGATGTTATGCCTTCAAGGGTTTCTTCGGCATTAATATTCATCTTTTTACGAAGGCGCTGCTTGGCTTTTTTAACCCCTTCGTTGGTTATGCCCAGCATGTTGGACATCTCTCGATTATTAATTCCAAGTTTAATTAGCGAGAGCATGCGTACATCGGTTTCGCTGATATTGGGGTAGGCTTCTTTTAACTGGGGGAAAAAGCCCGGGTGAACCTTCATGAACAGTTGCTTAAACTCGTTCCACTTTTTATCCGTCATGATGTGGGTTTGCATCAGGTCGTTCAGTTGCTCCACCCGTTTATCATCGGCGTATTGTACGCTTAATTGGTCTATCTCGGTTTTAAAGTTTTGTATCAGGTCGTTCTTTTCCTGTATGTTTTGGGTATAGCGTATCAGCTCATAAGTGGCATTCTTCAGGTCAACATCGGCCTTATTCTTCTCTATCAGCAATATCTCGCTATCCTTGCGAATCTTCAGTAGCTTACGGTTATAGATCAGGGCGATAATAATAGTCACCAGCAGTAATACGATAATTACACTGTTGCGCCTTAGCGATTGCACCTGGGCGTTAATTTTTAATTGTTGCAGGCGGGCTTTATATTTCTCCTGCTCAAAATTGAGCCTTGCCCTTTCAACCGCCGCCACATTATCGCGCATGGCTAAGGCAAATCTGGTTGCCTCAAACTTTTTGCGGTAATTAAGCGCATCCTGCAACCTGCCCGCTTTTTCGTAGTAAATAGAGTTGAGCTCATACAAATGCACCAGTAAATTTGGCGAATCTTTTTCGAGGGCTATCAATTGCGTGGCTTGTTTCAGCATCTCCCCCATTTTGGCTGTCTGGTTTCTGTAAGCCGCAATGGTTGTAAGGCGTAAAAGGGCCAGTGTAGCATTGTTATATTCCTTGTATTTTAATGATGCATTATAATCGTTTTCAATAAAGGGTATGGCCTTATCGTATTGCCGCTGCATAAAATATACCGAGCCTATATTGCCATTGGTAATACCCATCCAGGCACTGTCGCGTAGTCGTTTGGCCATATCAAGCGCCTGGTTAAAATAGGTTAACGCGCGGGCGTAGTGTTTCCAGTTACGGTAAACAAGACCCATGGTGTTAATAGTATTAATGGTTCGGCGGGTATCGCGCTTGTTGTATTTTAAAGCCCTGTTAGTGTAAATTAATGCAGCGTGGTAATCACCTATACCATAATAAAAATCACCCATCTGAAAAAAGTACAGGCTTATATTAGGTACTTTCCCATATCCCACCTTCTTAAAAATTTCCAGCGCTTGCAGCAGGCAGCGTATGGCTTGGGTATTGTGTTTAAATATGGAATAATAAATGGCCTTGCGGTGCAGGTAGATGGCCTCCTCTACAGGCATTTCGTTTTCACGCGCGAAATTAACAGCTGCCTGATAGTAGCTATCGCTTTTGGCGTTATAGCCATAATTTACCGAGTAATAATCGGCACGCATATCATAAACTGCGCATTCCAGTTGTTTATTGGCTGTGTTTTGGGCCAGCAATGTAAGCTTATCCAGCTGAGCCATGGCGGTAGCTTCATTAAGTTCGCGGCAGGTAGCTTTATAAAGATTTTGGGCGAGTTCTATCAGGTTGGTATCCCTGCTGGTTTCGAGTTTGCTAAAAAAACCATACTTCGAATTAAGCTCGGTTACAGATTGCGCACAGGCATTATAAACCGCAACGCAGCAAAAAAACACAAGAATGTTTAGCCGTATTATAAAGTATTTAAGGGGCATATACTATGGGCGAAATATACGCAAATAGCAGATAAACAGTATTAAAATTATAATATTAACACATATGAGCTATTTTTTTGCCAATGTTAAAATGCTTATAGGTTAAATCAACTTGTATTTACAGCTAAATGATTAACTACGGTGTATATACAATCGATATTATTAACAAACACTTAACGCTAATGTTAATTACTCTTAACCCTGGCTTAATAGTTTTGAAGCTTACACTAATTCAACACACTATGAAGCGTTATCTACTATTTTTACTTGTTTTAGTTGGCCTTGCAAGCTGTAAAAAAGACAAGCCGGCAACCAATCCGCCAACGGAAGAACCTGAGTTTTTTGTTAATGAAGACCCTGCCACCTTTGCCGAAGTAGGCACACTTAACATTGGCGAAGCCGGCGCGGCAGAGATTTCGGCATTTGACCCTGCCACTAATCGTCTGTTTGTGGTAAACAACGGCGGCGTAAATAAAATTGACGTGATCGATTTTAAAGATCCACCAAAAATGACTGTGATCCACTCTATATTGATGGCTCCTTATGGCGGCGCGGTAAACAGCGTTGCGGTAAGCAATGGCAAACTGGCCGCGGCTATCGAATCAAGCGACAAGCAAGCTAACGGTAAAGTGGCTGTTTTTAAAACCGACGACTACAGCGAAGTAAAAGTAATCAACGTTGGCGCTCTGCCGGATATGATCACCTTTTCACCGGATGGCAAATACATCATGACCGCCAACGAAGGCGAACCGAACACTACTTATACCAATGACCCTGAAGGTTCAATATCTATTATATCGGTAGCTGATAATTACACGGTTACTACCATCAACTTTGCTGCTTTTGCAAGCAAAGAGGCTGAATTAAAGGCCAAAGGTTTCAGGATATTTGGCCTGGGTAATAACTTTTTAAAGGATATCGAGCCGGAGTACATCACCATCTCTGACGATTCAAAAACTGCCTGGGTTACTTTGCAGGAGAACAACGCCATCGCTAAAGTTGATATCGCCTCAAAAACCATTACCAACATCTTCCCGCTTGGCTTTAAAGATTACAACGTTGCCGGTAACGAAATTAACGTGAGCGACAAGGATGACAATTCAATGGAGTTAGCAAAATGGAATGTTAAAGGTATTTATATGCCGGATGCTATCGCGGTAACCGAGGCTAACGGTATCCCATATTTATTTACAGCCAACGAGGGTGATGCCCGCGAGTATGATGCATTTGCCGAAGTAAAAAGAATAAAAGACATTAAGCTCGACGCGACCGCTTTCCCTGACGCAAGTAATTTGCAGAAAGAAGGCAAACTGGGTCGTCTTAACATTACTACTACCCTGGGCGATACTGATAACGATGGTGACTTTGATGCGCTTTACTCATTGGGTTCACGTTCATTCAGCGTTTGGAATGGTAATGATGGTACACAGGTATTCGATAGCAAAAACGAACTGGATGTTAAAACAATTGCCGCCACCGCGTATGATGACGGCCGCAGCGATGATAAATCAGTTGAGCCAGAAGGCATAGCCATTGGTAAAATAGGCAATAAAAAAGTAGCTTTTGTAGGCATGGAACGTGCCGACGCGGTTGCGGTTTATGATATTACCGACCCAACCAAACCTGTATACCTGCAATTACTAAAAACAGGCGATGCGCCAGAAGGTGTACTGATCATCCCTGCTAAAAACAGCCCTACCAAAAAGAGTTTACTGGTAGTAAGCAGCGAAGGCGATGGTGTATTAAAAGTATACGCACCAAATACTATTTAATCCGTAGATACATAAAAAAGAAATCCGCCTCGCTTAATAGTGAGGCGGATTTCTTTTTTATCGATAGTATGTTGCCTATTTATAGGCAGATACATGAGTAGTTTTTATAGTTAATAAGAAGGTTTTACCTACACTTATTTTAACGCTGCGATTTTCTAACAGAGCTTTGATGGCATCGTCAGATTTCAGGGCTTCAAAAAGGTCGCGTGCTACTGCCGATCCGCTGATGTTGTTGGTTACCTTACCGTTATCCATAGCCAAGCTAAAAGTATAGCCCGATTTCCCGCGGTCGCCGGCCGATTCAAAATCTGTAATATTGAGCTTAAAACTTTGATCTTCCACCAGGCTCTTTTTGAGGTGCAAACGAATTACCGGGAGGTATCGTTTCCAGGTAGTTAAATATTTTCTTTCTTCCATTGTGTGCTGTAAAGGTATAATTTAAAGCCGGGTAATTAGCAGACATGGCATTTTTTGATGATTCAATATTAAATTAGCGGTTTTAAGCAATCCTGAAATTTAATATTCTCCCGTTTTAATTTACTTTTCACTGGTTACCGCAACACCATATCGTATGGCTGCTTCAAGTACATCAAGGTTTATATCCTTCAAACTTTTAAACTTAATGCAATAGCCGGTCATGCTTGCCTTGCCTAATTCTTTACCATAGGTTTGGGCCAAGTAGGTTTTATCTTCAATACCAAGTATATAAATAGAAATACCCGTAGTGTTTGCACTCATACCAATTTGATAAAATTCCCTGCTTTTTCCATTTGCATATTTTATGGTGTAAATTCCATATCCTATACTGGGGTTACTAACGGTTTTGTTCTCACTATTTTTTCCGTCCTCAAACCATAGTTTACCTTCGGGTAATACTTTAAGTATAAGTTGATGCAGCGTTTCTATGTCACCACGTTTTGTTTCGGGCTGACCAGAGATGTAGTCTTTTATTTGTTCCTGAATGTTCATTAGTGATAGAAATGATAGGTGTCTTAATTATCCGTTTTGTCTTACCTTATTTTTAGTATCGGAAATATGATTAAATAAGTAAACAAAACAGCTGAAATAATACTTATTAATTTATTAAATTAGTTAAAATAACATTGTATAATTACTTTAAATTTAACGGGTTGCAGGCATAGCCTGTAAATTTAGTAAGATATTCTTTTAAACTATTGAGAGTGAGTAATAATGAGATTAATATACAGGCAGATATAGAAAAAATTGCCCGTATAGATGCAGTATCGAATATACTTGATGTAGTATGCCTTACTACCGGAATGGGCTTTGCCGCCGTAGCGCGCGTTACCGATACCAAGTGGGTAGCCTGCGCCGTTCGCGATGATATACAGTTTGGCCTTGCCCCCGGCGGCGAACTAAAGCTGGAAACCACTATTTGCAACGAGATACGTGAAAGCCAAAAGGTGGTAGTGATAGACCACGTAGCTAAAGACCCGCTTTTCGCGACGCACCATACGCCTGCTATGTATGGCTTTCAAAGCTATATATCAATACCCATCACGCTAAAAACGGGTGAGTTTTTTGGTACCCTCTGCGCTATCGATCCCAGGCCTAACGAGCTGAACAATACCAAAACGCTGGGTATGTTCCAACTATTTGCCGATCTGATCGCTTTCCATATCCATTCGGCCGAGCAACTGGCATTATCTGAAAGTAACCTGCACGAAGAACGCCAGACAGCCGAACTGCGCGAACAGTTCATTTCCATATTGGGGCACGACCTGGGTAATCCGCTGGGCGCGGTATCCAGCAGCGCGCAGGTGTTGCAGCGTATGCCTTTAACGCCCGATGCCGCCAATTTTGTGCGCATTATAAAAAATGCGTCGTTCCGGATGAAAGGGCTGATAGATAACATACTTGATTTTGCCCGCGGCCGTATGGGGGATGGTATAACCCTGCAAAGCAAAACTTGCGACCTGCAGCCTATATTAACCCAGGTAATTGAAGAACTCCATGTTATGTGGCCTGATCGTACTATCGAAACCGAATTTGAACTCCGGGAACCATTTAATTGCGATGGCAGGCGTATAGCCCAACTATTCTCTAACCTGCTGAACAACGCCCTTACCCACGGCCAAAAAGATACGCCAATCAAAATAAATGCCGATACACACAAAGGCGTTTTCACCCTATCGGTAACCAATGCCGGGCAGCCAATACCCGAAGCAGCCATGGCAAGGTTATTTAACCCCTTCTCGCGCGGCGAAGTAAAACCCGGTCAGCAAGGCCTCGGCCTGGGCTTGTACATAGCATCCGAAATTGCCCGTGCGCATAACGGCTCACTCAATGTGGTTTCTACAGAAGAGGAAACTAAGTTTACGCTGCGGTTGGGGTAACAATTCTATTTTTTCAGTACCAGGTCATCTATTTCGCGTTTGCCGCTTTCAAAAGTGAAGGTATCGCGCACTTGGTAAAAGTTGCGGGCATCGCTCACATAGTTATAAGCAAATACCGCGCTTTCAAGGCGTTTATCATCAAAAGTGAACATCTTAAGCAAATCGGTTAATTGTCCGGTTGATATTTGGCTGTTTTTTAGGCCCACTTTTAATACCTTCAGTTTACCTGAATCAAAGGCTTCGGCTTTTATGGTATTATAGAGGTAAGCGTACTCGCGTTGTTCCATGCCATTAACCCGCACAGGTCCGCGGCCGTTACCACCTTCTTCGGGTCGAAATAATACATTATTCCAGTTATCAAGGTTATATTTTCCGCGCACAATAATATCCAGTTCTTCGGTAACTTTTAAACCGGTGGCGGCACTATAACCGGCTATGAGGCGGGTATTCGGTTTAATGCTCACATAGTCTTTATACAGCACCCGGTTCCCTTGCGATATGGTAAGCAAATTACGCCCCGGCTGTACCTCGAAAAAGCGAAAGCGCTGCAAACGCGAACCAATAAACTGATCATCAAGTTTGATGGTATAATTGCCGTTCTCACGGATGGCTATAAATACTTCGGCAGGAGGATTAAAAGATTGCGCGCTTGCACTGATCACTAACAGTAATAATGATAGGGTATAAAATATTCGTTTCATTGCGATACAAGGTTAATTGTTTTATACCTGTATGACGCTGCTTGTAAGCATTTCGTTTAATGGTTACGCACATTTATTGTGGAGCATTAAGCTAAGTAGCAGATAATGAGTGTAAAATACTAAAGACACCTATGATTACTTTTTTAAGCATGATATGTAAGCTCTTTAAACATAATAAATAATCATATCTATTTTAATAATTAACAAGATCTATTTTTACCGGGCCAAGTAACCCCGAGGGCTCCAAGCCAGCTCCCTGGTCAACGCGGAGATGGGTTGAGGTTATTCGCTTTTCGACAGGCAGCAGCGCGTCGCCCTGTAGTCGGTTTACCCAGGTATTCACCACTTTTATGTCAAGTGTATTTTCGCCTTTTTTGAGGGCTTTGGTAATATCTACCTGATATGGCGGTGTCCAGGCGGCGCCTATTTCTATACCGTTTACGGTTACTTTGGCAATGTCTTTAGCAAGCCCCAAATCAATTATATAGCGTGTGCCTTATTTATAGTTTTTATCCGGAAAGTATTATGATACGATGCCGCGCCCGAATAATATTTTATACTATCATTAGCGTTTACCGACCAATCGGTAAGGGTGTTAAATATTACAGGCTTAGCCAGTACCCTGATGCCATGGTTTAATTTAATTGGTATTGCACTGCAATAGTAGGTTTAATCCTTTCTGTTGGCAAGCTCATCTCTCTTGTACTCAAAAAAACATCTAATATGGTTATTAGTAATATCAATTCTTCAAAATCAAATTCAAAATAAATAGATGATTTATCTATATTTGCGCGCTTGTTCCCGTAGTTCAATGGATAGAATGTTAGATTCCGGTTCTGATGATGGGGGTTCGAATCCCTTCGGGAACACTTAAAAGCCGCTTGTGTAATTACAGAGCGGTTTTTTTTATGAATTGCAATTCGGTTATGAGCATCCTGCTTAATGGTTTATCCGATTGGATAACAAACCGTGAGATTTTGTGAAAATTGCACGATAATTCACAAATAATTAACAATCAATATTTTAACAAAACCGACTGTGTGTTATAGCACGTAGTTTGCTCTGTATATACCACTTATGAGCAACATGGTTAAAGGCAAAAAAGGTTACTACGGATATGTTGAACCCCCAAAACGGTTTGGCGTAACGCAGTACGTTGTAGCTATCAGTATTTTTCTAATTACTGCCTATGGTTTGTACAGATGGTTTTATCCGCCCGGGTATGATATCGCTTTAACCGTGGCATCAAACGTTAACAAAGGCGTTACGCTTCAGGTGGAAAATTTGAAAGATAAGTTTGTACCGCACAACTACCATGGCAGCATTGCCGTTACACCAGCTGAAGGTGATGATAATACCGTAACCCTTAAATTGAAAACAGATTCGCCGGCCAAAGGCGAACAGGTATTGCGTGGCATTGTGCGTAAATACAACGCTAAACACAGCAAGCCAGATAACCGGGTTAAACGGGCTACCGAAGTTAAGGATAGCATACAGCTTGTTTCAAAAAGATTGGCAAGCTATGCTTCGGCTAATGGTGAACAAACGGGGCGTGAACATATTGTGCAGGTGATAAAATCATTACAGGCGCTGGATTATTATGTTAAAAAGCCTATCGATCATTTCGAGCAGATCCCCAATACGTTTGAGGTAGATAGCAAGGTGATCATTACCCTGGTTGATTATTATAACAAACTGCAAAACGATAAGCAGCATCTGTTGACTGCCGATTTTGACGTAAGCGATGAGCTTGCTTTTGTAAACAAGCAGTTACTGGCTGTGCAAAACCAGTTAGATACGGGGATAAACGCCAACATATTAAAACTGCAAACCCGGCTGAACAACCGCAACGCATTCAACAAAAGCTTTAAAGCCGAGCAAAACGAACTGTTAGCGATAAAAACACGATTACTGCACGAAAAAGCGCAGGAAACTCAATTAGATGCCGATACTCAATCATTAAAAATTGTAGGTGAACCGGTTATAATGGTAGCCAAGCCGCCTTACCTGGCCATAGGCGCTTTGGCCCTGTTGATGGGCTTATTATTTATGCTGGCCTATAATTATTTAGTGTTGGGTGATAATAACTACCATATAGGTAAAGGATTGTAAAACAATAGTTTCACACTTTTTCGCTATGTGTTTACAACACTGTTGTAAAGCTGAACAAGTACCTGTTTGCAGCGGTGCGGTAATTGCGACGAGCCATTAATCAATAAACTTAAAATACATTCGCATGAAAACAAAATTTTTAAAGATGACGGCTCCGCTGTTGGCGGGTATGGCCGTGGTGGTATGTTCAATGGTTTACGCGCACGCTAAGCCTAAACCGCCAAAAGATAAAATTATCCCGGCCAAGGTATTAGCCGCCATGACGTTCAAAAACGTGGAGTTCGAGTTTAATAAAGCCACCGTGCCCGAAAGCGCGTATGCTACCTTAAACAAAGTGGCCAAACTAATGGTAGATAACGATGCAGCCTTAAAATTGGGCGGTTATGCCGATAACAAAGGGGGCTATGTATACAACTGGAAACTCTCGAAAGCACGTGCCGATGCTGTTAAGGCTTACCTGATAAAAAGCGGCGCTAAAGAATCTCGCATCGCGGCTACCGAATATGGCTATACCAAACCCGTTGCTACCAATGCTACCGCTAATGGCCGTAAAAAGAACAGAAGGGTAGAGATTAAATTTGCCGAATAACACAAGGTCTAATGAGCCACCTAAATAGAGATGACCATTTTTATGTTGATCATAAAAATGGTCATTTTTTATAAAGTGTATTGATAATGAGTGTTGTTATGCGAAATGTAGACTGTTGGACATACAACAACTTGTTTCACACTCGTATTCCTTAAAGGAGTGAATGTGTGTATTTGTGAAGCAGTGTTCACATAGCTGTTGAGAACTATAAAAGTAATGCTGAATTTATTTCAGCATCTCATCAGCAGGGTTGGCACTTTGCTTATCTGAGACTTTTCTAATGAGATGCCGAAATAAATTCGGCATGACGGATATATGAAATTAGTCTTGTCAACAGCCCGGCTTCACAACGTTTCGTTGTATTAGTTACCGTGAAACGATTGCCTGAACTCCAGCGGCGATACATTGGTTTTACGTTTAAATAGTTTATTGAACGATTGGGGATGCTCAAAACCAAGCTGGTAAGCTATTTCGGCAATGGTTAGGTTGGTGCTGCTCAATATATCCTTCGCTTTTTCAATCAATTTATTATGGATGTGCTGCTGGGCATTTTGCCCGGTAAGTACCCGCAACATATCACTCAAATAACGCGGCGAAACATTCAGATCGTCGGCTATTTGTTGTACCGATGGTAGGCCCGAGAGCAATGATTTTTCTGAATCGAAATAGTTTTCAAGCAGATCTTCCAGCTGGCTTAGCAAATCGTGGTTAACGGCCTTTCGGGTTATAAACTGCCGGTTATAATAACGGTTGCTGTAGTTTAAAAGTAGCTCAATTTGCGACACAATCACATCCTGGCTATACTGATCGATGGGCAGTTCGAGCTCTTCCTGGATACTTTTAAATATCCTGATGATGGTTTCCTTCTCTTTTTCTGACGGATGCAGCGCTTCAGATGCAGTGTACGAAAAGAAGCCGTAATTTTTGATGCTCTTGCCCAGCGGGTAATTCCTGATAAAATCGGGGTGGAACATCAGCGAAAACCCCTCATAGTCAAGCGCCGGTTCTATGTTTGAAACTATCTGATTGGGTGATATAAAGCACAGCCCGCCCTCGTCAAAGTCATAATACTGCTGTCCGTACTTTATTTTACCCGAAAAATGTTTTTTGTAAGATATCTTATAAAGATTGGTGATCATACCCTTTGATAGCTCGGTGGTATCGGCAGTAATATTTTTATAATCATTTAGCGCTATCAGCGGGTGCAGCGGCTTGGGCAGACCCAAGGCCTGGTTTAATTCGGCAACCGAATTGAAAATGTATGGGGGCTTATGCTCTGCTTTCATCTTATTTACTTATAAAGTAGCCATATCTATCACAAAACGGTACAGTACATCGCCTTTCAGCATACGCTCAAACGCGGTATGTATATCTTTTATGTTGATCAACTCAATGTCGCACACAATGTTGTGTTCGGCACAAAAATCGAGCATTTCCTGTGTTTCGGGCAACCCGCCCGCACCCGAACCAGCCACTACCTTATTCCCGGTAGCCAGGCTGAACGATGAAAGTTTCCATGGTTCGGCAGGCATACCCACGTTAATGTACACGCCATTGGTTTTCAATAAAGCAAGGTACGGATTGATATCATGATCGGCGGCAACGGTATCGATAATAAAATGGAACGATTTCAGCGCCTCTTTCATTTGTTCCTCGTCTTTAGTTACCACAAAATGGTGCGCGCCCAGTTTTTTTGCAGCTTCGGCTTTGTTAGGGGAGGTGCTTAATACAGTTACTTCGGCACCGAAGGCCACACCAAATTTTACGGCCATGTGCCCTAAGCCCCCCAAGCCAACCACGGCCAGTTTATGGCTTTCGCCAACTTTCCATTTACGCAGAGGCGAGTAAGTGGTGATGCCCGCGCAAAGCAGGGGAGCTACCGCCGCGAAATCAAGCTTTTCGGCCACATGCAGGGCGAAATGTTCGGGCACTACAATGTTGCTGGCATAACCGCCATATGCGGGAGTGCCGGTTTTATCAAGATTGTTATAGGTAAGCACCGGGCTAATGCTGCAAAATTGTTCCTGTCCATTCAGGCAATCTTCGCAGTGCAGGCACGAATCTACCATTACACCAACGGCTGCACGGTCGCCCTGTTTAAAGTTTTTAACGTGGCTGCCAACCTCGGCGATGTGGCCAACAATTTCGTGCCCCGGCACCATCGGGAAGATGCCCGGGAACCACTCGTTACGGGTGAGGTGAATATCGGTATGGCAAACACCGCAATAGGCTATATTAATGAGCACATCATGCGGACCAAGCTCGCGTCGTTCAAAATTCCATGGGGTTAAATCGCTTTCAGCGCTTTGTGCTGCATATCCTTTGGCTGCTATCATGAGTTTCTTAGTTTTTGATACAGCAAAGATGCCGTGTAAGTACAAGAGGAGTGTAGCCGTTTTGGTTTTTGTTGTATCCAAAATGACCGCCGTTTTTAATTCATTTCAACCTGAAAACTGAATAATAAATTATATAACTGAAAAATAAGTTGTAAAACTGAAAATTTAGTTATAGGTTTGTTGTATGGAAGAGTTAACCAAAACCGAAGAGCATATTATGCAGGTGATGTGGAGGCTAAAAAAGGCCTTTGTAAAAGATATTATTGAAGCCCTGCCCGATGACCCTAAACCGCCTTACAATACCATATCATCGGTAGTGAGGCTGCTCGAAAAAAAAGGATATGTGGGCTATAAGGCCTATGGTAAAACGTACGAATACTTCGCCCTTATTTCAAAAGCCGATTACCGTAAGGTGTCGTTCAAAAAAATGCTGTCGGGCTATTTTGATAATTCGGCCGAAAGCCTGTTATCATTTATGGTAAAAGAGCAAAAACTCGGCGAAGACGAGATCAGGAAGATACAGGATATCATCAACCCAAACACCTCAAAATGAAAACACTCATTTATCTGCTCCAGGTATCGGCCTGTACCGGGCTGTTCTACCTGTTCTACTTTTTATGTTTGCGCAGGTTAACGTTCTTCACGCTTAACCGCTGGTATTTGATAGGTTCGCTGGCGCTAAGCTTTGTAATACCGGCGCTTAGTATACCCGTAAGTGCCGTGCCCGAAGTAATAGTGCAACAACCCATTATGCAGCAATATGTGACCCCGCAGGTGCAGCAGCAAATTACAGTAACCGCGCCCGTTGCGGCAGAGGAAGGTATTAACTGGATGGAGTGGATCAAAATGGGTTATTACGCGGCAGCGATAGCTTCCATGGCGCAATTGCTGATCACCCTGGTGGTGTTTGCTATACGCACCCGTGGTGAAAAGCTGATGCAGATAGGTAATGTAAAGGTGCTTAAAAGCAGGGGCAAGGGTACCAATAGTTCATTCATGAACATCGTGTTTTTAAACGACGATGAACTTAATGCCGACGAGATTAAGCAGATACTGGCGCACGAAATGCTGCATGTAAGGCTCTTCCATTCGGCAGACAGGTTGTTGGTACGTTTGGTGCAGATCATTCTGTGGTTCAATCCCTTTGTTTACGCTTACATCCGTTCTATAGAAGAAAACCACGAGTTTGAGGTAGATCAAATAGCCGCCCGCGATGCCGATAAAGGCATGTATGCCAATTTACTGCTCCGGCTTTCAATTGCCGATAACAACCTGTTATACCACAGTTTTAGTAAGGTGCCGCTTAAAATGCGCATCAGTATGTTGTTCAACAAACCCTCATCAAATATGAAAAAGTTAATTTACGTACTTATGCTGCCGGTGGCAGTGGTAAGCTGTTTGGCCTTCGCCAATTTTAAAACCGATAACGGTAAACAGCAACAGCAGCGTATCAGTGCCGTTGGCAAGTTGGATAAACTGGGTCCGCACCCGCTGGTAATTATCCAGGGTAAGGAATACAGCGACGAACTATTGTACACCATCAGCGGCTCGTGCATATCATCATCCAGCATTACAGCTGCGGGCAAGGATACCAAATACGGCGCTAAGGGTAAAGATGGCGTGGTGGAGATAAGAACGAACGGCAAAATTGTAAAAATGACGGCCATTGAAAAAGGAAACCTCATTAAGGAAGCCGCCGTTCCCGAAGGACAGTTTTACACCCGCCTGCGTTTAAAAAATAACGACGGTACCGAGTTTGATAAAGTAATATTCCACATGCCATCGGGTGGTGGTATGAGCAATGATTTGCAAACAGGCGAAATACCGGCCTATGTGGTAGATAATAAATTGTATACCGAAGCGGACATGGCTAAAATTGAAGAAATAGTAAAAGCCAACGCCATTAAAAACTTTGGTACAGGTAACGTAAGCTATAAAAGCACGGATTTGAAAGTAGACCTTAAAGGGTATAACAACTTCTTTTATTTTACTACCGATACTACTAAGTACAGGCAAAAAGTAAAGCGCTCGTCTGCTTATTTAAAAAGTACTGCCGAAACCGAGGTGTTTAAAAACTCTGCCGAGTTTAAGCAAAAAACCGCAGCCTCTAATCTTGTCCTCGGCAAAGCACAGCAGTATAAAGTAACAGGCCAATATGATAGTGTAGGGCCGCATGGCAAGGCATCGGGCTATAAATTAACCACCGGCGGTTACGAGTATACCATGCGTACCCAATACGGGCAGGAAAAGCAATTAAAAGGCGAGCTAAAAATCGGCGATATGATAACGCTTACCGCCTTTAGTACAGTTACCGGTAAGGGTAAACCGGTAGATATACAGCCGGCCAGTATAGTTAAAAACGGTGAAAAGATATTTCAACTGGTTGAAGCCGATAAAATACCCCAATACCCGTTCTTGTACGAAGTTAACAAAGTACGTTTTACCGACGGGCAGGTAACAGCCATCCAAAAATATCCTAACGGAAAATGGAAAAGCGCCGTGGTTGAAGTGGTGAACGGCTACAAAATAAAGTTCAACATAAAACCCAATGCACCAACCTTCGACGGTATTGAGCAAGGCGACCACGTACGTTTCCGCTTTGTAAACGAAGTGAAAACAGGCGCTAAAGAATACACGGTAAATAACTGGGTATCGCTATCTTCCGATATTAAAAACTACGGTATCAAAAACCCGGATGTGTTCTATAAATTTTACGAGAAAGCATGAGGGGGAGATTCAGGAATTGAGAATTAGGAAACAAGACAACAGGTAATAAACAACAAGAGGCGGGGACATCCCGCCTCTTGTTGTTTATTCAGGTTCTATAGTCGGAAACCTTGAATTTGTCATTGCGAGGTACGAAGCAATCTCGTAGCGTTTTAATCTGCTCTTTATAGTTCGCGATTGCTTCGTACCTCGCAATGACAAAAAACAAAAAAAGCCAGGAACCAAAACGATGCAACTCATCCTGATTCCTGACTCTTAATTCTTACTTCTCAGCAACTATACGTTAAACCTGAAGTGCATAATGTCGCCATCCTGCACTATGTAGCTTTTGCCTTCTACGGCCATTTTACCATTTTCTTTTATCACAGCTTCTGATCCGTTGAATTTTACGAAGTCCTCGTATTTGATCACCTCGGCACGGATAAAACCTTTCTCAAAGTCGGTATGGATAACACCTGCTGCCTGTGGCGCGGTAAAACCCTGGGTGATGGTCCAGGCACGTACTTCCTGCACACCTGCGGTAAAGTAGGTAGCCAGGTTAAGCAAGCGGTAAGCCGCTTTAATCAGTTTGTTTACGCCAGATTCTGTTAACCCAAGGTCATTCAAAAATTCCTGACGTTCCTCGTACGATTCCAGTTCGGCAATTTCGGCTTCTATCTGCGCGGAAATAACCAGTACCTCGGCACCTTCTTCTTTAGCTACGGCCTTTACTTTTTCAACGTAAGCGTTACCTGTAGCTACCGAACCTTCGTCAACATTACAAACGTACATTACCGGTTTGGCGGTAAGCAGCCAAATATCGGCGATGTATTCTTTATCTTCTTCTTCAACAGGGGCAGTACGGGCGCTTTTGCCTGTAAGCAGGTGGTTTTTGTAAACCGTAAGCACGTCATAAGTTTTTTTAGCTTCCTTATCGCCGCCTGTTTTGGCCATTTTTTCTACCTTCTGGATCTTTTTTTCTATCGAATCCAGATCTTTCAACTGCAATTCGGTATCAATGATCTCTTTATCGCGGATAGGATCAACCGAGCCGTCAACGTGTATCACATTATCGTTATCAAAGCAACGCAACACGTGGATAATGGCGTTTGTAGCACGTATGTTAGCCAAAAACTGGTTACCCAAACCTTCGCCTTTGCTGGCACCTTTTACCAAACCGGCAATGTCAACAATCTCAATAACATTGGGTACAATGCTTTTAGGGTTAACTATTTCGGTGAGTTTTGTAAGGCGCTCATCGGGCACGGTAATTACGCCCACGTTTGGCTCAATAGTGCAAAACGGAAAGTTGGCAGCTTGTGCCTTGGCGTTTGATAAGCAATTAAAAAGTGTTGATTTGCCCACGTTTGGTAAACCAACTATACCACATTGTAAACCCATTTTTTATGTATAAAGTTGTGTGTAGTTAGCACTTAATAAGCCATAGTTGCAATGGTTTAACACTGCTGCTTACGGGCTTGCGGCTATCTACTAAATTCGCGCAAAGATAACAGAAAAAAGTTGCCTTGTAATTTGAAAAAATAAACGACTTTTGCGGGCATAAAAGCAAACAGAAGTTAAATATGTAACAGGGGAGTTTTATGGAAGAAATGGTTGACCAAGTAGCGGAATTGCTGGAGCAGGAGAATAATGAAGAAGCACTACGTGAATATCTGAACAACCTAAATATATCAGATGTTGAAGAGCTGATAGATGAACTTCCGGAACATGGCCCCCGTTTTATTGAAACCCTGTCGCTTAACCGCGCTGTAAATGTATTCCGCATTCTTGATTTTCCAAAACAGGAGCGTATCATCAAAAAACTTTCGGGCGAGAGGGTAACCGGTATCATTAACGAACTGCCGCCCGATGACCGTACCGCTTTTTTCAGCGAGTTGCATGGCGATGCCGTAGCCAAACTGATACTGCACCTGCCGCCTGCCGAACGCAAGGAAGCCCTCTCTTTATTAGGTTACGAAGAGGATAGCGTAGGCCGTATGATGACGCCCGACTACATCGCCGTAAAAAAAGAATGGGATGTAAGCCGGGTACTATCGCACATCAGGCGCTTTGGTAAAAACTCCGAAACCATTGATGTGATCTACGTGGTTGATAATAACCGTGTATTGCTGGATGATATCCGCATCCGCGAGATCTTACTGGTAAAACCTGAAACTAAAATAAGCGACCTGATGGACGGGCGCCTCATTTCCCTCAATGCTAACGACCCGCAGGAGGATGCTATTAATATATTCAGGATGAACAACCGTGTGGCTTTGCCCGTGGTTGATAGTGAGAATATTTTGCTGGGCATTGTAACGGTAGATGATATCCTTTGGATAGCCAACGAAGAATATACCGAAGACATACAAAAGATAGGTGGTACCGAAGCGCTTGACGAGCCGTATTTGGACGTATCGCTGCTTACCCTGGTTAAAAAGCGGGTAGGCTGGTTAATTATATTGTTTTTAGGGGAGATGCTTACCGCCACGGCGATGGGCTATTTTGAACATGCTATAGAAAAAGCGGTGGTACTGGCCCTGTTTATCCCCTTGATCATTTCCAGCGGTGGTAATAGCGGTTCGCAGGCATCTACCTTAATTATACAGGCCATGGCGCTTGGCGAAGTTACCCTGAGCGATTGGTGGCGTGTAATGCGCCGCGAACTGCTGGCAGGTTTTATGCTGGGGCTAACGCTGGGCGTGATCGGTTTTATGCGTATTTACGTGTGGACGCTGTTTTCTAATATATATGGTCCGCATTGGTTTTTGGTTGGCCTTACTGTAGGTATAGCGCTGATAGGGGTGGTGCTTTGGGGATCGTTATCGGGTTCCATGCTCCCTCTACTGCTCAAAAAGCTTGGCGCCGACCCTGCTACCTCATCGGCCCCATTTGTTGCAACCCTTGTAGATGTTACCGGTTTGGTGATCTACTTCTCGGTAGCAGTAATGCTGATGAAGGGTACTATGATGTAAATTAAGTTGGGTTAGAGATAAGTAAAAATAGCCGCATAGCGCATCACTCTTCATCGCCTAAACTTCCTCTAAAACTACTGTACATACATCTTTTTCACAAAGATTTATGATGATGCTCCGTAGGAGCTACCGATTTGTAGAAAAGATAAAAAGGTATGTTTTACCCCGTTAGGGGTTACCCCTCTACGAATGTGTAGCCGCCTAACGGGGCAAAAAGATGTATATTACGGTGCTACAAATCGGTAGCTCCTACGGAGCATCATAAAAGCGCCAACTCCACCTAAGAAGTGGTGAGGCTACAGAACCCCAACCTACATTAAATAAAAAAAGCCCTGCGGTTAACAGGGCTTCACAAAGAAAATAAGTTTATAATAGTATCTTATTAAAAGGAGAAATCTTCATCGGCGCGAGCTGTTTCAGGGGTTTCGTTAAATTCATAACGTTTTTCCTGAACATCCTGGTGGGCTTTGATGTAATCTACCGTGTCTTTTAAACCTTCGGCAAATTTTTCGAAATCTTCTTTGTACAGAAATATCTTGTGCTTAATAAATACACCATCCTCCAAACGCTTTTTGCTTTCGGTAATGGTTACATAGTAATCGTTTGACCGGGTTGCTTTTACATCGAAAAAATAAGTCCTTTTCCCTGCTCTTACCTTCTTTGAGAAAACCTCTTCACGCTCTCTGTTTTCAAAATCTCCCATGTGTATAAGTGTTGTAATTTAGTTTTGACTGGCATAAATATAAATATTTTTTCAATCCACAACTACTTTAATAACATTATTATCATTTTTTTTAAACTTTTGCAACGGTCGGATTGTATGCGCTAAGCTTAAATTCAGCAAACAATCGATAACGGTGTTTTAAATACTGTGGTTGTTATTTATGACGGATACAATAAAATAAGAGTGATTTTTGGAGGATTACAGCCGGTTAGGCATTCTCTTCTTCAAGCAACTGACTTTCGTAAAGCTCAAAATAAACGCTTTTTTGCTGCATCAGTTCGTTATGATTGCCTTGCTCAATTATGCGTCCGTTATCAATAACCAGTATTTTATCAGCGTTTTTTATGGTTGATATACGATGCGATATGATGATACTTGTACGCCCCTGCATTACACGGCCAAGGTTGTTCAATATCTCTTCTTCGGTTTTGGTATCCACAGCCGAAAGGCAATCGTCAAACACCATAATTTGCGGACCTTTCATAATGGCCCTCGCTATTGATACACGCTGTTTTTGTCCGCCCGAAAGGGTAAGGCCGCGCTCGCCGATGAGGGTGGTAAAGCCGTTCTCCAGCTCAATAATATTATTATATACGGCAGCATCTTTGGCGGCTTGCTCAACTTTGGGCATATCCAGCTTATCGGCACTGAAAGCGATATTGTTGGCAATGGTATCTGAAAACAGGAAAACATCCTGCGGTACAAAGCCGGTTTGCGAACGGAAACTGTTCAGGTCGAGATTTTGCAGCAGGGTATTATCAACGCGTATTTCGCCACCTGTGGTATCATACATGCGCATCAGTAAATTAGCGATGGTTGATTTACCCGAACCCGTGCGCCCGATGATGGCCACCAACTCGCCGGGTTTAACCGAAAAGGATACATCATCCAAAGCCTTAATGCCCGTATCGGGATAAGTGAACGATACATTTTTGAACTCGATATTACCCTCTATAGTTTTTTTGATGCCATGAGGCGATGTTACTTCGGGTTGCTCTTTTAAAAATTCGTTGATGCGTTTTTGCGAAGCAGCGGCACGCTGTATCAGCGAGGTTACCCAACCCAGTGCCATCACCGGGAAGGTGAGCTGGTTTACATAAACAATAAACTCGGCGATATTGCCGGGCGTGATATTGCCTTTCATTACCTCTACACCGCCTACATATATGGTAATTACATTGCTAAGGCCTACCAATAACAGCATCAGCGGAAAAAACATCGCCTGGATCTTCACCAGCGACATGGAGTGCTTTTTATAATCTTCACTTTCGGCCGCGAAACTTTTACGTACAAAGCCTTCGCGCACGTAAGATTTGATCACCCTGATACCCGAAAAGTTTTCCTGCACAAAGCTCGATAGGGAAGATAATCTTTCCTGTATCTGCTCGCTGCGGTAATTGATGATATTGTTTACATAATAAATAATAAAGGCCAGTACAGGCATGGGCAGCACCGAATATACAGCCAGTCTCACGTTTACGGTAAGCATGGCGTAGATAGCCAGCACAAACAGTACTACCGTATTAATGGTATACATAATGCCCGGGCCGAGGTACATCCGCACGCGGCTCACATCCTCGGTAACACGGTTCATGAGGTCGCCGGTGTTGTGGCGGCGGTAAAAGGCCAGCGATAGTAATTGGTAATGGTTGTAAATTTCGTTCTTAAGATCGTACTCGATATGCCGCGACATCAGGATGATAGTTTGCCGCATAAAAAACAGGAATAAGCCCCTGATTAAAGCCAATACCAGCACCAACACCCCAAAAAGGAACAAGCTTGAACCGAAGATATCATACACGATATGCTGCCTGTTAAAACCCGAATAAAGCTTATAGGTGGCAATGTTTTCGGTAACAAGATCAAATGCCACCCGGATCACCTGTGCCGGCAATACCGCGAAGATATTGGATATCACCACGAAAATAATACCCGGAATTAATCTCCAGCGGTATTTGTAAAAGAATTTATTCAGGTAAGCAAGGTGTTTCATAAAGCTCACGGCAAATGTAAACAATTTAGCCAAGCGGTTTTGCGGCGAGTTGTCAGTGTTGAGTAGTTATTGGTGATAGGCAAAATAACAAGAGTTTTCAGCTTCCCCTCCTTGGAGGGGGCGGGCAGATTGTGCGAGGGCAGGGGTGGGTTTCTTCGCCATACTGAAGATTGCTTATGCAGATAACCCCTGCCACTACACTTAGGTACACCCTCGGGGAAACATAGCCTTAAGCAAAACGCATAATTAACTCACCCGGTCTACGCTTCGCTGGACCTGCCCTCTGCGCAAGCGCAAAGAGGGCTAAAAAAACAAAAACCCTCTTTACGCTTGCGTAGAGAGGGTCGACGAGCGAAGCGATGTCGGGGTGAGTCAATTGGAGGGCGAATTTTATCAACAACCTTATTAAGTTGCCGGGTATGGGCACCAGTCTGTTACTCCAGTCACTCCCATCCATTATAAAAATATGCTTTGCTACTATCAAAAAAACATCTACTTTTGCATCGCATTATACTTACAACAAAACTCGACCGCACATCGTTCTTACAATACAATGCTAAATAGAAGACACTTAAGAGTAAAGGTACTACAATCCCTGTATGCGTACCATCAGTCAAGCAACCGCGACGTTAAACAACACCAGAAAAATTTATTGCAGAGTGTAGACAGCGTGTACGAAATGTACATCTGGATGCTGTCGCTTATTTCGGAAGTGGTAAGTTTTGCTGCCAATGATGCCGAAGAGCGCGCTAACAAACACTTACCTACGGCCGACGATCTTAACGCCAGCCTTAAAATTTTGGATAACAGGTTCATCACCTCGTTAAGCCAAAACAAGGAATACATTGCCGCGATAAAAAAATATAAAATAGACTGGGGCTTTGAACCTGAACTTTCTAAAACCCTCTTCAATGTTTTAAAAGCATCTGACGAGTATAAAGAATACCTGGCTAAAACCGACGATACCCTGCATTCTGATAAGGATATCATTAAGTTTATCTTCAAAAAAGTGATCCTTAAATCATCATTAGCCGAGCAGGTTTTTGAAGATAAGTTTATTGTTTGGCCGGTTGATAAGGATGTGTTGCAGGCTTTGATTGCTAAAACCTTCAAAAACTTCTCGCACGATGAGCCGCAGCTGAACAAGCTGGCCGAGGTTACCGGTAACTGGGAAGAGGACCGCGAGTTTATTATTGACCTGTTCGACAAATGCGTAAGGCACGATGCCGAATACCAGGAGATGATAGCCGCCAAAACCCAAAACTGGGAGCCCGAGCGCATAGCCATGATGGATACCCTGCTGATGAAAATGGCCTTAACCGAGTTTATCAATTTTAGTTCGGTACCGGTAAAGGTTACTATTAATGAGTACCTGGAGATCTCTAAAGAGTTCAGTACCCCTAAAAGTAATTCGTTCATCAACGGTATTTTAGATAAGATACTGGCCGAACTGAAAGCCGAAAACAAGATCAAAAAGTTTGGCAGGGGCCTGATTGAGTAATTGCTGAAAATTAATAGCTTTATTGCCAAAATAAAGCCATTTAATTAAACGTAATATATACTATGAAAAAGATATTTTTAAGCCTGGTTGCCGCCACTGTTATTTTAGCAGCTTGTAATCAATCAAAAACAAATAACAGCGAAAGCGCTGCTGATACCACTGCAACTAACGGTGTTACTGCCGCCTCTGCCCCGGTTGATTCTGCACAGGCACCGGTAATTCAGTTTGAAGTACCCATGTACCAGTTTGGTAAGGTAACCGAAGGCGAAAAAGTGAATTACGAATACAAATTTACCAATACAGGTAAATCGCCGCTAATTATAGCCAACGCTGTTGCAAGTTGTGGCTGTACTGTGCCTGAGTGGCCAAAAACGCCTATCGCGCCTAATGCCGGTGGTGTTATTAAAGTTACTTTTAACAGTGCCAACAAAGTAGGCGTGCAAGATAAACTGATAACCGTTACTGCCAATACCGTACCTGCACAAACTGTAGTGCATTTGGTAGGTGAGGTTGTAGCGAAAAAATAATTACACACTAATAAAATAAAAATTAAGCAATGGGTACCCAAACTCCGCAGTTGATAATGATGGGATTGATCATCCTGGTATTTTACTTCTTTATGATCCGTCCGCAGGTAAAAAAACAAAAAGATCAAAAAAAATATGTTGAAGAACTAAAAAAAGGCGACAAAGTTGTTACCACTTCAGGCATACATGGTAAAATTTTTGAAGTAGGCGAAACTACCTTCATCATCGAAATTGATAACGGTGTTAAGGTTAAATTTGATAAGGTAGCTATCTCTTTAGAGGCATCAAAAGCGCTTAATACGCCTGTTGTAGCTAAATCTTAATAAAAAAACATTATTTTTATAATGCCGTTCAATTGTATTAATTGAGCGGCATTGTAGTTTAATGGCATGGCAATAGTAAAATTATCACCTGTAGAACGAAGACGGCTTACCGCGTTTGCAAGCTGTTTGGCACTGGCTATTGTAGCCTGGGTGTTTACTGTGCTCTCTAACCCTTACGATTTTGTTATCCGCAAGGTGATCAGCTATAAAAATAGTCCGCAAAAGAAATCGTTCCATCAGTTGCAATCTGATACGGTAGACGCTACGGTGCATGGCACTGGCTGGCAAATGCTGTTTTCGAGGTTTACCGACGACTCTAAACCGCTGGATATTGACCTGCAAACACTGGATAAACGCAATTATGTGGTGTTGAGCACGCAACTGTTCGCCATTAATAAAAAACAAGCCGAAAACCGCCAGATAGTCGGTATAGATCCGGATACGCTGTACTTCGATTTCTCGAACCGCAGGTTTAAAAAAGTGCCGGTAAAGCTGGTGAAGTCTATCAAATACGAAAAGCAATATTTTCAGTCGGATGATATTGAGATAAAGCCAAGCGAAGTAACTGTAAGCGGCCCAAGCGAGGTGATCAGTAAAATTGAATACTGGAAAACCGATACATTGAGGGGTACAGATATCAACGAAACGCTACAGGGGCAGCTAAAACTGCAACCGGTAAAAGAAGGCAACATGAGCGTTTACCCTAAAACGGTACAGGTAAAAATACCGGTTGATGAGTTTACCGAAAAAAGCCTGCAGGTGCCCGTAAAGGTGATCAATAACAGCAATTATTACAACGTTAAGATCTTCCCCCAAAAGGTTAAGGTTACTTTTGTTACCTCTTTGAACGATTATCCTAATATCGACGAGGCTTTTTTCGTAGCCGCTGCCGATTTGGACCTGTGGCGTTTGCACGGGTACAATGTATTGCCGGTAAAAATAAACCGCTTGCCCCCCTATTGCCGTATTGTAAAGATAGAGCCTGCCAATGTTGATTTTATTATAAAAAAATAATGCTGAAAGTAGGCCTCACCGGTAACATAGGCAGCGGAAAAACCACCGTAGCGCAAATATTTGAAGTATTGGGCATCCCCGTATTTTATTCGGATACCGAAGCTAAAGCTGTAATGACCACCGATGCCGAGTTAATTGCCGGGATTAAGGAAACATTCGGCGAAGCATCTTACTTTGAAGATGGCAGCCTCAACCGCAAGCATATTTCGGGCCTAGTGTTCAACAACCCTTCCGAACTGGCCAAACTTAACGCGCTGGTACATCCGGCAGTTTTCAGGGCTTTTGATGCCCGTATTTTGCAGTTTGAGGGTAAAGTGCCCTACATTATTAAAGAAGCCGCCATATTGTTTGAAAGCGGCTCGTATAAAGATTGTGATGCCACTGTACTGGTTACCGCCCCGCTGGAAACACGGATACAACGGGTAATGCAGCGCGATAATTTACAGCACGATGAAGTGCTCAACCGCGATGCCCGTCAGTTCCTGGAAGCGGAAAAGCTGAAGATGGCCAATGAGGTGATCGTTAACGACGACTCGCAACTGGTGATTCCGCAGGTGCTGGCATTGCACAACAAATTCTTATCTCTCGTAAAAGTTTAATGATCCTCGACGATTTTTTGATTTACAATACCAACGGTTTATACTGTAAATGCGGTGATTTCTATCTCGACCCGCAGGTGCCGGTAACCCATGCCGTAATATCACACGCCCATGCCGACCATGCCGTAGCCAGTAATAACGAGGTTTATTGCACCGAAGCCACAGCAGCGTTTATGCAGTTACGGTATGCTAAAAATGCCGCTAAAGTATTTAATATCGCCGCCTATCATCAAAGTTTTGTAGTAGGAGGGGTGGCTGTCACATTTATATCGGCAGGGCATATGCTGGGTTCGGCACAGGTGCTGATGGAATATCAGGGCACTAAATACCTGTACACTGGCGACTACAAGATACAGCCCGATGCTACTTGCGAACCAATAGAATGGGCAAAAGCCGATGTACTGATCACCGAAAGCACCTTTGCCGATCCGGAAGTTTTACACCCCGATCCGGTAGTCGAAATAAAAAAGCTGAATGATATTTCGCTCAATATTATGCTGGGGGCTTACAGCTTAGGTAAAAGCCAACGGCTTATTAACCTGATAACCGAACATGCTCCGCAGAAAACGATACTGGTACATCACCGCATTATGCCTATAAACCAGGTTTACGAGCGTATGGGCTACAAGCCGGGTAAGTACCAGATATATGGCCGTAAGCTGATGAAGCAACAGGGGGGCTTTGTTTATATAGTGCCGCCTTTTACGTTTGATAGTTATGCGCGGGCAAAGGATGTAAAGCGCTTGTTTGCTTCGGGCTGGAAAAATTTGCAGGTAAATAAGCAGGATACGCTCTTCATATCCGATCATGCCGACTGGAACGATATCCTCGAAGCGGTAAAGCAGGTGCAGCCAAGCCAGATATGGACATTGCACGGCGACGGCAGGCATTTAAAAAATCATTTTAATAATGATATTTTTGTTAAATTGCTGAGTTGATAATGTTAACTGAAAACGTTGATTATTACATAAATGAGGAGGGTAATTTTGTTTTTACCCGCGAGTACCATTTAAAAAGAGGCTACTGCTGCAAAAATAAATGCCTGCATTGCCCCTGGGATTACGGTAAACCAAAACAAACCAAACAAATAAAAAAATTATAAACATATTTGCATTTCAGGCATTTATATAATTTATGCGTATCGAAGACGAAATACAAACCACCAATTTTGAAGATAATTACCATAAGGTAACTATCAATATTTCTTATACGTCCGGCTGGATGAGCAATTTCATGCGCCCGCATTTCGAGAAGTATAATCTTACCGTGCAGCAATTTAATATATTGAGGATATTACGCGGGCAATACCCTAAGCCAGCAACCATCAATTTGCTTAAAGACCGCATGATCGATAAAATGTCCGACGCGTCGCGCATTGTAGATCGATTGGTGCAAAAGGGCCTGGTATCACGCTGCACCAACTCTAAAGACAGGCGCGCCGTTGATATCCGCATCAGCGAAGAAGGCCTCGCCATACTCTCAAAAATGGATGTTGACTTCAAAGCCAAAGATCTTTTACGCAGCAACCTCAGCGAAGAAGAAGCCGGCACCTTAAGTGACCTGCTGGATAAGTTGAGAGGATAGTTTTTTAAGCTGAAAGGCTTCTTGAGGTAAAAGGAGAAAGGTTAAAGCTGAAAGGTTTCTTTTAAAGTTATTGATCCGATTGTCAGCTTTTAGCTTTAGTCTTTCAGCTGTACGCTTTTACCTTTCACCTTTATCCTTTCACCTTTTCGCTTTCAGCCTCTACAAAAGAAACCCTGCCAAGGCTATCCCAACACCTAACAATACTGCTACCAGTTTACGGAGGTTAAATTTATGGTCGGCACTTGATTCGAATAGGATGGTGGTTGAAATGTGCAGAAATATACCGATCACTACACCCATTATGCGGTTAAAATACTGTTGCAGGTTGCCGATATCGCCGTTGCTTAAAGCTGTGCTGAAGTAATAACCTGCCGGGGCCATAACGGCGAACAGGGTGATATAAAAGATAGTTTTATTGCGGCTTTGTCCGTTACCTAACAGAACGCTACCCAGAGCGAAGGCCGCAGGTATATGGTGCAGGGCAATGCCGAATATAAGCTGTTTCTGATGCCCTTCGGCGATAGGCATACCTTCTAAAAAGGCGTGCAGACAAAGGCTGATCATAATTCCCAGCGGAAACACCACATGCCCGTGATTGTGCGTATGAATATGTCCGTGTTCAATACCGTCCGAAAATTGTTCCATCAATATCTGGAACAAAAAACCGACTAATATAAATACCCCAACCAGGTTATCGTTGCCATGATAAGCATCAGGTATCAGGTGCAAAACAGTAATGCCGAACAGATAGGCACCGCTAAAGGATAATACCAGTTTAAGCAATTTATGGTTATTGCCCTTAAACAGAAACACGCTTAAACCACCCAATAAGGCACTCGAAAATAACAATATGATTTGCCAGGCGGTCATTTAAAACTTAGGTTGTAATTTCTTAAATAATAGGGCAAGGGCAAAGCCAACCAATAAACCGTACAGGGCTCCGCCGGTAACATCAATGGGGTAATGCACGCCCACGTATACCTGTGCAAAGCATATTATGCCGGCCCATATCATAGTAAGCGGCCATATCCAGCGCCAGCGTTTGCTGAAAACGAGGCTTAAAAAAGCAGCCATAGCAAAATGATCGGCGGCATGGGTTGAAGGGAAGCTGTAGCCAGATCCGCAGGGAATACGCTCCACATCGGTTTGCGATACAATAGGGTCGTTGCATGGCCGTAAACGCTTTATGGCCGGTTTAATAATGCTCGCGCTGGTAAAATCGGCAACGCCTGCACTGGCGGCCAGCATTAATACGATGATCACACCGGTTCTCTTAAACTTGTATATGCAGAAGCCTATGATGAAAACATATAGCGGTATCCAAAACCTTGGATTACGCATATAGGGCATAATCCAGTCAAAAAAAGCATTGCCCAGATCATGGTTAATAAAATAAAAAAAATGCCGGTCGAATTGTAATAGCTGGTCGGGCATTGGGTATTTGTTTTTTAAAAAGCGAGCGCAAATATAGCCATTAAAATGCTGGTTAAAACAACACTATTTTTACCCTGCTATCGTTTAAATATCTTTACTTTTGGCGCAAATATAATCGTTGTGACGTTAATCAAATCAATATCAGGCATCCGCGGTACCATAGGCGGTCCGGCAGGAGACGGCCTAACCCCCATAGACATCGTAAAATTCACATCAGCGTATGGCAGCTGGGCGGTAAAAAGAACAGGAATAAAGAAAATAGTATTGGGCCGGGATGCCCGCATTTCGGGCACTATGGTAAACAACCTGGTGATCGGCACATTGCAGGGCTTAGGCATAGATGTGGTAGACCTTGGCCTATCCACTACGCCAACAGTAGAAATAGCCGTTCCGCTGGAACAGGCGGCAGGCGGCATTATATTAACCGCCAGCCATAACCCCAAACAATGGAACGCGCTGAAACTGCTGAACGAAAAAGGCGAGTTTATTAACGATGCCGATGGTAAGGAAGTACTGGAAATAGCCGAGAACAGCGATTTTACCTATGCCGATGTAAACAACCTGGGCAAGGTAACCAACGACGATACTTACCTTCAAAAACACATCGACCAGATCCTGGCCTTGCCACTGGTAGATAAGGAAGCGGTAGCGAAAGCCAACTTCAAAATAGTGATCGACTGTGTGAACTCTACCGGCGGCATCTTTGTACCGGCACTGCTGAAAGCATTGGGTGTAAATACGGTACACGAACTCTATTGTGAACCCGATGGCGAATTTCCTCATAATCCGGAACCATTACCGGAAAACCTGATCGCGTTATCGCAGGAAGTAACCAAGAAACAAGCAAACCTGGGCATAGCGGTAGACCCCGATGTAGACAGGCTGTGCTTTGTATGCGAAGACGGCAGCATGTTCGGCGAAGAATATACATTAGTAGCCGTAGCAGATTATATACTGCAGCATACTAAAGGCAATACGGTATCCAACCTGTCCTCCACAAGAGCGCTAAGAGATGTCACCGAAAAAGCAGGCGGAACCTACCATGCAGCGGCAGTAGGCGAGGTAAACGTGGTGAACAAGATGAAGGAAACCAACGCGGTAATTGGCGGCGAAGGTAATGGGGGAGTAATCTACCCGGAACTTCATTACGGCAGGGACGCGCTGGCAGGTATCGCGCTATTCCTGACCCATCTGGCAAAATACAACAAGCCGGTATCGGTATTGAGGAGTTCGTACCCGAACTATTTCATCTCGAAGAACAAGATCACGTTGACACCGGAGATGGATATCGACGCGTTATTGCTGAAGGTAGAAGAGAAATACAAAAGTCAGCCGCATACCACAATTGACGGATTGAAAATAGAATTTGACAAAGAATGGGTACATTTGCGCAGATCAAACACTGAACCTATCATCCGCATTTATTCGGAAGGTAATTCAGAAACGGTTGCCAATAACCTGGCCAACAAGATCATTAGCGATATAAAGGAAATTTTACAACTGAATTAGTGTTGTTTGCAGTAGGATTAGGCCCCTATTGTAAGCTAACTGGTTCAATATTATATTAACTCTCACATAATTGACTGACTAAAAATGCGTGTTTATTTTGATAATGCAGCTACCACGCCGCTTGATCCTGAAGTATTAAAGGAAATGTACAAAGTAATGGAAAACCACTATGGTAATCCATCATCTATTCATGCTCACGGGCGCGAGGTTCGTACGCTTATCGAAAGGTCACGCAAAACAGTAGCCAATTTATTGCATACATCGCCTGCCGAAATATTTTTTACCAGTGGCGGCACCGAGGCAGATAATACAGCCATCAGGTGCGGCATTGCCGATCATGGTATTAAACATGCCATTACCAGCAAACTGGAGCATCACGCGGTGATCCATACGCTTGAAGCCATGCAAAAAGCGGGCGTTATCAAACTAAGCTTTGTTGATACCGACGATAAAGGTAATATCGATTACCAACACCTCGAAATCCTGTTACAGCAAAACGAGCGCACGTTTGTATCCTTAATGCATGCTAACAATGAAATTGGTACCCTTACCGATATTGAGCAGGTAGGTAACCTTTGCGAGCAATATAACGCCATCTTCCATTGCGATACAGTGCAAACTATGGGGCACTACGCGCACGATTTGAGCAAGCTTAAGGTTAACTTTTTAGTTTGCGCGGCACACAAGTTGCACGGCCCTAAAGGTGTCGGCTTTTTACATGTGAACCATAAACTGAAGATCAGTCCGATGATTTACGGCGGATCGCAGGAGCGTAACATGCGCGGTGGTACCGAAAACGTATATGGTATAGTTGGTTTGGCCAAAGCGCTCGAACTGGCCTACACCGAAATGGAACAACATCAGCAACATATTCAAGGCCTTAAAACCTACATGATAGATAAGCTGAAGCACGAAATACCGGGCATTGGCTTTAATGGCGAAACAGCGCCCGAAAAGAGCTTGTACACTGTGCTTAACGTATCATTCCCGGAAATGGATATGGCCGATATGCTGTTGTTTAACCTGGATATCGCGGGTATTTCGGCATCGGGCGGCAGTGCTTGCAGTTCGGGTACCGATATTGGTTCGCACGTACTTAATGCTATTGGCGCTAACCCTACAAGGCCGTCGGTTCGTTTCTCTTTTTCTAAGTATAACACTAAAGAAGAGATTGATTACACGGTGAACAAAGTACGCGAAGTTTGCCTGGTGAACGCCTAAGAACGTCTTTTTTTCATTTTTCTGATGAGCCGTATAGAGGCTTTTAATAGGCGTTGTTTTTTGTAATAATAAAAACAATAGGCTATTGCTATGGGTTTATTAATTAACAATTAAAACAAAACCTATGATAGCGATAACAGAAAATAATCTGAACGATCGGGAAGATTTGTTCGATGATAACGATAACCAAAATGGTTTAACTAATAGCGGCAGGGCATCTGATTTCGGCGACGAAGATGATGAATACGGCGTCGACCGCGATGAAATAGAAGAAGATAATATCGATGATGATGGTTATGATAACACCCTCACCGACGATGATTTGAATTACGATATTGACGACGAAGAAAGCGATGTAGATGAAGACAAGGATTTCGAGGCCCACCTGGCACCACAATCGGTAGATCCTGATCCGAATGAAACACCGGAAGAGCGTGAGGCAAGCGAGGAAAGCACAAGTTTCCCTTCAACACGTGAATATAGTCGTCCCCAGGAAGGTAACGATGCCTCGTACAGCGAGCAAACCGACGTTACTCCGCCAAACCCACATGAGTTTCCGTCAGAAGGCCCCGCGAAAGCTGATTTCAGCAGCCGTCCGCATGGCCGCACAACCGGCCGTATGTTAGGCCATGAGCCGGGTACGGAGGGAATATAACCCCCCAGTCCCCTGAAGGGGGGTGAAAAGCATCCTTAAAAGAAACGGGCCACAAAAAATTGCGGCCCGTTTCTTTTTGATGTATATTTTATAGCCTTGATTCTCAAAGGCTCCCCCTTCAGGGGGCGGGGGGGGCTAACATTTTTATAAACGAAGCCAGTCTTTCTTTCATTTCGCGGCGGTCAACTATAAAGTCGAGGAAGCCGTGCTCTTGTACAAATTCCGCGGTTTGGAAACCTTTTGGTAAATCTTTCTTGATGGTTTCTTTAATCACCCTTGGGCCTGCAAAGCCGATCAATGCACCCGGTTCCGCGATATTGATGTCGCCAAGCATAGCGTAAGAGGCTGTTACACCGCCTGTTGTAGGGTCGGTAAGTAAAGAGATGTATGGTATTTTAGCCTGGCTTAACAGGGCTAACTTAGCCGATGTTTTAGCCATTTGCATTAGTGAGAACGCGGCCTCCATCATACGTGCACCACCCGATTTGGATATCATCAGGAAAGGGATCCTGTTTTTGATGCTGTAATCGATAGAACGGGCAATTTTTTCGCCCACTACCGAACCCATTGAACCACCAATAAAGTTGAAATCCATACAGGCAATTACCAGATCCTGACCTTCAATTTTACCATGACCGGCGCGTATAGCATCGGTAAGGCCTGTTTTTTTGGTAGTTTCCTTTATCCTGTCGGTGTATTTTTTTGTATCCTCAAAATGCAGGGGATCACCCGATCTGAGGTCGGTAAATAGTTCTGTAAACTCGTTATTATCAAACAGTACAGAAAAGTATTCTTTTGAGCCAATACGTAAATGGTAGCCGCAATAGTGGCAAACATATTGGTTCTCAACTTGCTCTGAATAGTGTAAAGGTTTTTTACATTCCGGGCATTTATTCCAGATACCATCAGGTGCTTCTTTCTTTTCCTGAGTAGTCGTAATTATCCCCTTGATCTCTCGTTTAAACCACGCCATATCTTTTTCGAAGTCTTTCAATATGATGCAAAGAAACGAATTTTTCCTTTATTATCATTTATGAGTTTACATTGTGTGTTTGACATGAGTAATGAGCGGCAGTACTGTTAAGTTTTTAACCGCTGAGGAAGCTGAGGTTTTCGCAGAGAGCGGGGAGTCTTTTTACCTTTTCTTCCTGTCATCCTGAATGTAATGAAGGATCTTCTTCGATATGAAGGTTTTTGTTCAACCGTTAAGTGCAGGGCGTTTTTTTAACCACAAAGTACACAGAGGTTTCCACGGAGTTACACAGAGAATTTATTTGATGATACATTATACCTGCCCATGACATGCTTTGGAAAATGGGGCATCCTGAGCTTGTCGAAGGATTGTGTGTAAAGGCGTTGATCACGCACCATTAGGTGAAAGGCATTTTATCTTGATTCCTGATTCTCAACTCTTGCATCTAATTTAACACGCTTGTTTACATTATTTAATACTAAAATGGCATAAAAACAGGGGCTATTTATATAATAGTGTAGAAAATACACCATGTTGATAAAAAAGCACAGTGATTTAGTAGATTATATACATAAAACCATAGGAAATTTATATCTTCGGGCTCCAAAAATCAAATTTTTTAATTAATGAGTTTAAAAGATTACAAAGGTGTTTTGCACGGCGATCAGGTGCAGGAACTATTTGAGGCAGCTAAAAAGCATCAGTTTGCTTTACCGGCAGTAAATGTTATAGGTACCAACACTGTAAACGCTGTGTTAGAAACGGCGGCAGCTGTTAAATCTCCTGTTATTATTCAGCTATCAAACGGTGGCGCGCAATTTTACGCAGGTAAATCATTAGATAATTCAAAACTGCAGGCTTGCATTTTAGGTGGCGTATCTGCCGCTAAACACGTGCATTTGCTGGCAGAGCACTATGGTGTCGCGGTTATTTTACATACCGACCACGCTGCTAAAAAATTATTACCATGGATAGATGGTTTGCTTGATCACGGCGAGAAATTCTTTGCTGAAACAGGAAAACCATTGTTCTCATCACACATGCTCGACTTATCAGAAGAGCCTTTGGAAGAGAATATCGAAATATCTGCCAAATACCTTGAGCGTATGGCTAAAATGGGCATGACCATCGAAATTGAGCTTGGTGTAACCGGCGGCGAAGAAGATGGTGTTGATAACAGCGATGTTGACAGCTCAAAATTATATACCCAACCTGAGGATGTTGCTTATTCTTATGAGCACTTATCGGCAGTTAGTCACCGTTTTACCGTTGCTGCTGCATTTGGTAACGTACACGGTGTATACAAACCGGGTAACGTAAAATTACAACCGATAATTTTGCACAACTCACAAGAGTTCCTGAAAAAGAAACATAACATTACTGCTGAGAAACCGATCAACTTCGTGTTCCACGGTGGTTCTGGTTCAAGCCAGGAAGAAATCCGCGAGGCTATCTCTTACGGTGCTATCAAAATGAACATCGATACCGATATGCAATGGGCTTACTGGGAAGGTATAAAAAACTACTACCAATCAAAAGAAGCGTACCTGCAAGATCAAATTGGTAACCCTGAAGGTGTTGATTCTCCTAACAAAAAATATTACGATCCACGCGTTTGGTTACGTAAAGGCGAAGAGAACTTTGTAAAAAGGTTAACCGAAGCTTTCAGCGATCTTAACTGTATCGACGTTAACAGCAAGCTGTAATAGTCTTTAAAGCTATATTAAAAGAGTGCCAATTAAACATTGGCGCTCTTTTTTCGTTTAATACATCAACACATAAACAACCAATGGCCAGTAAAAAGAGTTTTTTTGAGCGTTTTGCCAACTGGGCAACCAGCGCTACGGGCAGTTCTGCCGCGTTTATTACCGCTATGTCGGTAATTATTGTTTGGGGGATAACGGGGCCCATATTTAAATACTCCGATACCTGGCAGCTTATTATTAACACCGGCACTACCATTGTTACCTTTTTAATGGTTTTTTTGATCCAAAAATCACAAAATAAAGACTCAAAGGCGATACATTTGAAGCTGAACGAGCTCATAGCGTCGCACCAGGGAGCCAGTAACCGCATGGTTGATATTGAAGACCTTAACGAAGAAGAGCTGAACAGCCTGCACAAGTTTTACGAGCAGTTATCTGATTTGGCCGAAGAGGAAGACGATATACTTTGTACGCACTCTATTGATGCCGCTACCGAAAACCATACCACTAAGTTGAACAGTTTAAAATCGAAAGAACATTATACCAATGCCCGCCAGTTACGACATAAAAATAAACACAGTAAGCAATAAAGAACAAGAGGCGGCCATGCAGGCCATCAGGTACGAGGTGTTTGTGGAGGAGCAAGGCTGCCCGCACGAACTGGAGATTGAGCACGATGAAGAAGCAACGCGCCTTTTAGCTACAGCCGATGGCATACCCGCCGGAGCCGCACGCTGGCGCAAAACAGATAAGGGCTACAAACTGGAACGCTTTGCCGTACTCAAGCAATACAGGGGCAAAGGGGTAGCCCAAGCGATGTTAAAAGCTATAATTGATAGTTTACCTGCCGATGCAAGCTATGTTTACCTCCACGCGCAAATACAGGCCGTAGGCTTATACGAGAAGAATGGTTTTGTACAGGAAGGCCCGGAGTTTGAAGAAGCCGGTATAAGGCATTATAAGATGGTTTTGAAGTGAAGTCAAAATTCAAAAGTTAAAATTCAAAAAATAGGGGCAAAGGGAACTATCCTCACAGCCATCGGAAAGGTAAAAGCGTGGGCAATGTGCGATTCCCTCCCTTGGGAGGGTGTAGGGAGGGGTTTCATCAAATGGTTTATGATTTTGCTGTAAAAACACATCTCGCTGCCACCCCAATTCCAAACGCACCCCTCCCAAGTGAGGGAATTAAAAAAATCCCAGTACTTACGAGACTTCAATTCCGTTTCAAAACAAGAAAGGCAATATGATGATCACATTGCCTTTCTTGTTCAGTAAAACCTTTGCTTACTGATCGTATTTAGTTACGGCATTCTTTTGCGCGTCTGATGTTTCTTTTACGAATTTGCGGATGATGATACGGTTACCGCCGTTGTAACTTACATAGCTGGCTACCCAGTTAATGAAAACTACCCAACGGTTACGGCCGCCCATTAATGAGATCAGGTGGATAAACATCCAGGTTAACCAGGCGAAAAAGCCCTGGAACTTGATGGTTTTGCTGATATCAACCACGGCTTTATTACGGCCAATGGTAGCCATTGATCCTTTATCAAAATAGCTGAACGGTACGGTTGGTTTGCCTTCCAGTATGTTCAAAATGTTTTTAGCTACGCTTTTACCTTGTTGCATGGCTACCTGTGCTACACCCGGGTGTCCGTTAGGAGTACCTTCGGTAATGCTGGCTGCAACGTCGCCAATAGCGAATACGTCGGTATGACCATCTACCTGGCAAATAGCGTTTGTTTTGATGCGGTTACCACGTATTACGGCATCTTTGCCCAAACCTTCGGGTACCTGGCCCATTACACCGGCCGACCATATTACACTTTTGGTACGAATGCTTTTGCCGCCTTCAAACACAATTACTTCGCCATCGTAGCTTTCTACCTTGGTGCCCAGCAATAACTCAACACCCATGCCTCTCAAAAACTTCTCGGCAGATTTTGATGAATCGTCAGACATCGGCCCTAAAACCTTGGGCAAAAAGTCTACAAGGTAAACCTTCATTTCTTCTTTGCGCAGTTCGGGGTAGTCTTTGGTGAGGATGTGGTTCTTGATCTCGGCCAGTGAACCGGCTAATTCAACACCTGTTGGGCCGGCGCCTACCAGTACAAAGTTCAGGTAAGGTTCGCGATCTTCTTTTGAGGCTTGCAATACAGCTGCCTCTAAGTTTTGCAGAATAAGGTAGCGTATGTTTAAGGCCTCGGGTATGGTCTTCATTGGCATGGCGAAGCGCTCAATTTCTTTGTTACCGAAGAAATTGGTGGTGGAGCCTGTTGCTACTACCAAATAATCATAAGCGATATCGCCTATATTGGTTTCTACGTGTTTGCTTTCAGTATTGATACCTGAAACTTCGGCTACGCGAAACCTGAAGTTTTTTTGCCCGTCGAACTTTTTACGCAGCGAAAATGCTATTGATTCGCACTCCAAACTGCCCATGGCTACCTGGTAAAGTAAAGGCCAAAAGCCGTGATAATTGTTTTTATCAAGCATTAAAACATTTACAGGTTTGTCTTTTAAATTTTCGGCAACCTGCAGCCCGCCAAAGCCGCCGCCGATAATTACTACTAAAGGGAAATTTGATTTGTTTGCGAGATCCATATATATATAATAATGGGGGTTATTTCAAATAAAGTTGTGTGCTGTAAAACATAAAACAAAAAGGCCCCAAATGTTCTTTGGGGCCTCTTAAATATTATAAATAAGTTTTATCTATTTAAGACCTTTTTTCCCAAAGTCAATGATTACCGGCGTTGCCACACAGATGGACGAGTATGTACCAAATATGATACCGATAAGCAGGGCGAAAGAGAATCCTCTGATCACGTCGCCACCAAAGATAAACAATACAATTAAAACAAACAGTACAGTTAACGAAGTAATTATTGTACGGCTTAATGTGCTGTTAATTGCAGTATTGATAACTGTTGTAGTATCCTCATTTTTAGAGCTTGGTAATTTCAGGTACTCGCGGATACGGTCGAACACAACCACGGTATCGTTAATTGAGTAACCGATAACGGTTAACAACGCGGCGATAAATGCCTGGTCAATATCAAGCGAGAACGGAAGCACATCTTTAAATAATGAGAAGAATGATAATACCAGCAATGAATCGTGCGCGGTAGCAACCATGGCACCAAGGCTGTATTGCCATTTGCGGAACCTGATCAGGATGTAAGCCGAGATCACCAGGATGGCGAATATAACGGTTAAGCCCGATGATGTTTTCAAATCGTTAGAGATGGTAGGGTCAATTTTTTGACGGCCCATGATCTCGTATTTGGTTGGCAGTTCGCTCAAACCTTTCTTAACGGCTGCTTCTACTTTCGCATCAGCGTCGTCAGCTTTGTCTTCAAGCAGGTAGTTGGTGGTGATACTTAATTTATCGCTGCCAAAAGTTTTAACCTCAGCTTTACCAACACCTAAGTATTTAACCAGTGCCTCACGTGCGTCATCAGCATTAACTGCCTGACCTTTTGCCTGTACAGTATAGTTACGGCCACCCTGGAAATCCACACCGTAGTTAAAGCCGCGGGTGAAGATAGAGATTAAGCCTGCTACGATGAATATACCTGAGAAAGCGTAGAATTTGAAACGGTTTTTAACAAACGCGTAGTTAGCGTTTTTAAAGGTATGTGAGCTCCAAGGGTGTGAGAATTTAACATCCCAGCCTTTATCAAGCATGTATTCGAAAATCAACCTTGAGATAAGCAATGAGCAGAATAATGAGGTAATGATACCGATCATTAAAGTACTTGCGAAACCTTTGATTGGGCCCGAACCGAACACCAGTAATATTAAAGCGGTAAGGAAGGTACTTACGTTAGCATCTAAAATTGATGACAAGGCGTGTTTGAAACCATCGGTAACAGATTGTTTAACTGTTTTGCCCAAGGCCATTTCCTCACGTACACGCTCATATACCAGTACGTTGGCATCAACCGCTATACCGAGTGTTAACACGATACCTGCGATACCCGGAAGGGTTAATACAGCGCCTAAGCTTACCAGTACACCCATCAGGAAGAATACGTTGAACAATACCGCGATTACGGCTACTGTACCTGCACGGTTGTAATAAACCACCATGAACACCAATACTACCACGAAACCAAGTACGCATGATAATAAACCGGCGTTGATAGCTTCCTGACCTAATGACGGACCAACCTCGGTATCGTTAACGATACGGGCAGGGGCTTTTAAACGACCAGCTTTTAATACGTTGGCCAAATCCTTGGTGTCTTCAATAGTGAAGTTACCTGATATTGATGATGAACCACCATTGATTTCGTTTTGTACAGTAGGGGCAGAGTATACGTTGTTATCCAACACAATGGCGATAGCCTGTTTGTACGCGCCGGATGAAGCTTCTTTAGTGATATCGGCCCATGCACGTGCACCATCAGAGTTCATTGACATGGTAACATCAGGGTTACCGCGCTCGTCAGTGCTGCTGCGGGCATCGGTAATGGCATCACCAGTTAATACCGGGCCATTTTGCGCGCCGGCCAGTTTAATGGCGTACAGGCTGTATATTTTAGTTTTTTCGCGTGCTTTAACATCCCACAGTAATTTCATGTTTTGCGGAATGGTCGCTTTTACTTCAGGGCTGTTCAGGTAAGCGTTTACTTTAGCAGTATCGGCTTGTGAAGCAAAACCCACAACCGGACCAGAACCTAATGCAGGCTGGTTGTTCTCATCGCGGCCAACATTTGGCGACAGGATAGAGAACAATGGGTTGCTTTTGCTCAGTTGGCTTGATTTGCTGGCCAGTGAAGTATCCTTGGCAGCATTTTTTTCAACCTTGCTTAATAATGAATTTTCTTTTTTGCTTGTATCGGCAACAGCGGCTGTTTTGGTATCTGCTTTTTTAGCAGTATCAGTAGTAGTCGCTTTTGCTTTATCAGCTAATAATTTATCAACGTTAGCCAGTAACTGGTAAACCTCGCGGTTGTCATAAGTTTTGTAAAACTCCAGCTTAGCCGAACCTTGTAATAGTTTACGTACACGCTCAGGGTCTTTAACGCCCGGCAGCTCAATCAATATACGGTTGGTACCTTGCTGTAACTGAATGTTAGGCTGTACCACACCAAACTGGTTGATACGGGTATCTAATACCGTGTAAGCTTGCTTAACCGCCGCGCTTGCCTGATCTTGCAGGTAGGCTTTAACTTCACCGTTTGAAGCATTGAACTTCAGGTTGGCCTGGTTATCTTTAGTGGAGAAGATAGCGGCCAGCTTACCGTTAGGGTTAAGCTTTTCGTATTCCTCAATAAACAGGGTGATGTAGTCTTTCTGGCTGGTGCGTGTAGCAACATCGGCGTTTTGCAGTGCCTGATTAAAGGCAGGCTCAGGATTGTTGTTTGATAACGATTGTACCAATTCACGTAATGATACCTGCATGGTAACATTCATACCGCCCTTAAGGTCCAAACCTAAAGCAAGCTCTTTACCTTTGCAGTACTGGTAAGTGTGACCCAACACAGGGTAAGCAGGAAGATCTGCTACTGAATCGAGATAAGCTGTATATTTTTGTGAATTGCCTTTCGCGTAATCCCGCGCATCTTGCTCAACCTTTTGGGCTACCCATGTGAAAGAAAGATAGTAAATACTAACCAGGGTTAGCAGTAGTGCAAAAAATTTAATGATCCCTTTACCTTGCATCGTGAAGTAAAACTATGTATATAAAATTGTCTATAACCTTTTTAAATAAGACCGGCAAATCTAATAAAATTTTGTAAGCGGAAAATTTTAAATTAAAACAAATTGATGACACAAAATGTTAGCCGCGTTTTAGTGTGATGAACGAGTATGGTATTGGGTTTTTCTCGTCGGCATCAAAATCTTCCCGCCCGGTTTCCTTCCACTCATCCGGGTTAATCTCCGGGAAAAACGTATCGGCATCAAAATCCTTATGAATAATGGTGAGGTAGATCACATCTGTTTTGGCCATGGCCTGCCTGTAAATTTCGGCCCCGCCCACAATAAACACTTCATCCTCGCCTGCGCAAAGGGCAATGGCTGCATCAATAGAATCCACCACCTCGCATCCCGGTATTTCAATTTGCTGCCGTGTTACCACAATATTGCGGCGTTTAGGCAAGGGCTTCCCTACCGAATCAAAAGTTTTTCGGCCCATTATAACCGTATGCCCGGTGGTAACTTCTTTAAAGTGTTTCAGATCGTGCGGCATGTGCCACAGTAACTGGTTGTTTTTGCCGATGGCGTGGTTTTGCGCTATGGCAACTATTATGCTTATGGTCATTAGTTTTTTTACTTGATTATATTTTGGCTTATCCACGCTTTTATCTCGTCAAACCGTAGGGCTCCTTTACTGGCTTCAATAACCATGTGGTATTTTTCTTCCTGAGTAGCGCCAATATCCAAATGATAACTCAATAATGTGGCACGCAGCATAAAGTACGCTATCCGTTTATTACCGTCAACAAAAGGATGGTTAATAATCAGGCTCTCAAAAATAGCGGCTGCCTTGTCAATTGGTGTGGGGTAAAGGTCTTGCTGGTCAAAAGTAGCATACGGACGGGCAAGCGCTGCCTTCAATCCTCCCTCATCTCTTATTCCCTTGCTTCCGCCAAACTTATCAATTAAAATGTTATGAATGGTTTCCACTTTTTCTAAAGTGATCATTGAGCAAGTTTTTTGAGTAGCTCCCTGTCTTCCGAAATAATTTTGGTCACTATATCGTCAGTAAGTATCGGGTGCTGATCTTTTACCTGGTGTAAATAATTCAAAATATCGGGCAACAAAGTTTCCGGAACCTCGTCTATCAGTTTTTGTATTTCTGTTTTTATCTCTACAGATGTCATTACACAAATCTAACAATCATTTTTTAATTCTTGGAGGTGTCTGCATTTTGGTTTGTTCGCGCATGTAGCAGGATTTCGAAAACGGGAGAGCTTTGACCGCTTTTTAAATTTGTCAAAGTTTTAGCCGGGATTTTTCTTTTGAAATCGCCGTTGATGACAACGCCAAATTTTTAATGGTCAGAAAAGCAATGCTTGTAGTGCTTTGGTCCGGATAGTCCCGTGATCCGCTCATACGCCCGCAGGCCTTATGCTTCGGGCCAGTATCCGCTTCTCCCGGGTTTAGGTTTGTCAAGGCTGTGCTGAATTGCATCGCGGATGCGAACCTTGACAACTTTTCAAATTTGTCAAAGGTTTGAAATAGTAATCCCTCTTTGCGCAGCAGAGAGGGAAGTCGAGCGCAGCGATGACAGGGTGAGTCCCTAAACCGCCACCGCGCCCTTAATATGTGGCCAGGCCTCGTAGTTCTCTAAAGTGAAATCTTCGTACCTGAAACTGAAAATGTCTTTCACCTCCGGATTGATGCGCATAGTTGGCAGCGGCTTCGGCTCGCGGGTGAGTTGCAGGTTGGCCTGCTCCAGGTGGTTGTTGTAAATGTGAGCGTCGCCAAAGGTGTGGACGAAATCGCCGAGGTCGAGGTCGCATACCTGTGCCACCATCATGGTGAGCAGCGCGTACGAGGCAATGTTGAAAGGCACGCCCAAAAATATATCGGCACTGCGCTGATACAATTGGCACGATAGCTTGCCCTTGGTTTCGCCTTTTCTGGCATCGGCAGGCTCCACGTAAAACTGGAAGAGGCTGTGGCAAGGTGGCAGGGCCATCTGGTTAACATCGGCCACGTTCCATGCGGATACCATAATGCGGCGCGAATCCGGATTTGTCTTAAGTTGGTGGATGATCTGGCTGATCTGGTCGATATGGCCGCCATCGGGTTTTGGCCACGAGCGCCATTGGTAACCGTACACTGGTCCAAGGTTGCCGTCGGCATCGGCCCATTCATCCCATATACGCACGCCGTTATCTTTAAGATACTGAATATTGGTATCGCCGGTTAAAAACCATATCAGCTCATGGATGATAGATTTTAGGTGGAGTTTTTTGGTAGTCACCATCGGGAAGCCTTCCTTAAGGTTAAAACGCATCTGGTAGCCAAATACACTGATAGTGCCCGTGCCGGTGCGGTCGTGCTTTTGGGCTCCGTTTTCCATCACATGGCGCATCAGGTCTAAATATTGTTTCATTTTGTTGAATTAGAAATTTGGGGCGATGTAGCGAACAAGTCTGTTGCCGAATGAGCAGATGGTAATAGCGTGTTTCAAAAATTACCCACCCAATCGCTCAACCAACAATTCACTAAACCATATTTTCAGCCACAAAGAAAAATAATCTATTTTTGGTATCCTAACCGATGTGCAAAAATACAACGGTTGTTAATCATTTCTATGATCACATTTCCTAATGCAAAAATAAACATCGGCCTCAATGTTATTCAACGCCGTGCCGATGGCTACCACAACCTCGAAACTGTTTTTTACCCCATCAACATAAAAGACGCGCTCGAAATTTTGCCGGCCGATAAATTAAGCTTTCAATCTTCGGGTATCGATATCCCCGGCCGCATGGAAGACAATCTTTGCATCAAGGGCTACCACCTCATAAAACGCGACTACGATTTGCCGCCCGTAAAAATTCACCTCCACAAAAATATCCCGATAGGCGCGGGGCTTGGAGGAGGCTCGGCCGATGCGGCTTTTTTTATCAAATTGCTCAATCAGACCTTTGCACTCGATTTAACTATTGAGCAAATGACGGACTATGCCCGGCAGCTCGGTGCCGACTGTGCTTTCTTCATCGAAAGCAAACCGGTGTACGCTTTTGGAAAAGGGGACGAATTTTTGGCTTTAAATCTTGACCTCTCGCGGCATAAAATAGTATTGGTAATGCCGGAAGCTCATGTATCTACCGGAGAGGCTTACAGGGGCGTAAAAGCGGCTCCAGTGCAAGGTGTGCTCCGCGAGCAGATTTTAGAGCCCATCAGCGAGTGGCGGCACAACATTAAAAATGATTTTGAAAATTCGGTGTTCAGGAACCACCCGGTGATAAGAGGGGTGAAGGCGGCGCTGTACGAGGCGGGGGCTTTGTATGCCAGCATGAGCGGGAGCGGGGCTTCGGTTTTTGGCATCTTTAATGAAACACCCGATCTGTTGGTTTTAGAAAAAACAAACCGGGTGTTTTATAACGTTTAAATTCCGGCGTCGTCATCCACACCGCCACCCACGCCTTCTGCCCAGTCGGTGTCGCCCTTGCCTTTTGCAACGGCCGTTAAAAGGCGGTTGTGCACCAGCGTTGCCAACGGCATCGGTGCGTTGCTTTTTTGCGATAACGCGAAGGCCAGGCGGGCATCTTTAAATCCAAGTTTTGTTTTAAAACCTACGGGCTCGTATTGCTTGTTGGCAATCAATTTTCCGTAGTTGTTAAATATCGGCGAATTGAAAATAGTGGAGCCAAAAAAGTCTGCCACGTTGGTGCGGTCAAGCCCGTTCTTTTCGGCCAGTGTAAAGGCCTCTGCCATCATCTCCATTGATGCCATGATCATGAAGTTGCCGGTTATCTTTACCACGTTGGCGCTGCCCACACCCTCGCCAAAATCAACCACGCCCTGCCCCAAGTTTTCGAGCACCGGTTTGGCCCTTTCTTTTAAGGCTGCGTCACCCGAAACACAGATCCATAATTTCTTCGCCGCAGCTGCTTCCGGTCGCCCAAAAACAGGGGAGGCGAGGTAGTGGTTACCGGCCTCGTCGTGCAGCTTTTTCAGCGCCTCGGCGGCATCCGGTGAGATGGTGCTCATGGAGATGTGCAGCGCGTTTTTCGGCAGCGTTTTCAGGATGCCGTCAGCGCCGGCCACGGCCTCAATCAGGATATCGTCTTCGGGGAGCATGGTTACCACAAAATCAACATTGGCGGCTGCCTCAGCAGGGGTTTTGCAAACGGTAATTTTTGACTGATCGAGAGCGGAGGCTTTGTCGGCCGTACGGTTATACACTTGCAGGTGGTAGCCTGCCTCTATTAAATTTTTGGCCATGGGTAAGCCCATGTTGCCAAGGCCAATAAAGCCAATCTTATTTTCCATAAATATTAATTGATGTAGTCTCTGTCTTCGTCGCTTAGTGTATCGGGTTTGTCTTTGTTGAGCACGTTGTCGTGATAGGCCTCAATATCGTACTTGGCTTTTTTAGGCCTGCCAACTATTACTCCTAATATAAAGGCTACCACGGCCACGCCGCTCAGCACAACCAGTTTTGAAATGTAGGTGGTGGTGAAAAGAATGGTGAACGGAACCTCATTATTGTTTTGCATGATCACCACGGTAAGCAGCACGGTGATCACGATAGCGACGATGGTTTTAAAACTCATGATGTGTTTAGTTTATGTAAGTAACCAATATCCGCAATTTATGTGTTTATAAAAAATGCGATTGCCGACAGCGGTTATTTGTGTCTCCTCGTATCTCCCCCGCGATTTGTAAACCTGGAAAAATGCCCCTCCAAAATTTCAATGCTGCAACCCGGATTTTTTGCCGCTGTTTTACGGCTTAATATATGGTGATGTTGATTTGATGTTGTGGTGCTCTTCGGGAGTTTCAAGGATAGGAGCAAGTCGTTTTTAATGCTTGGAATTATGCTGCCACTGATCAAAAATCCTGCGCCCGTAGCGGTGCGAAAATTCAAAAATCTTGTGTAGCTGTATACAGATAGCGGCACTGGTTCAAATTTTGACAATTCCTGAAGTAATACTTCATTACACTATCACTTTCTTGATAACAGATTTATAGTGCGCGTATTTTTACTATATGTAATCTTCATAAAGCTTTCATATTAAGTTTAATAATTTACTTATTTTAAGTGATAAATATCAAATGCTAATATTGTTAGTATTTTGGTGTTTTAGATAAATTCAATTTGTTCAATTTTTGATTTATTTAAATTTTATAAGTATCTGATTTTTAAAAGTATATTTATATCATATAAATTGATATTTCATTTTTATTTTCTGTTTTATTCTAAAATAATAGGTAATTGAGGTGTGGCGATGTTTGTTTGCTATTGTACACTAAGCAATTTTGTGAAAATTCGCTGGTTGCGACGGAGGTGCGCAAAACGGTATAAAGTATGCCTGAAAATATGGGTGGCTTAAAAGGGCTTAAAATGGCCTTAAATGAGAAGGGGGAATCTCATCCCCTATCCAAGGATGGGCATGTATGCTGTATATATATTATCGGGAAATTGGTAAGAAAAATAACGAATTAACGCGCGGCTTTACGGCGTGAAATTTCCTTCTGTACGAGCGGAAACAGGAAGATGGTAGACAGTATAAGGATAGCTCCGGCCCAAAAACCTGGTGTCATTTTCTTCATATCGCCGAAAAAAACAAAGGCCATAACAATACCGTAAACCGGCTCAAGGTTGGTGATGAGCGCTACCTTGAATGCCGAAAGTTCGCGCATAACAGATACACCGGCAACGTAGGCGAGCGACGTGCAGATGGTGCCAAGGATGAACAAATAACCCATGTCGGGAGTATTCAGGTATATGCTTTTATTGAAGCCTGATGTGCAAAGCATGTATATACTGATCCATACAAAGGCTCCCGAAAGTTCATAAAAAGCGATAACAGGTGGCGTGTTTTTTTGCACCTGGCGCGAGTTGATAATAGAAAAAAGGCTGGCAAAAAGCGCGCTCACAAGCCCGGTGATGATGCCCTTAGTGTAATGACTTTCAAATTTAAATATCAGTAATATCCCGGTAATGATGAGCAAGCCGGCTACGATCTCCAGTTTTGAGATCGCCTTTTTATTGATGATGGGCTCCAGTATCGCGGTAAATAAAGTGATGGATGAAAGGCAAACCAGCGTGATAGAAACGGTAGAAAACTTGATGGAAGCAAAGAATAATATCCAATGCCCGCCCACTAAAGCACCCGTAAAAAGCAGCGTTAACAGCGTCTTTTTATCAACCCTGAAAGCCGTTTTGTTAAACTTGAAATACAGGAATAACGAGGCCGCAGCGATGAGTACACGGTACCAAACAAGCGGTATAGCCGATATGGAAATCAACGCCCCAAGGATGCCCGTAAAGCCCCAGATGAACACGGTGAAATGCAGTATCAGCAGGTTCTTGTTCATCGTTGGTTCGGTGCTTTTTTCAGCCATTTATTTAGGCGCTTTTAGTAGTAAATAATAGCCCACAATACCAAATGTAACGTTAGGTATTGACACGGCAATGAGCGGCGACATGCCCCCTTTTACGGCAAAAACCCAGGCAAATTTATCTACTACGATGTATGTAAAACACAAGAAAATTCCTATCCCCAGCGGCAATCCTATACCCCCGCGTACCTTCCTGGAGGAGATGGAAACGCCCATTAAAGTGAGTACGTAGGTAGATAACGGATAGATAAAACGGCGGTATTTTTCGAATAAAATTTCGGTCAAAACTTCGGGGCGGCGCAGCTTTTCTTTCTCAATATTCTGGTTAATTTCGGAGAGCGGCATGGCCGTATATTCATTATCTATCTTCACAAAATCGGATGGGTGCATGTCTAAAACTGTGTCCATTTTGGAGTTTCTTTCCACCCATTTTTCCTTCAATCCGTCCACATATTTTATCTTCGGATACATAATAGACCACACCTTTTTTACGGTGTCAAACACGATCTGGTCGGCCGTTAATTTCTCTCTCAGCACGTCGCCATCGTACTTTTCGAGGATGAATTTATAGCCCGTTTTTACCACCTTATCGTAGTTTTGGAGGTATACAAAAGTGTGTTTATCTATCTGCATGTGCACCTCGCTTTTGGTCGGATCGTCGTTTCCGTTGAAGCCGTTTTCGTTTTCAAAGGTGATTTTTATCCTGTTTGTATACGGTATAAGGTACACGTTGGCGTATAACGAAACCATAAATATCAGCGTGGCCGATATAAAATAAGGCCTTAAAAAGCGGTTAAAACTGGCCTTGCTACTCAGTATAGGTACTATCTCGGTTTGGTTAGCCATCTTGGCGGTGAAGAAAATTACCGCCAAAAAGTTGATCAGCGGCGATAGCATATTCATATAGAAGGGGATGAATCCCCCATAATATTCTACCGCTATTTCACTTACCGACCGGCCCGATTGCAGGAAGTTATCAATGTGCTCGGATATATCGAACACAACGGTAATCACCACAAATATCATGAGTGTGAACACAAAAGTGCCCAGGTATTTACCCATTATATAGCGGTCAATTACCTTAAAGTAACTGTGATATAGTTTTTTCATTTATATTTTTTGCCCAAGGCGCTTAACCATGGTGTTCTTCCAGTCGTAAAAATCGCCTGCAATTATCTTTTCACGGGCCTGTTTTACCAGCCATAAATAGAAGTGCAGGTTATGCAGTGTAGCTATCTGCGCCCCCAATATCTCACCCGAATGGATGAGGTGGCGTAAATAGGCTTTTGTATACACTTTATCGGCAAACAGGTCACTATCGGCCTCAATCGGCGAAAAATCGTTCTTCCATTTTTCGTTCTTGATGTTGATAATACCATCTTTTGTAAAAAGCATACCGTTGCGCGCGTTACGTGTAGGCATTACGCAATCAAACATATCAATGCCTAAAGCTATATTTTCCAATATGTTAACCGGTGTGCCTACACCCATTAAATAACGTGGTTTTTGCTCCGGTAATATATTACACACAATTTCTGTCATGGCGTACATTTCCTCGGCCGGTTCACCTACCGAAAGACCGCCAATAGCGTTGCCCTCACGCTCAAAAGAAGCGATTACCTCTGCCGAACGCACCCGCAGATCTTTATATACAGAGCCCTGTACTATCGGGAAAAGGGTTTGGCTGTAGCCATATTTAGGCTCGGTGGTGTCAAATCTGTCGCAGCAGCGCTTCAGCCAGCGGTGCGTCATCTCGATAGAATTTTTCGCGTAACGATAATCGCAGGGGTAGGGCGTGCATTCGTCAAAGGCCATAATAATATCGGCGCCAATAACGCGCTGAATATCCATCACATTTTCGGGCGTAAAAAGGTGTTTTGAGCCATCAATATGCGACCGAAATGTAACGCCTTCCTCCTTTATTTTACGCACTTCGGTAAGCGAATACACCTGGTAGCCGCCGCTATCGGTCAATATAGGGCCTTCCCAACCGTTAAATTTATGCAAACCACCGGCCTGCTCAATGGTGTTTAAGCCCGGGCGCAGGTATAAATGGTAGGTATTACCTAATATAATTTGTGCCTTAATATCCTCCTTTAATTCATGCTGATGAACTGCTTTTACTGTGCCGGCAGTGCCTACAGGCATAAAAATGGGGGTTTGTATGGTGCCGTGATCGGTGGTAATTTCACCCGCACGTGCCTTGGATAATTTATCCTGTGCTGTTAAATTGAATTTCATTATAAGTGGGCAAAATTAACAAATAACTACATACTAATTATTTGTTTATTTTTAAGGTACATTAAGTATAATTATCGCTGATTTTTAACAATTTTGCAGCTATATTATTTTTGTTTGGAAACATATATACAACAGGCTCTATTTCTTCTTTTTCAGGTATGTTTTATAAGTCAGCTTTATTACCTGGTTGGCATTCACAGTAAGCTGGCAAGCTACAAACCGGTACCCGGTCTTTTACCCGTAAACATCCCAGTATCGGTAATTATTGCAGCCCGCAATGAAGTGGCCAATTTGCGGTACAATCTGGTACAAATATTAACGCAAAATTATCCCGATTTTGAGGTGGTGGTAGTGAACGATTGCTCTACCGATGGCTCCGATATGCTGCTTTTAGAGATGCAGGCCGCCTATCCTAACCTTAAAGTGGTAACCATTACCGAGCACCAACGCTATAAAACCGGGAAAAAATTTGCCCTTACATTGGGGATAAAAGCGGCAAAAAACGAACATTTACTATTTACCGATGCCGATTGCACCCCCGCTACCGACAATTGGATAGCCGGTATGATGGCTAACTTTACCGGCAGCACACAAATTATTTTAGGATTTTCGCCATATAATAAAACCGGAAACTTTTTAAATCCGTTTATAAGGTTTGAAACGGTGAAGACGGCCATGAGCTACTTGTCATCAGCGTTGAAAGCTGACCCGTATATGGGTGTTGGTCGTAATTTGGCTTACACTAAAACATTGTTTTTCAGCAATAAAGGTTTTGCCTCGCACATGCATGTATTGCCCGGAGATGATGATCTGTTTGTTAACGAAAACGCGACCCCTGATAACACTACTATTGAAATACATCCTGACGCTTTTGTATTTACCGATGCCAAAACGAGTTTAGGCGGCTGGTTCAGGCAAAAGAAACGCCACATGGGCGTAGGTAAACTGTATAAAAGTAAGCACCGCCGTATGCTAAGCTGGGATGCGGTAAGCGGCTTTCTTTTTTATACCTTATTAATATTGTGTTTTGTGTTTAAGTTTGAACCATTACTGGCATTAGGTTTGTATTTGTTTAGACTTATGACGCAAATTTTAATCTATAGTAAAATTTTTAAAACTCTTAACGCAAAAGATTTGTTATTCTATTTGCCGGTGTTTGATGTGATATATTATGTTTATCTGAATGTTTTTGGATTGGTTGGAACCTTTATTAAAACAACCCAATGGAAGTAAATACTAATTTTACCGAAAACGCGAAGAACGACTTCCACCTTGTGGTTAAAGCAAGGCAAGGCGACCAAAAAGCGTATGCCGACCTGATGGTAAGGTACAAGGATTCTATCTATTTTATGATCCTGAAAATGGTGAATAACAAGGAAGATGCCATGGATTTAATGGTTGAAACCTTTGCCAAAGCCTTTGAAAAGCTGGATAAATACCAGCCTGATTATGCGTTTAGCACCTGGTTATTCAGGGTAGCTACCAATAATTGTATCGATTTTATCCGTAAAAAGAAGCTAAATACTATGTCAATTCATGGTATGACGGATGAGGACGGCGACGAAATTCCGCTGCAAATTAAGGCAGATGTGCTTAACCCGGAAGAAACATCTATCAAAAAACAACAAACAAAAGAGTTAAAAACACTGATAGAAGGGCTGCCTTTACGCTACCGCAACCTCATTACGCTGCGTTATTTTGATGAGTTATCATACGAAGAAATAGCCACCCAGCTCGACCTGCCTTTGGGTACAGTGAAGGCGCAATTGTTTAGGGCGAGGTACCTTCTTGGTAACATCATTAACCGTTTTAACAGGGATGACATCTGATATTATAACTAAGTATTTTCCGGATCTGACAGCAAAGCAACTGCAACAATTTGAGCAATTGCCCACACTTTATACACACTGGAACAGCCAGATCAACGTAATTTCTCGCAAAGATATTGATCAATTATATGAACGGCATGTACTCCATTCGTTAGGGATAGCCAAAGTTATGGCCTTTAAACCCGGCGAAAAAGTGCTGGATGTAGGCACCGGCGGCGGTTTCCCGGGCATCCCTTTAGCCATATTATTTCCCGAAACACAGTTTCATCTGGTTGATTCTATCGGTAAAAAAATCAAGGTAGTAACTGAAGTAGCCAAAGCTATTGGCCTGCAAAACCTGAAAGCATCGCACTCGCGTGCCGAAGAAGTTGACGATAAATTCGACTTTGTGGTATCGCGCGCGGTTACCCGTTTAAAGGAGTTTTACCCATGGGTAAAGGGGAAATTCAGCAAGCAATCAAACAATGCTTTAGCTAACGGGATACTATATTTAAAGGGGGGAGATCTGGAACAGGAAATTGCCGAATCGGGTTTAGCCGTTCAGCAATACCACCTCAATCAATTTTTTGATGGGGAGTTTTTTGAAACCAAGCAGGTTATCTATGTAAAAGCTTAAGCTTATTTTGCATAGGCAACTATCACTACTTCATCCAGATAGGCCGATTTATTTTCCAGCGGACCGTCTTGTTTGTATTTTCCATCAGCATATGATAATGCGAATGATACAGGTAATTGATAAGTGCCCGGCCCATTAGGGAACTTGTCGGTATAGGCTTTTACACACCTAACCACCTCATTACCCAAGCCGCCGCTTGCACCTTTTACAAGGCTTACGCCGCTTATTTGGTTATCGTTATTTACAGTAATACTTACTATAACCCTGCCGGCTATATCTTTATTGCGGGCTTCTGCCGGATAACGTACATTCTTGCCTATATAGCTGTAAAACTGTTGTATTGGTGATTTTACAAGTTGCATGGTATCAGATATTCTTATAGCCTGAAAAGTGCCTTTTTGAGCGACTGAAGCATTTTGCGCGATCATTTTTTGTTGCGACACGGCCTTGTCTGATGCTATTGGCTCATCTATCCTGATCTCAACATTCTTAAGTGCTTTTGCTGATTTTGCGTCAGCTTTCACCGGATCAAGCTTGATGTTCAATACTTTAGGCGGCGGAAATTTTATCACTTTTACTTGCTGCGGCGTACCGGTTTTAGCGTCGGCCTTTACAATTGGCGGCGGAAATTTTACCACTTGTACTTTAGGCGACGCACCTTTTTTACCATCGGCTTTTACAATTGGCGGCGGAAACTTTACTACTTTCACTACAGGTGGCGGCGGTGTAGGTTTAATTTTGATATCCACTACTTTAGGTGCCAACGGTACAGTATCAGCCGGCATACGCGCTTGCGATACCGAGGGCGCTGCCTTTGCGGGCAACACATCAACCCATCCATAGGTTTTGCTGAACGCCAGTGTAGATGCGCACAGCATGCCTGCACCAAGCGGCACAGCTATCAGGAACTTTAGCCTGGCTAATTTTCCCGAACGTTTTTGGTTTAACATAATGATCCTCTTTTTTAGTAAGTTATAATTGAAAAATGAATGTGTTACCGATGAACCGCTCAGTCCGTAAGCGTTATTGAGCAGGAAGGATGAGTAAGCGAGGGCATCGCCATTATAAGCCGCCGCTTTCTCATCGGCAATGTATTCGTGTACCGATTTTAGGCTGTTTTGCAACAGATACAGCAATGGGTTGAACCAGTTTAAAGCCTTCAATATCTCCACAAACAGAATATCCCAGGAGTGCTTTTGGCCGATATGCGCCAGTTCGTGCCTAATGATGGTATCAATTTCGGGCGTGTTTTTACCTATAAAAAGATAGTTGAAAAACGAAAAAGCCGTGTTATCATCATCTACATAAACCACTTTATAGCTGCCCTCAAGTGTATAAGTTTTACTTTTTATCAGCCTGAAAAGCTTGTAAACTTTAAAGCTGAACAAGCAAAAACACACCGCCGCGCCTGCTATATACAGGTAAAAAAGTGCCTGCTGCAAAGTGAAAACACTGGCCTTGATAGCTACTTTTGGGGTGTTGCCCGAGGGAATAATCAGCACAATTTGCTCCACCGTTTCTACCGGTTTCAGGTATCCAAGTTGTAAAAACGGGATAACAAAAGCGAGTATACAAGTGGTGAGCAGGTAGGCCCGGTTAAGGTTATAATGAGTATCCTTACTTAAAAAAAGGAAGTAGCCCACGTAAAATATGCTCAGGTAAAGGTTAGCTTCTAACAGATAATGCAGCCAATTCATAGGTTTATTTGTTTAATTGGTTTGTAAAAAGCGGGTGATAGGGTTTAGGTATAATAATAATCGGTACTTATTTCTTTTCGTTTTTAAGTTTTTCAATCAGGGCCGATAGTTCATCCAGTTCATTGATACCTATTTTGCGGTTATCGGCAATAAACGATACCAGGCTTTTGTAGGAGTTATCAAAATAATTGCTCATCATTTTGTTGAAAGTGAACTTCTTATATTCTTCTTCGCTGATGAGCGGAAAATACACGTGCGAGTTACCGTAAGCTTTGTGATCTATAAATCCTTTTCCTTCCAACACTCGTACCACAGTTGATACGGTATTATAAGCAGGGCGCGGATCGGGCATTCTTTCTAATATCTCTTTTACAATGGCTTCGTTTAACTGCCACAGTATCTGCATTATTTGCTCTTCGGCTTTGGTGAGTTCCTTGATATTCATAGTAAACTATTTTTATAGTTAAACAAACGTACAACTATTTTTATAGTTTGCAAACTATTTTTATAGTTTTTTATTTATTGCTAATAATATTAGGATTTTGTATACTTTAGTCGCACTGATTAAAATATGTCGTTACTACACCAAATAGCTTTATCACTCGTAAAAAATATAGGCCCGGCACGGGCTAAACTGATGCTTGTACGCTTTGGCGACGCTCAAAAAATTTTTCAAACTCCCGAGGAAAAATTCCTGTCCATACCCGGACTTATCGATAAAAGGGCGATAAGGCAAAGCCTCGACGACGCCTTGCGCAAGGCCGAAGAGGAGCTGAAATATGTGGAGAAGAACAACATCGATGTAATCTTTTATAACGATGCGCGCTACCCAAACCGTCTTAAAAACTGTAACGATTCGCCAATATTGTTATATAGCAGGGGCAATGCCGACCTTAACAGCCGTCGTGTGATCAGTATTGTGGGTACCCGTAACGCTACCGATTATGGTAAACAATTATGTCACCAGCTAATTGAAGAATTACAGCAGCATAATGTTTTAATAGTAAGCGGTTTAGCTTTAGGGATTGATGTTTGCGCGCATCGCGAAGCGCTGAAATTCGATATGCCCACAGTAGGCGTATTAGGCCACGGACTGGACAGGTTATACCCGCACCAAAACCGCGCAACGGCAGATAAGATGCTGGAGAATGGTGGTTTACTCAGCGAATATACTTCGGGTACAAAGCCTGACCGGGAGAATTTCCCGGCCCGGAACCGCATTGTTGCAGGAATGGCCGATGCTACTGTGGTGATTGAAGCCAGCCTGAAAGGCGGCGCGTTGATCACGGCCGAAATCGCTAATTCGTATAACCGTGATGTTTACGCTTTTCCCGGCAGGTTGGGCGATGAATATTCTGAAGGTTGTAACTTCCTGATCCGTAATAATAAAGCCGCCCTGCTTACCTGCGTGGCCGATTTGGCTTACAGCCTGGGCTGGGAGAGGGATGCCAATGCCAAACCGGCTAAAGAACAATGGACCCTGCCTTTAGATATGACAAAGGATGAACGCAGCATATTCGACATTTTACAGCAAAACAATGGCCCCTTAGCCATTGACGAGCTTACTTTGAAGACAAATATGCCCGTAAGCCTGCTGGCCATGAACTTGCTAAATATGGAAATGCAGGGTTACATCACCTCGTTACCGGGTAAGGTTTACCGTATTGGTTAAAGCTTTGGCGAATCAAAATGTACCAGTTTGCCCACGTTTTCGGTAATGGTGGCCCAGCTATCATCCTGAAAAACAAGCAGCGCAATACCGCATGTATCCATTTCCCTTGGTTCGCCGCTCAGGTAATATAGTATTTGGCTGATACCGGGGTTATGCCCTACTAAAGCCACAAACTCGTACTGATCGGGCAGTTGGTTGATCACCTTTAACAGCGTTTTTTCCGACGCGTCGTAAATTGCTTTGTCGGTAATAGGTTCTGGTCGTGATAAATGTTCTGAAAAAATATTGGCTGTTGAAAGGGTTCGCAGTGCCGGGCTCGATACAATTACCTGTGGTACAAGCGAGAGACTGTCAATACGGGCTGCCATTACGGCGGCATCACGTACACCGGAATGGGTTAACGGTCTTTCATAATCCTCAAAACCACTCTCGTGTGTGGCTTTAGCATGGCGTATTAGTAATAGTTTTTTCATGGGATGAGGCAAAAAAAAGGAGAAGATCGCTCCTCTCCATTTAACTTTAATAATATTGTTTTGTTTTGATCATTTTAGAAAGTATAACCTACCGATAAACTCAACGTACGTGTTTTAGGGCTGATATTTATATCGGCATCTTGCTGTTGAGCCTGGCTGCTGTTATAAGGCTGAATATTGCATAAACCAAAATCATAGCTTGCGTTTACAGAGAAGCCAGTCCAGAATTTAAAGCCCACTAAGGCAGTCGCACCGTAATCGGTTGACCGCACAGTGCTTTCCTCCGGGTTATTGCCAAATATTACTTTTTGATCGAAACTGGTAGTTTCAGACATTCCTTCCGCGATAATTGTAGCAGAGCCTTTTTGCCTGCCCGAAAGACCAACAGCGATGTAAGGGCCTGCACCAAAAAACAAGTGGTTATCGCCTACAGGCATGGTATAAACCAAATTGACAGGGAGTTGCAGATAGTATAACGATAGTTTTTCGGTGGCAACTGTAGCTAAATTAAATCCTTCTGCTTCAATATTAACGGCGTAAGCAAAAGAACCACCTTTACCGGTATACAATAAAGCGGGTTGTAAGGATAACTCTTTGGTGAATTTTATATCGGCAAAAAAACCGATATGGAAAGATGTTAAGGATTTAGTTGAGCTTGATACCTGGCCCGGAACCGAAAAACCGCTAAGATCTGTTTTGATACTTGCTTGGTTTAAGCCGGCTTTTATACCAAAGGTGGTAGGTGTTTCATCTTCATAAACCTGAGCGAACGTTGTAAAAGAAGCTGCCGCGAGGCAAAGAGTAAGTAAAGTTTTTTTCATGTATGTGATAACGCTTTGTGTGCCTAAAGATAATTAATTCAACGCTTTATAGAAAGGCTGTTGAGCAATTATAACATAAGCTTAATAAGAAAATAGTGCGATTATTTACCTGTGGTCTACTTTGCCGAATTGATAAAGCCCACGATAGGCTCTTCGGGCATATCATTCATACATTTAAAATGGCCCAGCGGGCATTGGGCCAAACCGAATTTTGAGCAGGGGCGGCAGGAAATATCTACACCGGCCACCATAGCATCATGTACCATGTAGGGTTGCACACCTAATAATTCGGGCACGGTGCCGCCCCAAATAGAGGCTATCGGTTTGTTAAAAGCTTCGGCAATATGGGTGAGGCCGGTATCAAAACCAACCACGCTTTTCGCTTTCGAAACCAAGAAAACAGATTGATCTAAACTGGTAATTCCGCAGGCATTGTGTACCTTTTTACCTAAGGCTGTAGCTATAATATCACCGTTTTCTTTAACATCATTACCACCTAATAACAGCACAGGGCCATCAATTTCTCTGCAAATATTGATGATCTTTTGGTTTGGTAACCGCTTGGTGAAGTGTGTTGCACCTATCACAAAGGCTACATAACCATTGGCGAAAGCAGTAGGAAGGAGGTCTTTCAGCTGGTGTTTTTCCTTAATATAATAATCAATAGGTGCCAGATCATTACTTATACCTAAAAATTTCACAGTTTCGAGGTAACGATCTACCAGGTGAGTAGGAGGCACCAATTTTACATGAAACTTAAGACTAAGCCACTTACGTATCGTTTGCTTTTTATAGGTAGACGATCTGATACCCGTACGAAACTTGATAATAGCCGTACGCAGGTTGTTATGCAGATCGATAATGAGGTCGTATCGTTCAGCCTTTATCTGCTCTATTATTGCCGATAAGGTATCCTGCAACAGCAGCAATTTATCAACGTAAGGGTTGTTATCGTATATATATTTGAAGGCGGGCTTGGTTAAAAAATGGACTTCGGCATTGGGTAATTGCTTTTTGAGGCATCGTACAACCGGGGTTGTATAAATGATGTCGCCCATGGAGCTAAAGCGGATTACCAATATCTTCATTTTATAACCCTCAGTATCAGATCTGTTTTTTTATACGTTCGATGATCTTTGTCGACGAATATCCTTCTACAAAAGTAATGGTTTTTACTTCGCCGCCTGCCGCTATCACTTCTTTGGCACCAACAATATTGTCAACGGTATAATCAGCACCTTTAATTAATACATTGGGCATCAGGTTGGTAATCAGGTTTAAAGGAGTATCTTCCTCAAATACGATCACCGCGTCTACAAAAAATAATGCCGCCAGTATAGCCGCGCGACTGCTTTGATCATTTACCGGGCGGCTTTCGCCTTTAATACGTTTTACTGAGCTATCGGCATTAAGCCCGATCACCAGTTTGTCGCCTTCTTCGGCCGCTTTAGCCAGGTAAGTAATATGGCCGATATGCAACAGATCGAACACCCCATTAGTGAAAACCACTTTTTTACCTTCGTTTTTCCAGGCATCTATAATGGCTTTTCCGCTTTCCTGATCGCGTATTTTGGTGAGCAGGATATTTTCAAGGTCGGTTCTCATGGCTTAAAATAAATCATCAACAGCCTTACACATAATGTGGCCTATTAAAATATGCATTTCCTGTATGCGTGCGGTAACGTCAGATGGTACTACGATATTAAGATCGCACAGGCCGTTCATTTTACCACCATCACGACCTGACAGTCCTAATGTTTGGCAGCCATATTCCCTTGCAGTGTCGAAGGCATTCAGTATCCCCTGGCTGTTTCCACTGGTTGATATACCTATAAAAAGGTCGCCGGGTCGGGCAAACCCCTCTACCTGGCGGGCAAAAACACGGTCGTAACCGTAATCATTAGCAATGGCTGTAATAGCCGAAGTATCAACAGTTAGCGCTATGCCGGGTAATGATTTTCGCTCTTTAACGAACCTGCCGGTAAGCTCGGCTGCTATATGTTGCGCGTCAGACGCGCTTCCGCCGTTCCCGGCTATCAGCACCTTGTTGCCTTTACTTAAAGTGGTGGTCATCATTTCGCAGGCCTGTTCAATTGCAGGTGTAAGCGAATCAATTACCTTTTGTATAGTTTTTTGATGTTCAATAAGTTCCTGGATAACCATAGTTTATTGTTGCGTGGTTATATGGTCAATAATTTCGTTGATTGTGGTGGTGGCGCTGCCTATTTGTTTAATAACAATAGCCGCCGCATGGTTGGCCAGTTCGCAGGCTTCATCAATAGCCAAACCCGATGCCATAAAATAAGCGATTGTGGCCAAAACGGTGTCACCGGCACCGGTTACATCAAATACCGATGTAGCCTTAACAGGGAGTAATTTATAAGTAAGTTCACTCAATATTACCATGCCCTCTTCAGATAAAGTAACTACTAAATATTCGGTATTGGTTTCTGAAAATATCACTTTCGCCGCCTGTTGCAGGTCATCAATGGTATTGATATTCGCAGTTTTTGCAGCTTCAGAAAGCTCTTTACGATTGGGTTTTATCAAATAAGCGCCTTTATATTTTGAATAATCAAGCCCTTTTGGGTCGATAATTACCTTTTTTTGCTGCGCGTTTGCCGCTTTAATAATACGCTGCGTAAGTTGCGGACTAAATAATCCTTTATTATAATCGGACAGGATAATGATATCGGCCTCGCTGATAGATGGCGAAAGTTTATTCAGCAGTTCATCTTCTAAAGCAGCATCAAGGCTATTGGTTACCTCGCGGTCAACCCTTATCATTTGATGGCTGCCTACAAGTACACGTGTTTTTACGGTAGTGGGTCTGCTATTATCTTCAACAACAGCATCTGTTGAAACACCATCTTCTGCTAAAATTTCTTTTAACCGGGTGCCGTAAATATCATTGCCAACTACACCCGCTACCTGTACACTGGCACCTAATGCTACCAGATTTTGTACTACGTTACCGGCGCCGCCAAGGGTGGTAGTTTCATTTTTAACATTTACTATAGGTACGGGCGCCTCCGGCGATAGCCTGCTGGCACTGCCTGTAATATAGTGATCTATCATCAGGTCGCCAATTACCAGTATATTGGGTTGGGTGCCTTTTAATTGTATTTCCTGTGCTTTTTGTTTAAGCATTCTTAATTTATATTAGCTATTAGCCGACATTTTACGGTCGAAAAAATCTGTAATTTGTTGCAATGATAACGCATTTAAACACTTTTCTTTATACAAGCCGCCTTTACGGGCAACATGTATACCATAATGCATATCTAAAAAGCCTTCGTTACGGTGCGCATCGGGGTTAATGGATAGCCAAACACCCTTATCCAAAGCGTATTGATGCCAGCGCCAGTCGAGGTCGAGCCTTAGCGGGTTGGCGTTTATTTCAATGACCACATTGTTGGCGGCACAGGCATCTATCACCTTTTTATGATCAAAGCTGTAACCTTTACGGCTCAATAACAGCCTGCCGGTAGGGTGCCCCAGTATGGTTGTGTATGGGTTTTCAATTGCTTTTATCAGGCGGGTAGTCGCTTTCTCGTCATCCATTTTTAGGTTGGAGTGTATCGATGCCACAATAAAGTCAAACTTTTTGAGGATCTCGTCCGGGTAATCCAGTGATCCGTCGCTCAAAATATCTGATTCAATCCCTTTAAAAATACGGAAGCCATCAAGTTTTTTATTCAGATGCTCTATTTCTTCGTGCTGTTGCAATACACGTTCTATACTTAATCCCTTGGCATAAACCGCGGTTTTACTGTGATCGCAAATGCCCAGGTATTCCAGTTTCAGGCTATCGCGACAATAGATGGCCATTTCTTCCAGCGTGTTTACACCATCGCTCCAAGTGCTGTGGTTGTGCAGTGTGCCTTTCAAATCGGCGTAATCTATCAGGTCGGGCAGTTCATCTTTGGCGGCTTTCTCAATATAAGCAGTTCCCTCACGCAGTTCCGGCGGAACCCAGCTAAGGCCTGCCTTTTTATAGATCATCTCCTCGCTTTCAGGCTGATCCAGCTTTTCGGGTATCCTGTCTAAAACGGCTTGCACATGCTCATCATCGCCGGTGCTTAAAAACAATTGCAGGTAATATTCCTGTTTTTCAATACAGGTAATATCAACCAGTAAACCATTGCTTAATTCGCCGGTAACATGATGGTCAACCACGGCGGTGTTCTTCAATATTTCCGATTGCAGCAGGGTAGTAATAGCCAGTTGCTTATCATTAGTGCCCAGTACAATATTAAGTTCGGTAATGATCTCGCTGTAACGGCGAAACTCACCCGAAAAATGTTTTAAAGCCTCCGGGAAGGTCGCCTTAATTTCATCTATTAATTCTTTGGCTTCGGCCTCAACCTGCGCGTATAGAAACTTGCCGTTGTTCGCCATCCTGAATTCTATCGCCTTGCGGATCTCTTCCTGGGTTTTAAGGCCGAAACCTTTGGCCTCAATCAGGCGGTTTTCGTTGCAGGCGTAGTATAGTTGGCCGGTATTTTCAATGCCGAGGTCTTTCCAAATAATGGCTACCTTTTTAGGGCCAATACCTTTAATACCCATCATTTCCACCACACCTTCGGGCGTAACGGCCAGTATTTCCTGTAGTTCGGCAAGGGTGCCGGTTTCCTGCAACTCTATTATTTTGGCGGCTATGCTTTTACCTATACCATCAACTTTTTCAAGCTCTTCAAAAGATTTGCCTACAACCTGAAAAGGCAGTTTATCCACCTTGAAAGCTGCGTTGGCAATCGAGCGGATCTTAAACTGGTTAACATCGTGCAGTTCCATCAGTTGCGAAAGTAAACGCAGCGTACGGGATATAGGTTTATTTTCCATATAGAATCAAGGGTGCAAAAATACAAAAGCCGCATGTAATGGGCGGCTTTTGTTAACAATTAAATGTGTTAATAGTTATGGCGGGCTTGTTTATATTTAATAATTGCATGTAATTTTAAAGGGAATACTAAACGGTAATTATTTACCCCCGAAAAATATCAATGAAATATCTGCAACTTTTTACCGCGCTGCTACTGGTTCAACCGGCTATGGCGCAAACTAAACTGCCTGTTATAAAGGCGACTTCTAAATCGGTTGCCATAAATGATGGCGGCTTCCTCGATAAAAACGCATGGTCGCTTTCGCCTAAGATACGGCCCGATGTTTATACCGCCGACCGTACACGCAAAGCAAAATGGGTTACATTTTATACCGATATTGATTCGATAAGGGTTAAGGTTAAACCCGGCACTAAGTTCAACTTTGTAGTATTATTGAACGGTAAAGATTCTTGCTATACACAAATTGCCAGTGCTATACCTGCCGAGAATAAACAACAAAAAAGCATTGTTCGGCACGATACTATTCCGTTTACGCTTACCGCTTACAATACCATACAGGTGAAAACGGTATTCAACAACACCGATACGTTGAACTTCCATTTTGATGCAAGTTCTTTTGATTTTCGCTTAACGCGCGATGCCATACTTAAAAAAACAAACTTGCTGACTAATCAGGCTGATGTATTAGCCGGTAAAGCAAAGCCTGATTACAATAACCTGAAAAAGGTAGGCAAGCTGCAAATGGGCACTATGGTGTGGAGCGATCAGGAAATTGTACCTACTACGTTCACCGCTCATGATATGGATGGCCGCTTTGGCTGGAACCTGTTTGAAGGTAAGCAGGTAGAACTCGATTACGATAAAAACCTGATGATCATCCACTCAAAATTGCCCGAAACCAAGGGCTATGTTAAATCGAAACTGGATTTTATACGATCATTTGTAAGCGCGGTGGCTACTTTAAAAGTAGGGGATAAGCAGTATACGGGGAAATTTTTGTTTGATAACGGTTCCGATCAGGCACTGATTTTGGATGGTAACTGGATGAAAGGCCAGGGTGTCCCGGCTGATATGAAGGTGATTAAATCATCTACACTTACCGACCCGAGAGGGACAAAATACGAGATCAAACTGGTGGAAATACCACTGCTTAGCTTTAGTGGTTTCAATTTGACTAATGTCCCTGCTTATGTATTGAGCAATAAAAACCCGGTAGGTTTCGAGATCAACTATTTTGGTAATGATTTTTTAAAGCGTTTTAACGTCATCTTCGATTTTAAAAATGATAACCTCTACCTAAAGCCGAATAAATTAATGGGCATAAAATACCGGGAAAGCTCGTGATAGCAAGTGTGTATAAATACAAAAAGCCGCCTTTAATGGGCGGCTTTTTGGTATATAATAATGTGTAATTATTTTATGCTGATGTTATATGGCAAACGTGCCTGCGGTATCCGCATCATTTTAGTTACCTTTTTAATTTGATCGTAATACTGGTAATTATCGCCCAGTTCTGATTGTAAAATGCGGGTTTTTACCTCTGCGGTAAAGCCCGAACCTAATTGTTTCAGCTTGCTTTCCTGCTCCGGATAGTTTACAATTTTATAGTTTTTTAGCTTGGCCATTTTCGCTGCTGATTTAACGGCGTCGTGAATATTGCCCAGGCGGTCAACTAAACCGATCTTTAATGCCTGCGAACCTGTCCATACACGGCCCTGGCCAATACTGTTAATATAATCCTGCGTTTTATGGCGACCATCGGCCACTACTTTGGTAAACACATCATAACCGTGGTTTACCTGGTTTTGCAATATAGCGCGCTCGGCAGGGGTAAGGGCGCGGCTGATATCGCCTAAATCAGCATACTGACCGGTCTTTACACCATCGAAAGTTACGCCCAATTTATCGTTAAAAAACTTCTGCATGTTAGGCAGCACCGCGAAAATACCTATAGAACCTGTAATGGTATTTGGTTCGGCAAAGATAGAATCGGCCGCGCATGCGATATAATAACCGCCCGATGCAGCTACATCGCCCATAGAAACTATCACCGGTTTTACTTTTTTGGTAAGGGCAACCTCGCGCCAGATCACGTCAGAAGCCAGCGAACTGCCCCCCGGTGAATTTACACGCAATACTATCGCTTTTACCTTTTTATCTAAACGCGCGGTACGCAGGGCTTTTGATAATTTTTCAGAGCCAATGCTGTTATCGTCGCCATCACCGCCCGAAATCTCGCCCGAAGCGTAGATCATGGCAATGCGCGAGCTTGAACTGCCGCTCTCTTCATCCTTGGTTTCAGATGTTGAATTAGTGTATTCCGAAATTTCTATGGTTTTAAGGTCGTCATCCAAATCAACACCGGTACGCTTTTTAAGGTCGTTTAATACCTCGTCTTTATATTTAAGGCCGTCAACCAGTTTGTATTTCAACGCGTCCTGCGGATATTGTATGCTCATCCTGTTGGCGTAGTTGAATAAGGAATCTTTACTTACGTTACGAGATTTGCTTACACCGGCAAGAAAATGATCATACAATGAACCCAAATATGAACTTACCTGTAAACGGTTGGCATCGCTCATTTTGGTAAGTACCAATGGCTCAACAGCACTTTTAAAGGTACCCACTTTTATAATTTGTGCCTCAATGCCCAGTTTATCAAGCGCGCCTTTTAAAAAGGTAACTTCAGAACTAAAGCCGCCAAATTCAAAATAACCGTTAGGGTTTACATAAACCTTATCAGCCACCGATGCCAGGTAGTAAAAACCCTGTGTGTATACTTCGCTGTAAGCGATAATAAATTTGCCCGATTTTTTAAAGTCGATCAGCGCGTTGCGGATCTCTTCGGTAGTGGCCTGTCCCGATTGCATGTAGCTTTCGTTAAGGTAAATACCTTTTATATTACTGTCGGTTTTAGCTTTTTTAATGTTAGTGAGTATATCGTTAAGGCCGATGGTTTTGTCTTTATCAAAACCCAAAATACCCAAATCAGCAAGCGGATTGTTAGGGGTACGTTCGGTGATGGGGTTTTTAAATTCAAGTGTTAATATCGAATTATTTTCAACCTGTGGTTTTTGATCGCCGGCTGATGATACGATAGCGATGATCAACACAACGCCCAGCACACCTATCAATATAAACCCTACAATGGTAGCCAGTACAAATTTGAAGAATTGTTTCATTAAATATTATAAATCGTTATATATGCAAACTTAGTAATTCGATGCCGTATAATGTTAAGAGCCACGGTAATAATATTTGTTACAACATGATAGACGTTTTTTTGCTGTTGGGTACCAATTTGGGCGAGCGCGAAATGTATTTGCAGCAGGCTGTTCAGCATATAGCGGAGGAAGTTGGGGCGGTAATAAAGTTGTCGTCGGTATACGAAACGCAATCGTGGGGTAAAACAGATGAGCCGGATTATCTTAACCAGGTGATTTTGCTGCAAACAGAACTACCTCCTTTGGCGTTACTAACGCGGGTATTGCATATTGAAAGCATACTGGGCCGGGTACGAAAAGAACGGTGGGGGGCACGGGTGATTGATATTGATGTACTATTTTACGGCGACCAGGTAATTAACGAGCCGCAGTTGCAGGTACCGCACCCACGCTTACACGAAAGGCGGTTTACGCTGGAACCGCTGGCCGAAATAGCGCCGGAGTTAATTCATCCGGTACTGAACAACAATGTATTAAGTATCAAAAATGCTTTGAAAGATACATTGATAGTAAAAAAATTATAGATTTGAGTTTTGAAACCTTTTATATGTCAAGTATTTCACCTAACCAGGACCTGGACCTTTCATTTTTGTACGAAATTGCTGATGGCAGCGATGAGTTTATAGTGGAGTCGATAGCCATGTTCCTGCAACAAACACCTGAATTACTGGAATCAATAAGTACTGCTATTGACGCTAAAGACTGGCAGGCTACCGCCGCCGCCGCGCATAAACTGAAACCCAACCTGGGATTTTTCGGGATGCCCAACAGCCAGGCACTTTTACAGGATGTGGAAATACTAAGCAAAGGCGGCGCGCAAAACCCCGCAGAAGTAATAGAAAAGTTTGAACAGGTGCAGCAATTACTCGCCGAAAACCTCATCACCCTGGAGCAAATTAAACAGGAAAAAGAAGCGGGTTTGTAGTTTAGAAGCTTGGAGGTTTTATAAAAAACCGCGTCATTGCGAGGCACGAAGCAATCTCTACTTAGGTTTGGCTTGTGCTGTAATTAACGTTGGTCTGCTCTTGGGCGCAGTGCCCCATTACTTTTGAGGGCAAAAGTAACAAAACCCTTGTCCAGCAAAAGGCTTCTTTGCCGCACTTGGCCCCTCCGCTGCAAACCGTGCAGAACTTAGGGCTGGAACTTTTGCCCCTCCGATAATATCCTCACCACATGCAACAAGTTCGCTATGCCCGCCTTTCCGCTCTTGGCCTTAAAGTTCTGCCCGCTTTCGCCCTAAGCTGTTTGCTGACGTGAAGAAAAACCCTTGCGCTCGTTTTCAACGAGTGCTTAAACTGGGTTAGCGTCTGCGACGCTTTTTCGGAATGCAGTCGCTCTGCCATGTTATGCACTCGTTGAAAACGAGCGCAAGTTGAGAAGGCCACTGCACATAGCTTAAAAAACACGTCATTGAGAGGAACGAAGCAATCTCTATACTATACAAAGCAACTCTGCAAGTCGGGAATTGCTTCGTACTTCGCAATGACGATCTATCTTTATAATGATTTCCAGCCTATGGTCGGTGTTATCTTTAAAAGGTGATTATTAACAGTACACCAGCATTTAATTACAATTTAAATTGGGGGAATTCTTTTAAATGTTTCATCGATAAACGTAATTCTTTCGCTGATTTTATTAGTTTTTTCTGGAAATGATCGTGTGCTTCAAATATTAAAAAATAATCATTGTTTAATTCTATTTCTTTTTTGCTTATTTCTTTGATTACTAATGCATTAACTTTGCTTAAGTTTAATGTCTTTGTCTTATCATCATAATCAGGAAAATAGCCATTATTTAACAAATAAATGTTTATCTGAAAGTAATCTTCAATATTTTCGTAGCTAATAGAAATAGCTATTTTTTTATTTGAATACTGAATATCATAAAAAGTATTACCTCTTACTTTTTCACTACTTACGATAAAATCAAACTCACTAATCAAGAAAGAATAATACCTTTTTACGAAGGCTGTATAAGATTTTGCATCAATCATATTCCTTGTTTAAGGATGGAATAATTTTAAATTTTTAATCATATTTTGATCCTTTTTCCAGCCTATTGTTGGGTGTTATCATCACACCAATTGTATTCTATAATCGCTCACATATAAGATGCGGGGATAATACCGAACATAAGCAAAAAAAACGCGTCATTGCTGTAAGGGTTTATTAATTCGAGGACAGATTAGTTGATTTATGATTTGTTGTTTAGGGTGATCATATCGATAGGTTTTTTACCTCCGATCCCCTGATGGGGTCTTTCCCAGTTATAG
>NZ_BAABFT010000026.1:0-60659 GCF_039541195.1 Mucilaginibacter gynuensis
ATGGAAAGGTGGAACGCTTCTGGAGAACACTCAAAGAAGACCTCATCGAAGAAACCGACTTTGACAGCCTTGAAGAGTTCGAAGATGAGCTGGTACAATACCTGGTGTACTATAACTGGGAAAGACCACATCAAGGTATTGGAGGCAAAAAACCTATCGATATGATCACCCTAAACAACAAATCATAAATCAACTAATCTGTCCTCGAATTAATAAACCCTTACAGCAATGACACGGTTTTCTAAGACAGGCGCAACCCCAAGTATATGCGAAGTTCACGTCAGCAAACAGCTTCGGGCGAAAGCGGGCAGAACTGCGTTGGGCCAGAGCGCAAAGGCGGGCATTGCGAACTTGTTGCATGTGGGGAGGAATAGCGGGGCGGGGCAAAAGTTCCAGCCCCAAGTTCTGCACGATTTGCAGGGTAATGGCCTCGTGCGGCAAAGAAGCCTATTGCTGGATATGACCTTTTGCTACTTTTGGGGCATAGCCAAAAGTAGTAGCCTCTGCGGCAATGAGCAGACTGACGTAGATTACAGCACAGTCGCCCTGTGTAGTTTAGAGATTGCTTTGTCGTTCCTCCTCGCAATGACGATAGTTGGAGGTACGCTATCCGGAATACGTAGAGATTGCTTCGTACCTCGCAGCAGTGACGATATTTTGTAAAGCATCAAATACTCGGTTTACGTTATTTTACCTTCAAAGCCTAACGAAATTAAATACTCCGAATCGATAACCGGAAAGATGAAAAGTATAATATAGAATCTAACTTAAAACAGATACCCTGCATCTCAAAAAATAATTATCTTGCTTCATGCTTTTTACCGAAGACTTTTTGCATTACGTATGGAAATTCAGGTTGTTTGAACGTGCCGATCTGCGAACTGTTGATGGCGAAGAGATAGAAGTGTTTTCGGCAGGGCTGCATAACAAGGATGCCGGGCCCGATTTTCAAACCGCCCGCATCCGCATTGGCGATACCGTTTGGGCGGGCAATGTAGAACTGCACCTTAAATCGTCCGACTGGCAAAAACATGGCCATGCTGGCGATAATGCTTACGACAATGTAATACTGCACGTGGTGTACCGCGACGATGAGCCGGTTATATTACCCAACGGACGGCGCATCCCAACGCTCGAACTGCAAGACCGCATCCCGGAGGTGCTGTACAACCGCTATCATCATTTAGTATACGGCAATCAGCAGGTGATCCCTTGCGAAGCCAGCATTGGTTTGGTTGATGGTTTAACCATGCACAATTGGCTATCGCGCATTATGATTGAACGTTTGGAGAAGCGTTCGGAAACGGTTATTTCAGCACTAACGCTTAACCGTGGCGATTGGGAAGAAACCTTTTATCGTTTTTTGGCGGCCAACTTCGGGTTCAAAATTAACGCGCTGCCGTTTGAACTGATGGCGAAATCGCTACCGCAGATCATCCTGGCGAAGCATAAAAATTATGCGTTGCAAATAGAGGCGCTCATTTTTGGACAGGCCGGGTTTTTAGAGGGCGATTTTAAAGATGAATATCCATTAAAACTAAAGGCAGAATACAGCTTTCTGCAAAAGAAACACAAACTAAAACCTGTAGAAAACCACCTTTGGAAGTTTATGCGCCTGCGCCCGCAAAATTTTCCTACCATCAGGCTGGCGCAGTTCGCGGCGCTCATCATCCGGTCGAACCATTTATTGAGCAAGGTTTTGGAGATAAAGGAGGTGGATGGCCTGCGCAAGCTGTTTGCCGACGTAACTGTGAATGAGTACTGGGAAACCCATTACCGTTTCGATACCGAATCTGCACCGTCATCAAAACAATTGGGGCAGGCATCGGTTAACTTATTGTTAATGAATACGGTGGTGTTGTTTTTGTTTAGTTATGGCAGGCACCATCAGCAGGGCTACTACATTAGCCGCGCTATAAAGTTGTTGGAAAGTTTACCTGCCGAAAAGAACAATATTACAGGGGATTTTGCTACCTTAGGGGTGAAAATAAACAACGCCTTTGAATCGCAGGGTTTGCTGGAACTAAAAAATAGTTACTGCAATTATAAGAAATGCCTCGATTGCGGCGTTGGTAATAAAATACTAAAGTTGGCCTGATATGCTACAGCGGATAATTACATTTTTTGAACGGTACTCTTTTGGGGTATGCACTTACCTTGGTGAGCGTTTTAATGTATCAATAGCTAAGATCAGGCTGTTCTTTATCTACTCATCTTTTTTGGCGGTTGGTTTCCCGCTTATCTTTTATTTCTTTGCCGGTATTGTGCTTGATATCCGCAATTACGTTAAACGCAAACGTACCCGTTTAACCGATTTCTAAAAACAATCAGCTCAGTTTTATCTCGACAATTTTTGCAAGGGTTTTAAACCGTTAGGGTGAACTTTGTGCCTATGCCAACGGTGCTTTCTATGGTCATGCTGCCGCCCATGCGGTCAACAAACTCTTTTACCAGCATCAGGCCTAAGCCATTGCCTTTTTCGTTACGGGTGCCCTCGGTAGTATTGCTGTTGGTGCCGTTGAGCAAACCGGCGGCTTTTTCGGGCAGCATGCCTACGCCGGTATCGGCTACTTCAATAGTGGTTAGGTGGGCATCGGTTTTAGCGGTAATGGTAACGGTGCCGTTCTCGGTAAACTTATTGGCGTTGCTAATGAGGTTGCGCAAAATAAACTCAATCACCCGTTTATCGGTACGCACAGTAAACTCCTGCGGAATATCGTTCACTATCAGGTTATGCTTGCTATGGCTGTTCAGGGTAAGCGAATCGGCTATATTGCAGATCAGGTCGTGCAGGTGAATGTTTTCGAAGTTCAGAATATCGAACTTGAGCTGCATTTCGCCCCAGTTCACCACGTTCTCAATCATATCAATGGTACTATCCAGTTGTACCTCAACCAGTCCCATCATTTCGGCGGCCTCATACTCGTCGAGCATATCGGCCCGCCTGAATTCTATTACCGATTTAATAGAAGCCAGCGGATTGCGCACATCATGCGCCAGTATAGATATAATGCGTTTTTGCGTTTGGGTAAGATAATTAAGGTGTTTATTCTTGATGCGTAGTTCCGCTATCTTGATCACGTTATCGGCCAATACCTTTAAACCGTTGCGTTGTTTTTCGGTAAGCATGCGGGGCATTTTATCAATAACGCATAGCGTGCCCAGCCTGTTCCCGGCCTTGGTAACCAGCGGCACACCGGCATAATACCTTATTGCCGGGTTATCAATCACCAGCGGGTTATCGTTAAAGCGGATATCCTCTTTAGCATCGGGCACCTCAAATAAATGATCCTGCAAAATAGCGTGGCTGCAAAAAGAAATATCGCGGTTGGTTTCATCAACATCAAGCCCTACACGTGCTTTAAACCATTGCCTGTTGGCATCAACCAAACTAATAAGCGATATAGGCATATCGCACAGGTCTGATGCCAGCTGCACTATGTCGTCAAACTCCTTTTCGTGCGGGGTGTCTAACAGTTCAATATTATAAAGTTCTTGCAGGCGTTTCTGCTCGTTATTCGGAAAACCGGCGGTTCTCATTTTTTATAGTTATTGGTTAAATAGGGGGATCACTCCCAAATGTACTAAAGAATATTAACAAAAATGTTACAATTGAAATTAGGAGAGGCTGGTTAACTGATATTACAATTTATACGATGGGTGGTGCTTAAATGTTATATAGGTTAATTTTATTATTGTGTTGGTTAATAGTAAACGGCTCAAAAGGTATTGCACGTAATGTTTAATAAAAATGCGGGTATGCCGGTAAGCCGATTTTTATTTATTTGCTGTTTGCGGCCAATTGATAGATTTCAAGGTAAATTATTTAGGTATAACGTTCGGTTTTTGTCGTTAAAATATAATTTGAAAAACTTAAAACAATTTGCTGTTTCAGGTATTATACATTGTTAACAAAAAATATTCAGGGTAACTTTTTATGGGGTTAATTTTACTTGCTGATGGATAACGAACGGGACTTTGATCTGCTAAATAACGATAGCATTTTCCGTACGTTAATTGAGGAATCGCCTACGGCTGTGGGCCTGTATGTAGGGCGCGAAATGCGTATACAATTGGCCAATGATGCCATGCTGCATATATGGGGCAAGGGCAACATTATTGGCCAAACTTTACGCGAGGCACTGCCCGAACTGGAAGGCCAACCCTTTCATCAGCTGCTTGATGATGTTTATACTACCGGCATCCCCTACCAATCCGACGAAGACGCGGTTGATTTTTTGATTGATGGCAAACTGCAACGCTTTTACTTCAGCTTTACCTACAAAGGCCTTAAAAATAAAGATGGCAGGGTATGGGCTATTTTAAATACCGCTACCGATGTTACCGAGCTGGCGCTCACCCGCAGAAAACTTGCCGAAAGTGAGCAAAGCACCCGTGTTGCCTTAAGGGCCGGAGAACTGGGCACCTGGGATCTCGACCCTATCAATAATATAGTTACCTGGGATGAAAAATGCAAAGAGCTGTACGGTTTCCCCAAGGGCGATCATATAAGTTATGAGGGCGTTTTAAAACACATGCACCCTGCCGATGTAGAGCGGGTAAACAAAGCGGTACTAACCGCGCTCGATATTGCGTCGGGTGGCGATTACCGGGTGGAATTTCGTACAATAGGTGCTGCCGATGGTAAGATCCGCTGGTTACGGTGCGAGGGAAAGGCCTATTTTAACAGTGATGGCATTGCCTATCGTTTTGCAGGTACAGCCCGCGATATCAGCACCGAAGTAAACGAACAAAAGCAGCAGCGCCGCCTAACCGCGCTGGTTGAAAATACCGACGACATTATTTGTACCGCCGATTTAGACGGCAATATCAATTATATAAACAAAGCAGGTTTGCAGCTATTAGGCATTGCCGATGATGAAAACTACGCTCCGCTGCATGCCAGTAAGATCTACTTTCCGGAAGATGTGCCTGTTTTGGAGCAGGAGATAATACCCGCGCTGATGAGTAAGGGTAAATGGTCGGGCAGGATGCGTTACCGTAACCTTGTTACCGGCGAAGCCATCCCGGTATTTATTAACTCATTCCGAATAGATGGGCCAATTTCTGGTACGCCTATAGCGCTGGCATCGGTAAACCGCGATCTCAGGCCCGAGCTTGCCGCCAATAACGAACGTAATAAACTGCTCGCGTTAATTGATAGCAGCAGCGGCTTTGTAAGCCTTTCCGAACTGGATGGTACCGTTACTTATGTTAACGCCACAGGCAGGGCCATGCTGGGTATTGATGCCAACACTACCAATTTGGGGCATAACAGTCAGTTTATTATGCCTTATGAAATAAAGAGGCTTAAAGATGAAATAAATAAACAATTGCTGGAAGAAGGCCGGTGGACAGGCCGTGTTGATTATCGTCACTTCAAAACCGGCGAAGCCATCCCTGTTGAGGGTAGCAGCATGCTGGTGTACGATAGCCTGACCGGTAAGGCGCAGGGCAGGGCATCCATAGCGCGCGATTTGCGGCAGGAAATTGCCGATAAGAAAGCCTTGCAGGATAGTCAGCACCTGTTGCACAATATTACCACCGCGTCGCCAACGGCGCTGTGGATGTCGGACAGGGAGGGCAGGATAATTTATACCAACCAAACCTGGCTCGACTGGACAGGCCAAACTAACGACGAAGTAATGGGCGACGGCTGGCTGCAACCTTTAGTAGCAGAAGACAGGGCAATAGCCGCGAAAAAGTTCATCGGCGATCTGGCGGCACGCCGGCATTACGAGGTTTCATTCAGGTTGATCCGTAAGGATGGTGAGATCCGCTGGTGCGTGGCTACAGGTAACCCGCAATACCATAGCGACGGTACTTTTGCCGGTTATATAGGTTCATGTACCGATGTTACCGAATATACCCTCATTGAGCAGCAATTGCAGGAGCGCAATATAGAACTGAATGTACAGGTTGGCCAGTTTGAGTTTGTGAACAATTTTATGCCCGTACAGTTATGGACGGCTACCGTAAACGGCGACCTCGATTACGTAAACCAGCGAGCTATCGACTATTTTGGTAATAACGAGGGCGAACTTGCCGATATATGGCAAAACTTTGTACACCCCGATGATATGCTGCCAACTACAAAGGCCTGGCTGCACTCCATACAAAGCGGCAGTCCGTTCCAGGTAGAATTCAGGCTGAAGGGAAGCGACGGCATTTACCGCTGGCATTTAGCCAGGGCACTGCCTTTTACGCGCGACGGTAAAATTGTAAAGTGGTTTGGTACCAATACCGACATTGATGAGCAAAAGCAGATGCAACGCCAAAAAGACGACTTTTTGGGTATCGCCAGTCACGAATTGAAAACGCCGGTTACCAGTATAAAAGCCTACGCCCAGGTGCTTGGAGCCATGCTCGAAAAAGAGGGCGAACAGCGCAAAGCCGAAATGGTAAGCCGTATGGATGCCCAGGTAAACCGTCTCACCAATTTAATTGGTGATTTACTGGATGTTACTAAAATAAACTCGGGCCGTTTGCAGTTTAATAAGGTGTGGTTTGATATTAATAAAGTGGTGCGCGAAACCATGGTTGATTTGCAGCACACCACACACCGCCACAAACTTGTTGAAGATTTTACCGAAACCGGGAAAATTTACACCGATAAAGACCGCATAGGCCAGGTGATCACCAACCTTATTACCAATGCAATTAAGTATTCGCCGCAGGCCGATAGGATAATTGTAAGCACCCGGCGCGAAAAACAGGAAATTGTTGTTTGCGTACAGGATTTTGGCATTGGAATAGCAGATAATAAACAGGATAAGGTGTTTGAGCAATTTTATCGCGTTAGCGGCAGCAAACAACATACTTTCCCCGGCCTTGGGCTGGGCTTATACATCTCATCAGAAATTATAAAACGCGAGGGCGGGCGCATGTGGGTGAACAGCATTGAAGGCAAAGGATCTACCTTTTGTTTTTCGCTGCCCGTAACCACGCTCAACTAAATTTTGTATACAGCTTTTATAGCTTATAGGAATATAATAAATTTGATCAATTAACATTAACATGACAGGCCAAAAGAGGATAATGATTGCAGATGACGACCCCGGAATTGTTGACGCGGTTGAAATGCTATTGGAGTTTGAGGGATATGCGGTAACATCTACCGGCGATGGCTCATCAGTATTAAATTTAAGTGGCGAACTGCCCGACTTGTTGTTGCTCGATATTTGGATGAGCGGCGAAGACGGACGCGATATATGCCGTAAGCTGAAAGAGGATGAATCAAAGAGACACATGCCTGTGCTGATGATATCGGCCAGCAAGGATGTGCGCGAATCGGCACTGGATGCCGGCGCCAATGATTTTTTGGCTAAACCTTTCGAAATGAACGATCTGCTGCAAAAGATAGAAGCGCTTACCCAAAAATCGGCGTAGCTAAAATAAAAAACATAAAGCCCGCGACCCTGTTACTATCTATATAACCAATAGATACTAAAATGGGCACATTACAGCATATACAACACCAGATTGTTGGTCTTAACGAATTGATTAAGGCCAATAACGACCGTATTGCAGGTTTAGAAAAAGCGACCGAAAATACCGATGATACCGGGCTTAAAACCCTGTTTGCCGAATATATTGACCAAAGCAAGGCCAATGTAAACGAGCTGAAAGATTACATCCACGTTTTAGGCGGCGAACCTGCCGATGGTACTACCCTTGCCGGTAAATTATCAAACACCTGGACGGACGTTAAATCTGTTTTCGGTACGCCGGATAGGCATTCGGTTTTAGCGGGTGTGGAATCGGGGGAGGACGTGATCAAAGCTGGGTACCGTAAAGCGCTTGACGATAAAGAACTGATATGGGAAGACGACAAGGTGGTAGCCCTGCTCACCGGTCAGTTAGATGCATTGAAGACCGCGCATGATTCTGTTAAGGCATTGAGAGATGCTACCGTTAATTCATAATTTCAATCACCCTTTAAATATTAAGATCATGGATCCGGTTGATGAATCATTTATAGAAGAGTTTAAGCCTGTGCACGTACCTCATAAATATGAGGCCGCCGAAAGCTGGCAGGATAAAGTTATATTTTCGCTGGCCGAATTAAACAACGGAACAATTGCCGAAGTGAGCGAAAAACTGCACGAGTTAGAACCTGACACGGAGATGGCCGTTATCACCCAAAATACTCAAAAGATATTGATAGGTTTGTATGACAAAGGCTTGTTAAAAGCGGTAGAAGAGGAAGGTCACCTGCGTTATAACCTCAGCAAAAACCTGGAACCCCATACCGGCAAAACCGACGTTTAATTTTTAGATAGATAAGGAGATACGATAATGGCAAACTTTCAGGAAATAATAGCTTCAGAAAAACCGGTACTGATTGATTTTTCGGCAGAGTGGTGCGGTCCGTGTAAAATGATGCCGCCAATACTTGAACAATTGAAGAAAGCAATGGGCGATGCCGTAACTATTTTAAAGATAGATGTGGACAAGAACCCGCAGGTAGCCAACGCCTATCATATACAAAGTGTGCCCACGCTCATCTTATTTCAAAACAGCCAAACCAAATGGAGACAATCAGGCGTGGTACAGGCCGGGCAGCTTCAGCAAATTATACAACAGTACGTATAAAGCGGTAATTAAGTAATATCGATTTTTACTCATCCATTATCGCTTCGCCCAATCCACCTTCTCTGCCACGCAGAGAAGGTTTTTTTAAAATTTTTTTTCACCCTCTTTGCGCAGCAGAGAGGGTCGACCAGCGTAGCGTAGTCGGGGTGAGTTAATTTAAAAATGCAGAAAGTTACTTAGCAGGAATACTATTCCAACCCTCATTAAAACCATCGGTAAAGCCATGTTTAATAGCGGGCCAGTTGTTGATTATAATAACTACTGCAAAAGCCAGTACTGTAATCTTTAAGCGTTTTTTTGATTGAGCGTTCATCGCGTTTATTTATGCACTAATATATGTGTCGATAATTACATTACCAAACTAAACTTTGGCGTTCAATAACCAGCGCCATGCCCAGCGTGTGGTACGGTTAAAGCCCCCCCAGCTTGCCACAAATTCGATTATGTTTTGCAGGCAGGCATCGGCAAATTTCTTTTTGTAATTGTTGAATGCGAGTTGGTAAACGGCATCGGCGTTTTTTATTCCTATCCGTTCAAAAATCTCTTTCTTCACGTACAGCGTCCGTAAAAAGTAAATGTTGAACAATATCACGAAACTATAGGCCGATCGCTTGATGTATCCTGCCTTGGCTGTATAGCGCTCCAGCAACCATTTGGTAAAATGAATGTGCCTGCCTTCTTCAATATTATGCAGGTCGAACACCTTTTTCAGTACAGGATAAATCCGTGGTTCGCGGCGGCTGTAGTTGCCGTAAGTATCGGTAACCAACTCAATGGCTACGCTACCCATAAAAAGGTAGTCGGCAGCAAAGTATTTGGTGCTGAACTGTCCAATAAATTTATGGAAGCGGGTAGGCGGTAAAGGATCGCCTTGCAGGCACGCCACGGCCTGGGCAAACATTTCCTGGTGGCGGTACTCTTCAATAAGTTCGCGCAGCAAAAAACGGTACTCCACATCGGTAGGTTTAAGCGTAAGCATATAGCGCGACATAAATACGCAAAATAAACCTTCGCCCCAGCCATACGAGTACATTACCTGCACGGCTTCGTGCCTGCCCAGGTCAAGCTTTTGCTGGGTGCTCAGGGTGTTGTATATGTCAAGTCCTTCGAGCGAATGGAGTATTTCGGGCAGGTAAATATCCTGTTCTGCCGGATCCAGCTGCCAGGGTACATAAGTTTCGGGCAGTAAAGGGCGTTCTTTACTTATTTTTATAAGCCGTTCAACCTCAAATGCTTGCATGCTGATCTTTTAAAGTACTGTTAAATCAAAATTACTAAACATTTAATTAAACGTTGGCTCAAAGTATACTTGATAAAAAAACTTATTTTTGCATTTGCAAAAAATCTTAGGGGGATACCCCATTTAATATGGCCGATATACAACATCTGTTTCAGCAAGCAGTTCAACTGCTACAGCAACTCATATCAATACCATCATTCAGCAGGGAAGAAGACCGCACTGCCGACCTGATAGAACAATTTTTACAACAACATGGTGTGGAAACCCACCGCAAGCTTAATAATATATGGGCCTGGAACAAACATTTTGATCCGGCTAAGCCTACCATTCTCCTCAATTCGCACCACGATACGGTAAAGCCCAACTCGGGTTACAGCCGCGACCCTTACGACGCTAAAATTGAAGATGGCAAACTTTACGGACTTGGCAGTAATGATGCCGGTGGCTGTTTAGTATCGCTGATAGCGGTGTTCCTGTACTTTTTCGAAAAGGAGGGACTTAAATACAACTTCTGCCTGGCTACTACGGCCGAAGAAGAAATTTCGGGCGTTAATGGCCTGGAGTTGATCATTCCTGACCTGGGCAAGCTTGATTTCGGCATTGTAGGCGAACCAACCCTGATGCAACTGGCCATAGCCGAACGCGGTTTGATGGTGCTGGATTGTACCAGTTATGGTAAAGCAGGCCATGCCGCCCGTGAGGAGGGCGATAACGCTATTTATCGTGCCCTTACAGATATCGAATGGTTCCGCACGTTCAGGTTCCCGAAGGAATCAGAAGTTTTCGGGCCGATAAAAATGTCGGTTACTATTATTAACGCAGGTTCGCAGCATAACGTGGTGCCGGCAAGTTGTGTATTTACGGTAGACGTAAGGGTGACCGACGCGTACCGTAACGAGGAAGTACTGGAAATTATCCGCGAGCATGTAAAATGCGAAGTAAAACCACGTTCTATCCGTTTAAAGCCATCATCAATAGATAAAAATCACCCCATTGTACAAGCCGGTATAACTTTAGGCCGTATCACCTACGGCTCACCAACCACGTCAGATCAGTCATTGCTGGATATCCCGTCGATCAAAGTAGGCCCCGGCGATTCCGCCCGTTCTCATACCGCCGACGAGTTTGTCTACGTAGATGAAATACGGGAAGGCATAGAGCTGTACGTTAAAATGCTGGAACAGATCAATTAGAAGCGAGCTAATTATATATTATCGTCATTGCGAGCGTAGCGAAGCGATCTCTAAGCTATACGGAGTGCTTATTTATAAACGGGTCATCCTGAGCTTGTCGAAGGATCGTGCGCAGAGGCCTTCACCAACGCACCCTTCGACAAGCTCAGGGTGACAATCCATAACATTATAAACTGTGATCAATCGCACTTTCCACTTCAGCTTGCTCATCTACTATCACCGGCCTTAGTTTATAAAACCAAATAGACAACAAACCAATAATTACAGTAGGCACAATAGTAAGCAGGAAATTAGTTACGGTATCAGGGGCAGATACTACAAGGTAATAAAAAGCAAAAATAAACAGCGTAAGTGAGGTTGTCCTTAGCGCTATCCGTATTTTCATATCCCGGTTCGATAATCCAAGCTTCAGCACGTGGCGTGTGGTGAAAAACAGCGTTACCCCAAAAATGAGGGTTAGCACAATAGTATCGACGTACTTTACATTAAAGTTAAAGCTCCAACTACGTGTAGCTGTTATCGTCATGTATTTAATGTAAGTCAGGCCTATAGCAAGCGTAAGCGGCACAGGTATTAGCAGGGTGGTAAGCCCTACTTTTATGGTATAAGAAAGTACTGATTTCATATTAAAGCCTGAAATTTGAAGGCGCTCCAATTGTATAAATTTTTTGCTCCGGATTGAATACCCATATACCTAATACCACATTTATACAATACGAAATGTATACAACACTGTTATTACTGCTCCCAAATAAATGTAAAAGTAAGAAAGGCGCAGATGTGAAAGCTATGCCAAAGAATGATAGTATAATTTTCTTGAAAATTATTTTTGATGATATACCTTCTAAAAACTTAACAGCGCAGTAAAAACATATAAAACTTATTGGCGAAAGCATCCCTCCGCCAAATATAATGCTACCAAGTATAAAGCCACCGGGGTTTGATGCAATATAATTTGTGTTGAAAATGTAGTCGATTAATATAGCCAAAAAGGGAGCGACCAATATCGTAGTCAGCCAAATTTTACAGCTATAGTTTAATGCCTGATTCATATTTAATGCTTAATTATATATGATTTAGTTTTTGCTAATATACAAGTTTCAATCACGTAGTAATTTGCCAATCATTTTAAAACTGACTAACTTGCTGTATGCTTCAAATTGATTTATCCACTTTTCCCGAATTGCAAACCGAACGGCTAATCCTTCGTCAATTGAGAATAACTGATAGCGATGCAATTTTTGCCTTACGATCTGATGATGAGGTGAACAAGTACATCGGCCGCAAAAAAGCCGCGTCGGTAGATGATGCCATCGCGCATATTCAAAAAATTTCGGAGGTTACGCAAAGTAACGAGGCTGTTTTTTGGGCGATAACTTTTAAAGGGGAAGATAAACTGATAGGTACTATACTTTACTGGAACATTGATAAAGCAAATCACATTGCCGAAATTGGATACGAGTTATTACCCGAATATCAGGGCAGAGGCATTATGCAAGAAGCTCTCGCGGCGGTTATAGCTTACGGCTTTAATCAATTGAAAATTAAAACCATTGAAGCTTACACTATCCCTGCAAATGAGCGTTCGCTTAGCCTGTTGAATAAGTTTGGATTCGAAAAGAAGCCTAACCCACGGGGTGATAGTCCTGAAGTAATATACGCGCTTTCTGCTGATAGATAATCTCGCGCAATTGCTTGCCATCTGCATTGTAATATAATTTTATATTTGCACCATGAGTAAGCTTTGGCAAAAAACAACCAATGTAAATGAACTGGTAGAAAGTTTCACCGTGGGCCGCGACCGTGAGTTCGACAGCCAGATGGCTGCTTTTGATGTATTGGGATCGCTGGCGCATACCCAAATGCTGCAAAGCATTGGTTTGCTTAGTGCCGATGATCTGGCATTGGTTCAGCATGAGTTGAAAGGAATATATAAAACTATTGAGGATGGCAGCTTCGTTATTGAAGATAATGTAGAAGACGTACACTCGCAGGTTGAGCTGCTGCTTACCCGCAGCATTGGCGATGCCGGTAAAAAAATACACAGCGGCCGTTCACGTAACGACCAAGTTTTAGTCGACCTGAAATTGTTTTTCAGGCACGAACTGCAACAGGTGGTTAACGAAACCGAAATACTGTTTCGCCAGTTGATAGAATTAAGCGAGAAACATAAAGATGTGCTGTTGCCCGGTTATACGCATTTGCAGGTAGCGATGCCGTCATCGTTCGGTTTATGGTTTGGCGCTTATGCCGAAAGCCTGGCCGATGACCTGGAGCTGGTATTGGCCGCTTATAAGATCACCAACAAAAATCCTTTAGGTTCGGCGGCCGGCTATGGCTCGTCGTTCCCGCTTAACCGTACTTTAACTACGGAGTTGCTTGGCTTCGAGAGTCTGAATTATAACGTTGTTTACGCGCAAATGGGGCGTGGTAAAACCGAACGTATTATTGCGCAGGCATTATCGTCAATAGCGGCAACCCTGGCCAAAATGGCTATGGATCAGGCGCTTTACCTGAGCCAAAACTTCGCTTTTGTAAGCTACCCTGATACGCTCACCACAGGCAGCAGTATTATGCCGCATAAAAAGAACCCCGATGTTTGGGAAATTATGCGTGGTAAATGCAACCGCCTGCAAGCGCTGCCAAACGATGTAGCCATGATGACTACCAACCTGCCATCAGGCTATCACCGCGAGCTGCAATTGCTGAAAGAATTATTATTCCCGGCATTTACCGAACTGAAGAGCTGCCTGCACATGGCAACCTTTATGCTGCAAAACATCACTGTTAAAGAAGATATCCTGAACGATGCAAAATACGCTTACCTGTTTAGTGTAGAAGAGGTGAACAGGCAGGTATTGAACGGCGTACCTTTCCGCGACGCGTATAAACAAGTAGGATTGGCCATTGAAGAAGGGAATTTTAACCCCGATAAAACCGTGAACCATACCCACGAGGGTAGCATAGGTAATTTGGGTAACGAATACATTACCGCCGCTTTTGACCAGCTATTGGGTAATTTCAACTTTACTAAAACCGAAGAAGCTGTAAGTAAGCTGGTAAAATAACTTGTTTAGTGTTTAATGGTTTATTAGCTTTATAAGCTGTTAAACACTAAACCTATGAAACGCCTTCTCTCCGTATCCCTGCTGATTTTTTGCTGCTGTTTTTTATCGTGCAAGCACGACGACGGCATTTATATTAAAGGCGATGTAAAAGGCATTGGCGACAGGTATGTGTACCTGTACCGTAACTTCTCAGATCATAAACCTATTGATTCGGTACGGGCAACTGATGGTAAGTTTGAGTTCAGTTTACACCCGGATACTTCTTTTACTCCTGTTTTGGCATATATTACTTATGCCGATGAAAAGAATAAACAACAAAATCTTGCGGTTATTAATCCTTATGAAACCAAAGGAGATGAGGTACATCTCTATGCCGACTTTTTGTTAGAAAAAGGAGAAATTACGTTAACCGGTGATCTTGCCAAAAAACGGGGCGGCGTTACTTTAGCAAACGGTACCCAAAACGACTTCACTTTTAAAAATATAACTCTGCCCTACATCCGGATCAGCGGCGATACCAACAGACGTGCTGCCCAGTTTAACCGTATTAAAAAACTCGTGGCAGACAAGCCCGATGCCTATTGGGTGATGTATGCGATGAGTAACCTTAAATACAGCTTTAACAAAAGCCAGGTTTCGGCAATATACAACGGGTTTGATAAAGGGCTTCGGCAATCTTATGAAGGGCGTAAGCTTAAGCAATTTTTGGATGAACGCCCGGCAACGGAAGATCAATTTTTTAACAGCGTATTTGCTGATAAGGATGGCAGGCAGGTGAACTTGGTTGACAGTACCAAAAAGCTCAATATGGTAGTATTTTGGGCCAGTTGGTGTGGCCCGTGCAGGCGCGAGATACCGGGATTGAAAAAAATAGCAAGTGAATTTAATGATACGGGCCTACGTTTGGTAAGTGTATCCATTGATAAAGATAAGGCTGCATGGTTAAAGGCTATGGAGCAGGAAAACATGAGCTGGCAACAGCTTATTGTGCCCAAGGCTGATTTTAGTACTGCCGAAGCAAGGTATAATTTAGGTTCTATTCCGCAGATCTATCTGGTTTCAAATAAAAACCACATTGTTAAAAAAGTGATGGGTTTTAGCGAGGGTAACGAAGCGGTGATGAAAACTTTTATAAGAGATTACCTTGCAAAAAACTGATATTTGCCGGTATGAACTGGATATTGTTATTTATTGCCGGCCTGTGCGAAGTAGGTTTTACTACCTGCCTGGGCAAAGCTAAAGAGGCCGCAGGTAACGCGTATTATGGGTGGATAGGCGGCTTCCTTGTTTTTTTGACTGTGAGTATGGTGTTGCTTTACAAAGCTACCCAAACACTGCCATTAGGTACGGCTTATGCAGTGTGGACGGGCATCGGCGCTGTAGGCACGGTAATTATCGGCATCATCTTTTTTAAGGAACCTGCCACGTTTTGGCGTTTATTTTTCATAGTAACGCTTATCAGCTCAATTATGGGGCTTAAATTTGTATCTACCTCACACTAAATTACTCATGAACGGACAAAACAGAAGCGATATATATCCCGGTTTAGAGGTTGACATCATCCTGAAGAAAGATCAGCGCAGCGGTAAACTTACCCGCGGCATTGTTAAAGATCTGCTTACCAGTTCGGCTTTTCACTCACGTGGTATCAAGGTACGTTTAGAGGACGGACAGGTAGGCCGCGTAGCCGAAATTGTAGAGGAAGATTAACGCAGCCGCTAATAGCTATCTGATTTAAAATCTGCATATTTGATCATACATCTGTTATCAAAATAATGCCTGCCGTAAAACCCCAGTTACCCAAAAGCTTTTTTTTTCGCCTCGATGCGCACTTTAGGGTATACGTTTCGCTGGCGGTGGCTATCGGCGCTTTCTTTTGCTTCAGGCATTTAACGGTTCTGGCAGTGGCATTGGTCACCTGGATAGCGTTTGCCTTTACCGTTATAGTGCTCGACTGGATCATCATTATTTGGGCGCATCCGCGCGAGATCCGCAGGATTGCCAGTCTGGAAGATTCCAGCCGGACAGCCATCTTTCTTTTCGTGATAGGGGCATCGCTCATTAGCCTGCTGGCTATTTACCTGCTGCTCAAATCATCAAAGGGGCATGCCGATGACGAGATCACTACCAATATCTTCCTGTCGATGACGGCCGTATTGGTTTCGTGGTGGCTGGTGCATACGCTGTTCAGCATGCGATACGCGCATTTATACTACCAGGAGATTACCGATGATGGTAAAAAAACGGTAGTTGGCGGCCTTGATTTCCCCGGAAAAGAAGATCCGGACTATCTCGACTTTGTGTACTTCGGTTTCGTTGTAGGGATGACCTTCCAGGTATCGGATGTGGAGATCACTTCACGGACTATCCGCCGTTTAACGCTGATGCACGGCTTAATTTCCTTCGCTTTTAATACTGCTATTGTGGCTTTGAGTATCAATGTTATATCGGGTTTGGTATCGGGTTAATTAATTAATACAAATGGCTTTACGAATTATACAGATTGAAAATCTCCATAATATCTCTGCCAAACCAAAAGCAGGCGACAGGAAATGGCTGAAAAAGCAGCGTAATCGTTACATCCGCAGAACTTCTGTATTGGAAGAGCCCTTTACAAAATTTAAGGGGTGGGAGTATTAAGTGCCGGGTTAAGGTCATCACCACTGTATCATCTTTTATACAGCACCGCAATTTAACATAGCCGTAATTTAAAATCGATAAATTTGCAGCATGAAATACTGCCTCTATTTGCTGCTGATCGTTTTTTCCTTACCTGCTTTTAGTCAGGCAGATACCACTCAAAAGATTACCCCCGGAAGAAAGAATAGCCCCGAGCAACAAAAAAAGCCCTACGTTATATTGATATCTGCCGATGGTTTCCGGTACGATTACGCGGTTAAACACCACGCCGACCACCTGCTGGCCCTTGCCGATAGCGGTGTACGTGCCGAATCGATGATCCCTTCGTACCCTTCGGTTACTTTTCCCAATCATTACGCCATGGTTACGGGCTTGTATCCATCACACAGCGGTTTGGTGAACAATACCTTTTACGACCGCGACCGCAAAGATTTTTACAAAATGAGCAATAAAGCCAAAGTTGGCGATGGCACATGGTACGGTGGCACTCCGCTTTGGATATTGGCCGAACAGCAGCAAATGCTGGCTGCAAGCTTTTACTGGGTAGCATCAGAGGCGGCAATAAAAGATATGCGCCAAACCTACTACTATACCTATAACGAGCAGATCCCTATTCATGACCGTATTGAAACGGTAGTAAAATGGCTTAATTTGCCCGCCGAGCAACGTCCGCATCTGATAACTTTCTACTTCCCGCAGGTAGATCACGATGGCCATGTATTCGGCCCGGATGCGCCTGAAACCGCCGAAAAGGTACACTTTGTTGATTCTGCAGTATACGAACTGAACAAGGCTGTTAAAACTACCGGCCTCGATGTTAACTTTATCTTCGTGGCCGACCACGGGATGACCAGGGTTGATAACCAAAACCCGCTGCCTGTTCCGGCTGCTATCGATACCTCAAAGTTTGTAGTATCGGGCGATGGTATTTTGGTAGAACTATACGCCCGTAACAAAGCCGATGTAAAGGGGACTTATAACGAACTGAAAAAGGAAGCGAAAGATTATTATGATGTTTATCTGGCTACCAACGTGCCTAAGCGACTCAATTACCGTGCATCCGACGATTGGCATAACCGCATTGGCGATATATTGCTGATCCCGCGCTATCCAAAAGTTTTCAATCTGAATAACAAAAAGAAGCTGAACCCTGGCTGGCACGGCTATGATCCGTATGTGATAAAGGATATGCAGGCTACCTTTTTTGCCTGGGGACCGCAATTCAAAAAGCACCTTACCATCGCGCCCTTTAAAAATGTAAGCGTATTCAACCTCGTCAGTAAAATTTTAGATTTAAAGACCACCGAAAAGGTAGATGGCGACAACAAGCTGGCCGATAAGGTGTTGCTTAAAAAATAAATCTGAGCAATAATATCCAAGCTATGCCGAGTGGCTTTCTTCGTCAGCAAGCAGCTTCGGGCGAAAACGGGCAGAACTGAAGAGGCCATGAGCGCAAAGGCGGGCGGTTTAAGAAGTAAACGGGATTGTAAAACGCGTCATTGCGAGGTACGAAGCAATCTCTACATAAGCAGAGCCGCTCTGTACAGTTTAGAGATTGCTTCGTACCTCGCAATGACGATAGTCTGTTTGTGAGGCATGAGGCATCGACCACTTTATTTGCGTCAATGTTATCCCCGGATATTAGAAATCAATGACATGGGGGCTAACTACTTGTTGTAATTATCCCAAACCAAACGACTTATTTTGGCAATTACCCCTTCGCGCTTAGCTTCATCGGCATAGGTATCGGTAATTAATACGGCTATGGCTATTTGTTGGCCGTTAGGTAAGGTAATAATGCCTGCATCATTAGTTGCCGGAGAGAGGCCCTTATCATTAGTACCCGATGAACCTGTTTTATGTGCAACTATAGCATCCGCAGGTAATAACCCTCTTAAGCGTTTAGGGCCGGTGGTGGTTTCCCGCAGTATTTTGTATAAAAAGGCGTTGCTCGGTTTTGATAATACGCTGCCTTTGTCAATCAATTTTAATAAACCTGTAATAGCCGTAGCGTAACACCAATTGCTGTACTGAACATTCCATGCGGTAGCCATTTGCGCTTCTGAAGTTTTTATGGCTATGTTTTTAATACCGAGGCTATGTATGTACCGCTCTACCACGGCAGGGCCGCCAATGCGGGCCAGCAAAATATCGCAGGCATTATTATCACTTTGCGATACCATATAACTCAACAAGGTGCTTAGCGGTACCTTCACATTACCGTTCGGATATTTATCGCGCAGTGGGCTCCAGGTATCTTTAAGCAGTTCGGCTTTAGCGATGTACAATTGTTGGTTTAGCTGTAGCTTACCTTTATCAATCTCGTGCAAAACGGCCATGGCTATTGGTAATTTCATTACGCTGTGCATTACCATGGCGTTGTATCCATTTAGTGTTAGCGTATCATTTGTTTTGAGGTTTATTATTGCTACGCCTACTTTGCCGTCAATGGTGGCGGCAACCTGTTGTATCTGTTGCCTGAGTGTTTTTTGCTGGGCTTTCAAGGCCGATGCAGGTAATATCAGGCAAATTATGGCGAAGCCAATTGTTTTAAATAAGTTATTCATAGATAAAAGATGCACACAAAATTAATACTTTGTCTGTTGTTTATGCAGGCTTTTTAATTAACTTTTGCCTGTAATTATATACCGATATGGAATTTGGAAAGGTGGCTCCGGAGCAGCTTACAGAGGTAGATTTCACACTGCCTAATGATCCGCAATTTACAATTGATACGCTTGCGGCAGCAAAGGGTAAACAAGCGCTTGCTGTGCATGTGGGTTGTGCCAAATGGGGGCGTAAGGAGTGGGTAGGGATGATCTATCCGCCTAAAACAAAGGACGCCAATTTTCTGGATGAATACGTAAAGCATTTCGATTGTATTGAACTCAACGCTACCTTTTACCAGGTATATGGCCCGGCAACCATCAGCAAATGGAAAGAGAAGGCCGATACCAATCCCGGTTTTAAATTTTGCCCTAAATTTTCGCAAAGCATCAGCCATATCCGTCGCCTCAAAAATGCTGAAGATATTACCACTACTTTTTACGAAGGCATAGCCGCCTTTGGCGATAAGCTTGGTCCGTTATTTTTGCAATTGAGCGATAATTTTACACCTAAGAGCTATCCTGAACTAAAAGCCTACCTGGAACATTTACCCACCGATGTGCCTGTATTTGTAGAGCTGAGACATAAAGACTGGTTTGGCGTTGCCGAAAATCGCGATAAAGTATTCGGTTTGTTTAAAGAGCTAAACATTGGCGCGGTACTAACTGATGCCACCGGCCGCCGCGATTGCGTGCACATGATGTTGCCTACACCGCATGCCTTTATCAGGTTTGTAGGTAACGGCCCCGAAGGAGGCGATTCAGACAAGCAACGGATAGATGAATGGATAGCGCGTATAAAGCAATGGGCAGATATGGGCCTGCAAAGTCTATGGTTTTTTATGCACCAGCACGATGAACGCTACTCGCCCGAGTTAAGCGATTATGTATCGGAAGAACTAAACAAAGTACTCGGCCTTAATTTGATGCGGCCGCAGTTTTTAAATAAGGAGAAGGGCCTGTTTGATTAACTAACAGAATACAACAGGATTTTAAACACTTAGATCGCCGGTATTCATTTTATTATCTTGCGCGAAGCTCTTTAACAGCTTGATCACCTTGCTGCCATCGGGGCCATTTAAGAAACCTATTTGCGCCGGGTTAATGTAACCGCTAAACTCAGATAATATATCGGCATTGGCCGACATGAAACCCATTGTCCAGCTGGGGAAGTTGCGGTTTGATATAGTGCCTACGGTAAGTAATATGATGTTCTTGTGTCGGGAGTCTTGCTCAATGCGGTTAAAAGTTGCGGATACCACATGTTGTTCGCCTTCCAGTACCTGTATAAAAGTACCTTCAGCGTAAAGAAGCATACCTGTAATGTTGTCGCGGGCGTTAAGGTCCCTGCTTTCGGTAAGCAGGTCTGTTAATTCATACTCACTTAACAATTTGGTAGCCGTACTTACATAAATCAAGTAGTTCATTTCTTAGGGAATATTTCAGGACATAAAAAACGGCAAACTTTCAAATAAAGGTAGAAAAATATTCCCGTTTGGAGTAATATCCTTAATTATATATTAAAAATTAATTAAGCCGTAAAGCTGTTATTTTCAACAAAGGTTTTTAGTATAGTTAGCGGCAGCGGCGGCGCTTCATCGCGCTCTAAATTTATTTGCTGCGGGTTGATATAACCTTGCAGGGTTTTAAGTTCTTCGGCTTTTGGCGCCATAAAACCCATCGACCAATCCGGAAAGCTGCGCGCGTTGGTATCACCGGTCACCACTTCTATAATGTTCTTGTGCCTTGTGTCGTTTTTTATTTTTTTTACAAAAAGCTCAGTAACCGCTTGTTCGTCACCTTCAAGCAGCTGAATAAAAATACCATCGGAGTAAAGGAGTATGCCCGTAATATTGTAGGTGAGGTTGTAAGTTCGGCTTGTAGCCAAAACTTCTTTTAGGTCATCATCACTAAGCAGGCGTGTGGCCGTGCTCATATAGATCAGGTAATACATAGTTTAATTAACGTGGTAATAACCATATAAACGGAAAAAGATGTATTTAGATTTTACAAAGGCACATTTTTTGAAAAATATTTTCAATTAAACCTCAATAGTAAGGCTATCGTAAGCAAGTTCAATATTGGGCGGCAGCTCCTGCGATATATCATGATGCTTGCCCAACCTGTGGCTGATGTGTGTAAGATATGTTTTTTCGGCGCCAATTTCCTGGGCGAAGGAAATGGCCTCATCAAGCGTAAAGTGCGAAATGTGGGTTTGCTTTTGCAGCGCGTTAATCACCAGCACCTTAGTGCCCTTTATCTTTTCGCGCTCTTGTGCCGATATGGTTTTGGCATCGGTGATATAGGTGAAATCGCCTATCCTGAAACCGAGCACGGGCAGTTTATAGTGCAACACCTCGATGGGTATAAAATGAATACCGCCAATATCAAAAGGGGTATCCTTGTTAATGGTGTGCATGTTCACCTGCGGTATACCCGGGTAAGGCGAATCACTAAAAATATAAGAAAACTCCCTTTTCAATGCTTCCTGCACACGCTCAACAGCATATACATCAATGGCGGCTTGTTGCTTGTAGTTAAAGGCGCGTACATCATCCAGCCCGGCTACGTGGTCTTTATGTTCGTGGGTAAAAACAATAGCATCCAAATGTTTTACGCAAGCGCGCAGCATCTGGTACCTGAAATCGGGGCCCGAATCAATCACCACTACTTTACCGGCCGCCTCAACCAAAATAGACGACCGCAGGCGTTTATCATGCGGATCGGCTGAGGTGCATACCTCGCAATCGCAGGCTATTACAGGTACGCCCTGTGAAGTTCCGGTTCCTAAAAAAGTAATGGTCACAGTTGCAGGTTAGTTTGTTGTAATTGCTGCAAAAACGCAATTTGTTTTTCGTCCAGCAGTTTGTGATCAATTTCCAGTTGATGGGTTAGCTCTACCAATGCCTGTATGCGGCTTTCGAGGTTCGAAAACCTATTTACCACTATCATTTTGCTGTGTTGCAGCAAGCAGGCGCCTGTTTTAAAATTGCCTTTTTCATAACGTACCTTGTAACCGCCGCTTTTAAGCAGCAGTTCCAGTTTCTCCAGCGAATGGTTGGTTAAGGGTAGCATTAATCCAAAAATACTAAAACGGGGGCTTATTATAAGGCCCAAATACAATTAAAAAGTAAAAATAGACGTTGTAGCCTGTGGCAATGTCTTTAGTTTTGCCTGCCGATAGCTTCAATAAATACTTATACTATTATGCGTATCAATATCATGGGCGCGTCCGGTTCGGGGGTTACTACGCTGGGCGAAGCGCTCGCTAAAGAAATTGAATATCCTTATTTTGATAGCGACAAATACTTTTGGGAGCCTACCACCAATCCGTTCACTGTGAGGCGCGAAATTAATTCGCGCAACACTATGCTCAGCGACGCATTAGCCGGTAAAGAGCAATGGGTATTGGGCGGCCCGGTAATGGGCTGGGGCTTACAGCCATACCCGGAAGTTGATTTGGTAGTGTTTTTGTTTGTGCCGCCTGCTATACGGATGGCGCGTGTAAAAAAACGCGAGTTTGAACGCTACGGCGATGCCATTTACAATGGCGCACGGCATAAGCAGTATGTCGATTTTTTGGCATTTGCTGCCAGTTATGATGATCCTAAAACTACAACAACCTCGCGCACATTACACAGGCAGCGCGAATGGTTGCAAAGCCTGAAATGCCCGGTGCTTGAAATTGTAGGTGATACCAGCGTTGCCGATCGTTTGAAACAAGTGCATGCAAGAATTGACAGGCTAAGAGCGGCCTCGGCATAAGTATTAACGCCCGGCCGATGATTCATTCCCTTGCCCGCGTATAAACGTTTCCTTTTTAACTTTATCCCTTGTTTGAATATTGAGGATGCTCATTGCGGGCGTGCCTTTAAGGTAGGCTATATCTTTAGTGTTTGTTTTTTGGCAAATGGCTATAAAACTCGCGTCTATCTTTATCTGGCTGATATCTGTTAGTATTTTACCGTTGAGCATAAACAGGTAGGGGCCTTTTTTACCGGTATAGTAAAGCGCCACTTGCGGCAACGATAAAAAATTAAAGTCGGCAGGATTTTTTGATTTGATGTACACCGCGCCCGCAGGTCCTTCGTTTTTCATTACTGAAATCTCCGCGATCTTATCCATGTCAAACACAAATGTTTCAAGCGAGTTGCCAAACTTTACCGAATCAAGATAATAAGCTGGCTTAGCAGCGTTATCGCTATGGCTTTGTGCCTGTGTGTTTAATGCAAAGGCAAAAGCAATAAAAATAAGGGCGAAGAGGTTTTTCATGGTTATTGGTTTATACTATAAACATACAAATAGTTGCCTGTTAAAAGCAACTATTAGCAGTCTTTTTATCAGTACGATTCATTGCCTCGTTGTTACAAACGAGAGGGGGTACTGTAAGTCATGATTTCTGTACCGTTAGACTTTTTTACAATTTCTTTCGTATTTCTAAGTATTAACGTATGGCTTCCAAGCTTGCTGTATGAAACAAATTCTCCATCCGGAGTTTGTTCGCAGATGATAAACATATGCCAGCCCGAGTCTGACGGAAGTGAGATAATCACTTTTCTTTCAGCCTTCAATTCCTTTTCTATAGTTCTAAAAAGGCTGTCTATCGGAAAGCTCGCATCCCGGGGCAAAACAAATTTTTGAAAAAACGTAATGCCGTATAATTTTTTATTGTCAAAGTTACGGAAAGACCCATCAGTTTTGTTTTTCCATTCATTTTGTAAGTCGTAAAAATCAAAATCTACAACTTTATAATACTTTAATATCATTTCAACAGCTGATGGAATGCAAGACAATTGAAAGAGCTGATTGTGGTTATTTACGACAGTATTAAAAAAATCACAATTATTGATTTTTTGTGCTTGAGCCTTCGAAGTAAAGATAACCCATGTGGATATTAACACAACTAAACCAAAGAGGATCTTTTTCATCATTTAATTATTTCAGTAAAATATGCTTACCTTCAGTTACAAACGGGTGCTGTAAGTCATGATTTCCGTGCCATTAGACTTTTTCACAATTTCTTTTGTATTTCTAAGTATTAATGTATGGCTTCCAAGTTTGCTGTATGAAACAAATTCACCATCCTTAGTTTTTTTATAGACGACAAAAATAGGCCAGCCCGTGTCCACCTGCAATGCGATAATTACCTTTTTACCAGACTTCAATTCACTTTCTATAGTTTGAAAAAGACTATCTATTGGAAAATTTGCATCCCGGGGCAATTTAAATTTCTGGGAAAATGTAACCCCGTATAATTTCTTTTTGTCAAAGTCACTGAAAGAGCCATCGGTTTTGTTTTTCCATTCATTTTGTAAGTTATAAAAATTAAAATCCACTGCTTTACACTGCTTTAGAATCATCTCTATAGCAGAAGGAATACCTGAAGACGGAAAGATCTGATTATGGTTGTTTACGACAGTATCAAAAAAATCACAGTTATCGTTTTTTTGCGTTTGCGCTTTCGAATGAAAAACAATAGATGTGAGTAGTAACGTGGCTAAATTGAAGATAATCTTTTTCATAACTTAAATTATTGGGGGGATTGATATCTCAATTAACACCAATTGAGATATCAACTTTTCTGACTAAGGTAAAAAAGTTTTAGTCAACCGCCAGCAAATCCCATTCGTCTTACAACTTGGACGACACAAATATGCACACAGCAACACTACGAAATTTTCCGTCAATTTATTGTAACGCCTCGGACGAGATTATCAAGCGTCTTTTTCCTGCTCTGCGAGTTCCTGAAGGCGTTCTTTGCGTTCTTCACGAAATTCTTTTATTGTGTCGTCGTAATCTTCTTTCAGGTCTTTCAAGTCTTCGTTCATTTCTTTGCGTGCATCGCGTCTTTCTTCGGCATCATCATAATCTCCGCTTTTGTATTCGTCGATTATGCTTTTACGTTCCTGTTCGTAAGTCATTTTTTCGGCAACCATTTGAAGGTCAAACTCCATGTCGGCTTGCAGGCGGTCGCACTTGGCCTGGTTCTTAGCTATCAATGCCGGATCAGGGTTGTCCAGAATCTGAATCATTAGTTCAGACATGGCCTTAAAGAATTTTGCACCCGATGCAGGTACCGGTGTAATAGCGTTTTTACCATTTACTGGGGCCGAAAAAGCCTTATTGGCTTTTTTGAGTACGATTTTTAGGCTATCACGAGTTGCCTTGGGTAGGTACTGCAATTGCGAAAGATCTTTAAAATTAAGGTTTGCCGCCGCGTTGTTTTGCTGCGCGAATGAAAAGCTGATCGTACTTAATAAAAGGAGGGCGAGAGAAAATAATTTCTTCATGATAAAGATGTTTTTTAGGTGATTTTTTTGGTGCGTAATTTATGCAATTACACACCTAACAACAACGCATTGTTGTTAGGTAGGATTGATTTATACATTAAAGGTTTAATTGATACCAACAAAAAAAGGACTGATCACTTAAGCGCGACCAGTCCTTCTTGTTAATACTGTTAGTGATCGATTACCTCAGATCAACCACCTCAACACCCGGGTGCGATTTTGGGTCGAAGCTGAAATAGCCATCGGCAACCGATACGTTGGGGGTTATCGTTTTAAAAGTATAGTTATACTTGCTGCCATTGCGGTCGAACACTAAAATGCTGTACAGCTGTTTTTTAACCTTATCAACCATCATCCTTATTTTAAAGAAAGGCGATTTAGCATCCTCCGGACTAAGATCAACCACCTGGTATACCTTACCGTTCAGCTTTTGCGTACCGGCGAACACATACTTGTACCCGTTTTCGTAAAGGGTGAAAATCTGCGCGGGGTTAAAGCCGTCCTTACCTTGCCCGGCATCAGCTACCTGTACTTCTTTGTCGGGAATGTTGTAGGTCCACTGGGTTTTACCATCGCTAATGATCTCCTGGTCTATCACCGATTTTGCCGGCCCCTGCGGGCGGTACAAACTCAAATGAAACTTATTGTCCTTTGTTTTGCTGATGATACTGCCCGTTTGGGTTTCATTAATGCCCGCCTGCTGATTGTTAATGTTCAGCGAGAAATCGGTTTTAACCGATGTGTACGAGCGGTACTTTTTGCTCAGGTCGCTTAATATGGTCTTGGCATCGGCATCCTTTTGTGCATACGCCTGCGTAGCAGCACCCGATAGCAGCAAAATATATATGAATACTTTTTTCATGTTTTCATTTTGTGTAATAAACCTCTAAACAGCATAATTGTTGCAGGGGTTTTATTTTAGAGTGGTATTGTGGAGATTGGTTTAATGTGGGGGAGGTAACTGTAATGTTGTATCGACTCACCCCGACATTGCTTCGCTCGTCGCCCCTCTATACGCAAAGCGTAAAGAAAGACTTTGTTTTTTTATTTTCTTCCTACCCTCTTTGCTGCAAAGCAGGAGAGAGGGAGGTCCAGCGAAGCGTAGACCGGGTGAGTAGTATCAGGTTTGTTTAACCGCCCTATCCCTGCCCTTACGATTCCCCCTTTTGCGACAACGATTCCAAATGGCGTTCCAGACTATACTCATCCGGATACAGCACATCGCGGGCCTTGCTACCTTCAAAAGGGCCAACAATGCCTGCGGCTTCCAGCTGATCGATGATACGGCCTGCACGGTTATAGCCCAGTTTAAGTTTGCGTTGTATCAGCGAGGTTGAGCCTTGCTGGTGCAACACAATAAGGCGCGCGGCATCTTCGAACATCGGGTCGCGGTCATCCGGGTCAAAATCTTTTGGACTGCTGCCTTCCGCGCCGTCGCCCTCATATTCGGGCAGCATAAATGCCGATGGATAGCCGCGTTGTTCGCCTATAAAGTCGGATATTTTTTCTACCTCCGGAGTATCCACAAAGGCGCATTGCAAGCGGATCAGGTCGCTGCCGGTTGACAGCAGCATATCACCACGACCGATCAACTGATCGGCACCACCGGCATCCAATATCGTACGCGAATCTATCTTAGACAATACCCTGAAGGCAAGCCTTGCCGGGAAGTTGGCCTTAATAGTACCCGTAATGATATTAACCGACGGCCTTTGTGTGGCAATAACCAGGTGAATACCCACCGCACGTGCCAGTTGCGCCAAACGGGCAATAGGCATTTCTACCTCTTTACCGGCGGTCATCATCAAGTCGGCAAACTCATCCACAATCAGTACAATGAAGGGTAAAAAGCGGTGCTTCTCCGGGTTAGGTATTTTACGGTTGATGAATTTGGCATTGTATTCCTTCAGGTTACGTACCTGCGCGTCTTTCAGCAAATCGTATCGCTGGTCCATCTCAATACAAAGCGAATTGAGGGTGTTGATCACCTTTTTGGTATCGGTAATAATGGCATCGGCTTCACCCGGAAGCTTGGCCAAAAAGTGACGCTCAATTTTACGGAACAGCGTTAGCTCCACCTTTTTAGGGTCAACCAGTACAAATTTCAGCTCGGCAGGGTGGCGTTTATATAACAGCGATACCAGGATAGCGTTAATACCAACCGATTTACCCTGGCCGGTAGCACCCGCAACCAATAAGTGGGGCATCTTGGCCAAATCGGCAATAAATACTTCGTTCGATATGGTTTTACCCAGCGCGATAGGCAAGTCCATCGGCGTGTTCTGAAACTTTTCGGTAGCCAGTACACTGCGCATCGATACCATTTCGGGGTGCTGATTGGGCACCTCTATACCAATTGTACCCTTGCCCGGCATTGGGGCAATAATACGTATCCCCAAGGCGGCAAGGCTCAGCGCGATATCGTCCTCCAGGTTTTTGATCTTAGAGATCCGTACACCCGGTGCGGGTATAATTTCGTAAAGGGTAACTGTTGGGCCAATGGTCGCTTTTATCTTATCAATTTCAATATTGTAATGATTAAGCGTTTCAACAATCTTGTTCTTGTTGGCCTCCAGTTCCTCGGTATTTACACTAATCTTATTTGAGCCGTAATTTTCCAACAATTCAAGCGGCGGGTATTTATATGATGCCAGGTCGAGCGTAGGATCGTAAGTGCCAAACTGGGCTACTAAATCATTCGCTTTTTCATTGTCGGTCTTCTCTATATTGAGTATGGCCGTTGGGCGCGTGGTTTCAACAGTTAAAGGTATCTCGTCTTCAGTTTCTGGTTCGTGCACGGCAGATACATCGGGCGTTAGCACCAATGGCTCATGAAAAACAGGGTTCTGCACCAATGGCTGCTGTTTAAGCGGCTCGGGGCGTACCATTTCTTCTTCGCGGTTTGCCGGATTGTTCGCCAGCCTGTCGCGTACGGTATTAGCGCCTCCACGGGGCCACTCTACAGGTAAAGATGGTTCTTCGTCAAGCAGGTCAACCGGTTCGGGCACCACATTCGGCACGGTATCGGCAAGGGTAACCTTTTTACGTTCGGGTATTTTAAAGTCGATGTTATAAGCGATGATGAGCACCGTTAATCCCGCGAAAACCAATACGCCGGCAACCCCGGTATGGCCTATCTGCGCATCTAAAAGCCGGTTGCTCCAAAAACCGAATTCACCCTCTAAAAAGTGAGGCGTATCGCTGATAAAGGCGTGAAAAAAGCCCATCGTCACCGATAAAAACACAATACCAAACAGGGCGTAAGCAATAGTCTTACTTAACGAAAGCAGGCGCACTTTAAACAACAGGCGATAGCCTATCACAAAAAATACAAACACAAATATGAACGATGCTATGCCAAACCACTGGTAAATAAACTGGTTTGCCAGCAGTGCGCCAAATTTACCCAGCCAGTTATCAACAATAGGGTCGATGTTTTTGAGGGCGAGTTCCTGCGTTGTTTTAAGCAGGTTGCCCCAGCCACCGTTGGCTTTTGACACATAACTTTGATCTTCCTGCCAGGTGAACAGGTAAGAGGTGAAGGCGGTTAAAAAGAAGATGGATATAATTAAAAAAAACAGCCCCAGCACCTTTGCAATGCGGCCATCCTTTAAATCAAACACCGGCATTTTTATTCCCTTATCCTTCAGCAAACGTGCTTTTTCTCCTTTGGCAGCAGATTGGCGCGGTTGATTTTCATCCTTTAAAGTATTTGACCTGAACTGGTTCCCTTTTGGCGGCATCTGTAAAATCACTAATAATGTGCAAATATAAAGTTAATAGTTAACAACTAATTTGGTGCATTTTTTTAATTTTTAGTAATATTGAGTTTATGAGTACCGACCAACTGGAACAGTTTATTGCTGATGCCGACCTGCACGGTTTAACCAACCTGCTTGCCGCAAATCCCGCGCTGGCGAAGGCTTCCACCAGCCTTAATATTTCACCGTTGATGCTGTCGTGTTACTACAAAAAACCGGCTGTTACCGGGTTGCTGCTTAAGTATTTAGACGAGATCAACCTGTTTGAGGCCGCCGCCGTTGGTAAGCACGATGTGGTGAGCCACCTGCTTACTAATCACCCCGATGCGATAGATAGTTACTCTGATGATGGCTTTACCCCGTTGGGACTGGCCAGCTATTTCGGGCAATATGAAGTAGCCAAATATTTGGTTGCCAAGGGTGCCGATGTTAACCTGCCATCTGATAATGGCTACCGTGTTTTCCCGCTGCACTCGGCCGCGGCAGGTAATTTTACCAATATCGCGGTGCTGCTGATTGAGAACGGTGCCGCGGTGAATATTAAACAACAGGCAGGGGTAACCCCGCTGCATTCGGCCGCGCAAAATGGCAATATCGAACTATTGATAATGCTGCTTGAACATGGCGCCGAAGTAAATACCCGCATGGAGGGCGGCAAACTCCCCGCCGACCTCGCCAACGAAAAGGGCTTTAATGATATAGCCGCAATACTGGAACTTTGATCAATATACTTTTTGGCATTTATTGCAGTAATAGCACCATCGCTTGGTTTTACCTAATTCCTGTTTATGAAAGGGGATATGGTTGCGCGGGCATTCTTCCTGTTCATAAGCCTGCCAGTGGCGGCTTAGGGTATTGGCTTTCTTCTGCTCTAAAAACTCAAAACTGTATTTTATAGTTTCGTTGATGAGTTCTTTCAGCTTTTTATCGCTAATGCCCGAAGCTTTGCTTTCCGGGTGGATCTTGCATCTGAAAAGCACTTCGTTTTTGATGATATTACCTACACCCGAAAAGATCTGCTGATCCATCAATACATCACAAATTAGCCTGTCGGGCTTTGAGCGGATCTTTTTAATGGCCTTTGCTGTGCTCCATTTATCGGTCATGATATCGGCCTGCCAATCGTACACTTCGTCCAGCGGTTTCTCTATCAGTTCAATTTTAGCTATATAAAAATAAAGTATACCGTTGGTAAATTCCAGTTGAAGCACGGCGTTCTTTTTACCACGCTCATCAATTTTATAAGAGCCAAAGAGCATAAAATGTACCCTTACCGTAAGTTGATGAAAACACAATAACAGGTGCTTACCCCAGGTTTTAATATCGGTTAGGGTTTTACCTTCCAGCAGTTGCGGGTCCATGCTCTTGGTATAACCATCGGCCGCCATTACCCTGTGGTGCACAAAATGTTCCAGCTTTTCTTGGGCAATAATTATCGACGGACCTTCGGGCATAACATTGGTTTAGGCTAAATGCGCAAAGATTAAGCCAGTTCAGGTTACGAATTAAGATTGCCGTTCTAAACGTTTGTAAGGGGAAGGTTAAATTTGATATTGAAAATTTGAAAGTCGATATTTTGAATTACCTTTCCTTCACATACCACTATGAAAAAAACTGATGTACTCATTATAGGCGCGGGGGCTGCCGGTTTAATGGCTGCTTATAAGCTGGTTAAGGTCGGTAAAACGGTAACAGTGCTCGAAGCGCGCAACCATACCGGCGGCCGTATCCATACCCTCAATAATCAATTGTTTTTTCAGCATGCCGAGCAAGGTGCCGAGTTTGTGCATGGCAATTTGCCGGTTACGCTCAACCTGTTGAAGGAAGCGGGCATTCCTTATCATTCGGCCAATGCCGCCATGTGGCGTTATCATAACGGACAGTTTGAGGAAAATATGCAGTTTATTGAGGAATGGGATGAGTTGTTGGCCCGGCTTGAAGAATTGCAGCACGATATACCCATCAATGAATTTATGGAGCAGGCATTTCCGGGAGATAAATATGCCCGCTTGCGGAGCAATATATGGGATTTTGTATCGGGCTACGATACGGCCGACCCGCGGGATGCCAGCACATTCGCCCTGCGTAACGAATGGAAAAACGAGGATATGGAGGCGCAGCATCGTATTGCCGGGGGCTACTGCACCATGATAAAATACCTGGCCGATACCTGCAAAGCAGCCGGTAATGCCATAGTACTGAACGCGATAGTGAACAAGATACAACTATTACCCAACGGTATTAAAGTGTTTACTACAGATGAGGTTGCTTATGAGGCCGATAAGGTAATCGTAGCTGTTCCGTTGGGTGTTTTAAAAGCTGCCGGGGGCGAACAGGGCGCGATAGTTTTTGATCCCCCAATCCCCGACTACAGCAAGGCTATGCAGCAGTTAGGATTTGGCGCTATAATAAAGGTGTTATTAGAATTTGACGAAGCTTTTTGGGAGAGCGAAACTGTAACGGCAATGGTAGGCACAAGCCTGAAGAATATGGGCTACCTGTTTTCAAAGGAGGCTATCCCTACCTGGTGGACGCAGATTCCGCAGCGGTCTACCTTGCTAACGGGTTGGTTGGGAGGGCCTGCGGCATTTGATAAAAAGGATGCATCCGCAGAAGATATACTTAAACTGGCCTTAACCTCATTAGCCAATATATTTAAAATAGATGCCGATACGCTGAAAGATAAACTGATTGCCTGGTACGTAGCCAACTGGACAGCCGACCCGCTTACCCGGGGATCATACTCCTACGATACGATACACAGCTCCGAAGCAAGAAAGATCATGAACTCACCCGTAGAAAATAAACTTTTCTTCGCCGGAGAATACTTGTACGATGGCGCCGCCATAGGTACAGTAGAAGCCGCATTGAGTAGTGGGAGTGGGGTGGCAGGCTGTGTGTTGTAAGTTGTGGGTTATGAGTTGTAAGATAAGAGGATTACATTTCCCCTCATAACTTTCAACACAAAACTCACAACACTATTGTAGTTTCTTCAGCAGCTCGGTTCCCAAACCGTCGGTACTTTCGGCGGCGTTTGATAATACTACTACGGCGAGGTTCTTTTCGGTATTGAAAGCCAGGAAGCTGCTGCTGCCGTAGGTGCCCCCGTTATGGAAAATGTAGTTAACGCCATCTACAAAAATGATATGCCAGCCTAAGCCCATTTTAGCGTCTTTTTCAAAAGTAATATGATGGGTAAGTTCCATGGCTTTGGCCGGTTTGCTTGTACCGGTTGCGCTTTGCATATTGGCTTTGGCGTAGGCCAGCAAATCGGTTACAGTTGAGCGTAGGGCACCGCATGAGGCAAGGGCATCAAAATCCCAGGCCGGGGTGGCTTTGCCTTCGGCATTGTATACGGTTACAAAACGCGGGGCAAGTTCGGGTGTAATATGCTGTACCGTGCTTTTTAGGCCCAATGGCTTTGCTATCAGTTCTTTTACCATTACCTCATAGCTTTTACCGCTTATTTTTTCGAGGGCTATACCTAACAAGCCAACACCAAGATTAGTATAGGCATATTTTTCACCGGGTTTGGTTTCAAGCTTGCAATTTTTCAGATAAGCGAAAAGCAATTGCTTGTTGTAGTTTTTATAAGGATTAAGTGGTTCGAAAGCCTGTTTCTCCCAGTTATCCGGCATACGTGCCAGGCCTGATGTATGGTTGCTCAGACTAAGCAATGTAATTTGTTGCAGTTCAGGATTGGCAGCCACGCTATCGGGCAGGTATTTCGTTACCGGATCGGTTAGTTTCACTTTACCCTCGTTAACATAGTAAGCAAGCAATACCGCAGTGAACGTTTTAGAAATAGAACCAATTTCAAAAAGCGTATTGGCATCGGGTAATTTCTTGTTGCCGATGGTGGTTTCGCCGTAACCATAAGTACTTATTTGTCCGTTTTTAAGTATGCCGATGCTTAGGCCAACGGTATTGCCCTTTTGTATGTATTTACGGGCTATCGAATCAATGGCTTTATCGGCAGGTGTTTTTAAGGGGTTTGAAGTAGCGGCCTCTATCAGTTTTTCCGGAGACGTTTCTTTATAAGGTTGAAAGAGGAACATGCCCAGTTTATCCTTGTCATCCAAAGTCATGAGTAATTGCAGCGTAACCGTGCCGAATTCCAGCTTGTAAGTACTTAACTGGTTATTCACAAAACTTATTAACGTTGATGAATTGATCTTCCCTATCGGGAAAAGTTGCGTGGTGGCAATGGTTTTAAAAGCATCCGCACTTAGCTCTTTCCTGAAACTCTCACCCGTCAAACTATAAATCCCCTCTGCATCCTGCGTGTTAAAAAACTCTTTAACCTTTACAAATACCGAATCATTTTTGCGTTGCTGTAAGCTTTGTGCCGATACAGGTACGGCGAAAAGTATCATTAACAATAGAGAATATATACGGTTATTGATTGTGTGCAGCATGCCTGTATAATTAAAGGGTTATGGTATAAAGGTAGTTAGCCGGGTAAATTTGCGCTCGTTATAAGTCCACCTTAGGCTGTATAATATACAACCGGCCACATAACATATTATTATGTTTTGGCCTATAAACAGCGTTAAATCTTTAAACTCATCAAATAACCTGTTTGAGGGCGCAACTACCGAAAACATAATGAACGACACCGGGATGAGCAGCAACATACCCGCAATAAGGCCGCCATCGTATAAGCAATAGGCAACCGCGCCTTTCTTTCTTGTTTCGGCCCAGTTTTTTGTAAACGCTATTCTCTTGATGTCTTCTTCGGTGAGGTTTCTTTGCTTTAGTTTTTGGTCGTTGTTAAGCCGCTCTACAGCGTCATCATAAAAATGCCACGACATGTAACCCGCATAAACAAGTACGAAGTAGTTCAGCAGCTCGTTCGTCTGTATCTCCTGCAAAAGGTCGGCCCCGGTAAAAAAGCTTGATATTACTGCAAAAATGGTGTTAACTAAAGCGTAGATGGTAATGATGAATATGAAATAAAAAACGCATGCTTTGACTTTGCCAAAACGCAGAAACCACAGCAGCTTTTTTTTATCTCGTATTATCATGGGGTTTGACCGGCAAGCAGGTAGAGTACCGCCATGCGGATGGCTACGCCATTTTCCACCTGATCTAATATAATTGATTGTTTACTATCGGCCACATCGCTGGTGATCTCCACGCCACGATTGATAGGGCCCGGGTGCATGACGGTGATCTCTTTATCAAGGCTATCCAATATCTGCTTGTTTAAGCCGTAAAGCATCGTGTATTCGCGCAGCGATGGGAAGTATTTAATATCCTGACGTTCCAGCTGGATGCGCAGCATATTGGCCACATCGCACCAGTTAAGGGCTTTTATTAGGTTATGCTCTACCTTTACACCTAACGAGCCAATGTATTTCGGGATCAGCGTGGTTGGACCGCACACCATCACTTCGGCGCCTAATTGTTTCAGGCAAAGAATGTTTGAAAGGGCCACGCGAGAGTGTAATATATCACCCACTATCACTATTTTCTTTCCGGCTACGTCGCCATATTTTTCGCGGATAGAGAAGGCATCAAGCAAAGCCTGGGTAGGGTGCTCATGCGCGCCGTCGCCCGCGTTTACTATCTGTGCCTTTACATGTTTCGACAGGAAGATACCGGCACCGGCATAAGGGTGGCGCATTACCACCATATCCACTTTCATGGCCAGTATGTTATTAACAGTATCTATCAGGGTTTCGCCCTTGCTTACCGATGATGAAGAAGCGGCAAAGTTTACCACATCTGCCGAAAGGCGCTTTTCGGCCAGTTCAAACGATAAACGGGTACGTGTAGAATTCTCGAAAAAGATGTTGGCAATGGTTACATCACGCAACGAAGGCACTTTCTTGATCGGTCGGTTCAATACAGATTTAAAGGTGTCGGCCGTTTCAAAAATCAATTGAATATCTGCCGCGTTTAAATCTTTAATTCCTAATAGATGCCTTGTGCTTAGTCCTGCCATAATTTGATTTGAGATTTCGGATGTTCAATTTCGAATTTACTGATGCCGGTTTCCCTTTTAATTTATTTACTTCTGTTTATCTATTCGTTGATTTCCTTCCAAATCCGAAATCGTAATTCCGAAATCCGAAATCAAATTTATTTCACTTCAGATAGTAGTACTATCTTATCTTCTCCATCGGTTTCTTTCCAGCTCACCACTACTTTTTGTGATGCGATGGAATCTACCTCGATGCCTACATAATCTGCCGCTACGGGGATGTGGCGCGAGTAACGCCTGTCAACCAGGGTAAGCAGTTCTACCTTTTCGGGGCGGCCAAAAGCCAGCATGGCATCCATGGCGGCGCGTATAGTACGACCTGTCCACAGTACATCGTCCATCATGATCACTTTTTTGCCTTCAATAATAAAATCTATTTTGGTTTGATTAGGCACCAGCTGCGATTCGCGTCTGCGGAAATCGTCGCGGTAAAAGGTGATATCAAGGTCGCCTTGTAGTATGGTTTTATCGGGTAATATCTTGCGGAGTTCTTCGGCAACACGTTTGGCTAAATAAATGCCGCGCGGCTGTATACCTATCAGTACGGAGCCGGAAAAGTCGTTATGGTTTTCAATTAACTGACGACATAAACGTTGAATAGTTACCTGGAATTTTTGTCCGTCGAGCAGTGTGAGATTAAGCATCGTTGGGTTGGATTTGGGCAAAGGTATAAAATTGTTGGGAGTTTCAAAATAGGAGTTCTCCACCTTGTACCCGGTTATTTATTGTGCCGAGAGCTTTTTAAGCACATTTAAAGCTTTTTCGGCATCTGCTTTAGCTACAAAAATATGATCGTGGTAGTAAGCCGCCACTACATTGCAGCTGATACCAGCATCGGCCAAAGCGCCTGCGAATGCGGCGGTAAGCCCGGTAGCCGCTAATGACGAATGCACCGTTAAGGTAAGCCAGGCAGCCACATAAGTATAAGGCAGCCCATGGTTATCGGCTATTTCTTTTTTAAGGATCACGGTAAGTCCTTCCTCTTCTCTGAAAGTACAAACAACATCGGCCAAGTTGATTGTGCTTTTATTGGGTAAGGTGCAGTATACATAATCGCCGGGGTTAAGGATGGGCGTCATGTTTTTGAGCAGTTGTTGCAGGTTGGTTTCGCCGTTCATATTGTTATTGCATAAAAAAGCCTCCCTGGTTTGCACCGGGAGGCTTTAAAGATAGTTTATCTATAAGCTTATTTAGCTTCTTCTTCAGATTTTGCAGCAGCAGCTTTTTTAGCTTTGCTTTCTGCACCTTCCATTTGCTCTTTTAATTGAGCAAGAACGCTAAGATCGCCTAAAGTTGATTTTTCAACTGAATCTTTCACTTTCTTAACCGCGTTGCTTGCAGATTTTGCTTCTTTCTTGCGGTTTTCGAATTCTTGTACACGAGCATCAGCACGAGCTTCTTCCCATATACGTGAGTGTGAAATAACGATACGTTTGTTGTCTTTACCGAACTCGATGATCTTGAAGTCGGCAGTTTCTTCAGCTTTCAGGCTGGTACCGTCTTCTTTAACCAGGTGTTTAGTTGGCGCGAAGCCTTCAACACCGTAAGGTAATGCAACTATAGCACCTTTGTCGGTTACTTTTAATACGGTACCTTCATGTACTGAATCAACAGTAAAGATGGTTTCGAAAGTATCCCAAGGGTTTTCTTCCAGTTGTTTGTGACCTAAGCTCAGTTTGCGGTTCTCAACATCAAGTTCCAGAACTACCACGTCTAATTTCTCACCTACTTTAGTGAATTCGTTAGGGTGATTGATCTTTTTAGACCATGAAAGGTCAGAGATGTGGATCAAACCATCGATACCGTCTTCCAGTTCAACAAACACACCAAAGTTGGTCATGTTTTTAACTGTAGCAACGTGTTGTGTACCAACAGCGTAACGCTCAGCAGCTTGTTGCCATGGATCAGGAGTCAGTTGTTTGATACCTAAGCTCATTTTGCGCTCTTCGCGATCAAGTGTTAACACCTGAGCTTCGATTTCGTCGCCAACTTTCAGGAATTCTTGTGGGTTACGCAGGTTTTGTGACCATGACATTTCTGATACGTGGATCAAACCTTCAACACCTGAAGTGATTTCAAGGAATGCGCCGTAATCAGCAACGGTAACAATTTTTCCTTTAACCTTTGAACCTATCTGGATAGCTTCATCAAGGTTTTGCCAAGGGTGAGGAGTAAGTTGTTTTAAACCAAGGGCGATACGTTTTTTCTCGTCATCAAAGTCAAGTACAACCACGTTGATCTTCTGATCAAGTGCCAATACTTCACGCGGATGCTCGATACGACCCCAAGAGATATCGGTAATGTGCAATAAACCGTCAACGCCACCCAAATCGATGAATACACCGAAGTCGGTAATGTTTTTAACGGTACCTTCCAATACCTGACCTTTTTCAAGGCGTGCAACAATTTCAGTTTTTTGGTTTTCAAGATCGTCTTCGATAAGCACTTTGTGTGATACCACAACGTTCTTGAATTCGTGGTTGATTTTAACAACTTTGAATTCCATTGTTTTACCAACGTACACATCGTAATCACGGATAGGTTTGATATCGATTTGTGAACCTGGTAAAAAGGCTTCAACGCCCATTATATCAACGATCAAACCACCTTTAGTTCTGCTCTTAACAAAACCGGTAATGATCTCGTCGTTATCTAAAGCTGAATTAATGCGCTCCCATGATTGTTGTGTTTTAGCGCGTTTACGTGAAAGTACTAACTGACCGTTAGCATCTTCTTGTGATTCAACAAAAACTTCAACTTTGTCACCTACTTTAAGATCAGGTGTATCACGGAATTCAGAAACTGATACTAAACCGTCAGATTTAAAACCTACGTTTAATACCACATCTTTGTTGTTAACACTTACAACAGTACCGGTGATGATTTCGCCTTTAGTGATAGAGCTGAAAGTGCCATCATAAAGTTTTTCGAATTTTTCACGGTCGCTATCGCTGTAGTTACCAAATTTTTTCTCGTCAGCATCCCAGTCAAAATCGGCACTTGGAGTAGCCAATTGAAGTTTGATGTCGTCGATTGAGAATGAATCAGCTTCTGATTCAATTGTTTCTTTTTCTGCTGAAGCCTGAACCGTACCCAGTTCAGCCTCTTTAGCTTTTAATTCTTTTTCTGCTTCTTGTTTTTTTGCCATTAAATAAATTTTCTCCTTTTTCCCAACAATAATTGGGACTGCAAAGGTACGGATATATTTTTGGTACAAAAAAATTTATTTAATGTTAAATGCTGATTTTTAAGGCTTTTTTATATTTTATAGAAAATGATTGCTGTTGTTCGATGCTTAAGAATGGCTCAGCTGTTTTTCTATATCGTTAAATATAGCGAGGTAGCTTTCCAGTAACTCTTCGCGGTAGGCTATAATTACATCGTCCATAGCGGCTTCCTGCGCCGGGGTGAAGGGGTTTTTCCAGATACGCATGCATATCCGCTTTAGCGCGTAAGCTATTTTTTGCGTATCGGCATAGGTGTGCAGGTAGCCTTCGTTTTTAAATACATCAAAAAAGTTAAAGAAGATGGTACTGTTGGCCATCCCGCCGAAATGCAGAAACTCGGCAATCACTTTTTCATCGCACGAGCCTAAGTGATTGTAAAATTCATCTACCTGTATTTGCCCTGTGGTGAGCAGTAGGTTATCCAATATCAGCTCCAGCGCCACATGGCCCAAAAAGAAGGGTTTTACAGGCGAGCCTTCAATGGCGGGCAGTAATTTCAGTTTTAAATTGTGCGAATGATGCGTGAAGAACGGGGAGGAATGGAAGTAACGATCTACCTCAAGGTGTTTGTTCCAGCCTTTTATAATATCGTTAACGTGGCTATTGGTATGGTGGAGTTTTTCGGGGTGCAGTATGATGTTTTTGTCTGCATTCTTTAACAGATCGGGCAGTACGGTGCCCAACACAAAGTAACAACTGGTGGTGCTGCGGTCAAAGTAATAGTGCGACAAAAAGTTCATAGATACCCGGCCTGTTAATGATAGTATATAACGTAATGTACTAAAGTAATATGATATATAAGGTTCATTTCACTAAAAAAAAGGATTTTACCTTATTATTTTATCTTTGCAAGCTTTGAAATATTACACAATGAACTTTGTAGAAGAATTACGCTGGCGCGGCATGCTGCACGATATAATGCCCGGAACTGAAGAACTGCTGAATAAAGGCATGGCATCAGGATATATTGGTTTTGACCCTACTGCCGATTCGCTGCACGTAGGCCACCTTACCCAGATCATGACGCTGATCCACTTTCAGCGCGCGGGCCACAAGCCTTATGCTTTGGTTGGCGGCGCTACCGGTATGGTTGGCGATCCGTCGGGTAAATCACAGGAGCGTAACCTGCTGTCGGAAGATGTGTTGCAACATAATCTTGAATCGGTTCAAAAACAGCTGGAGCAATTCCTGGATTTTAGCGCAGGTGCCAACAGCGCGCAAATGGTAAACAACTACGATTGGTTTAAGAACTTTACTTTTTTAGATTTTATCCGCGATGTAGGTAAGCACATTACCGTTAATTACATGATGGCTAAAGATTCGGTAAAGAAACGCTTGGAGGGCGATACTGGTATGTCGTTCACGGAGTTTACTTACCAATTGGTGCAGGGCTATGATTTTTACTACTTATGGAAAAACCATAACTGCGTACTGCAAATGGGCGGCAGCGATCAGTGGGGTAATATTGTTACGGGTACCGAGTTTATTCGCCGTAAGGATGCAGGTGAGGCATACGCTTTAACTACCCAACTAATTAAAAAGGCCGATGGTACCAAATTCGGTAAAACCGAAAGCGGCGCGGTATGGCTTGACCCTGCGCGTACATCGCCATACCAGTTTTACCAGTTTTGGCTGAACACTACCGATGTAGATGCCAAGAGCTACATCCGTATATTTACATTATTTGAAAAGGATGTTATTGAGGCTTTAGAAGCAGAGCAGGATGCAGCACCTCATTTACGAGTATTGCAGAAAGCCTTAGCCAAGGATATTACCATACGTGTACATGGCGAGGCTGAATATGAAAAAGCCATTAAATCATCAGAGTTTTTGTTTGGTAATGTTAACATTGAGTTTTTAAACGAACTGAATGATGCCGAAGTAAAAGGTTTGTTTGAAGGCGTACCAAATTACACCATCAGTGCTGATGAATTGCGTGAAGGTATTAATGCTACCGATTTGCTGGCTGCAAAAACAGCGGTTTTCGCCTCAAAAGGAGAAGCTAAAAAGATGATACAGGGCGGCGGTGTAGCTATCAATAAAAACAAAATTGCTACCCCTGATGACGTATTTAATACTGAAAACCTGATTGGTGGCAAATACCTTGTAGCGCAAAAAGGAAAGAGGAATTACTTCCTGATAATTGCGGAATAAAATTTGCAAATACGACAAATGGTAATTATATTTGTATATATGTCGTATAAAACTAAACATAATGATATAAAAAATGAACTACAGGAACCTGCCGTAGCTTATATGGCGCAGCCTGTAGTTTCTTTTTACAGTTTATTGGGCAATACCAAATCAGTAACGGTATCTAATGATTTTGACATAATTAAACTGGCAAGGCAGGGCTTCCCTAAGCGTGTGCTGTTATCATTAGCTAAAAAGATTTCCCTTAACATTCAGGAGTTATCAAACATCCTCCATATATCTGAGCGCACCTTACAACGCTACGATGATGATGCCATTATAAAAACAGAATACGCCGAAAAGGCCGTTGAGCTTGCCCGCCTGTATACCCGCGGCGAGGAAGTGTTCGGCTCTATGGATAAATTCAAATCATGGATAAAAACACCATCGCGCGTGTTCCGTGGCGAGGCGCCGGTTACTATACTGGATACGTCTGCCGGGTTTGATATGGTTTTTAAAGAGCTTGGCCGTATTGAGTACGGTATTTTTGCCTGATAGTATGATACTTTACCGTATCAGTAACTGTAAATATATTGAGGACCTTAGCGGTACTGGCGCACGTTTATATGGCGGGCGTTGGAATAGCGAAGGCCGTGCCATGCTTTACCTGGCCTCAACCCGTGCCTTGTGTGTGTTAGAGGTATTGGTGCACCTGCCGCCTTTAATGCTCCCCAATAACTTTTGCCTGGCAACCATTGAAGCACCAGACAACAGCGTAACAGAAGTAACCGTTGATGACCTGCCAGTTAACTGGCAAGATGTGTCATCGCCCATGGCCTTACGGCAAATAGGAGACGCTTTTTTGAAGAAAGAGGAATACCTGTTAATGAAAGTACCATCGGTAATTGTACCCGCAGAATACAACTATCTCATTAATCCCGCCCATCCGTATATCAACAAAGTAAAAGTGCTAAACCGCCAGCCCTTTACTTTCGACGAGAGACTTAGTTAGGTGTTAGCTTCGCGTCATTAATTCTGGTCATTGCGTCATTAGGTCATCGATTCTGGGCATTGGGGCATTTTGCGTTGCGTCATTAGTCATTTTTTCCTTATTGTTGGATATGCATCTAATGCATGAAAATCAAAAATGACCTAATGCCACAATGACTAAATGACGCGAAGCCACTGCCGCGAAGCAAATGACCAATGCCTATAGATCACTAAGTAATTGCTGCTTTTTCTGATTGTAGTCTTCCTGGGATATCAGGTTGTTGTCGAATAACATTTTTAGTTTCTTCAGTTTCTCGGTAAGCTGATCGGCGGCTGATGGTGCCGGGGCTGGTTCAGAAGCAGGTGCTGCTGCTACCGGTTCAGGTGCGCGAACAGGCTCCGGATGCTGTACTTGTACCGGTTCAGGCTCGGGTTCGTATACCGGTATCGCAATCGGCTCGGGTTGCGATAAATATGGTTTGGCAGGCGGGGCCTGTACTACCACATTATTCGGCCTTTCAAATTGGAACGAACCTGATTCAGCACGTTTTTCTTCCAGCTCACGCTGACGGCGTGCCTCGCGTTCAGATTCTTTACGTTCCTGCGCGTATTGATATAGTTTACGGGCCTGTACTTTAGGCAGGTAATCAACACCCATTTCGGCACCATTTACAGTTTTTACGCTGAACACCGCGCCAATGATCTCTTCTTTGGTAGTTACATCAACTACATCCTTCCATACAAAATCAACAAACTTGATAGACAGGCCAAGGTTGGCAGGTGTAAAGAATAAAATACGTTTATTGGTAATGGCAATACAATCGGGCAGCAGGTTTACCAGCGGCTTTTTTTGTACGGCAATATATAATATCTCTTCGCCGGTGGTCAACAGGTCAACCAGGCGTGAGTAAACTTTTTCTACTGTAGCAGGATCCTGCTGTTCATTTAAAAACTTATCGATCATATCAATGCGATTATGCTATACGCAAAAGTAACAATAATCTGTTAGTTGCAAGTTAAGATTTAAGCTATCAATAAATTACAACCGCGGATGTCGGCATTATCAAAACGACCCAGTATCTCGAACGAACCATCGGCATAAATACGCCCCAGATCCTGCGTGGCTATGAACGAGCACGAGTTGATATTAGCCAGATCGATCACATTGATCCCGCCTGTTTTATCGGTATTCAGCATAGCGAAGGGGTCGTTGGTATCGCGGGTTAGTACACGTATCCATGGCGGGCAATTGAATATACCTTCACCTTTCGAGTAGGCCTGCGAAAGCAGCTCCGTCATTCCGTATTCAGAATGAATGGCATTTACGCCGAAGCCTTTGCATAATACCTCGTGCAGTTCCTCGCGGATCATTTCTTTCCGGCGGCCTTTCATGCCCCCGGTTTCCATTACTATCAGCTCGGGAAAATCAATATCGAACAATTCGATAAAATTGAGCAGTGCAAAAGTAACCCCTATCAATAAGGTGGGTTTCTTTTGTTCCTGCTGTATTTTCAACTGGTGGAAAAGATCGGTATGGTTATACAGGTAAAAGCCGCTATCTGGGTTATTCGAGGTTTTTATCAGATCGTCAACCATGTAAATAAGCGATGACCCATCGCGCTCCAGATACGACGGCAGCAGGGCTAATATGGTATAGTTTTCTATATCGCCATAAAACAGTTTGAATGCCTTGCGGAAGCTTTCGGTATACCAGCTTGCATCGGTAACATGGTGGCGGCTGGTGATCATGCCCGTAGTACCCGAACTGGTGAAGGTAACCTCAATATCATCATGCGAGGTTACCACCGCCTGCGATTTAAAAAACTCGATAGGCAGAAAAGGGATATCGTTTATATTTTTTATTGAAGCAGGGTTTATGTTGAGCCCCTGTATAAATTCATTATACACTAAACAGTGAGCGGTCTGGTATTTAAATACTTGTAGCGCCGTTTTGGTGAAACTGGCAGCATTGCTTACAGAAAACACCTGTTGTTTGTCCGGTTTCTTCATTGGGGCAAAGATAGGAAGATGTACAGATATGCCAATTTCTGCGTTACTATGCGGGTAATATGATAACAAAAAGACATTTTTGCCACCGTTTTATCATTGCATCATTTTAAGAAACAACACGTGTATTTAATGGTTGTAATGATAACGACAATTTAATAAACAATAATTAAAATAAAAGACCCCATGAAAGCATTGAAATTTTGGAAATTACCTCTTTTACTGAGCGTATTTTTCATACTTACCTCGGCTACTGATGCAGGTAAAGAGAAAGAAACCGAACGTATCAATAAATCATCAGATGTGCTGGTAGCCTTCAGCAAAATGAAAGAAAGCATACCACACGACTTATTGGCCGAATATGAAGGCGTAGTAGTGATACCTAAGCTGATTAACGCCGGTTTTGGCATTGGCGGTAAACGAGGTAAAGGTGTAGGCCTGGTAAAGCTGGCTAACGGCAAATGGAGCAACCCGGTATTTATCACTTTAACAGGCGGCAGTATCGGTTTTCAAATTGGTGTACAATCGGTAGACCTGGTTTTGGTATTCAAAAACAAAGGCGTGCTTACCAAAGTTAAAAACGGCGATTTCACCATCGGCGGTGATGTATCTGCTACGGCTGGCCCGGTAGGGCGCAACTCAAGTGCCAGTACCGATCATGAGCTGGAAGCTGAAATTTACTCTTACTCACGCAGTAAGGGTCTCTTCGCGGGTATCAGTATCAATGGTTCAAACCTGTCGATAGATAAGTCATCTAACGCTAATTTTTATGGCGAAGGCGTTACCTCGCAAACTATATTCGATACAGGTGCAAGTGCCGACGAAGCCGTTAATAAGCTGAAAGCAACATTGTCTTCTTTGTAATCCTTGTAAAAGGATGCTAATTGGAGCCCGGGCAGCAATGTTCGGGCTTTTTCTTTGACGATTTTAACCACAGAGTACGCAGAGATTTACACGGAGTTTGAGGCGTAATGAGCTTTGCGTTAAGGATTGAAGTGGAAAGCCCGGAATGCAGCGCAGCGAAATGAGGACTTGTAACGGAAAGCCTGACCCGACGAAGGAGGGGAACGCCCACATCAAAACCAAGATAGAAGCTGAATTTATTCTAAACGACCAAAGCCACCCTTTTCAGAGTGGCTTTGTCGGTTTTTATGCTTTCGGCCCGCCTGCGTCGAGGTTGAGCTCGTTCTGGAATATCTTGTTGTATTTGCGGCGATCAAATTTGTATAGTTTGGCTGCGCGGTATGATACGCCTTTTTGCTTTTCGGGCAGTTCCTTTAAAAAACCATAGCTCAGCATCTTCTTACGGAAGTTACGTTTATCAAGCTGCTTGTCCAGTATCACTTCGTAAAGCGATTGCAGCTGGGTAAGCGTAAATTTCTCGGGCAGCAAATCAAATGCTATAGGCTGATAGTTAAGCCTGCGGCGAATGCGGCGGAAGGCCGTCTGGAAAATTTCGGTATGGTCAAACGCCAGCGTAGGCAGCTCTTTCACCGGGTGCCAAAAGGCTTTGCGGGCATATTCGGTAATAGGAGTAAGCTCTTTTTGGCCTGTTAAACGTATCAGCGCGAAGTAGGCCACCGTAACTACGCGGCCCAGTGGGTGACGGTTTACGCCGCCAAAGGTGTGCAGCTGTTGTATAGGCATGTTGCGCAGGCCGGTAAGCTCATATAATATACGTTTCGCGCCATCATCAATGCTTTCATCGTGCCCAACTATGTTGCCGGGCAGCGCAAACCAGTCTTTAAAAGGTTCTGCGCTTCTCTCAATCAGTAGTATTTTCAGTTCCCCGGCTTCAAAGCCAAATATCACACAGTCAATCGAAAACGCCGAGTCGAACTTAGGTAAATCTTGTTCCAAATCGTTGGTATTTAGTAAAAAGTTAAATATATGCCATATATCGTAACAAAAAAATTAAAAATAAATTTAATGGTGTAATTTAGACACAGTATCTTCGTGGCATAATTTGAATAGCTTACATCAGATGCAAAAAATCTCAAAACTTGCTGTTCTTACCTCCGGCGGCGACGCGCCGGGAATGAATCCCTGTATTAGGGCAGTGGTAAGAACCGCCCTTTATCATGGCTTGCAGGTTACCGGGGTAAGGCAAGGTTATCAGGGTCTTATCGATAATAACATGTACGACATGAATAACCGTTCGGTAAGTAATATACTTAACCTGGGTGGTACTATTCTGAAAACAGCACGTTGTTTAGCTTTCCGTACCGATGAAGGTATGGAGCTGGCTTATAAAAACCTTAAAGCGCAGGGTATCGATGCTTTAGTAGTAATAGGCGGCGATGGTACTTTTACCGGCGCGCTGCGTTTTTCGCGCAAGTTTCCGGATATCGCTGTAATAGGCGTACCGGGTACTATTGATAACGACCTGTACGGCTCTACCTATACTTTAGGCTTTGATACCGCTACCAATACCGTTATTGAGGCTATTGATAAAATACGTGATACTGCCGATGCGCACGACCGTTTATTCTTTATCGAAGTAATGGGCCGCGATTCGGGCGCTATCGCCCTGCGTGCAGGTATATCATGCGGCGCAGAAGCTATTTTACTGCCCGAAAAAGAAACCGCTATCGAAGAGCTTATCGTGAGCCTGAAAGCCGGTCATTACAATAAAAAATCATCAAGTATAGTTATAGTAGCTGAGGGCGATAAGCATGGCGGTGTGTATGACATTGCCAAGGCGGTAGAGAAGGAAGTGAAGAACTACGATATTAAGGTAACCATACTGGGGCACCTGCAACGCGGTGGCAGCCCAAGCAGTTTCGACCGTATACTGGGCAGCAGGCTGGGTTACGCGGCGGTAAACGCGCTTATAGCCGGCGAATCGCAAAAAATGGTAGGTTTGCAGGCAAATCACATCGTACTTACAGATTTGGAAGAAGCGCTTAATCAACACGAATTTAAACTGGAAGACGATTTGATGGCGATGATGGAAATACTATCGATATAATTAATGATAGCAGTTGTATATAGCGGCTCACATTATGCGCACTGGCGTTTGGCAGATAAGGGAAGAACTGTGGCATCTTTCAGAACCACGGGTATGAATCCTTACTTTAATGATGAAAAGCACATTATACAACTCTTCAACAAAAACATAAACCTCATTCACCACGCCGAAGAAATTAAGAAAATATATTTTTACGGCGCAGGTGTATCAACAGACGAGCTTAAGGCAACGGTGCGCAACGCGTTCTTCGCTTTCTTTAAGTTTGCCAAAGTGACAGTTGGGCATGACATTGATGCCGTTGCTTTGGGCTGTTGTAAAGAGAAACCCGGCATTGTATGCATATGCGGCAGCGGCAGCAACGCTGCCTGGTATGATGGCCGGAAAATTGCTTCTAACAATTTTGGATTGGGATACATTATGGCCGACGAAGGTTCAGGTAATTGGTTAGGAAAGCAGCTGCTAAAAGGATTTATGAGTAAAACCTTGCCGGATAGCATCAGCAAAAAATTTGCTAAAAAGTACACGTTCGACCGCAATGCCATACTGGATAAGGTATACAGGCAAAAGCAACCGGCGTTATTTTTGAGCTCGTTCAACGATTTTTTTATTGAAAACCGCGACGATGCCCATATAAAGCAATTGATTAATACAGGATTTGATAAACTGATCAGCACTTACGTATTGCCCTTACACAAACAGCACCCCGGTGTAGGGCTACATTTTTCGGGCTCGGTGGCCATGCACTTTCAGGATAACTTACAGGAAGTGGCGGGCAATGCCGGTTTAGAGATTGAGAGTATTGTAAGAACCCCCATAAATAATTTACTAACGTACTATACAAACAAAAATTAAAAATTATGAAAATAGGAATTAACGGCTTTGGCCGTATCGGCCGCCTTGCTTTCAGGGTAGCAATTGATCGCCCGGATATCGAGGTAGTTGGCATTAATGACCTTATTGAGCCAGATTATATGGCTTACATGTTGAAATATGATTCAACTCATGGTAAATTTAACGGTACTGTAACTGTTGAAGGTGGTAACCTTGTAGTAAACGGTAAAACTATCCGTGTAACTGCTGAAAAAGATCCTGCAAACCTTAAATGGAGTGAAGTAGGCGCTGAAGTGATCATCGAATCAACCGGTTTATTCTTAACTCAGGATACTGCTCAAAAACACATTGACGCAGGCGCTAAAAAAGTTGTTCTTTCTGCTCCGGCTAAAGATGATACCCCTACTTTCGTAATGGGTGTTAACCACAAACAATTAAAAGCTGATCAAAACATCGTTTCAAATGCGTCATGTACTACTAACTGTTTAGCGCCTATAGCTAAAGTATTGAATGATAAATTCGGTATTGAAGAAGGTTTGATGAGCACTATCCACGCGGTAACTGCTACTCAAAAAACAGTTGATGGTCCGTCTGCAAAAGACTGGAGAGGTGGCCGTGGTGCTTACCAAAACATAATCCCTTCATCAACAGGTGCTGCTAAAGCGGTAGGTTTGGTTCTTCCGGAACTGAAAGGTAAATTAACAGGTATGTCATTCCGTGTTCCGGTTGCCGACGTATCAGTGGTTGATTTAACTGTGAAATTGAAAACTGCTGCATCTTACGAGCAAGTTAAAGCTGCTATGAAAGAAGCTTCAGAAGGAGACTTAAAAGGTATACTTGGTTATACCGAAGATGAAGTAGTATCTGAAGACTTTAAAGGTGATTCACGTACTTCTATCTTTGATGCCAAAGCAGGTATATCATTGAATGATCACTTCGTTAAAGTAGTATCTTGGTACGATAACGAGTGGGGTTATTCAAACAAACTGATTGACCTTGTTCAGGAATTAGGTAAATTATAATACCCAATTCTCTGCATAAAACGCACAAAGCCGGCTTTTTAGTCGGCTTTGTGCGTTTATGAGTTTTTTTGCCGGTGTTGTAGCTTCAGGTGGTTTGAAGATAAAAGAGTAGGGGCAATGTGCGATTTCCTCCCTCGGGAGGGTGTAGGGAGGGGTTTCATAGTTGTTTATTCTATGAGATGCCGCATAAACACCTCCCTGCCAACGCAGTTCCCAACACACCCCTCCTCAAGGAGGGAATGAAAATCCCAATGGCGCGCTTTTTACGTAATCTCTACTATTTACAATTCATCAAATGCGCAGTATACTCTCCTAAAAACGTATTACGCTGATCAAGATATTCTTCCCGGGTTTTAAAGCTGCGCTTATTTTTCGGCTGATTAGTGAAGTAAACGTATACGATGGTATTATCTCCGGGAAAGAGAACGAAAGTACCCAGGTTACTGCCATCATCAATGCTTTCGCGGTTGATGCCATATATTTTGTAACCGTTGTAGCTCAATTCTATCAGGTCGGTAGTTTCCATGCCTGTGGAATTTTTGTTGATGAATTTCAGGCTATTAAGCAGGTTGTTTTTGTTGGCGGCATAACTTTCGGGCGATGATTGCTCAATCTTTATATTGGCGAATTCAACCTTGTACTTGTTGTTGTATTGTATGCGGTAAGCATCGGTAATAACAAAAGGCACTTCGCCGGTTTCAGTAATTATGGTGCGGGTTTTAGCGTTAGGATCGGGCAAGTGTACCGCTTCCGTTGCTTTTAAGTGGTTCGCGTTTTTGAACGACAGATAGCAGCTTTTTATCTCATCCTTAAAAGTAAAACTAAACAGGGTGCTGGTAATCAACAGGAGGGCAATAAGCAGTATGGGTTTCTTCATGACGGTTCTTCTATAAATTATGGAATGGGGCGATTTATATGAAGACGATGCATGGGTGAGAATGGTTGCAAACGGATTGAGATTTTTATTGGAGAGTTTCGTTGCTTACATTGAGTAAGTTAACTGAATTGATCAATCAAAGTGACCAAAACAAAAAAATCGCTTTCTCAAATTTGAAAAAGCGATTTTTTAATTTTAAGTGATTCCATCAGGATTCGAACCTGAGACCTACTGCTTAGAAGGCAGTTGCTCTATCCAGCTGAGCTATGGAACCATTGCGAATATTTTTCGCGGTGCAAATATGCGAAAATTGAATGGGAATGACAATACCGATTTTGCCTAAATTTTACACCCGCTTTTTGGTCCGGTTTTATACTCCGTTTTATGCCCGAAAACAGCAAAAGTGCTAAAACGGGTAAGCGTTATTTTGCCTGTTAGCAAACAGGGCAAATGCACAGGTTGTAAACGGTACGATGCCGTGCTATCAATTGTTGAAAAGAATTGTTCAATTAACAGTTAACCGCCTGATTTATAACCTTAACGACGAAATATCATCATTTATGCCATATTCGTATTGGTTTTAAGCGGTCGGCCGATACAATTATGGCACAAAGTATAGGGGCTATGTTTAAAAATCGCCACTTTTTTGAAAAAAAATCGATTTTTAGCAACTAAAGTGTTCTTATTACAATAAGTAAATCATACTTTTATCCGAATTATTATAATTAGAATAACACTATGATCATTATTGCCGACGGTGGCTCAACTAAAACAAACTGGTGCCTGGTTAATGAAGAGGGCAAAAAAGTATATTTTAATACAGAGGGTTACAACCCCTACTTTGTAAGTAAAGAATACATCATACAATCTTTACGTGATAACCTGCCTACTGACCTTCAGTTAGACAAGATCACCGAGGTTAATTATTATGGTGCAGGCTGTTCTACAGATGAGAAGCGTACGCAGATCAGGGTTGCAATGGAAGCTGTGTTTACATCATCAAAAGTGAATATCGGGCATGATTTGCTGGCTGCTGCACGCGCGTTGCTTGGCCACACTGAAGGCTTTGCCGCTATTTTGGGCACGGGTATGAATACCTGTACTTATGATGGTAAAAACATTCTGCAAAATATTGATTCGGGCGCTTACATCCTGGGCGACGAAGGCAGCGGTTGCCATATCGGTAAAAAATTACTGATTGATTATCTGCGCGGTTACATGCCCGAGGCTGTGCGTAACAACTTTTGGGAAACCTTTAAGCTTACGCCTGATGACGTTAACGAGCAGGTTTACACTAAACCTTTAGCTAACCGTTTTTGCGCGAGCTTCAGCAAGTTTGTTTATGATAACAACGTGCATTTGGAGTACTCACGTAACCTGGTTCGTACCTCGTTCGAAGATTTCTTCCGCAATGTGGTAGTACGTTACCCTGATTATCAGAAATATACTTTCAACTGTATCGGTTCGGTAGGTTATAACTTCCGTAACGTGTTAGAAGAAGTGGTTACTGAAAACGGCATGACCGTTGGTAAGATCATCCGCTCACCTATAGATGACCTGGTGAAATTCCACCTTGACCTTGCGCCAAGCCAATTATAAGAGAAAAAAGAATTTTATATATCAAGCCCCGTTGAGCAATCAACGGGGCTTTTTTGTGGGATTTTCTACTGTCATGGTAGGCAATGGCCTGTCACCCTGAGCCTGTCGAAGGGTACGTGGGTAATGGCCTCTGCGCACTATCCTTCGACAGGCTCAGGATGACAGCCGCGGGTGTGATTTTCTTGTCATCTCGACCGTAGGGAGAGATATTCTTCGCCTTGCAAGTCTGCTACTTATATAATGAAGAAGATTTTTCGCTATCGCTCAAGAGAGTAGTTTCTCACTGCGTTTCGAAATGACAACGAGTGTTTACAAATCTGCTGACATTTAACACGCCCTTAACCAAAACCCTTCCCAAGGGAATATCATGGTAGTTTCCAGTTCTTCTTCAACCTCTTTCTTTTTGCGGCGTTTTTTGCGTGGCTTTTTGGTGGGTTTCTTTTCGGCTTTTTGGGTGGTGCTGCCTGCGGTTTTATGCCTGCGGAAGTTCCATGGTTCGGTGGGATTGGCATCTTGCCAAAGGCCGAGGTGTGCTTCGCGCGCCTGTTGCTCTAAAGCCGCCAATTCGGGGTTGTTTTTGGAGTAGGCTTTGTACTGCCAGGCGTAGCCGTTCTTTACCAGTTCGTTGTTGATGTTGGTACCATCGGTTAAAAGCACTGTAGCCACGGTACGGCCATAGCGGTCTTGCGTGCCGCCTTGTATGCGCACCTCTTTGCCAAAGCATAGTTGAGCGGTAAACTGGCGGGCGGCTTGTCCGTAAGCCTGGGCTTTTTCGGGGCAGTCAATTTCGGCCAGGCGAATGGTAATGTTCTTAAAATCGCTGCTGAGCAGTTCAATGGTATCGCCGTCTTTTATCTTTACCACCTTATAAACGTCTTCGGGCATTTGGTTACACCCGGCAACGGCAATTAAAAAGAAGATCAGTAGCAGCCTCAGCTTATTCATGGCGATATAAAATTTGCGGCTAAGGTAAGCATCTGCAAAAACAAAGTATTGCATACTGCCTTATGCTTTATCAACAACTTAAAACTATATTAGCAACAGCAGCAGCAAAGGCAAATATGAGCAACAAAGCAGACCACAAACTCACCATATACCAGTTACTCCCGCGTTTATTCGGCAATGTAAACACCACCAATAAATATTACGGCTCTATAGAAGAGAATGGCTCGGGCAAGTTTAACGATATTAATACGCAGGCCTTACAAGCCATAAAAGCCACCGGTTTTACGCATGTTTGGTACACAGGCATCATTGAACACGCCACCATGACGGACTATTCATCCCAGGGCATTACGCCCGATGATCCGGATGTGGTGAAAGGGCGCGCGGGTTCGCCTTATGCTATAAAAGATTATTACGATGTAGACCCCGATTTGGCGGTAGATGTGCCTAACCGTATGGCCGAATTTGAAGCTCTGGTGCAGCGTACCCATGCCGAAGGATTAAAGGTAATTATCGATTTTGTGCCTAACCATGTGGCCCGCACCTACAATTCGGATGTAAAACCGGCCGGAGTTCGCGATTTTGGCGAGGACGATGATCATACCAAAGCATTTGCTCCGCAAAACGATTTCTATTATATCCCCGGTCAGCTATTAACTATTCCGGGTGGATACAACCCCGGCGGCGATGGTTTTGTGCATCCGCTAAAGGATGGCAAGTTCGACGAAAGCCCGGCCAAGGCCACGGGTGATAATGTGTTTAACGCTTACCCATCTATCAATAACTGGTTCGAAACCATTAAGCTGAATTACGGGGTTGACTACCAGGGCGGCTACATTACCCACTTTAATCCCGTGCCACCGCTATGGAATAAGATGGTGGATATATTATCCTACTGGACGGAGAAAGGTATCGACGGTTTCCGCTGCGATATGGTGGAATACGTGCCCTTTGAATTTTGGGGCTGGCTGATACCAAAGCTGAAAGAGAAATATCCGCACCTCATCTTCATCGGCGAAGCCTATAACCCGAACGAATACTATAACTACCTGTTTAACGGTAAGTTCGATTATTTGTATGATAAGGTAGGCTTGTACGATGCTATAAAGCAATTAGTACGCAACGAGCACCATGCCTCTACCTGGAACATCAACGGCGTATGGAACCACCAAACCAAAGGTTTTCACGAGCGGATGCTCCGCTTTATGGAAAATCACGATGAGCAGCGTATCGCTTCGCCGGGTTTCGCGGGCAATGCCTGGTACGGCATCCCGGGGATGATCATCACGGCTACGCTTTCAACCGGGCCGGTAATGATCTATTTCGGGCAGGAAGTAGGTGAGCCCGCCAATGGCTCCGAAGGCTTTAGCTGTAACGATGGCCGCACCACTATATTTGATTACTGGGGTGTGCCCGATCATCAAAAGTGGGTGAACAATCACGCTTACGATGGGGGCCAGCTATCGGACAGTCAGCAGCAATTGCGCAATTTTTATGTACGGTTACTTAACGCCGTGCGCGATAACGAGGCCCTGCGCGATGGCGAATTTTATGAACTGATGATAGATAACGAACGCCAGCATGGTTTCGATCAGCGCTTGTACATCTATTTAAGATATACCGAAAATGCACGGGTACTGGTGATAGTTAACTTCAGCAGGCACGAGCGGGATATTACCGTTAAACTGCCCGAAGAGCTATTGAACAGACTGAAATTATCGGGCGCGTATGCGTTTAACGACCTGCTTACCGATGCCAAATTCGCTACGGATAACCTTGCCGACGGCGTTTGGATAAAACTAACCGCCACAGGTGGTTATTTGCTGGAGTTTTGAAACACCCGAAAGCTTACCAACGTAGAAGCCATTGCCGTGGGTTGATCGTACCTGCGGCATGGACTATTGTGTTGGGGTAACAAGCGTAAATTGCAGCTTAACCTTCATTTAATCATTTTTTAATAAGTCCTCCAAAAAACGCAAAATGGCACAGATTATGGACTATTGTACGTGCTAAAACATTATATTGCATCATAGTTATTCTAATTAAACGCATTTTAATTACCGCTAATTAAGTTAAATGGAAGATAACATACTTAACCCTAAGATAGTAGCTAACGAAATTGTAAAGGAAGAAGAAGATTTCAGGCATTTAAATAACCCTGCCGACGGAATTAAGCCCATTACCAAAAAATATTTGGGTGTACCAACCCATGTTGATAAGATAGGCAACAAGTTTTACTTTACCGATGGCGATGCCAAAGTGGAAATTGTGGTGGTAAACATCGAGATAATTCGTGTAAGGCTTGCCCCACATGGTGTATTTTTACCCGATTTTTCGTATGCCGTTCCCGAATTAAAACATAAGCATGTCCCGGTTGAACTGATTGAAAATGATACCGAGTTTATTGTTTCTACAGGCAAAGTAAACTGCCATATCCGCAAGGCTGATTTCTTTATTTCTTTTTCAGATAGCAATAACGTAGTTACCAGCAGCGATGCCAAGGCTATGCACTGGGAAGAGAATACCAAATTTGGCGGTTACTACGTTTTCAGCACCAAGGAGTGCCATGCCGATGAGAACTTTTTTGGCCTGGGCGATAAACCTACCGAACTTAACCTGCGCGGCAAACGCCTCACCAACTGGAACACCGACGCGTATTCTTTCGGCTGGAACCAGGATCCGCTTTACCGCAGTATTCCGTTCTATATCAGCGTAAACGAGGGTATAGCACACGGTATTTTCTTTGATAATACATTCAAGGCCTATTTCGATTTCGGATCGGAAGATAAAACTAAAACCAGTTTTTGGGCTGATGGCGGCGAACTGCAATATTACTACATACACGGGCCGCACATGATGGATGTGGTAAAAAGCTACCACATACTTACCGGTACGCACCCTATGCCGCCAATATGGGCGCTGGGTTACCACCAATGCCGCTGGAGCTATTACCCCGAAGCTAAACTAAGGGCAGTGGCCAAAGGTTTCAGGGCTAATAAGATCCCTTGCGACGCGCTGTACCTCGATATTGATTATATGGATGGGTACCGCTGTTTCACCTGGAACCGCAAGTACTTCCCTGAGCCTAAAAAGATGATACAGGAGCTGGCGGCCGATGGTTTTAAAACCGTGGTGATCATTGATCCGGGGATTCGTGTGGATGATAATTACCCTGTATTTAAGGAAGGTAAGCAAAATAACTATTTCTGCCGTCGTAGCGATGACTACTTTATGGAGGGCCACGTATGGCCGGGCCGTTGCCAGTTCCCGGATTTTACCAACCCCGAAGTTCGCGAATGGTGGGGCGGTTTGTTTGACGAATTGGTAGAAATGGGCGTTGCCGGTGTTTGGAACGATATGAACGAACCTGCCGTATTTGGTTCGGGCACTTTCCCCGATGATGTACGTCACCAGTACGATGGCTATCGCGGCTCGCACCGTAAAGCGCATAACGTTTACGGTATGCAAATGGTAAGGGCAACTTATGAGGGCCTGCGCAACATTCGTAAAAATAAACGCCCGTTCACTATCACCAGGGCAGGCTATTCTGGCTTGCAACGCTATGCTTCGGTATGGACGGGTGATAATGTAGCTTCGTGGGAACACCTGAAATTAGGCAATATCCAATGCCAGCGTTTGTCAATGTCGGGCATCCCTTTCTGCGGTACTGATATTGGCGGCTTTAGCGGCGAGCCCGATGGCGAACTGTTTACCCGCTGGATCCAGGCCGGTGCTTTCTCTCCGTTTATGCGTGCCCACTCGGCGGGTGATACCAAAGAGCGCGAACCATGGAGCTTTGGCGAGCCGTATACTACCATCAACCGAAAGTTTATTGAACTGCGTTACCGCCTGTTACCTTACCTGTACTCAACTTTTTGGGAGCATCACCGTTACGGTTTCCCTATTTTGAGGCCGGTAGTAATGCAGGAGCAGCATGTATTGAAGAACCATTTCCGCCAGGATGAATTTACCTACGGCGATAAAATATTGATTTGCCCTGTGCTGGAGCCGGGACAAAAAAGCCGCATGGTGTACCTGCCGCATGGCAACTGGTACAACTTCTGGACACAGGAAGTTGTAACAGGGGGCGAAGAAGTAAACGTACCTACACCGCTGGAAACCATCCCGGTATTTATTAAGGCAGGTTCGGTAATACCCGAATACCCTGTAATGCAATACACCGGCGAATTTGCCATTGAAGAGGTAAAGCTGAATGTTTACTACAGCGATTACGAAGCCAACTCATTCTTCTTTGAAGACCACGGCGAATCGTTCGCTTATGAGCAGGACATTTACTCTGAAAAGAAATTTGTGGTAAATGGCGACGAACGCAGCCTGCACATACAGCAAAGTATGGAGGGTTTATATACTCCGCGTTATGATAACTATCATTTCAACGTGATCGGCCTGCCGTTCACCCCATCAAAAATTACGGTTGACAGCAAAGAAGTAACCGATTTTAGTGTGAGTGATGAAAAAGTGCTCGAGTTTAAATTCAGCAAAACATTCAAAACCATACAGATACACAAGTAATTATATGGGAGGCAGCTTTTTAAAAGCTGCCTTTCTTTTTTAATTAAGTTTACCTTATTCACCTCAAACAAAAAAGTGATTGTATATGTTCAATTATGATATATTTGAGCATAATCACAACCTCATGATGTCATGAGCTATATCGCCTTAAAGGGCTATCCACTATGGCAAAGCAAACCAAAAAAACCGCACCCGAAGTAACCGAAATTCAACCTGAAAAAGTTAAAAAGGCAACAAAATCAAAAGCCAAACCAAAACCCGAAGTCCCGGTAACGGAAACTACTGAAGCCCCCCCGGCAAAAGCCGCCAAAAGCAAAAAAGTAGCCGAAACCAAGGCCGAGGTAGCTAAGCCCGCCAAAGCCGCTAAAAGCAAAAAAGCCGTTGCCGAAACTGCTGTTGAGGCAGTTAAACCTGCAAAGGCATCCAAAGCTAAAAAGGCGCCTGTAGCTACAGAGGCTATTGTTGAGCCTGTAAAAAGCAAAAAGGTAAAAAAGGAGGCAGCACCGGCACCGGTGGTAACTGAAACCGCGCCTGTAAACTTGCAGGCTGTTGAGCCATACAGCCGCTTTACTGATTTTGATGTTTCGCTGTTCCGTTCGGGTAAGCACTATAAACTGTACGAAAACTTTGGTTCGCACGTGGTAGAATACCATGGCGTGGTGGGTACTTACTTTGCCGTATGGACGCCAAACGCGCAGTACATTTCGGTTATAGGTAACTTTAACGGCTGGAACCGTGGTTCGCACAAGCTGTTTGTACGCTGGGATGGCTCCGGTATTTGGGAAGGTTTTATCCCGAATGTTGGCGTAGGCGAAACTTATAAATATTTTATCAAATCATCATCGGGCGAGGAACTGGAGAAGAGCGATCCATTCGCGCTTCGCTGGGAACTTCCGCCACATACGGCCTCCATAGTTGCCGATACATATTACGAGTGGAAAGACCAGCAATGGATGGCCGACCGCTACCAGCACAACGCGCTGGATAAACCTTATTCGGTTTACGAAATGCACGTGGGCTCGTGGGCCCGCAGCCCTGAAAGTCCGGATGAATTTTTGAGCTATACCCAACTGGCAGATAAGCTGGTGCCATACCTGGTTGAAATGGGCTTTACCCATGTAGAGTTTATGCCGGTTGCCGAGCACCCTTATTACCCAAGCTGGGGTTACCAGGTGAGCGGGTACTTTGCGGCATCATCACGCTATGGTACGCCACAGCAGTTGATGGAGCTGATAGAGCGCCTGCACAATGCCGGTATAGGTGTTATTATGGATTGGGTGCCTTCGCACTTCCCGGGCGATGTACATGCGCTGTACCGTTTTGATGGCACGCATTTATATGAGCATGCCGATACCCGCAAAGGTTATCATCCCGATTGGAAATCATATATATTTAACTATGGCCGTAACGAGGTGAGGGCATTCCTGATCAGTAACGCGCTGTTTTGGTTAGATCGTTACCATATCGATGGCTTACGTGTTGATGCCGTGGCCTCAATGCTTTATCTCGATTATTCGCGCAAACATGGCGAATGGGAGGCCAACATTTACGGTGGTAATGAAAACCTCGAAGCGGTATCTTTCCTGAAAGAATTTAATACCGCCGTATACGGTCACTTCCCCGATACGCAAACCATTGCCGAGGAGTCAACCGCGTTTACAGGCGTAAGCAGGCCGGTATTTGCAGGTGGTTTAGGTTTTGGTATGAAATGGATGATGGGCTGGATGCACGATACGCTGAAGTATTTCCAGAATGATCCGGTTTACCGTAAATATCATCACGGACAAATTACCTTCAGTACCATATACGCCTTTACCGAAAACTTTATGCTGCCTTTCTCGCATGATGAGGTGGTATACGGCAAGCAATCCATACTAAATAAAATGCCGGGCGATGAGTGGCAAAAATTTGCCAACCTGCGCCTGTTATACAGTTATATGTTTACCCACCCCGGTACCAAACTATTGTTTATGGGTGCCGAGTTTGGGCAGGGCAGCGAGTGGAACTATCAATACTCGTTAGACTGGCATGTGCTCGAATACCCGAACCATCAGGGTATAAAAGAAACCGTTAAAGCGCTAAACAAGCTGTACAGAAGCGAGCCCGCTCTTTACGAAAAGGCTTTCGACTGGACCGGTTTTGAATGGGTTGACGGTGGTAATGCCAACGATTCTATCCTCGTATTCAGCCGAAAAGGTAACGACCCGGCCAACGACCTGGTGATTGCCCTGAACATGACACCCGTACCGCGCGAAAATTACCGCATAGGCGTACCTGCCGCCGGAGCCTGGAAAGAAATCTTCAATTCGGATGCTGCCCAGTTTTGGGGCAGCGGCAAAGGTAACGGCGCGGTGATCAACACAGAAAAAGTGACATGGCATGTTAAAGAGGATTCGATCAATATCGTTATACCACCTTTAGGTGCTGTAGTATTTAAACGCGTAAGCTAATTATTATGAGCAGCAAGTTCTTTTATCTGTACATTATTGCCGGTGTTGTGGCCTTGCTGCTCATGATATATGATGTGGTGGGTACATACCCTGCGGTGAGTGCTGTAACGGTGCTTGCAGGCGTTGTACCAGCCCTCGTATTCTTTTACCTGGCGTATAAGGTATGGCATGAAAAAAATGATTCGGAGTTGATGTAAGGTTTTTAACCACAGAGTACACAAAGATTTTCACGGGGAGTTACACAGAGATCTAAACAAGTGCTCTGTGTAACTCTTTTTTATTTATAGAGGGTTTATAATCTGATTTGGGCATTTAATAAAAATATTTTCTCTGTGTAACTCTGTGGAAAACTCCGTTGCCTCTGTGGTTAAAATAAAATTACTTTTACCAAATGGGCCTGCTAAAAGATCTTTACTCCGAACAGTTTTATAATTCACTTTCTGCCGCCGTTAGCGCGGTGCTGCCATCGTTTGGCCGGGCCGAATTTAAACGGCAGATCTATACGCCTGATTTTGAAAGTAAAGAACTGAAAGAGCGCATGAAGCACACCACCCGCGTGCTTCACGGTTTTTTACCGGCAGGTTATCCTGAAGCGGTAAAGGCTATCCTTAATATTGTTAGGCAGCTCCAAAAAACAGGTATAGGCGAAGATGGATTGGCCTATATGTTCATCCCCGATTACATAGAAACTTACGGACTTGACGATTTTGACACATCAATAAATGCCCTTGAAACCATTACCCAGTTTGTAAGCTGCGAATTTGCGGTAAGGCCTTTTCTGTTAAAATATGGGCAACAGATGATAGATCAGATGCAGGCCTGGTCGCTTCACCCGAATTATAAAGTGCGGCGTTTCGCCAGTGAGGGGAGCCGACCGCGTTTGCCCTGGGCTATGGCTATTCCGGCCTTAAAGAAAGATCCGGCGCCGATACTGCCATTGCTCGAAAATCTGAAGAATGACCCTTCCGAATGGGTGCGCCGAAGTGTAGCTAACAATATCAATGATATAGCTAAAGATCACCCAGCCATTGTAATTAACCTTGCCACACGCTGGAAAGGTTTCAGCAAGGAAACCGATGCCATTATCAAGCACGGCTGCCGCACGCTGTTAAAGCAAGGGCATACGGAGATATTGAGTCATTATGGTTTAAAGAGCGAAAGCATCCACTTGTCGGCCTTTGAGGTGCTAACACCCAAAGTAAAGATTGGCGATAGCCTGGAGTTTAGTTTTACAGTAGTGAACGACAACCCCGAATCGCATACCGTACGGCTGGAATATGGAATATACTACAAAAAAGCGAATGGGCAGCTTAATAGAAAGGTGTTCAAGATCAGTGAAAAGAGTTATGAACCTTACGCGAAAGTGAATATCCTCCGTAAACAATCCTTCCGCCTCATCACTACCCGAGTATTTTATACCGGTGGGCATCAGCTTTCTATTATTATTAATGGGGAAGAGAAAGAAGTAAAGGATTTTGAAGTGGTTGCTTAATTTTTTTTGATGTCTTATAAGGCTCTCTTATGTGATTGTAGTTCTTCGTTAGGAATGTTTCTGCTTTATTGAACGTTAGTGGATGTACTTTTTTCTTTTCGTGGCTGTTGCACAATATTGGCTGTTGAGGTCAATTATTATTAACTTATCAATATCCGTCCAAATGTTCAAAACGTTGTTGATGGGTGCATACTATTAAA
>NZ_BAABFT010000027.1:0-41746 GCF_039541195.1 Mucilaginibacter gynuensis
CAACTTTTCCTGGTGGCTTTTCTTCCCTTGCATATTACAAGATAAGAAACACCTCGCCTTTCATTATTAATGTCTTTTCAACATTGTGTTAGTTGTGCAACAGCCACTTTCTCTCAAAAGAAAAAAGAACCAAAAAAGAAAAGTCGCGGCTGCGCAAGGAACTATTAAAGTTTCTGCTTTGGCAAGGATAGTGCTACCCGTTCCTTACGATGCCGCATTTTTTTGGGGTATGTTAGGGTAGTGCTTTTGCATGGCGAGAACTCACCCGCCTATGCTTCGCTGGGCGACCCTCTCTTGAATGCATCGTTAAATTGGTACGAGGAGAAACTACTCTCTTGAGCGATAGCGAAAAATCTTCTGTATTGTAATAAGGAGCAGGCATGCAGTGTGAAGAAGATCTCTCCCTACGGTCGGATGACAGATGGGGAAGCAAGTCTTTTACCAATCATTCCTCCCCGAACTCCGCGAAAAACTCCTTACCTCAGCGGTAAAATCAGTAAAGAAGATATCTTATTACATTTCTAAGGGAGAAGAAAGCGATACAGTTGTGGGTTGCCCGATGATTAAACCTTAATATAATCAAACCTATTATTATCACGACTTTTTTCGCGGCGCAATTTATTTTCGTTGGCCAGTTTAAGCAGGATACCTGATAGCTCGGATGTTTTAAAATCCGAATCATACTTTTCCTTACAATACTCGGCTATGGAAGCAATTGAACGGGGCTGATTAAAAAAATCGGTAGCCAGTATCTGGTTCAGTACCTTGGTAGCGCCCGGTTTTTTGCGGTGTGCAGCACCGTCAGTATCGTGACCGTTCTCTTTAAAACGACGGCTCTTTTTAAGCAGGTAATCCGAATTTTCGTGTTCGGCACGGTCGGCATCAATCAGTACGTCGAATAGCTTTTCGGCTATGCGTACCTGTACCGCTTCAGATTTAAATGTATTTACAACCTCCGAAATCTCGGCTAATTGCTTTTTCAGTTTTTCAATTTGTTTGCTCATGATAGTATGCGTTAGGTAGCTGCATCAAAAATTTCAGTATGGCATAAAGCGCAAAAACAATATTCCACACCGCATCAATACCTGTATAACAGCGTATTAATATCAAACTAAAACGTTATTAAACGATAATAGTATATTTTTGATTAAAAAAAGCCTGTATTGTGTCAAAAACGCATTCTTGTAGCAATATTATTACAGTTTTACATAATATTAATAACCTTCTCTAATACGCTGAGGCCCTCATCAATATGATCTGTACCTATAATAAGCGCCGGCCTGAAACGTATGGTACGCTCGCCGCAGCCTAAAAACATTACGTTGTGCTCAATACCCTTTTCAATAAAGTTATTGCGGGTTTCCTTGTCGGGGAAGTCGAAAGCGGTGAGTAATCCTTTGCCTCTTATGTTGCTGATGAGCGATGTTTTGGTGGCTATTTTAGCTAATTCGTGCTGTAAGTAATTACCGGATTGCGCGGCATTGTCGCACAGGTTATCTTCATATATTATTTCTAATATTTTTGTCGCCCTTACCATATCTACCAGGCTGCCGCCCCAGGTTGAGTTAATACGCGATGAAACCTTAAAAACGTTCTGCTCTACCTCATCAATACGCTTGCCTGCCAGTATACCACATACCTGCATCTTTTTACCAAAAGCGATAATATCCGGGCGCGCGTTTTCCCCGAAATGTTCGTGGCACCAAAACTTGCCGCTAAGGCCTACACCCGTTTGCACTTCATCGTAAATCAACAGGGCTTCATACTCATCGGCCAGTTGGCGCAATTGCTCGGCAAACTCCTTGCGCATATGGTTATCGCCGCCTTCGGCCTGTACGGGTTCTACAATTATGGCGCATATATCATCCTTGTTTTCCTCGAACGCCTGTCTGATCTCGGCGACTGATTTAGCCTCCCGTTTTAAAAGATCGGCGTGTGTTTCATCGCTATGCGGAAATGTTACCGCAGGGAACGATACCCGCGGCCAATCGAACTTGGCATACCACTTGGTTTTAACCGGCAATGTATTGGTAAGACTAAGCGTATAACCCGAACGGCCATGAAAAGCATGTTCAAAATGCAATACTTTTAGTCCTTTTTCCTGGTTGTATCCTTTGGCGAAATTCTTTTGAACTTTCCAGTCCATAGCCACTTTGAGGGCATTCTCAATAGCGAGGGTTCCGCCAGATATAAAAAAGGCATGGGGCAGGTAATCAGGAATGCCCACCTTTTCAAACGTATCCACAAACTGCGCATACTGCGTGGTGTAAATATCCGAGTTTGATGGGTTGGTTAATGCCGCCAGCATGAGGTTCTTTTTAAACTCATCATCGTTAAGCATTTTGGGGTGGTTATAACCCAAAGGCACCGAAGCGAAACAGGTAAAAAAATCGAGCAGGGTACGTTTATTCTTGGCATCATAAATATATACCCCCTGGCTTTTTTCCATATCAAAGGTAAGGTCGAAACCATCGGCCAGGATATGTTTTTGCAAGGTGGCCTGCACATTTTCGGGAGATATTTGCAACTGGTACATATAATTCGGGTTTACACAAATCTAACAAAAACGGGTAAATAACAAAGTTTAAGGGTTTTGAACTTTCTTAAACACTTCAGCAATATATCTTTGAACATACAATAGTATAAGTCAGTTTTCGGGTTGCTGTACATATTTACTGTAAACTAAGGCAGCTATCGTTAATTATAACAGTTGTATAATATTTTATTTAGAACGAAAGAATGTTGTTACATTGCAGTGTTAGAAATTTGACGTTGTCACGAATATTGCAATTTGCCCGTGTTGATCAGTTCATTGTTTGTAAAATTTCGATCTTTAAAAACAAATCAATCCGATTTGTGATTGTAATTTCTTGATATTGACAAAGTTGTTTTTAGCAAAGCATAAGTAAGTAAATATTGTTAAATGAGTAAAATTGTAAATACTGTGCCGCCATCCAGCCACCCGCTTTTACCAAAAACGCCTACAGGAATAAACGGATTAGACGAAATTACAGGAGGAGGTATCCCGTTGGGTCGCCCAACACTGGTTTGCGGAGACGCAGGTTGTGGGAAAACCTTAATGTCGATAGAGTTTATTGTGCGCGGCGCTATGGAGTTTGACGAGCCGGGCGTGTTTATGGCTTTTGAAGAAAAAGCTGATGAACTGGCCATGAACGTAGCCTCATTAGGGTTTGATCTGGACAAGTTACAGGCCGAAAAAAAGATAAAGATAGATCATGTTCATATTGATCGCAGCGAGATAGAAGAAACCGGCGAATACGATTTGGATGGTTTATTTATCAGGCTCAATTACGCTATTGATAGCATTGGCGCTAAAAGGGTGGTATTGGATACGCTGGAAAATTTATTTTCGGGCCTTACTAACCAGGCCTTGCTGCGCGCCGAATTGCGCAGGCTGTTTCACTGGCTGAAAGAAAAAGGTGTCACCGCCATTATTACCGGCGAGCGCGGCGAAGGAAAACTAACCCGCCAGGGCTTGGAAGAATATGTATCAGATTGTGTGATTTTGCTCGACCACAGGGTGATCAATCAAATATCAACCCGCAGGTTAAGGATAGTAAAATACAGGGGATCTGTTCACGGTACCAATGAATATCCGTTTTTAATTGATGAGGAAGGGATTTCTGTATTACCGGTAACCTCATTAAAGTTGGAAAAACCGGTATCGTCTGACAGGGTTTCGTCGGGCATACCTGCGTTAGATAAAATGCTGGGCGGCCAGGGCTTTTTTAAAGGCAGCAGCATATTGGTATCGGGCACGGCGGGAACCGGCAAAACCAGTATTGGCGCTTATTTCGCCAATGAAACCTGTAAGCAAGGGAAGAAATGTATTTATTTCGCTTTTGAAGAATCGCCTAAGCAGATTATCCGGAACATGCATTCTATTGGTGTCGATCTTCAACAATACGTTGACAATGATACGCTGAAATTTTTCGCATCGCGCCCAACTTTATATGGTTTAGAAATGCACCTCGTGGCTATGTATAAAGTTATAAAGTCGTTTAAACCCGAGGCTATTATTTTAGACCCTATCACCAATTTAATCACCGTAGGTTCAGTAAGTGAAGTTAAAGCTATGCTGATACGGCTGATAGATTTTTTACAGGAAGAACAGGTCACGGTAATGTTCACTGCCTTAAGCTTAAATAACATTGTTAACGAACAAACCGACGAAGGAGTATCATCATTGGTGGATGCCTGGTTGCTGGTGAGGGATATTGAATACAACGGTGAGCGGAACCGCGGAATGTATATCATGAAATCGCGCGGAATGAAGCACTCTAACCAGGTAAGAGAATTTGTGATTACCGATAAGGGTCTCGATTTGGTGGATGTTTATTTAGGACCGGATGGAATACTGACAGGATCAGCACGTGAAGCACAGATGTTGCAGGAACAAACCGGCGAAGTGCTGCGTGACCATGCCGTTAGCAGAAAAGACAGGGAAATATTGCGCAAACGCAAAGTATTGGAAGCCAAAATATCGAGTTTGCAAACGGAGTTTGAATCGGTTGAGGAAGAACTGAACAAGGTTTACGAGGAAGAAGAATTAATTAAGAACGTAGCTGATAAAACCCGTACTGAAATTACCCAAATGAGGCGTAATGATAAGGGTTAAATTAAAAGGAATAGAAACAAAATACGAATGACTGAAGTTAAAAAATATGAATTAAGATTATATGTTGCCGGCAATACAACAAAATCGGTTGCTGCATTGTCTAATCTTAAAAAATACTGTGAAGAATATTTGAAGGGGCAATATGTAATTGAGGTGATAGATCTTTTGGTGCAACCGCAATTAGCCGAGGGCGATCAAATATTCGCTATCCCTACGCTGGTACGCAAAGTTCCGGAACCAATACGCAAAATTATAGGCGACCTGTCAAATGAAGAAAAGGTTCTGGTAGGTTTAGATATAAGGCCAGCATAATTAATATTAAATGACCGAGCAAGAGGAAATACCCAATGATCACCAGCCTGTAAAAGATGTTTACTTATTACGTTTGTTTGTAACAGGTGCTTCCCCTAACTCGTCGCGTGCAATAACTAATTTGAAAGAAATTTGCGAAACGTATTTAAAAGACAAATATGAGCTGGAAATTATTGATGTTCATCAGCAGCCCACTGTTGCTGAAGATGAGCAGATTATTGCTTTGCCAATGCTTATAAAAAAATCACCTGGCCAGGAACGAAGGCTTATTGGCGACATGTCTGATACTGAAAAAGTTTTGCAGGGGCTTGGTTTACAAAATGGCTAAATATATGGACCAGGCTAAATTAACAACAGAAGAACTGCTGGCCGAAATGGCTGACCTTCGTATACAACTGGAGGAGGCGAACGATACTATACAGGCAATTCGTACAGGGCAGGTTGATGCGTTTGTTTTAAAAGGAGAAAACGGACATGAGCTTTACACGCTTAAAACCGCCGACCAAACTTACCGTGTTTTTATCGAGAAAATGAATGAAGGCGCGGTTACACTTAACCGCGAGGGTGTTATACTCTATAGTAATTCGCGCTTTGCCGCTATGGTAAGCTCTCCCTTAGAAAAAGTAGCAGGCACAACATTCGACAGATTTATTTCAGATGATGAATTAGATAAATTTGCCAGGGTGATTGGTAATGGCTGGGAGGAGGATTGCAAACAAGAAATAAACCTTACTGCCATTACGGGTGAAATAGTTCCCTGCCTTTTATCGTGCAACGCGCTTGAATTGGATGAAGGTATGGCGTTAAGCCTAATATTAACCGATCTCACCATACAAAAGAATGCAGAAAAGCAATTGCAGTTAAAAAATGACGAGCTGGCAATTGCGCACAACGCTGCCGAAAAAATGAATGATGAACTGGAGGATATTGTAAAAGAACGTACCAGCGAATTACTCATCAGTCGCGAACATTTTAAGTTGCTTGCCAATAATATACCACAAATGACGTGGACGAGTTTGCCCACCGGCGAATTGAATTTTTACAACAGGCAGTGGTATGATTATACCGGGCTTGATTTGCAACACGAGCGGGAATACAAATTTGAGGACATTGTACATCCAGACGATCTGGAGATCACCAACCAAAAGTATAATGCCGCTATTGAATCCGGCAATATCTTCGAGGTAGAAAACCGTTACCGCAAAGGTACAGACGGCTCTTACCGCTGGCACCTTAACCGGGCTATACCACTATGGGATGAGGCTGGCCACATTATTTTATGGGTGGGCACTGCAACCGATATTGAGGAACAAAAGCAGCAGATGCAGCGGAAAGATGAATTTATCGGTATCGCGAGCCATGAGTTAAAAACTCCGCTTACCAGTTTAAAGGGCTATCTTCAGTTACTTGGCACCTATAAAAAGGATGTGCTGCCGCCAACAATAAAAACTTATATTGAAAAGGCCAACCTGGCTTCAAATAAATTGCAGCACCTCGTTAACGACCTATTGGATGTAAGTAAAATACAAGCTGGGCGATTAGAGTATCAGTTTGAACGCTTCGATATATCAAAGGCACTTGCAAGTTGTATTGAAAATGCCCGCCATATTTATCCTGATAATATCTTTTACGAAAATGTACAACCGGATATTATCATTTCAGGTAACGCAGAACGACTGGAGCAGGTGGTGATGAATTTTATAAATAATGCTGTCAAGTACTCGCAGGACGATAAACGGATCATCATAACAACCGAGCGCTTGCAAGGCTACTTGCGGGTATCCGTAACTGATTTCGGTATTGGTATGTCGAAAAAAGAAATAGGGCGGGTGTTCGAGCGTTTTTATCGGGTTGAGGATATGAAATTCATGGCCAGCGGTCTTGGCATGGGTCTTTATATATCTACCGAAATTATTAATTCTCATAAAGGTAAAATTGGTGTAGACAGCGAGTTAGGAAAAGGATCTACCTTTTATTTCGATTTGCCTTTATAAGCGTTTTTACATTCTCTCCTCTCTTTCCGGAAATAAATTGCCTATAAAATCCGTAAACTTCCATACCCGATAAAGTCGGGTTTGCGATAATTTAACTATCTCGCAAACCTCCGCACAAAAAAGTGATGGACAATATTGGCAATAATAATGTGTGAAATTTAGTGTGAAATATTGTCCAATATATCACGATTATTAACTAAAAACTATATCGAACGAACATAATGAACAACCAATTGTAAAGTATTTAGAGCCATGCGAATGAATTAATAAAAGCTTTCATTACTTTTAGGGCACTATTATAAACTAAAAATTAATATCCTTACCTGTGAGATTTCTTGTTACATTCATATTTATATTGGTATTCGGTTTTTCAAATGCCCAAACCATTGTTAACAGCAAAGGTGTTAAGCATACCTGCAAAACAGATATACTTAAAACGGTGGTTGACGATTTTAAATCGGACATAGGCGATGGCTACACGTTTGAAGATAAGCGCACAACGATCCCCAAATTTGTGAACCTGCTTAATAAAGATTTCAAGACAAGGTATTTCAGCAATTTTTGTTTCGTAGAGTATTCTTCATTCAGGGCTATTAAAGATGATGAAGACCTCCACTTAGGCCTCATCAGTATAGGGTTTGATACCGATGCTAAAGCAGATAGGGCTTTACGGATTGTTAAAAACACAGGCCGTAGTAATTTCAGATTAAAAAACCTTACCATGTTCACTTATTACAAACGGCAGAAAAGCCTGGTCATTATTTTTTCCGAAACCGGCGATAAGAAACCGGTTAACGCATTTTTGGCTAAACGCAGTATTAAGCGTGTGGCTATCTGACAACACGCTGAAGTTTCACCATTCAAAACTTATCGCGCATCCCTAATATCCCCCACAACCCGCCGGTATGTATGGCGAGTATGCGGCTGCCGGGCTTAAACTGGCCTTTCTCAATAAGGTCAAACAATGCGTAAAACATTTTGCCGGTGTAAATAGGCTCAATTAATATGCCGGTTGATGCAGTGAACTGCCTGATGAAATCAATCAATTCCGGTTTGGTTTTGCTGTAGCCGCCAAAATGATAATCGGTATGCAGCTGATATCCGGAAGGGCTTAGCAAAAAACGGTCGATCTCTTCGCGCATAAATTCGCCGTTCTTAAATACGGGGACGGCATTAAACCGGGTATCGGGTGCGTGTTGTTGCAGGCCGTTGATAATTCCGGCGGCTGTTGTTCCTGTTCCGCAGGCGCAAATAATATGGTCGAAATGTTGGTCAAGTTCGGTTACCAGTTCGCTGCAACCCTGCGCGCCTTCGGCGGATGCCCCGCCTTCATCTATAAAAAAGGCATCGCTGTCACAGCCAAAATACTTTTCGAACAAGGCCGGTTTATCGCGATAGCTGTCCCGGTCGGTAAATAACAATTGCATGCCGTGTAGCTTGCACAAAAACAAGGTATCGTTCTCTACTTCCTCGCCCCGCACAATGCCCGTGGCTTTAAACCCGAATTTTGCAGCAGCGGCAGCCGTTGCCAGCAAATGATTAGAGAATGCTCCGCCGAATGTTACCAGGTGGCTTTTGTTTTCGGCCTGCGACTTCTTCAACAGGTACTTCAGTTTACGCCATTTATTGCCCGATATCAGCGGGTGAATCATGTCGTCGCGCTTTACAAAAACTTCTACCTCACGGCTTTTAAACAGCTCATGATGAATTTGCTGCACCGGGCTAAAAATTTCGAGGCTGATATCCATACTGCAAACTTATAAAAAACTACTGGGTGAGATACAAGAGTTAAGAATCAAGATACAGGACGCAATACGATCTTGTTTCCTGACTCTTATTTCTGTACTCTTAAACGCTATGCGTTTATCAGGAATAACCTTACTTTTGCGCAAATGGCAAACGAAGATGAACTGATAGAACAGGAAGAGCAGGACTTGTACGAGCACCTGCGGATTGTGGTTGATAAGGGTCAGTCGTTGTTACGTATTGATAAGTTTTTGATGCACCGTGTGGAGAATGCTTCGCGCAATCGTATACAAAACGCCATTGAGCTGGGTAATGTGCTGGTGAATGATAAGCCCATTAAATCGAGCTATAAGGTAAAACCGCTGGATGTAATTTCGGTGGTATTGCCGCACCCGCCTCGTGATACCGAGGTATACCCGGAAAACATCGCCATCAATATTGTTTACGAGGATGATGATGTACTGATAGTGAATAAAAATGCCGGTATGGTAGTGCACCCGGGTTATAATAATTACACGGGCACACTGGTTAACGCGCTGGTATATCATTTTCAGCAATTGCCGACACTGCCGGGTAACGATGGCCGCCCGGGACTGGTGCACCGTATTGATAAAGACACATCGGGTTTGCTGCTGATAAGCAAGAACGAGCGGAGTATGAGCTACCTCGCCCGCCAGTTTTTTGACCATAGCATTACCCGTAAATACATCGCGCTGGTATGGGGAGATCTGCCGGAGGATGGTACCGTTACAGGTTACATTGGCCGCAGCGTGGCCGATAGGAGGGTGATGTCAATTTATGATGACCCGGAGAAAGGCAAATGGTCTGTAACGCATTATAAAGTGTTGGAGCGATTAAACTATGTTACGCTGATTGAGTGCCAGCTGGAAACCGGCCGCACCCACCAGATCCGCGCGCACATGAAACAGATTGGGCACCCTTTGTTTAGCGATGCTACTTATGGCGGCGATAAAATATTAAAAGGTACCGTGTTTAGTAAATACAAACAGTTTGTTGAGAACTGTTTCGAGCTGATGCCGAGGCAGGCGCTGCACGCCCAAACCCTGGGTTTTGTGCATCCGTCCACCAAAAAATATATCCATTTTGAAGCCCCTCTGCCACAGGATTTTGAAAGCGTTTTGGCTAAATGGCGCAAATACACCAATACCGATAAGGAAGTATAAGCGTTAAATAGGTATAAAATTAACGTATTATAACCGAAAAATTAATACAAAGCCACAATCACAAACTAAATCTTAAACTAATTTCTACCTTTAACAATGCCTGTTTTTATCAATTTTAATGGTGAAATACTACCTGCGGATAGTAAGGTGTTTACTATTGCCAACCGTGGTTTTAGGTATGGCGATGGTTTGTTTGAGAGCATGCGTATGATGAAAGGACAGCTGAAATTTGCCGACCTGCATGCCGATCGCCTGCAACGGGGAATGAAGGCGCTTAAAATTGATGGTTATTCGCAAATGGATGCCTGGTTCCTGAAAAATAAGGTAGAGGAACTGGCCATTCGTAATAAAGCGAAACATGCCCGTATACGGCTAACGGTATACCGCGACGCCGAGGGTTTGTATGCGCCCAGCACCAGTAAAATGGGCTATTGCCTCGAATTGCAGCCCCTGGATGAGCCAAGGTATTTCCTGAATCCGAAAGGTTTGATCATGGATATCTTTACCGATCTGCCTAAGCCATCTAACTATTTGTCGAATATCAAAACCTGCAACTCGCTCATCTACGTAATGGCGGGCCTATGCAAACAGCAAAACAACCTTGATGATGTGTTTTTGCTTAACCAGGCAGGGTATTTGTGCGAGGCCAGCAGCTCAAACGTGTTTGTAAACTACAAAGATCACCTCTATACCCCGGCTTTAAGCGAGGGCTGTGTAGAGGGAGTAATGCGGCAGGTGATCATCAATATTGCCAAAGCGAATAACATAGGCATCACCGAAGCGCAGATCAATCCCGAAATACTGTACGAGGCCGATGAGGTATTTTTAACCAATGCCGGGCGTGGTATACAATCGGTAATGGGCTTTGGCGTGAGGCGCTACTTTAATCGCCAAAGCAAGGCGCTGATGGACGAGTTGAATAAACTATAACGATACCGTACTATCTTCAGTAATCTCGGCCAGTATACCATCCCAAAGATCAATTCTTGCCTGTAAGGCGGCTTTAACGGCTTTGGTAGCTTCGGCCCATTTGGTTTCGTCGGTGCCGCAAAGTTCGGCAGTCATCTGGTAGGCCAGTTGTGAGTGATGGTCACCGTCAACTTCAATATGGCGTTCCAGGTAATATAATAATATATCTACTTTGCCCGGCAGGCTTTGGCTCAGTTCTTTCACCATACTGATGAACATGTCCGGTATCAGGTCCTCACGGCCAAAAGTAAATACCGCTGCCTCTAAATAGGCTTTACCGGTGCCGATCACCTCAAAGGTGTGGCGTACAAAATCGCGCGCGGTATAAGGTATTGCGTCATCAGTTAACGCCTGGTTAATGGTTTTGCCGGTGCTTAGTTCAGCAAGCAGGGTTTTAATGCCCTCAATATTGCCACCAGCCTGCTCCATAGCGGTAAGGTATAACTCGAAATGACTGGTACGATTGCCAGCTTCGTCAACATCGCTTTCTTCGCCGGTTACAATTTCATTGATGAGGTAACGGGTATTGGCGCTGCCCACGGGTATCCATGGTACGGCGGTGCAGGTAAGTTTTTGCTGTAACGATTTTAACAGCGACATGAAATCCCAAACAGCGAATACATGATGTTCCATAAACAGGTTCAACTGGTTAATGGTGCTGATGTTGGCATACAAAGCGTGGCCGGTAAGCTGGTCGCGCAGTGGTTGTATTTCAGTTTTTAAACGATCAATGTAAGGGCTGTTAATCATGCTGTTTTTTAATAATCCGGCAAAAGTAACAGCATTTTGGTTTGTTGATATCTTTTTATTGTTAAATTTTTTTAACCAAGCTGTGCCAACATTTAATTTGAAATACTGTTATACTAACAAACCACAATTTACATGCTGCTACTTAATATACTTCCGCCTGATGGCGCAGCCTTATATACCGAAACCAATATGGCTCACCTGTTTCCCGAGCCCTGGAACATGATAACATCTGGTTTATTTCTGATCCCCGCGTTTTACTGGCTCATTAAGTTTAAAGGTTTTGATAAGCGTTATATCTTCCTCAGTGTAGCATCGTGGATGCTGCTCATTGGTTGTGTGGGTGGTACGGTATATCACGCTTTCAGGCAGTGGCGCTTTTTTATGTATATGGATTGGGTGCCTATCGCTGTGCTGTGCCTGCTGGCCAGTGTTTACTTTTTAATAATAGCAACCGGGAAACGTATTTACGGTATAGTCGCTTTAATCGCTTTCGGGCTGATAGAGTTTGGCCTGCACCAGCTTTACCTGGCGTATGATAAGCATATTATGTTTAGTGTTAACTACGGCGTAATGGTGCTCATGATTGTATTGCCGTTGCTAATGGTGCTTATAAAAACAAGATGGAGAAATGTGTGGCTGGTCGCGGGGGCTTTTATAGCTTTTGGTTTCGCGCTGTTCTTCCGTATTATTGATACATGGGCCATTATACCAATAGGCACCCATTTTTTATGGCATACCTTCGGCGCCATAGCTACTTCGCTTATCTTTTTATTCATCTACAAGCTTAATACCTTCTCGTTCCGCAAAAAGAGACGACATGGGGAGGATGCCCTTGTGCTGCCTTTGTACAATGAATTTGATGAAGGACTGGATGACGACATAATGGAAGGCAAAGCATCCTAATTTGCATCTGTTAATTGCAGATGAAGTTTTGCAATGCTATATTTAGGCATGAAAAACCTGTCACAATTAATTATACTTCCGATACTGGTAGTTTGCGTTTGCCTGGCGTGTAACAGCAAACAAAAAACAGCAGATAGCACCGATGTTGAAAATATACCGGCGGCGCTAAAAGACGAATCTTCGGATGTGTTTATTAGTAAAAGAGTTTCAGATTCCAACCTGATGACGGCAATTTACAGAGATATAGCCGGGAAGGATAGCTCGTTAAGTAAGTTTGAAGACGAATTGGCCGGGTTTAAAAAAGCTAAAGCCGACACGATCCAAAAGTTCAAAGCATATTACGAAAAGGCAGATGAATACTATACATCAGCCGTTGATGCTACAAAACAAATATCAGATACTTTGCTTAGGCAAAAGATGCTCGCCATTATAAAACAGAGCCAATCCGGGTACACCGATAAAACAAAGCGTTTCCAATCGCTTATCAATGCCATCGAGCATCAGAATACCTCTATTGATGATTCATATACATTATTGCAGCTGGTGGTTTCGCTCCCCGAAATTGAAAAATATGAAGATGGCGGGATTGCGCAAAATAAAGGCATAGCCGTAGTTGAAAAGAAAGCCGGTAAAGTGTTACGCCATACCAAGCAACTGGCTAATAAATATCAGGAAAAATTGATTAAGAAATAAGCCATCTTACCCGTCAGCAAACAGCTTCGGGTGAAAGCGTGCAGAACGATGTTGGCCAGAGCGAAAAGGCGGCATAGTGAACTTGTTGCATGTGGGGCAGGTAAGAGCAGTGGGGCAAAAGTTCCAGCCCAAAGTTCTGCACGTTTTGCAGGGTGATTGCCTCGTGCGGCAAAGAAGCCTTTTGCTGGACAAGCCGTTATTCGCTGTTTGTTTGTTTTTTATAGGTGCTCATGAGATCGCTTCGCTTAGTCTGTTACTTTTGGGCTCAAAAGTAATGAGGCGCTGCGCCCAAGAGCAGGCTGACACTGATAAAAGCACAACCAAAACCTACGTAGAGATTGCTTCGTTCCTCGCAATGACGTGATGGTAAAAGTCGACTTGTTACAGCTTCACACCCCTCAAAAACTCTTCTATACCCATCCTTTTTTTACCTTCTAATTGTACATCCTTCAGTATCACAAAGCCATCTTTGGCAGCGAATTTCAGGTAGGTTTTATTGTCGGTTAAAAAGCCGCCGGGTTGTATAGCGGGTTCTGTTTCCTGGTATTCGGCTATGTATATTTTAATGTTTTTGCCATTCAGCGTAGTTGATGCAGATGGCGCCGGACTTAAGCCGCGTATAAGGTTGTAAATGCTGATAGCAGTCTGTGTCCAGTCGATAATGCCGGTTTCTTTGGTGAGTTTCGGGGCGTGTTTTAACTCAGTATCTACCGCTATTTGTGCCTGCGGATGTTCGTGGTAACGGCCGCTTTCAATAGCCTTTACCGTTTTTACCAATAGGCCAGCGCCTTTGTTCATCAGACGGTCGTGCAGTTCACCGGCGGTTTCGCTGCCGGTAAGAGTTATCTTTTCGGTGAATAAAATATCACCGGTGTCAATTTCGTGCTTTAAAAAGAAAGTAGTAGCACCGCTTTCCTTTTCGCCGTTTATCAACACCCAGTTAATAGGGGCGGCGCCACGGTATTGCGGTAACAGTGAGGCATGTAAATTAATAGTGCCTTTATGTGGCATGCTCCAAACCACCTCGGGCAGCATCCGGAAGGCTACAACGACCTGCAAATCGGCATTGAGCGCTTTCAGTTGCTCTAAAAACTCGGGGCTTTTCAGTTTTTCGGGTTGTAAAACTTTTATGCCATTGGCCACGGCATATTGTTTTACAGCGCTTTCAGTTACTTTTTGTCCCCGGCCGGCGGGTTTATCGGGCGCGGTTACCACGGCAACAATATTACTGCCATGCTGTATCAGTTCATCTAACGATGCTACTGCGAACTGCGGGGTGCCCATGAACACTATTCTCATATTATGCGATGTTTTTCTTGTAGGTGGATGCTTTTTGTAAAAATAAAGATCAATAGTAAATGTTTGCTTAACGGCCCCGCATTTTACACACTACTGATAAAGCAGGTATTTAGCGCGCGTTACTTTAAATTTACTTAAACCGGGCTCCCAGGTCTGTCTTATTTCATCCTCGGTTTTGCCCTGCTTTATTTGTTCTTCAAGTTTGTCGGTTCCGGCAAGCTTTCTAAAATACGCATTAAAATACACTTTCTTATCAGGAAAAGCCTTATAAAAATCAATTAACCAGGTAAGGTTAAGTTTGCCCGTAGTTTTAAATATGGAGGCATCGTAATTACGAAAATCTATACCGTAACAGGTATTCCCTTTCTGCGGTGGGTCCTCGCTCATGCCGGGGATACTTACCGGAGTGAAGGAGAATTTATACTTGTCTTTCAGCAGCGGGTGCCCAACCATTACAAAGGGCGTCATGGTGCCACGACCCAGACTAAGCACCGTACCCTCAAACAAACAAATGCTTGGATATAACAAAATAGACTGTGCCGAATTTAAGTTAGGTGAGGGGTTAACAGGTAGTACATAGCTCGATTGATGATCGTAGTTAGCCACCTTGATCACCTTCAGCTTGCACTGCACGCCTTTTTTTAACCAGCGTTCGCCGTTTATCATCTGCGCGTATTCGCCAATCGTCATCCCGTGGGTAATAGGGATAGGGTGCATGCCTACAAACGAGCGGAAGGCAGTGTCCAGTATAGGGCCATCAACTGTAAAGCCGTTGGGGTTGGGGCGATCGAAAACCATCAGTTCGATATTGTTTTCGGCACAGGCTTCCATTACATAATGCAGCGTTGATATGTAAGTGTAAAAACGCGTGCCTACATCCTGTATATCAAATATCAGCAGGTTAAGGCCTTTAAGATCTTCAGGCGTGGGTTTGTAATGTTTGCCATATAAAGATGTTACAGGCAGGCCGGTCGCGGCATCCGTTTCATCGCCTATGGTAGCGCCATTACTTGCGTTCCCACGGAAACCATGCTCAGGGCCGAAGATCTTTTTAATGCCGATGCCCAGCTTCAGGAGGCTATCCACAGTTGTGGTTTTGTTTTTACCGATGATGGAGGTAGGGTTAACCACCATGCCGATGTTTTTGCCCTTCAGGTCATTCAGGTAAAGTTCGGTTCTGTCGGCACCCGGAATTATTGTTTTTTCGGCAGTGCTGTTAACAGCAACCGTGTCGGTCTTTTTTGATGGAGCAGCCGGCAGGGGCTGGCTGCAGGTGTTGCTGCCTAATACAAAAGAAAAGGTAGCCAACCGTAAAAAAGCGTTTATATACAACATAATAGGTTCTCCATGCAATTTAAATCATCATAATTAACGTTAAAACCGCATATTTGCGAAGGTACACAAAATCATTTTTGCGTTGAGTTTTTCGTCATTTATAGCAGGTCGTATAACGTTTAAGTCAAAACGTACATTCTCCAAACTGATTGTGCGCATTGCCATTATTGGCATTATGCTTGGCCTGGGCGTAATGATATTATCACTCGCGGTAGTACAAGGCTTTAAACAAGAGATCAGCGTAAAAGTTCGCGGATTTTCGGGCGATATGCAGGTGGTTAATTTCGATTCCAATAACTCCTACGAAATTTCACCTTTTAAGGCCGACGACGACTTTGTAGCCCGCACCCTGAAAAACAACCTCATTAAGCAGGTAATGCCTTTTGCTACCAAGCCGGGCATCATTCGCGCCAATGATGAAATTGAGGGCGTGGTGCTAAAGGGGGTTGACAAGAATTACGATTTTTCTTTCTTTCAGAAGGCATTGCTATCAGGTAAAGTGATCGACTTTACCGATTCGGCGGCTGCCCAAAAACAGATCATGATATCGCGCCATACGGCAGATAGGTTACGTTTAAAAGTGGGCGATAAGTTTATCATGTACTTTGTGCAAGAGCCTTTAAAAAAGCGCCCTTTCACTATATGCGGTATTTTTAGTGCCGGGGTAGATGAGGTTGACCGTAACTTTGTGGTAGGAAACCTATCGGTAATAAGGCGTTTAAATAACTGGGACGAAAACCAGATTGGCGGCTATGAGGTAAAAATAGGCGATATAGATCAAATTGACCGGGCTACCGATATTTTGGAAGCCAATATGCCGCCCACGCTAAAATCGTACACCATAATGGAGCTGTATCCTACCATTTTTGAGTGGCTTGGCCTGTTAGATGTAAATGCCCAGGTAATGCTGATACTAATGTTGGTAGTAGCGGTGATCAACATGATATCGGCCCTGCTCATCATGATACTGGAACGTACAGCCATGATAGGCATGTTTAAAGCACTTGGCGCCAGTAACTGGAACATCCGTAAGATATTTTTATACAATGCCTCATACCTGATAGGGGTAGGGTTATTTTTGGGCAACGTATTTGGCTTGGGTTTAGGCTGGTTCCAGGATAAAACGCATTTCTTCACCCTCGATCCCGCATCATACTACATGAATTTTGTACCCGTGCAAATAGGTTGGTTTGAAGTGGTTGTACTTAACTTGGGTACACTGCTTATTTGTTTATTGGTGCTGATCATTCCATCGACATTAGTGAGTAAAGTGTCGCCGGTTAAGGCGATCAGGTTTAAGTAGGATTCTCTAACTTTGATCCCACTGTACTGAACTTGTTTCAGATGCTCTTATTTATATTCAGCTCTTCGTTAGGTATGGCTATGCTATAATCATCGTTAGTGGATGTAACTTTCTTTTTTCTCTCAAAAAAGAAAGTCACCAAAGAAAAAAATGCGGCTGCGCAAGGAACTTTTAAAGGCTGTGCGTGGGCAGGGCTTGTGCTACCCGTTCCTTACGATGCCGCATTTTTACGGTTAACGGAGGGTTTGTCAGGCTCGGAAGAAACTCTCTTCTTTTTTAATAAAAAAGGATCGATGACCAAAACCACCAATCCTTTCAATATGTTTTTCCACTGACCACTGACCACTGACCACTGACCACTGACCACTGACCACTGACCACTGACCACTGACCACTGACCAACTTATTTTCTTCTTGTTTGAAAGTTCAGCTTCAGGTTTACACCGCCCGCGCCGAAACGGATCTGCTGGGCACCTAAACCGGCCAGCGGGTATTTAACAAATGGCTCTATCACCAATCTGTTGCTTTTACCCAGCGGATAACCTACGCCAAAGGCGAAGTTGAGCGTTTTAGCGAAATAAAAGTTGTTGAAGCTTTTATTGATGTTCTCGTTTTCGGTTTGGTTATTGGCGTAGCTGAACGGGGCCGAATAGCTGAAACGATAGTTATAACTCTCGTTAATAAATGTTCCAGAGCTTACACCTGCCGAAATGTAGGTATCGCTCTTGCTCGGGTTAAACTCATATTTCAGATTCAACGGAATATCGAGGCCCACCAATGAAGCGTTATAATCTTTAAACTCCGGCGGTGCCGTTATACCACTGAACGACTGCTCACGCACCGCGGTTGCCATTAGCGAGGCCTGCGCTGCTACCTTGGGTATTTCGGTACCATAACTCATAGAGTTTTGGGCGATAGATACACCGGTAGAGAACCTGAGTTTTTTGGTAAGTTTAAAGTCGGATGTTAAGCCTGCGCCAACGTTCACCTGGTTATCGCTGCCTTTGGCATAGTTAACATAAGTACCGGCATATACGCCGAAGTGTACCAGTTTATCTTCGTTTTTACTATCTGCAGTCTTTTTGGTATTGCTGGCCATGGCACGCTGTTCCCTCTCGAACAGTTTTTCAATAGCCGATTTTTCGGGCTCTTGCTTAACCGCGGGTTGCGTAGTAACCACAGGCTGTTGTTTTGCAGCAGGCTGATCGTTTACCGCGGGTTGCTGTGTAGCAACGGTTGGCGCATTTACCTGTGGTTGCTGCGTAACGGCATACACCGGCTGTACTTTAGCATTAGCAATAATAGCGGCGCTATCTGTTCCGGCTGTTGCCGTAGTTTTAGCGCTTGCAATAGCTTCGCGCGAATCAAACGTTTGGCTATCTATTGCATTTGGTTGCACAGGGCTAACATTGGTCTGCTGAACCAAAGCTGGTGCTGCCGGCCTGAAAGCCTGTTTAACCCGCGTTTCGCCGCCTGTTGATGCCAGTTGATCATTGCCGGTAGCAGGCACTTGCTTAATAACAGGTTTTATGTTATCTTCAGTTTTGTTAGGCTGTTGAGCTGGTTTTACCAGTTTAACAGCGTAATTATTGGTTTCGGTATTGGCTCCGTCAAAACGGATCCAAAGACCAAGCCCTAAAACAAGCAGGAACACCGCGGCTGCAGAAGCCCACCACAGCCATGCAGTACCGCGATGTTTTGACTGTTCAGGAAATTTTTCCCTGAGCAGCATCCAGCCTTCATCAGCTGAGTCGTCTTCGTAGTTATCGAAAACCTCGCTAATGCGTCTCTTTAAGTCGTCATCAAGCTGATCACTCATAGCTTTGTTCCTCCGTACTTAAAATTTTTCTTAACCGTTCTTTCGCCCTGCTTAAATAAACACGCGAAGAGCTTACCGGTATATCCAACATCGTTGCAATCTCATCATGATTATATCCATCTATTTCGTACAGGTTAAAAATGGTTGACTGTATGGCAGGCAACTCATTTAAAAGCTTTAAAATGTCCTGCGCGTTAAGGGTGCCTACAACGCTGGCGTTGTACCCAATTTGCGGCGCGTCATCTATATCTGTATTCAGCTGAAACTTTAAACCCTTGCGGCGCTGGTCAATAGCGGTATTAACCACCACTGTACGCAGCCACGCCTTAAAGGGTTTATCTTCATTATAGGTGTGTATGTTGTTAAACACTTTTATGAAGGCATCGTTCACCGCCTCTAATGCATCATCGCGGTTAATGCTGTACCTCAAACCAACACCCATAGCATACCCATAGTACTGTTTGTAAAGTACTTCCTGGTATTTTAAGCTGCCTTTTTTACATTGACTGACGATTTCGCTCTCAGTAATGCTTTTGGTTTGATGCATTAAACGCTCCTGGTGCCTGGTGATGTGACGATCCTTATTAGGTAAGGTAAAGGTAAGAAAAGACACGTTTTAGTTTGCCGTTTTTTTCAAATCGTATTGATAACTAAGGGTATCGGAGTAACTGCGCACCATTTGCAGTATATCCCCATCATAGTAAAAACGATATACGCCTACCAGGTGCTTCTTTTTTGAAGTATCGGTTTCTGAATAGGTAACATCGTTAAACTGAATGTAATAATCATTGTTAGAGTAAGTGCCATGGCTGCCAGCGTGTTTGGTAGTATCACCAACTACTTTATAGCCGCTGTCGGCTTTCATGTTCAACTTAAAGGTAGTGGTTTTGATAAGGGTATCGAAACCAGGACCGGTTGCTTTTTTACGGATCACTCTAAATTGCCCGCCAAATTTGCCGGACGGTACAGGGGCTGGGGTATTTTCTTTTGTTTTAAGACATCCGGTTAAAATGCCTCCTAAAATTAAAGCTACCAACGGGGCCACATAAATCAAGTTCTTTTTCATTTCCTAAGCTTTTTTTAACCCGTACGCAGACCGGTTACAAAACGCTACAGCAGAAAATAAAAAAACTTATAATTTTTTTGCTTCGTCCCAAAACACATCCATTTCGGCCAGCGTCATGTCGTGCAGTTGCTTGCCGTTTTCGCGTGCCTTGGTTTCGAGGTATTGAAAACGTTTGATGAATTTACGGTTGGTTTTCTCCAGCGCGTTCTCGGGGTTAATATTGATGAAACGTGCATAGTTGATAAGCGAGAACAGCAGGTCTCCAAATTCGCCCTCGGCCTTATCCTGGTCTATCGGCGTATCGGTTTCTGTATTAAACTCGTTTTTAAACTCCTGCATCTCCTCTTCTACCTTCGCCCAAACCTGGCTTTTCTCTTCCCAATCGAAGCCCACGCCACGGGCCTTCTCCTGTATGCGGGCAGCCTTCACCAATGCAGGTAAGGAGGCGGGCACACCACCTAATACCGATTTATTGCCTTCTTTCAGTTTAATTTGTTCCCAATTGCGTTTTACGTCGGCTTCGTCGTTCACCTCGGTATCGCTGTAAATATGCGGGTGGCGGTTAATCAGTTTATCGCATATGCCGTTCAGCACATCGGTTATAGTGAACTCGTTGGTTTCGGAGGCGATTTTAGCGTAGAAAACGAGGTGCAGCATAATATCGCCCAGTTCCTTTTTTATTTCCTGTGTATCGTTGCCCAACACCGCGTCAGATAGTTCGTAGGTTTCCTCAATAGTGAGGTGGCGCAGGGTTTCCATGGTTTGTTTTTTATCCCATGGGCAATTAACACGCAGATCGTCCATAATGGCCAATAAACGCTCGAACGAAGAAGCAGGGGTATACGCGGTAACAGGAGGAACTAATGGCATAAAGCTGTTTTTTGGTAAAAATAATAATTTAAAGCAGGTGTGTTACAGGTTTTTTGTAGCACGTAGCATCTCGCGTTTGCCGGGTGCTCCGGGCGCCTTCTCTACCTTTAAGCCTAACGCTTTTATGGCACGCTTAAGGTTGCCGGTAATAGCGTAAGTAACAAACACACCGCCGGGTTTTAAAAAGCTAAGCGTATGTGCAATGGCAGTATCATCCCACATTTCGGGCTGATGTATGGCGGCGAAGGCATCGAAATAAATTATGTCATAAAGCTTGGGCGATGTAAAATCTTCCAGTTTACAATGGGCTATTTGCAGCTTGCAATAGTCGTTTAACTCAACAGCGGTAGTAAGCGAATCACTGTACTTACTCAAAAAGCTTCCCCAAAGAGCGTTGGTAGCGTATTGCTCGTATCCCGTCTGGCTGATCATTTCGGGTGTTAAAGGATAGGCTTCGATACCCGTATAATTGAGCGAGAGTTGTTTGCCGCTGCAAAAATCGGCGCTTAATAAAAAATTCAATCCGGTGCCGAACCCTACTTCCAGTACTGATACCTCAGCGATTTCTTTATCAGCCAAAAAGTACCGTAAACCCGAATTTAAAAACACATGCTGACTCTCTTGCAGCGCCCCATGTTTAGAATGGTAGTTTTCGCCCACCTGCGCGTTGTATATGGTATTTGACCCATCGGCAGTAGGTACTATTTTTAGGGGTTCGGTCATGGTAGGGTGTTAAAGGAAAAGTCCGTTTGTATAATTTATTCTTTTTTTATAAAGACAAATTCATCAGATGCTGAATCATGTAATGTTGAAGTTCGGCGTAATTTTAAACCAACAGAAGAGACAACGCCCGAGAAGTTTTGTGGAAATAATAGTAATGCCGGTATTTTACTTTTATCCTTAATATAAAGTTCTTGCTTCTTAACGCCGTTTTGAAACGGTTTACCACTGATGGTATATTTCAACAAACTAAACCGGATGTGCTGTTTGTTTATCGATAAGTTTTTTAATTGTGAGTGGTAATATATAAGTGTTCCGTCTGATAATTTATCATAGCTATAAAATACTCCGTTAACCGAGTTCTTAAGATGGGTAAGTTCTAAACGTGTTGTTGGTTTGTTCGCAACGTTGTGTATAAAGGTTTCTGTAAAAGCATTTTTACCCCCTCCGCTTTGCGACATACAAAGGAGAGGCAATAAAAGAAGTAATAGAGCAAACGATAAATATTTCATTTTTTACTTTTTCACCGCAAACCCATTGATCCGCTCACTCAAATCATACACCGGTACTTGAGTAATTGCGCCCTCTATAATGCTGCTGCCCGCTGCGGAGCGGTAACCGGCCGCGCAGTGTACTACTATCGGTTTACCTGTAGGTATCTCGTTTAGCCTGTCGCGAAGTTCGGGCAGCGGGATGGGGATAGCGTTTTTAAACAGTTTGCCTTTGGCTATTTCGCTGTGGTTACGTACATCAATTATGGTGTAGTTATCGGGGTTTTCCTTAAAATCCTCAAAATTCAGTTCAGGTGAAGTTTGTGTTTGGCCGTCAACATTGTTGAGCGCCGCTTTTATATTTTTCTCGTAGCCAATTTTAGCGGCTTTCTTTATTGCGATGTCTAAAGCTTCACGGTCGGCACCTATCAGGTAAAACTGTTCATCGGCATTTAATATCGAACCTAACCATGTTTCAAATTTTTCGCCATCCTGTAGGTTAATAGCGCCTTTTATATGGCCTTGTACAAAATCCTTTTTAGGGCGGTTATCAATAACCAGCGCGCCTTTTTCAATAGTGGCAGTGTGCGTAATGCCTTCAACACCGGCATTAAATGCACTTGCACCTGCTTTATTGGTTTCTACATCAAAGCCAAAATAACGGGGCACAAAAGGCTGATCGGCAATTAACAGGTTCACAAATTTCAGCTCGTCCATTAGTTGCAGGGCATAGTTTTCGCGCAGTTCGCGGCCTATGGTGCTTTGCAGATCGGGACTCATATTTTTGCCGCATAACGAGCCGGGGCCGTGAGCAGGGTAAACCACCACGTCGGTAGTCAGCTTCATTAGCTTTTCGCGGGTGGAGTGGTACATCTGCTTGGCCAGTTCTTCCTTTTTGGCGGTTACATTACCAGCCGTTTCACGCAGATCCGGGCGACCAACATCACCTACAAACAGCGTATCGCCGGTAAATATGGTGGTATCCCTGCCGTTTTCGTCCTCTACCAAAATACAGATAGAATCGGGCGAATGGCCGGGGGTGTTAATGGCTTTCAGTTTGATATCGACCAGGCTGATCACGTCGCCGTCATCAAACGTTTCGTGCGGATAATCAACATGGGCAACCTTGCTCACGTAAACCGTTGCACCGGTGGTTTGGTGAATTTCCAGATGCGAACTCACAAAATCGGCATGCAGGTGTGTTTCAATAACACCCACAATATCAGCTTCGTGCAGGGTTGCAAGATCGTAATACGGCTGCGGGTCGCGCGCCGGGTCTATCACTATCATTTTGCCGGCACGTATCACCGCGTACGATGCGTGGGCCAGTCCTTTGTCGTAAAATTGATTGATGAACATAATATTGGCGGCAAAGATAAGTGTTTGCCCCGAGTTGGCTAAGTCTGCATAGCCAATTAGGCGGTTCAATAGTATTTTTACATTGGCCCCATAAAAAACGAGGGCAATACAAATGTACCGGCCTCGTTTTAACGAACTTGTATTAAGAAAATTTATACTATGCCCACCCCGCCGCAGTATTGCCGGATATTAGTTTAACGGGCCCGGATATTTTTAGCGGTTAAACCAGTTGATCAGAAATTCTAATCGCGACCGTTTCAAAAGGTCGTGTAATAATCTGTTTACGGACAATACTTTCATAATGCGTTGCAATTAATTACCATACTATAACTTTTATTTTGACGGATTATTGTGTTATGCGGGTTGTATGTTGAGAGTTGTAAGTTGTATGGAGATTAGTGAGTTAGGTTGATGAACTGATTTGCTTGCATGTAACAGGCTATACCCAGAATAACCAATAACCACAATCCAATGACTAATGACCAAATGCCCCAATGACCAAAGAAATGACTAATGACGTAATGACCAATGCTATGACCGACTAATGAAATGATTTATTATTTTTGCGGCTTATGAGTATTTCTAAAAAATATCAGCCCGCAGAGTTTGAAGATAAATGGTATAGCTACTGGCTGGAGCAAAAGTTTTTTGCTTCGGTACCTGATGAACGCGAACCTTATACAATTGTAATACCACCGCCAAACGTCACCGGGGTGCTGCACATGGGCCACATGTTGAATAATACCATACAGGATGTACTCATCCGTCGTGCCCGCATGAAAGGCAAAAATGCCTGCTGGGTACCCGGAACAGACCATGCCAGCATCGCTACCGAAGCCAAAGTAGTAGCCATGCTGAAAGAGAAAGGCATCAGCAAAAAAGACCTTACCCGTACCGAGTTCCTGGAACACGCTTACGACTGGAAAAATAAATACGGAGGTATCATACTGGAGCAGCTCAAAAAGTTAGGCGCCTCATGCGATTGGGACCGTACCGCCTTCACCATGGATCCGCACATGAGCGAAGCCGTGATAGATACTTTTATCCACCTGTACAAAAAAGGCTGGATATACCGCGGCGTACGCATGGTAAACTGGGATCCCCAGGGCAAAACCGCCGTATCCGACGAGGAAGTTATCCGCAAAGAAGTTAATCAGAAGCTGTATTATATAAAGTATCAAGTAGTAGATGTTGCGGAGTCCGGAAGTCCGGAAGACGGGAAGTCCGAAAGTGGTGAAGATGTTGATACTTACAACTCGCAACTCGCAACTCACAACTACCTAACCATCGCTACCACGCGCCCGGAAACCATTATGGCGGATAGCGCAATATGTGTTAACCCTAACGATGAGCGTTATTTCCATTTGCATGGCAAAAGCGTTTATGTTCCGCTAATTGGCAGGGTTATACCTTTAATACAGGACGAATACGTAGCCATGGACTTCGGTACTGGCTGCCTGAAAGTTACCCCTGCGCACGATTTGAATGACTATGAGCTGGGCATTAAACACAAACTGCCGGTTATAGATATTTTAAACGACGACGGTACGCTGAACGAAAAGGCGCAGATACTGGTTGGTGAAGACCGCTTCATCGCCCGTAAAAAAATAGCTGTGCTGTTGGAAGAAGCCGGTAATTTAGAGAAAACAGAAGATTACAAATCGCAAATAGGATTTTCGGAACGTACCGATGCCGCTATTGAGCCCAAACTATCCATGCAATGGTTTTGCAAAATGGAAGAGATGGCCAAACCTGCGCTGGATTATGTACTGAACGGTGAGATAAAGCTGATCCCCGAGAAATTCATCAATACCTACCGTCACTGGATGGAGAACGTTAGGGATTGGAATATCAGTCGCCAGTTATGGTGGGGGCAGCAAATACCTGCCTGGTACCTGCCCAATGGCGATTTCGTGGTAGCCAAAACCGTAGAGGAAGCGCTGGAAGAGGCCAAAAAGCTTTCTGCCGATAACGCTCAACTAACCGCGGCCGATCTTACACAAGAGGAAGACGTGGTTGATACCTGGTTCTCTTCATGGTTATGGCCAATATCGGTATTCAATGGTATTGCCGAGCCTGATAATGCCGAGATCAATTATTACTACCCAACAAACGACCTGGTAACCGCTCCTGAAATTCTTTTCTTTTGGGTAGCGAGAATGATCATGGCCGGGCACGAGTGGCGCGGCGAGGTTCCGTTCAAGAACGTTTACCTTACCGGTATTGTACGCGATAAGCTGGGCCGTAAAATGTCAAAATCGTTAGGTAACTCGCCCGATCCTTTAGACCTGATCACCAAATACGGCGCCGATGGTGTACGTGTTGGTATGCTGCTATCATCACCTGCCGGTAACGATATTATGTTCGATGAAAAGGACTGCGTACAGGGTTCGAGCTTCGGTAACAAAATTTGGAACGCTTTTTTACTGGTTAAAGGCTGGGAAGTTGACGATAGCTTGGAAGGAAAAAATAAAATAGCTATCACCTGGTTCGAAAACCGTTTTAACCAGGCACTTGCCGAAATAGAGGACGACTTTGCTCAATACAGGTTATCAGAAGCCTTAATGGCCACTTATAAGCTCGTTTGGGACGATTTCTGTGCCTGGTACCTCGAAATGATAAAGCCGGTGTACCAGCAACCGATAGATAGGGAGACATATACCCACACTATCCGTTTCTTCGAGAACTTGTTAAAGGTGTTACATCCGTTCACCCCATTTATTACAGAAGAGCTTTGGCATGATGAACTGTTCGGAACGCGCGATTCAAAAGATTGTATTATCGTGGCGCAAATGCCAACCTTTGGGCAAATAAATACACAGCTACTTGCCGATGTTGAAACGGTAAAATTAGTTGTTACTCAAATCAGGAATATTCGTAATAATAAACAGCTGTCTCCAAAAGAGGCGCTTCCGCTATCGGTAAAAATAAACTCGGCTATTGATTATAATGCTTACGCGGGTATTATCACCAAGCTTGGCAACATCAGCGAGTTTACCATTATTGACGAAAAGCTGGAAGGCGCGAATGCATTTTTAGCACAAACAGACGAGTTTTTTATTCCGCTTAACGAAACTGTAGATGTTGCCGCCGAAAAGGAACGCCTGGAAAAAGAGAAAGAATATCTTTTAGGCTTCCTGAAATCTGTTGATGCTAAACTGAATAACGAGCGCTTTGTACAGAACGCGAAACCCGAAATTATAGAAAACGAGAGAAAGAAAAAGGCTGATGCAGAGGCCAAATTAGCCATCATTGTGGCGGGGCTTGTATCTTTTGGCTAATTAATTGTAGCTACTATGGTTGGTATCATGCTTTAAATATGCTGAATATTTAAAGCATGATATGTTACCACGGTTACATTAATGAGCAAAAAAGCGTCCTTTTATAATTTTTCACTTAGCCCTATACTTAACGATGGTCAGTCGATTATTGACCAGGCTAAGGTTCGCCTGCTGTACTACGGTTTACTTTTAGTTTCCGTTGCACTGGGTGCACTGTTTTTCAACGTATATCTTCAACACCAAATAATACTCACTTACACATTAGGCATTATGCTTACCTGTGTATTGCTGCTATTTAAGGCCATTACCTACAACCCACGCTGGAAGGTAGTATCTGTTGCCTTGCTTACTTTAGGCACTGTAGTAAACCTGGTTGATGTTTACGTTACCCTGCAAAACGTAAACGTAATTACCATACAGGTGATCATTTTGGTGATCGTTTTCTCTTTTTATATGCTGGGGCAACGCTGGGGGATCTTTTATTCGCTGGCTAACGTGCTGCCTATACTGGCTTTTTTAATATGGCGGTTTGAAAACAGTTATGTTATCGGCTTAAAGCCCGAAAACGTAGATCAGTCTACCGTTATCATCAGTATTTTCGCCAATTTCGTGCTTATCATTTTTATACACAGTCATTTTTATAATGCCTTTGTATCAAACATACAACAACTAAAAGATACAAGCAGGCTGCAAAGCGGGCTTAACGCCAAGCTGGAGTGGGCTATTGAAAAGGCCGAAAAATCATCGCAGGCCAAGTCGGAGTTCCTGTCTATCATGTCGCACGAAATCCGTACGCCGCTCAACGCGGTTATTGGCATGAGCAATTTACTGCTGATGAACAATCCGCGTAACGATCAGCAGGAGAACCTCGATATCCTGAAATTTTCGGCGAATAACCTGCTGGCCATTGTTAACGATGTGCTTGATTTTAACAAGATAGAATCGGGCATGGTGGTGTTTGAAAACACCCGCTTTAACCTGAACGAACTGATGCACAGCATTTGTGGCGGCCTCATCATTAAGGCCGGCGAAAAAGGACTCATCTTTAAGCTGGATATCGACAATAAACTACAAGACAGAAGCTTTCTGGGCGATCCTACACGCATCACCCAAATCATATTTAACCTGGTAAGCAATGCCATTAAGTTTACTCCCGAAGGCTGTATTTGGGTACGTGTGAGTTGTGCGGAGGATAAGCAAGGCTCGGTAATGGTCAATTTTTCGGTACGTGATACCGGTATAGGTATCGATAAAAAGAACCTGGAAATGATCTTTGAGCCCTTCGCGCAGGAGTCGGTTACTACTACACGCCAGTACGGCGGTACCGGTTTAGGCCTGGCCATTGTAAAGCGCTTGCTTGAATTACAGGGCTTGCAAATGAACGTGGTGAGTAAGTTAGGCATCGGGTCGGAGTTTTCGTTTAATATGGAGTTCCCGGTATCAACCGAGGTAGAGGCCGTGGCCGATGAGGTGAAGCCCACCTTTCAAACGCACGACGACCTGAGCAACCTGCAAATACTAATAGCCGAAGACAACGTGGTTAACGTAATGCTGATGAAAAAGCTGCTGGCTAAGTGGAAAATAACACCCACCATTGCCGAAAACGGCGAACGCGCCATACAAATGCTGCAATACAGTAATTACGATATTATATTAATGGACCTGCAAATGCCGGTGCTTAACGGCTTTGACGCGGCTGTAGAGATCCGTAAGTTGCCCGATACCAAAAAGGCCAATATCCCTATCATCGCCCTTACGGCTTCGGCGCTGTTTGATATTAAACAAAAGGTTTTCAGTTCGGGCATGAACGATTATGTTTCCAAACCATTTAAGCCGGAAGAACTGTTCGAGAAGATCCAAAACCTGATCAGCCTCGCTTAGTTACAATGATCTGTAATCGGGCAGATCTTCAATAAACCGGTAGGTACACGCTACATGATCGATACTGCAATAATAGTGTTGCAGGCCATTGGTAACAGCAAGTAAGGCTACCTTGTGGGTCATGTTGTAACGGGCTATCTGGTCAAACACCTTTTGATCTATAGCTACCGACGGCGCTTTACATTCCACCATCAATATCCTTTCGCCCTGCGGGTTAAATATGACGATATCAGTACGCTTGGGCATGCCATTCACCCGCAAGCCACCTTCGAGCCTTATCAATGTTTTGGGGTAATTTTTTTGGCGGATGAGGTACTGTACAAAATGCTGCCGCACCCATTCTTCGGGCGTAATGATGATGGTGCGTTTGCGTATCTCATCAAACAGGGTAAGCTGCCCGTTATTGTCGGTAATTTTAAAAGGGTAAGGCGGTAATGCCAGCGGCTGCAACAGATCCATCAAAAATTTAATTCAAACCTCAAAAGTAAAAAGTAAATGGCATAAGCCGCTATTTGTTCAAAAAGAAGTTGAGCCTTTACCATTTTGAATTTTTACTTTTGAAATGAAAAGTATATGACGGCAGCTGATATTATAAAAGACCTTAAGAACCGCAAGTATAAACCCCTTTACCTGTTACATGGCGAAGAACCGTATTATATTGACCTGGTAAGTAATTTTGTAGAGCATAAGCTGCTGCCCGAAGCCGAACGCGGCTTTAACCAAACCGTATTTTATGGTAAGGATACCGATATGATGACCGTACTGAACGCCTCAAAACGTTTCCCGATGATGGCCGACTACCAGGTAGTACTGGTTAAAGAGGCCCAGGAAATGAAATGGGGTAAGGATGACGACGATAAAAAAGGCATTAATCCGCTGCTGGCCTACCTTGAAAAACCACTGCCAAGTACCATTCTTGTTTTTTGCTATAAATACGGCAAATTTGATAAGCGTAAAAAAACATATAAGGCCATTGAAAAACAGGGACTGGTGTTTGAATCGTCGCCATTGTATGATAATAAGATCCCCGGTTGGATAGAAGGCTTTTTTAGCGAGCGTGGCTATAAAATAGGCCCGCAGGCATCGGCCATGCTGTCGGAATACCTGGGTAACGATCTTTCTAAAATTGCCAATGAGCTGGAAAAGCTGATGCTTAACGTAACCATTGGGCAGGAGATCACCATGAAGGATATTCATGATAACATTGGTATCAGCAAGGAATACAACGTGTTCGAGCTGCAATCGGCCCTGGCCCGTAAAGATGTGGTAAAAGCCAACCAGATCATCAATTATTTTGAGGCCAACCAAAAGGCCAATCCCATAGTGTTACTCTTCGGTAACCTCAATAACTATTTTACCAAAGTGCTGGTTTATCATTACGTAAAAGATAAATCGCAGCAAAATGTAGCCAAGGAGCTTGGCGTTAGTCCGTTTTTTGTGAAGGATTATGAGCAGGCCGCACGCAGCTACAATTTGGGCAAAACCGTACAGATCATCAGCCTGCTGCGCGAGTACGACCTGAAAAGCAAAGGCGTAGAATCAACCCTCGGCCCCGGCGAACTGATGAAAGAACTGATGTTTAAGATATTGCATTAAGCACTCTATTGCGCTTCCATTGCAACAGTAATTACCACCCCGTACTTCTTATCCTTAATGCCAAACTCTTTGGCGAGCTGATCTTTACCTATTATTCTTAAACTCTTTAAGTTTTGCGCGGTAACAGGGGCAAAGGTAACTTCGAGCGAACCTTCAAATAAATTATTGTTGAGTATGTATTCAATATTTCCCTCGTCAATAAAGCCTTCGGCAAGTTTGGCATAGCTTGGGTTTTTGGCTATAAACAGGGCATTGTAACGTTTCTTAACAAAGGCCGGGGTTTCCACGTAGATCACGCCGTCTTTAGCATCAGGGCCTGCCTTGGCTATGGCTACGCTATCTTTATACATGGTTATCGCCGCCACTTCTTCATTGCTAAAAATGCGTTGTTTGCCGGGTTTTAAGCGCACGCTGTCAATAAAATAAATAGGTGTTTTGTTAGTGTTCGGATTTACCGCACCCGCCACTAAGGCTTCGCCCGGGCGTAATGAGGTTTGCGCTTTAACTGTAGCGACTGAAATTACCAATATGGCTGCTGCTATTAATTTAGAGATAGATGTTTTACCGGTCATTATGTGTTTGATATGGTTATAAGGCAGCTAAATATAACGCTTTATCTGTACAATGCTATGTAGAATATGTTGATGATTGTGAAGTACATTATTGAGAAGTCACGCACAAATTATTGCTCATACTTGTAGTGAAACATTAGTTTTTTGACAATTAAGCAACTTTTTACTCCAATTTAGAATAGAGTATTTCACAGGGTGGGAAAAAAGTTCGATAGATTTGGCAGATTATATCATATATTTAAATTATCAGCAAACGATTTTAACTACTTAACCTTTGTGTAAATGTTGTTTTCCCGCGGAGTAATTATATTATACTCTCAAATTATATTTGCTATTGTTTTTTCTTCGTGCCTGAACCGGGATAAGGCGACTGATGAAACCTATGTGAAAAAACAATTACAGATTGCCGATAGCTTATATATTGCCGGCAGAGGCGATAGCGGTATAGCCGTTTTAAAGAAGCTGCGCCCCGGTATAAACATCGCCGATCCGCTTATTTGCGATTATTATTATTTGATGGCCCAGCATTACACATTACAACCCGAGGTAATGCAATTGTATGCCGATAGCGGGATGATCTTTTTTGCCAATACTGATAAAATAAAGCAATATCCCGAGCAATTTGTTAAGGTAATGGAAACCAGCGGCGATGTGTGTATCATGAAAAAGAAGTACAACGCATCGTTGCATTATTACGATAAGGGCAGGCAGATATTAAAAGCAAACGGCAAATGTGATAATGGTAATTTCTCGTTAAAAATAGGCGGGATATTTTATAACCAAAAAAAGTTTTTACCCGCTGCACGCACATTGGTAGAAGGTTACAACCAACTGATTGCCTGTGATAATAACCTCACCAACGAAAAACGCTTTTTTCTGCGACAATCTACCTTAGATAATATTGGCTTGGCTTATGAACAGGGCGGTATGCTCGATAGTGCCAAATATTATTATGATAAAGACCTCGCTTATATCAATAAGATAGACAGCATGGCTATTATTGATACGTTTTATTTGAACGCGGCACGTGTGGTGGTATACGATAACCTGGGCGGCTTTCACCTTAAACGTGGCGACAATAGTATGGCGTATGATTACCTCAACATGGCCACCAAAATGCCCATTCGTGATGTGGATGGCATGCTGATACCACCTTATAATAAACTGGCCGATTTTTATATTCAAACAAATAAGCTTACCGAAGCGAAAACTGCTTTGGATGAAGCACGTGGCAGGCTGAACAAATTCTACAAGGACAATCCCGAATCGGATATTAAATGGTATCGGCTATATGCTTTGTATATGTTTAAAACCGGCCGATACAACGAAGCCTACATAGCACAGGATAATTATATACGCCTGCGCGATTCATTAGCTGCGGGTTCGTCAAAGCTATATCAGCTTGATGTTGACCGCGAACTGGATGCCATACACCAGCAGCAGGCGCTTTCTTCGTTAAAGCAGCAGGATAAAATAAAGCAGATCTCATTAATAGGCACTTTTATTATTGTAGGGCTGTTTTTGGTGATCATTATATTGATTAGCCGCACGCTTAACAACAGCAAGAAGACCCAAACCATGATGAAGCTGCAAAACCAGCAGATGCACACAACGGTAAACGAACTGGAACGGGCTAATACCAACTACATTCGTATTATGCGGGTAATGGCGCACGATTTGCGTAACCCCATCTCAGGCATCACCGGACTGGCTGCTATGCTGTTGGATGAAGACGAATTTTCGGACGATAGCCGCCACCTGTTGCAACTCATCGAATCTACCGGGATCCACTCCATGGAGATGATCAACGAGTTGCTAAAATCGGGCCTGGCAGATGAGAACGAGGTGATGGCAACGCAGGAGATAGACGTGAAAGAATTACTGCGCGATTCGGTAGAGCTGCTTCAGTTTAAAGCCAACGAAAAACAGCAGCAAATTATTTTTGATGCCGACGATACCCCGCTGGTTACCCACATAAACCACGAAAAAATATGGCGCGTATGCAACAACCTTATCGTAAACGCCATTAAGTTCAGCCATACCGGCGGTATCATCAAAACGAGCATACACCTATCCGGAGATGAAAGGCACATTATACTATCCGTAGCCGATAACGGCATCGGCATAGCCGATAAGGACAAGGATAGCATCTTCGAGATGTTTAGCCCCGCCAAGCGGGTAGGTACTAACGGCGAGCAGCCTTTCGGCTTAGGCCTGTCCATCTCCAAAAAAATAATAGAAAAACACCACGGCAAAATCTGGTTCGAAAGTACACCTAATGTAGGTACGGTGTTTTATATAGAGTTGCCATATTCTTCACTGTCATCCTGAGGAACGAAGGATCTAATTGTCAATTAATAAGGGAATTGTGCACATAGTATACCTATTCTGTGACAGATGCTTCGTACCTCAGCATGACAGTAAGAAGCTTCGCAGTCGCTACGGCTCCGGCCGAGTGACGACTATCCCGCGACGTCCCGCCGCTGTACTGCAAGAGATTTCACCAGCCGGTAAGCTGAAAGCTTACCCCATGTATCAGTCACGAGTTACGCTATGCTAAACTCGCGACAGCGCCCGCGTCTTGCCTCGTCAGCAAACAGCTTCGGGCGAAAACGGGCAGAACTTTGATAGCCACGAGCGCAAAGGCGGGCATAGCGAACTTGTTGCTTATGGGGAGGGCAAGAGCGGCAGGGCAAAAGTTCCAGCCCCAAGTTCTGCACGGTTTGCAGGGAAGGCCCTCGTGCGGCAAAGAAGCCTTTTGCTGGACTTGCGTTTTTGCTACTTTTGGGGCACAGCCAAAAGTAGTAGCCCCTGCGGCAATGAGCAGACCAACATTAATTACAGCACGAAGCATAACCTAAGTAGAGATTGCTTCATACCTTGCAATAACGCTATAATATAATGGGACATTCCTAAAGAAAACCTATTCCGCTACAGGCACAGTAAACCAAAACGTACTACCCCCACCTAATTCACTATCAACCCCAATTTTACCGCCATGACGTTTGATGATCTCGGCGCTGATGTACAGGCCAAGACCCAGACCTGCGTTTTGGAAGCCGGAATTTTCGGCCTGGTAATAGCGGTCGAAGAGGCGGGCTATTTTGTCCTGCGGAATGCCGGGGCCGTTATCTTTAACAGAGATCTTTACAAAGTTATCCAGCTTCTCTACAATCAGGAATATCTCCAGCGAATCGGGGGCATACTTAACGGCGTTGTTCACCAGGTTTACCATTACCTGGTCAATAGCGTGTTCATCGGCATGCATTTTAGCCTCTTTATCACCCTGAATAATCAGTTTATATTTATCAACTGTGCGAATGTCGTTACAACACGACTCCAGCATATCGTTTACGTTGAATGTGGTTTTCTTCAGTCGCAATTGAGATTCGTTGGTGCGGTTAACGTTCAGCAAATCCTCCACCAGCGAACTAATCTTTTGCATGCTCCGGTTCGATTGATCTATCAGTTTATTAAACAGCGGACTCGTCGGGTTATCCTTCACCCTGTCCAGCAGTTGCAGCGATGCTTTGAGGCTGGTGATAGGCGTTTTAAGTTCGTGGCTGGCTATACTGATAAAGTCGTCTTTCTGCTGGTTTAAGCGGTGCACCTGCGTAATATCCAGCAGGGTACCTAATATTCTTTCGGGTTTGTTATCGGCATCAAAAAACACCTTGCCCTGTACCCGTATCCAGTGAATGGATTCATCGGGATGGATCACCCTTGCCTCGTAAAATAGTTTACCGGTTTTATAAGCCTCATCGTGCGCGAGCAGGCGGGCGGTATTATCATCGGGGTGGATTACCGACGCAAAGGTTTCCCATTTAACAGGTCCGTTAAACCCGAAGATGGCGTTAAACCTGTCGGATGTGATCATTACCCGCTTTTTCAGGTTAAGATCAAATGTGCCAATTTCGGCGGCCTCAACGGCCAGCCTGCCGCGTTCTTCAGCTTCCTCAATATTGAGGCGGGCTATTACCTTTTCGGTAACATCAATGCCCAGCACCATTATGGCGGTTACGCTGCCATCGTACAATTTAACAGGTTCGTATACAAAATCAATATAAACATCTTCGGGTTGCCCGTTGCGTACAAGGGTGAGGTAATGCTCTTTGGCAACAAAGGGCACGCCTGTGGTAATAACGTTGTTCATTACCGGCGCGTACGATGCGGCGGCCTCGGGTACGGCTTCCCATATCGTTTGGTGCTCAAATTCAGCCCGTTCTTTGCCTACTAATGCAAGATAGGCGTTATTCACTTCCTGTATCAGCAGGTCATCGGCACGTATTATGCACATGCCCACCGGGGCCTGGCGTACCATGCTGCGGAAACGGGCATCGCCCTCCACCAATTCATGATACAGCTTTTGCTGCTGATGCTGCGATTCTATCAGTTCCTCGTTGGTGGCTATCAGCTCTTCGTTTGAGGCAGAAAGTTCTTCATTTATTGCCGAAACTTCTTCGGCCAGGTTTTGCTCCCTTTGCTGACTTAAATAACGTGCGCTAACATCGGTTGCAGTGTGTAGTATGCAGTACGTTTTGCCCTCGTTATTTTTGATGGCGCGGTACTCAAAATCGAAATAATAGGTTTGTAAAGCGCCGTCAACAATCAAGTCGGCAGGGGTATCGGTACCCGAAATGGTGATGCCCTCGTTCCACACTTTTCTGAACAGATCAATAAACGGCTGACCTTTCAATTCGGGCAGGGCATCTTCAAGCGACTTGCCAATCACGCTTTTATCCTTGCCCCAAATAGCGATCATGGAGTCGTTGGCATATTCAATAACACTATCTTCACCCACATGTATCGCTATCCCGTTTTGGTATAAGGCCAAAACATTTAGAAGTTGCTCGTTACTTAAGGAATAGGAAGGCTCGCTCATGAATGCAATGTTAATAATATAAAGATATTTTTAACTGCTTTGTGTGCAAAAAGTTTGCCAGTATTGGTGGGAGGTGTATGTAATTTTGACGAATACCATATTTCAATTAAAAGCCATATAATTACCTAATATTTATGTCAACTCAACCTAAACATTAAATTCGTTATGATACTTGTAGTAGATAAGATTCAAATCCTAAAAAAAAATGAGGGTATTCAATTACCAGATTTTGTAGTCATCACCGGTGCAAATGGCTCTGGGAAATCCAAGTTAATTAGTGAGTTAGCCTTAGGCAACCCTTGTTACTTAACTGATGACGATGGTAACAGGTATATAAGACGAAATGTTTTTAATGTAAGCCCGGATGTGGAATCTCGTTTGCAAGTAATGCCACATGATGGAGAGGTTTCTATTTATGAGAGGCAATTAGCATTACTTAAATATTACATCAGAGAAAGAGAAAGTGAAACAGATATATTAAGTCGTGATTTTATATATGAAGCTTTTAATAGATTGGAAAATGTGTTTCTTGATGGGGGAGGTGTATCACTTCCGAGTATAAATGAGGCTTTTATAGAAAATATTAATTATATAATAAAAACAAGTAAAAAACGGCCACAAGACATAAGTGTGCACGATTTCTTTGTTTATAAAAAAATAGAATACACTGGTTTGTTACAATCAAATCTGAACGATCTATTCAAACAGTATATATATAAATATAATTTTTACAAAGAACTCATAGGCAATGAATCCCCACCTTGGGTTGTATTTAATAATTTATTGGCTGAATCCGGATTGAATTACAAAGTATCAATGCGCGATTTAGATAGAGGGGTAACGAATTTAGATTTAGATATACATTTAATAAAAAATGCTGAAAGAATAGAATTTACCGATCTTTCATCAGGTGAAAAGGTTATAATGTCACTCATATTTGCGATGTATAATTTTGCGAGTGAAACCCCTGAAAATCCTTATCCTGAATCTATACTTCCCGAATATATACTATTTGATGAGCCTGATGCAACTTTGCACCCGTCGATGGTTAAGTACTTCTTAAATGTTCTTGAGAAATACTTTTTAGGTAAGAAAGAAATAAAATTAATTATGACAACCCATTCTCCCACAACGGTCGCATTAGCCCCAGACGATTCTATTTTCCTTATGGATGATGGTGTTTTAAAGAAGTCTGATAAAGCAATCGCTATTAAATCACTTACTGTAGGGTTGAAAAATTTAAGTATTTATTATAATCATAGAAAGGATGTGTTTGTAGAATCTGGCACCGACAAATATTTTTTTGAAAGGATATATGAAAAATTAAAAGACTTGAGATTAGAAAATGATATATCATTACATTTTATTTCTTCGGGCGATAAAGGCAGTGGATGGGTAAATGTGAATAGACTCGTTAAAGATCTGACTAATTCAGGAAATAAGTCTACCTGTGGAATAATCGATTGGGATAATAAGCATAATGAATCAGATAGAGTAAAATTATTAGGAGGAGGGAAACGTCATTGTATAGAGAATTATATTTTAGATCCTCTACTTTGGGGATTATTTATTATCCAAGATAATCATCCAAATTTTAATGAATATTATGGCCTAAACAAAGTTGACGACCATACGAATTATTTAGATTTTGACAGTGAGAAACTACAGAATATCGTAAATGCTGTGATCGGAAAATTAGAGAATGCAATAGGAAAAATTGAGCAGGTTGTAAATATTGAATCTAAAGAAAAATCCATACCTCTCGAAAAATTAGATGAGCAAAATTTAAAGCAAATATCTGTAGAACTGATAAATGGGAATATAATAACCTTGCCACAATGGTTTATGCTTTCAAAAAAGGAAGATTTGGAAGAAATATATTTCACAGCTTACTCAAATGTTTGGAAAAAACACAACGCAAATGGTAATATCAAGAATACTTTAATAACAAAAACATTAAGTATATACATTAAGCTGCTCCCTATTGATATTCTTGAGACGTTCAAAAGAGTTCAGGAAATACCTTATAATTAAAGACGCTATAAATATCTCTTAATGATTTGTATTTTTTATTACATCTGTAAAGAACAAAAATTTACTTCTACTTTTGCAGGAATTGCCTTTTTTAACGGCATCAAAAAACACAAACAAACATGAATCATTGGTTAGTAAAATCAGAACCATTTAAATATAGCTGGGATAAATTTAACGAGGACGGTCGTACGTTTTGGGATGGGGTGCGCAATTACCAGGCACGCAACAACCTGCGCGAAATGAAAGAGGGCGACTTAGTACTTTTTTATCACAGTAACGAGGGTAAAGCCGTTGTAGGCATAGCCAAAGTGGTTCGCGAAGCCTACCAGGATCCAACTACCGACGATACCAACTGGGTAGTGGTTGACCTTTCGCCCGTTGAAAGCCTCAAGAACCCCGTAACCCTCGAACAAATAAAAGCCGACGAGCAACTGAAAGACGTAGGCCTGGTAAGGCAGGGCCGCCTTTCGGTAATGGCATTAAAACGCGAAGAGTTCGACAGGATACTGGAGTTAGGCAACTGATCAGCCTACAATATCGGGCATAAACAGCGCCTTTAGTTCGGTAGCGTCATGCGGTTTCATTTTCCCGCCCAGTATCAGGCGTAGCTGCCTGCGGCGAAGCGCGCCATCAAAAAGAGCTTTTTCCAGCTTAGTTTCGGGGATCAGTTCGGGCACGGGTACGGTGTTGCCGTCTTCGTCCAAAGCCACAAAAGTGTAATAAGCCTCGTTGCATTTTACACTGGTACCCGATGGAATGTTTTGCCCCCATACGTCCAGCTTAACTTCCATAGAGGTGTTAAAGGCACGGGTAACCTTTGCCTCAATGCTGATCACGTCGCCCAGTTTTACCGGTTTCTGAAAAGATACATTATCAACCGAGGCGGTAACCACCACCCGGTTGCTGTGCTTTTGCGCGGCAATGGCGGCGGCAATATCCATCCAGTGCAGCAAACGCCCGCCCATCAGGTTATGTAACGGATTGGTATCATTGGGTAATACCAGCTCATTCATTATCGTAAGGGAATCTTTTGGCGTTTTTTGTTTCATACGGCGGTTAATATTGTGTGTAAATATACGCTTTAAGCGGCTTTATGTTTGCATAGCCGCCCCGGCTATTGTTGGGTTAGCTTAAATCTGTTAGCTTTAGCCGTTAAAATAACTGATCTTATAAAGCAAAAAATGAAAAATCATTCCGTAAGGGGTTTGATAGGCGCTGCGGCTATATGCTGCCTGTTGCCTTTCAACCTTTCTGCACAAAGCAAACAGCAATACAGCAATATTGCCGATGCGCTCATGTCGGCCGGTAAATTGCGCGGCAAGTCGGGCCCGCAAAGCGTAAACTGGATAAACGACGGCGAAAAGTATTCGTTCATCAGCAATGGTGATATCCGCTCGCTCAACCCTAAAACCCTTGCCGATGAGTTGGTGTTCACCAGCAAAGGCCTCAAAACACCCGGTACCGGTACCGATTTCGCGTATCAATCGTTCCAATGGTCGAAAGATTCCAAACACATCGTTTTCCAGAGCAATTTTAAGCCCATCTACCGCCGCTCGGGCGTGTCGGATTATTATCTATACGATATTGAAACCAAGCAGTTGAAAGAAGCGGCCAAAAACGCGCGTTCGGCCGAGCTTTCGCCCGATGGCGCTAAGGTTGGTATTGAGCGTAAAGGCAATATGTTCGTATACGATTTTGCTACCGCGAAAGAACTACAGTTAACCAACGACTCGACCGACGAGCACGGCATTTTCAACGGCCATTACGATTGGGTATATGAAGAAGAGTTTGGACAGGCACAAGCCTGGAACTGGTCGCCGGATAGTAAGTATATTGCTTTTTGGCAGTTCGACGAGCATAAGGTGCCCGATTTTCAGATGACCAATTACGAAGGTCTGCATCCCGATAATATCAACATCTCGTTACCACAGGTGGGCGATGCCAACCCATCGGTAAAAATTGGTGTGGTTGATGCTACAACAGGTAAAAAAGTTTGGCTTACGCCCGATGAAACCGGCGATTTCTACATCCCCCGTATCTACTGGACAAACAACCCCGATGAGCTGGCGCTGATGACCCTCAACCGGGCGCAAAACCACATGAAACTGTACTTCTTCAATGTAAAAACAGGCGCGCACCGCGTAGTGCTGGAAGAGAAGAACAATACCTGGGTGGCTATATTTAACTTTTATACCAACGTAAACGATATGATCTATTTCCCTAAAAAATCGAAAGAGTTTTTTTGGGTGAGCGATCGCAGCGGCTATTACCACATTTACCGTTACGGTTACGATGGCAAGCTGCTTAACCAGGTTACCAAGGGCAATTGGGACATGCTGAAGGTACGCGGCATTAACCCCGAAACCAAAACGGTATACTACCTTTCGGCAGAGGCATCGCCTTTGGAACAGCAGTTTTATTCGATAAAATTTGATGGCAGCAAGAAAACAAGGCTGTCGCAACTGGCAGGTTTCCATGATGTGGATATGTCGCCCAATACGAAATATTACCTCGACGAATACAGCAACCTGAGCACCCCGCTGCACATTGCCCTTAATGATGATAAAGGCAAAACCATTAAGCTGTTAGAGGATAACAAAGAGGTTAACGAATACCTTAAAGGACACGATTATTCGGCACCCGAACTGTTCAAATTTAAAACAAGCGACGGCGTAAACCTGGATGGCTACGTTATAAAACCCTTCAACTTTGACCCGGCCAAAAAATACCCTGTGGTAATGACCGTTTACGGCGGTCCGGAATCGCATGGCGTATTCAACCGCTTTTCGGGTAATGGCTGGCAGCAGTGGCTTGCCCAAAACGGTTATATTGTGGTTGATGTAAACAACCGAGGTATTGCCAACTACGGCAGCGAGTTTATGAAGGTGGTATACAAACAACTGGGTAAATGGGAGAGTCATGATTTTGTGGAGACGGCTAAGTACTTAGGCTCGTTACCTTATGTAGACACCGCTAAACTGGCCATTATGGGTACCAGCTACGGTGGCTACAGCACTACGTATACCTTGCTGACCCATCCGGGCGTGTTTAAGGTGGGTATAGCCAATTCGCCCGTTACCGACTGGCGTTTGTACGACGACGTGTACACCGAGCGCTACATGGGCCTGGTAGGCGACAATGCCGAAGGCTATAAAAACAGCGCCGACATGACCCACGCCGCCAACCTGAAAGACCACCTGCTGCTGGTACATTCCATGAGCGATGACAACGTGCACCCGGCCAACACCATGCAACTGCTCACCGCCCTAACCGATGCCGGTAAAGATGCCGACCTGCGTATCTTCCCGAAAGGAGCACACGGCGCGGCATACAGTTTCCAAAGCTATATCCTGTTATCCAAAATTAATTTTCAGTACCTCGAAAGGTACCTGAAAGGTAAAAGCGATCTGCCTAATTTGAACAGTAGTAAGTAAAGATCATTTCGCGTTAATGGCGAGGGACGAAGCAATGTTTAGCTATACAGAGCCGCTCTGCCTGTGTAGAGATTGCTTCGTTCCTCGCAATGACGTGTTTTTTTGTGCCTACCCAACCCTCTCCATGGGAGAGGGCTAAAAAAAATTACATCTCTTTTCTTGTCAGCAAAGAGCTTCGGGCGAAAACGGGTAGAACATTGCGCTATTGGCCAACATCGTTCTGCCTCGTAACCTGTGCATGTGGTAAAAAGTGTACTTATTAAATACGCATCTATTGTACAGCGGCGGGACGCCGCGGGATAGCCGTCACTCGGCCGGAGCCGTAGCGACTGTTGCTTTTTTTGTTTCAAACAAAAGCACTACCCTAACATAACCGAAAAAATGCGGCATCGTAAGGAACGGGTAGCACTATCCCTGCCAAAGCAGAAACTTTAATAGTTCCTTGCGCAGCCGCGACTTTTCTTTTTTGGTTCTTTTTTTCTTTTGAGAGAAAGTGGCTGTTGCACAATATTGGCTGTTGAGGTCAATTATTATTAACTTATCAATATCCGTCCAAATGTTCAAAACGTTGTTGATGGGTGCATACTATTAAATAAAGTAAAGAAGATCTGTGC
>NZ_BAABFT010000028.1:0-34573 GCF_039541195.1 Mucilaginibacter gynuensis
GATATTTGCTAAGATAATTCCGCTTTAATGTAAGATCATTGTTAATGTTTCGCATAACGTTTAGCTTTATAACATAAAGCTAATTCTGTTACCGAATTACTTGACCTTTACAATTGCGAGGTACGAAGCAATCTCTACTTAGGTTAAGCTTGTGCTATAATTAACGTCAGTCTGCTCTTGGGCACAGTGCCACATTACTTTTGAGGGCAAAAGTAACATACTAAGCGAAGCGATCTCATGAGCGCCGATAAAAAAACAAATAGACAGCGAATAAACCCTTGTCCAGCAAAAGGCTTCTTTGCCGCACAAAGCCATTGCCCTGCAAACCGAACAGAACTTGGGGCTGGAACTTTTGCCCCAAAGCACTATCCCCACCCGCATGCAACAAGCTCCTATGCCCGCCTTTGCGCTCTTGGTCTCACAGTTCTGCCCACTTTCGCCCGAAGCCGTCTGCTGACGGTAGAGGCCTCACCTAAATCCTCTCCAAAGGAGAGGACTTTAAAAGTAGCTCCCCAACTTTCTCGAGTTTAGCATAGCGTAACTCGTGACACAGCATGGCGTAATCTTTCAGCTTACACTATAAATATATTAATTAACATAGTGCGGCCGGAGGCCGCGTAATAGTTGCCACTTGGCTGGAGCCAAGCGGCTGCGGGATAAGGGGTGCCAACGCAAAAGCACAACCTTGACATACCCACAAAAATGCGGCATCGTAAGGAACGGGGAGCACAAGCCTTGCCTAAGCACAACCCAAAGATAGTTCCTTGCGCAGCCGCGACTTTTTTCTTTGGTTACTTTCTTTTTTGAGAGAAAAAAGAAAGTAACATCCACTAACGATCAATAAAGCACAACCATTGCTAATGAAAAACTAACTACACATAGATGCTTCGTACCTCAGGATGATAGTGGAGGAAGTGACGAACTAACGCCCGCCAAGCCATTCATAAAAAGCAGGAAAAGCACTGCGCCATTGCCGTTCATTATGCTTTGCGCCTTTTATTATCAGTGTAGGGGCATTCTTTATGTCGATGCCTTTGCTTCGTGCGAGGTCAGCCATTTTTTGCATGTCGGTGGTCATTAAGGCACTTTCGGCATCGCCGCATTCAAAGTAGAAACGGGATTTCTTGTTGAGGTTCTTATCAGCATAAGTAAATATCTCGGGCGCTATCCAAAACGCCGGAGAGAATATGCCTGCGTTGCCAAATACATCGGGATATTTTAAGACGGCATACATGGATATCAGTCCGCCCATAGAGCTGCCCGCCACTGTAGTGTATTTGGCGGCTTTTTGGGTGCGATATGCGCTGTCAACATAAGGCTTTAGGGTTTTGGCCAAAAAGTCTACATAATCATCTCCCCTGCCTTTGCCGCCGTATTTAGAATCGTAAGGGTCATATTCCGAAATGCGCTGACCACCGCCGTTATCAATCCCCACTATAATACATTGCTTTTTGGCAGGCAGACTATCCAGCGCCTCGTCGACACCCCACTCGCCATAACCGGAAACGTATTCGTCAAACAGGTTTTGCCCATCGTGCATATAGATCACCGGATACCTTTTGCGCGATGTTTTATAATCTGCCGGCAGATAGATCCATATACGGCGTTGCCTGCCCAATTGCGGTATATTAAACTTTGGGGCCATTAGCTGCACGTTGGCACTCGCCGTATGTTTCTTTTCGGCTGCTTTAAAATTATCCTGCCAGGCTACTATATCCAATACAATGGTGGTATCGCGGTTTATTTGATAGGTGTGATTGCCAACGGGTTTACCATCGGCATCGCATTCGGCGGTTTCCCAGCTACCCTTGGTTACTTTTAAATTGATAGAGCCCGTATTAAATTCTTTAACCAGGCTATACCCACCCGAGGCATCGGCAACTAATTGCCAACTTTTATCGGCCGGGGTCCAGTTGTTAAAATCACCTGCTAAAAACAGGTTTGCCCCTTTTGTGACCGGTAGCTTACCCGTTTTAAACGTAACTTTTACCTGGGCCAACAGGCAAACCGGTAATAATGCAACCAGCAACATCAATAACACACACTTTCTCATCCACCTAAATTACTAAAAAAACAAAAGCCGGATGCTTTTGGCATCCGGCTTTTAATATGGTTGATATTTGAATTATCGTTTCTCTATTTCAACAAAGTCCCTGTTGGTAGAACCTACGTAAATTTGGCGCGGGCGACCGATAGGCTCTTTGTTCTCTTTCATTTCTTTCCACTGTGCAATCCATCCCGGTAAACGGCCTAAAGCGAATAGTACAGTGAACATATCTGTAGGGAAACCTAATGCCCTGTAAATGATGCCCGAATAAAAGTCAACATTAGGGTACAGCTTGCGTTCAACAAAGTAAGGATCTTTCAGGGCTACTTCTTCCAGCTTTTTAGCTATTTCAAGCACCTCATCATTAATACCTAATTTCTCTAAAATTTCGTCGCAGGCCTTTTTAATGATCTTGGCACGTGGATCGAAATTTTTATATACCCTGTGGCCAAAGCCCATCAGGCGGAAAGGATCATTTTTATCTTTTGCTTTAGCTATCCATTTATCGGTATCGCCGCCATCTTCCTGTATTTTCTCCAGCATTTCAATTACCGCCTGGTTTGCACCGCCATGCAGCGGGCCCCAAAGTGCCGATATACCTGCCGATACCGAAGCGTAAATATTAGATTCTGAAGAACCTACGATACGTACGGTTGAAGTTGAACAGTTTTGCTCATGATCTGCATGCAGTATCAGCAATTTGTTCATAGCACTTACAATAACCGGATCTATCTCCACCTCTTCGGTACGTTGCCCGAAGGTCATGTGCAGGAAGTTGCTTATGTAGTCGTATTTATTTTTAGGGTAGATATATGGATGGCCTAATGATTTCTTGTAGATCCATGAAACCACGGTAGACATTTTAGCAAGCGTTTTAACGATGCTCAGGTTTAATTCTTCTGCTGTTTGATTTTGCTTTAAAGAATCAGGGTAGAAAGCTGATAAGGCGCAAACCAATGATGAAAGCTGCCCCATAGGGTGCGAACGCTGCGGAAAGCCATCGAAGATCTTTTTCATATCCTCGTGTACAAGGGTATGACGGCTCAACTCGTACTGAAAACCTTTTAACTGATCGGCAGTCGGCAGTTCACCGTAGATCAGCAAATAAGCAACCTCAATAAATGATGATTTTTCGGCCAGCTCTTCTATCGAGTAACCACGATATTTAAGTATACCTTGTTCACCATCTAAAAAAGTAATAGCGCTTTTGGTAGCGCCTGTATTTTTATAGCCTATATCCAGCGTAACATAACCGGTTTGGTCGCGCAGTTTAGAAATATCAATGGCCTTCTCACCTTCCGTACCTTCAATAACAGGAAGGTCGAATGTTTTATCCCCAATTTTTAGTTGTGCAGTTTCAGACATAGAAAATGTTCGTATAAGCAACAAATGTAAATAAATCTGTGTATTATTAATCTTCAATATACTTTAGTATTGTAAAAATTATAATAACTTAACATAAAAAATTAACTGATAGCAGCAATTTTTTAGCCAATCATAATTCCGCATATCGTATGGGCATGTCATTTAATGGCAAACTGGTTTCGTTAATACATAATGATAACAGCATTTACCGGCTGTTATTGTTGGTGCTGGCCATACTTAGCCCCGCGCTATACCTGCTTGATGATGGTACCCTGCAAGATCATCTTTGGCTGCGCCTTGTTTGCAGCGGCATTTGCATTGTTACTTTTGGCGCGTCGTTTTTGCAACGCAGGTATTATAAAATATGCCTGTACATTACGCTAACCTGCTTTATAATAATTAACAGCGGTATACTGCTTTACGAAAACCAATTCGCACGGGTTTATATTTTCAGCGCTATGGTGGTATTTGTAGCGCTCACGCTTTTATGTACCCAACGCCGCGAATTTTTAGGTATATCGCTCATTAATACTGCCGCGCTAACTTATGTTTATCTGGAATTGCCTGTACCGGGTATAGCAGTATCATCAATAATTATATTGATCGCGGGTTTTATTGCCATTGCCTATATCGCCTTTTTAATACGCATGGTTTACCGCTTTAAGCTCAAAAAAGCGCTGGGCATCCTTACACAGGTCAACCATACCCTTATAAGCAACGAACAAAAGCTACGCGACAGCCGTAACCAGCTCCATGCCCTCATTAACTCCATTAATGATATTGTTTTCGAGCTGGATGAAAATAAGAACTGCCTTAATGTTTGGTATAACGAGTTGCTGCCGCTCCATTTCGATCCGAAGATCTTTATAGATAACAAATTGAGCGATATCATCGGCGCGGAAAAGGCAGATCCGTTTGTGATAGCTACCGACTATGTGCTTAAACATAAAAAGCCAACTTCTTTCGAATTCGATTCTGTTTTTGGCGCCGATAAATGGTATATAGCCCGCATAGCGCCTATTTATACCCGCAATGGTTATTACACCTCGCGCATTTCTATCTCTATAGCCGATATAACCGGGCAAAAGAAATACGAACAAGCCCTTAAAGAGAATGAGAACCTGCTGACCGAAGCGCAGGCCATTGCCAAACTGGGCAACTGGTGGTACGATGACGATACGAAGAGCAACTACTGGTCTGACAACCTCTTCGCGGTACTGGAAATTGATAATATACCGCCCGACATGGATAAGTTTACTTATTACATGACACTGGTGCATCCCGACGATCATGATATTACCTATAATTTCCTGATGGATATTGCTACCGTGGCTACCAACACCCTCGAACATAAGTTCATCACCCCCAGGGGAAATTTAAAGTACCTCAAAGTATTGCGTGGCGAACTGATATTTAAAGAGGACGGCAGCCTGAAAAGAGTATTTGGCGTAATACAGGATATCACGGAGATAAAGTTATCTGAACGAACGGCAAAAATAAGCCAAAGTGAACTGATCGATGCCCAAACCATTGCCAAAATAGGTAACTGGAGATGGGATGTAAGCGAAGAAGCACTGTCATGGTCTGACGAGATCAGCCATATTTTTGAGGTTCAAACCGGGAGCTATTTACAAAAAGGCTTTGGTCGCTTACTATTAAAATACATTTACCCTGATGATAAGTATATCATTAAGCTACTTGCCAAAAGCCCCGCACGCATTGCCAATACATCACACGAGTTCAGGATAATTACTGCCGGTGGTAATATCAAGTACGTGAGTCTTATTGTAGGTAAATTAATTACACGCGACGGTAACCTGCGCAAAATTATAGGAACACTGCAAGATATCACCAAACGTAAAACAGCCGAAATAGAATACAAGATCAGCGAGAACAAATACCGCCTTGTACTGGAAACTGTAAAGCTTGCAGCCGTTAGCCTCGACCCTACAGGGCATATCATTTTTTGTAATAAACACCTGGCCGATATGCTGGGTTACGAGCAAAAAGAAATTACGGGCATGAACTGGATGGAAAACTTTATCCCCGAGGAGGTGCGCCCGTTATTGCGTGAATCGTTCACTACACGTTCAATCGAAACCCATTTTGTTAACCCTGTTTTGTGTCGCAATGGCGAAGAACGCATCATCAGCTGGCAAAACACGGTTACTTTTGATGACAACGGCGATGTTAAAGAAACCACCAGCCTTGGCGAAGATATTACCGATCAGGAAATGGCTACCCGCGAACTTATTTCGGCAAAGGAGCACGCCGAGCGTGCATCGCAGTTTAAATCGGATTTCCTCTCCACCATGAGCCATGAGATCCGTACGCCGATGAACGCGGTGATAGGTGCTACTAACCTATTACTTACTGAAGACCCGAAACCGGAACAATTGGAGTACCTCAATACCCTCAAATTTTCGGGTGAGAACCTGCTGGCTATTATTAATGATATATTGGATTACAATAAGATAGAGGCCGGTAAATTTGAGCTGCATAAAGCTCCCTTCGATATTCATCAGCTGGCACAAAAAATATGGCAGTCATTTAATTTAAAAGCCAGCGAAAAACACCTGCAACTCGATCTAATCACCGACACCACCATACCGGATACCCTTAAAGGCGATCAGCCACGTTTAAGCCAGATTTTGAACAACCTGATCAGCAATGCTATTAAGTTTACGCCGCAGGGCCGGGTAATTATCCGTATGGATAAGGAAGAGGCTACCGACCATACTGTAACCATTAAATTTTCGGTAACAGATACAGGCATCGGCATATCACCCGATTATTTGAGCCGGGTTTTTGATCCGTTTACACAGGAAACCCACCTGAGCAATTATTACGGCGGTACAGGACTTGGGCTGGCCATCACCAAAAGGCTGATAGAATTGCATGGCAGCAGTATAGAAGTAAACAGTCAACAAGGGGTTGGTACGCACTTCAGCTTTGTTGTCACTTTTGAAATATCGCAAAAAGGGCAGCAGATAGCCAGCCACGAAACGGGCAATACCGCCATTACCGATTTAACCGGTAAGCATATTTTGGTAGTAGATGATAATAAGATGAATCTGCTGGTGGCTTCAAAGTTTTTAAAACGCTGGCATGCCAGTGTTGACGAGGCCTTGAACGGACAAATTGCAGTTGATATGGCACTGGCAAAGAATTACGACCTGATCATCATGGACCTGCAAATGCCGGTAATGGACGGTTTCGAGGCTACACAGATCATCAAAAAAACACATCCGAACGTGCCTGTTATAGCCCTAACCGCCGATGCCATGCCCGACACGCACAACAAAGCTTTTTACGCCGGCATGAGCGATTATCTTACCAAACCATTTTTAGCCGAAGCATTATTTGAAAAAGTAGCCAAGCACTTGCTACACCAAAAAGGTATTGAAAAGCCTGCCGAATAAGCAGGTGTTATTTCAGTTCTTCTTTAACCTCACCACATTCCAGCATGTCGCTGCCGTAATACGGGTTTTTGATCTCCTTAATTTCAGATAACCAGTAACCGCCCTTACCCTCATTTGCCATTGGGCAAAATGTTACGTAAGCAGTTTCCTTACCTGCTTTATTACCTTTTACAAGAGTGATCACATCTTTACTCAACGTTAAAAATGATATACGCTGACTAACGATATCATCAGTAGCGCCGATCTTTTTAGCGAAGGTAGCGGCCTCGTCGCAGCCTTTTACAGCGCTTAGGGCATTCTCCAGTTCGGCAGCTGATTTTTTTGCAGCCTTGGCATCTGTTTTAACCAGGTCGTTTTTGAGGGCGATGTATGAAGTATATACTTTATCTACATTGTCGCTATCAGGTACTACAGCCGCAACTTTAGCTGTTGTATCAGCCGTTGCTGATGTAGCTGAATCTGCTGTTTTTTGAGATGATGATGTTTGATTGCAGGCAGAAACTGATAATGCAAAAACAAACGCGGCGGCAATGCTAAGAGCTTTCATAATGTGTTGTTAGTTTGAACGTATAGCCTCTACCGGGTTAAGGCGTGAGGCGGAATAAGCCGGTACTATACCCGATATAATACCAATAATTACCGATGTTGATAAACCAAATATGATGTTACCCATATCAAGCACCACCTGTATATCGGCAATGGCCTTTACCGCGAATGTACCCAGGTACACAAATAGCAGCCCTATAAGCCCGCCCATAAGGCAAAGCGCGATGGCTTCTATCAGGAACTGCAATAATATGAAATAGTTTTTTGCCCCCAATGATTTTTGTATACCGATAATATTGGTACGCTCTTTTACTGACACGAACATGATATTGGCGATACCGAACCCACCTACCAGTATCGAAAAACCACCGATAATGAACCCGATAACGTTTACCATATCAAACAATTTATCCAACTGATTTGATATCAGGGTTGATTTGTTGAGCGAAAAGTTATCGTCAACGCCCGGGCGCAGCCTGCGTATAGAACGCATAAGGCCCTGTAATTCGCTTTCAACTTCCAGTTCGGAGAGGTTGCTTTTGCCCCTCACAACAATTTGTGGGTTATAACGGTCGCTTTTAATATCAACCAGGTTACGGGCGTAGTTAAGCGGCATCAACACTTGTTTATCTTTCGATATTCCCAGCATATCTTCACCTTCTTTAGCGAAAACGCCTATTACAGTTACGTAACGGCCCATCACCTTTATCTTTTTGCCCACAGCATCGCCGTTAGGAAACAGTGCTGACGCTATATCAAAACCAATATCCACAACCGGGGCACCCGTGCGCGATTCCATTGGTGTGAAATAACGCCCGCCATCAAAACTAAAGTTCCAGGTACGGTTATGATCCTGCGAGGCGGCATCAATAGAAGCCCCTTCTACAGTATTGCTTTTATATTTAATGTTACGATTATCTACGCTGATCTCGAAAGAGATAGCTTCGGCCGTTTCGCTACGTTTTTGTAACTCTTCAAAATCGCGGTAGTTGGGCACAGGGCGCTGGTAAAACTTCCACCAAGGGTAATCGTTACTGAATAGCCATGGCCATTTTTGTATATATATACTATTATTACCCAGCTTATTAACGCTGTTTTGCAGGTTACCCCGCAAGGTATCAACCGCCGAAAAAACCGCTATAATGGTAAATATACCAATGGTTACCCCAAGCAGGGATAGCATGGTGCGCAGTTTATTTTGCCTGAGCGCGTCCCAGGCGAACAGGAAGCTTTCGCGGAAGAGTTTTAAAAATATCATAATCGTATTTGGTTTTAGACTACGATACCCTTGTTTGGTTACACATTATCAGTCAATAAATTTATTGCGGATAATATAACACAAAGCTGACTATTATCTGTTATTTATTTGCTAAAATTTTTATACATTTGCGCCCTTGAAAATCCAACAATATTTATAAGATATGAAGTTATCCCAGTTTAAATTCAACTTACCAGAGTCACTTATTGCCCACACGCCTTCTGATACCCGCGATGAGTCGCGCCTGATGGTGCTGCACCGCGATTCGGGGAAAATTGAGCATAAAATATTCAAGGATGTATTGGATTACTTTGATGATAAGGATGTTATGATTCTTAACAACACAAAAGTATTCCCTGCCCGCATGTACGGTAACAAAGAAAAAACCGGTGCTACCATTGAAGTATTTTTGCTTAGAGAGTTAAACAAGGAGCTTCGTTTATGGGATGTGTTGGTTGATCCGGCCCGTAAAATACGCGTTGGTAACAAACTATATTTTGGTGATGACGATTTGCTGATTGCCGAGGTGGTAGATAACACCACATCTCGCGGTCGTACTATCCGTTTCCTGTTTGACGGTACCGATGAGGAATTCCGTCGTAACGTGGAGATCCTGGGCGAAACACCACTGCCTAAATACATTAAACGCAAAGCCACTGCCGATGATAAAGAGCGTTACCAAACCATCTTCGCTAAACACGAAGGCGCGGTAGCAGCCCCAACCGCGGGTTTACACTTTAGCCGCGAGCTGATGAAACGCCTTGAAATAAAAGGTGTTGAATTTGCCGAAGTTACCCTGCACGTAGGTTTAGGTACTTTCCGCCAGGTTGAGGTGGAAGATTTAACCAAGCACAAAATGGACTCGGAGCAGTTCATTATTGAGCAAAAACAAGCTGATATTGTAAACAGGGGTATTGAAAGAAAGAAACGTATTTGCGCGGTAGGTACTACTTCAATGCGGACTATCGAATCTGCGGTATCTGCCAACAAAACTTTGAAAGCAGCTAACGACTGGACCAGCAAGTTCATCTTCCCTCCGTACGATTTCAGCATTGCCAATTCAATGATCACCAACTTCCACACACCGGAGTCGACATTGTTGATGATGATATGCGCGTTTGGCGGTTACGAAAATGTAATGAACGCTTACGAAATAGCCATTAAAGAGAAATACCGTTTTTACAGCTACGGCGATGCCATGCTGATCATCTAATTTCTTTTTAGATGTGAGATATTAGAATTGAGATGTGAGATTTTTCTTACATCTCTTTTTTTTGCCTCTATTTCAGTTTAAAACAGCTGTTAAAAAGATAAATTTGTCATTGTGAGTTATAGATTCAATAGCGTGGCCTGTCACCCTGAGCTTGTCGAAGGGTACGCGGGTAAAGGCCTTTGCACACGATCCTTCGACAAGCTCAGGATGCCCCTTAAGCATGTTGCGCAAACGGCAACTGCGAAACGATAATAACACAACAGAACAAATCAAGCACTAATTGATCGTCTCATGTCTTCTACCTTACCTGTTCAATCTAAATATAAAGCCATCATAGTAGCAGGTGGTTCGGGCACTCGTATGCAATCGGTAGTACCTAAGCAGTTTTTGCTGTTGAATGGCAGGCCGGTTTTATTTTATACGCTCGAAGCATTTTATAACAGTACTTATCAGCCGGAGATCATCCTCGTTTTACATCCGGACTTCCACGAGTACTGGAATAACCTGTGCCGCGAATATCAATTTGAACTCCCCCACCTGCTGGTAAGCGGAGGCGAAACCAGGTTTCATTCTGTAAAGAATGGTTTGGATACCATAAGCATTGAAGATGCTGTAATAGCCGTGCATGACGCTGTTAGGCCGATTACCGAACAGGGCATTATTGATAATGCTTACGCCTATGCAGCCCAACATGGCAACGCCGTGGTGGCCGTAAAAAGCAGGGATTCGGTAAGGGTATTAAAAGAAGGCATTTCAGCCGCTTTAAACCGAGATGAGGTATACCTGATACAAACTCCGCAAACCTTTCAATACAGCCAATTAAAGCAGGCTTACACGCAGCCATACAGCAATCTGTTCACCGATGATGCCAGCGTGGTTGAAAAAGCGGGCTTTAAGATCAATTTAATTGAGGGTAACCACAGAAATTTAAAGATCACCTTCCCGGAGGATATCGCGATAGCCGAATTATTATTAAGCAAAAAGCCACTTGTATAAACTACAAGTGGCTTTATAATAGTATTTAATAAGCTTTACGCTCGTCTTATTACGCCTAATAGTAAAGCTATAATTGCTATAACTAATAATACGTGAATTAATCCTGTCGCATGTTGGAAAAAGAATCCAAATATCCATCCTATAACCAGGATGACAGCGATAATGTACAGTAAGCCTCTCATATTGCAAATGTTTTTAGTTGATAATGTTTATAGCTAAATAACCAAAATCATTCCAAAAAGTAGTAGCTAATAAAAATATTTAATATTAGCCTGCAATTATCTTTTTACGAATTTAATATTCGTCTTCGTTAAAAAAGAAATCATCCTTTGTAGGATAATCAGGCCATATCTCTTCTATGTTTTCATACGGCTCACCATCATCCTCTAAGGCTTGCAGGTTTTCAATAACCTCAACAGGCGCTCCTGATCTGATAGCGTAATCAATTAATTCATCTTTTGTTGCCGGCCATGGTGCATCTTCAAGGTGCGATGCTAATTCAAGTGTCCAATACATGTTTTTTCTATATATTTAATGTTCGGTAAATTTACTTTTTCGCAAAAGTATAATATTTTCAAATTGAAAATCAATATTTTTTTTACATTTTTCACACCCTCGGTATCCATTGATTTTCAGCCACATCTGCATCAAAACCAAATTTACGGGCCAGTGTAAAAAGATAATCGCTTAACCTGTTCAGGTAAATTATCACTTTTTCATCTACCACATCCGCTTCATTCAGGTGTACTACTATACGTTCGGCCCTGCGGCATACGCACCGGGCTACATGGCAATACGATACCGCGATGCTGCCGCCGGGCAAAATAAAATGCTTTAGCGCGGGCAGTACTTTGTTCATCTCGTCCATCTCGTGCTCCAGTAATTCAATGTCTGATAAATGCAGATCGGGTATCACCATTCTTGATTTTTCAGGATCGGCAGCCAGCGAAGCCCCGATAGTGAACAATCTGTCCTGAATATGCTTCAATATGTCTTTATCATGTACAGCAATATCCTGATCGCGGATTAAGCCAATATAAGAATTTAGTTCATCAATTGTACCATAACTTTCAATACGCAAATGATGCTTTGGTACCCTTGTGCCGCCAATAAGCGAGGTGTAACCTTTATCGCCCGTTTTGGTATAAATTTTCATATCGATGCAATTAAACAAATTTGCAGTTGTTATTATTACAAATGTGAGTAATTAGCTAAATGTTTACATTTATTTGTAGCAATATCGTATGAAATCAATGATCACTTCGGCCAGGCTTACCCTTGCCTCACTATTTATACTCACGCTGCTTAGCTTTAAATGTGGGGGCGCCCACGCCGATACGCCTGCTGCCACTGCCCCACCGGTATCTGTAGAAAGCATATTGAGCGAAAAGCAGTTTAATACGCTATTCCCTCAGCGCGATAAATTTTACAGCTACGCGGCTTTTATAAAAGCGGTAAAGGAACTTTCGGCATTTAAGATAAAGATCGTTAAACGGGCTTATTCGGCCTTGCAGCTATCACGCATTGATAACAGCATCGGCAAGGCTACCATTATACGTGAAGACAAGGGTTTTAATGAAAGCTGGGCCAAATCAAAACCCGACAGTGTTTACTATATCGACTTCGCTAAATTTTGTACAGAGAAGGACGCGCTTACTAATAAAAAGGAATTGGCAGCTTTTTTCGCGCACATAGCCCATGAAACCCGACATGGGCAAAACGGCCAATACAACGACGGCCTGATGCTTAAACACGAAAACGATACCTCGCTGCCCTACATTGCCGATAATGACGAATACCCACCCGCTGCCGGTAAAAAATATTATGGCCGCGGTCCTATGCAGCTAAGCTACAATGGCAACTATGGCTACGCTTCCGACTGTATATTCGGCGATAAAAAGGTTTTGCTGAATAACCCCGACCTGGTAGAAACCGACCCCGTAGTGGCCTTTAAAACCGCCATATACTTTTGGATGACCCCGCAAGCCCCCAAACCATCGGCACATGCCGCCATGACGGGCTCGTGGCAGCCCAACGATACCGAAAAAGCCAAAGGACGGATACCCGGCTTCGGAAGCACCATCAATATCATCAACGGCGCCATAGAATGCGGCAAAGGTGATGATATGTATAACATGAAAGACCGGATTGGTTTTTACCAGCATTTTTTAACGCAATTAGGTACTACAGATTCTAATTGCGCCTGCTCTTGCGGAAAGATGGCGGCTTATTGATTGTATTTTTATAGTTCTATCGTCATTGCGAGGAGGAACGACGAAGCAATCTCTACTTAGGCTGAAGCTTGTGCTGTAATTAACGTTGGTCTGCTCATTGCCGCAGGGGCTATTACTTTTGAGGGCAAAAGTAACATACTAAGCGAAGCGATCTCATGAGCACCTATAAAAAACAAACAAACAGCGAATAAACCCTTGTCTAGCAAAAGGCTTCTTTGTCGCACAAGGCCTCTGCGCTGCAAAACGTGCAGAACTTGGGGCTGGAACTTTTGCCCCGCCGCTCGTTTCCACCCCACGTGCAACAAGTTCGCTATGCTTGCGCTTATGGCCAACACCGTTTTGCCCGTTTTAACCCGAAGCTGTTTGCTGACGGTTAGCGTCAATCAAATACCTAACATCCCATAAACAAAAAAAGTCCGCAGCTCGCTGCGGACTTTTCATATCTGTTTAAAGAAATTATTTCTTTTTAGGTTGTTGCTGTTGTTGGCGCATCATTTCTTCCATGCGTGCCTGAAAGCCTGATTTTTTCTTTTTGGTGTCTTCAGGTTTCTTTTTGTTTTCCTGGATCTGGGCATGGATCTTCTTATCGTCAACCATGAATTTGATCAGGTATTGTTGTAAAAAGGTTAACATGTTGGCCAGGAAGTAATAATAGTTCAAACCGGCAGGATAGCTGTTCAGTACACCGAAGAAAATCAGCGGAGTAATGTAACCAATGTATTTCATTTGACCTGTAGCACCCGATATCTGGTTATTGAAATAGGTGTAGATCAGCGTTGAAATGGTCATCAGTAAACACATTAAGCTGATGTGTGTCCAACCAATAATAGGCAGCGGTGCGAATGACACCAGTGTATCGTAGGTTGAAAGATCGTGCATCCACAGGAAGCTCTCGCCGCGGAGCTCAAACAAGCTTGGGAAGAAGCGGAAGAACGCGATTACGATAGGCATTTGCAATACCAGCGGCAAGCAACCACCTAAGGGGTTCACACCTGCCTTTTTGTATAGCTTGAGGTATTCCTGTTGTAATAATGTTGGGTTGTCCTCGCCCACTTTACCTTTAATCTCGTCCATCTCCGGCTTAAGCACACGCATCTTAGCCATTGACAGGTATGATTTATAAGTAAGCGGCGATAATACCAGCTTAAGCAAAATAGTCAACACCAAAATGATGATACCGTAGTTCCAGTTAAACTGGTTAAGGAAGTTAAATACCGGCAATACCGCGAAACGGTTAATGTACTTTAAAGGTCCCCAGCCCATATCAACCTGATTTTCCAGATCAAAACCCTGATCTTTCAGTGTGCTGAAACGGTTCGGGCCAAAGTAAAACTCCATCGGGAAGGTACCTGCACTGCTACGGGCCAACACCAGGTTAGCACTCATTTGCTTTACATCGCGCAGGTTATTAACATCGGTACTTACAGCCATTTTAGCTTTGCTGATACCGTCTTTAACAATCAATACATTCGAGAAAAAGTGTTGTTTGAAAGAGATCCACTGGATCTTTTTATCGCTTACTTCTTTCTCTTCGTCTTTAGCTACGTTCAGGTGGTCAATATCATCATCGGTATTTTTAAAGTATACCGTTGAGTATTGCTGCTCCTGCTTCATGTCTTTTTCCTGCTTGTGCAGGCTGGCTGCCCAGTTAAGGTTAACAGAACTGCTGTTAGCGATAACGTTATCCAAACCGGTAGGCTTAATGGTTAAATCGAGCTTGTAACCGGTACCTTTTAACGAATAGGTATAATCAATATACTGTGTAGCGCTGTAGCTTAAACGCATAGTAATAGCGCCCGAATCTTTATCGGCCACTATCAAATCGCCGCCTGTTGGGGTGAAGTACAGGTTATTGGTATTGATATTTACGTTTGATGCACTAAAGTTCAAACCGAACTTATTTTGATCGCCATCAAACAAGATCAAAGGCTTTTTATCAAAGGTTTTAAAGTTTTTCAGTTCAACTGAATATACCTTACCGCCCAGGGTTGAAAGTTTTACACGGATGTCTTTATTTTCAACGGTAACAAGTTTTTCGGCACCTGATGTAGCCGCGCCAAACGGGCCTTTTATTACGGTTGAATCAACCGCGGCTACCGCTTTTGTAGTATCAGCCTTAACAGCTGCCGGTGTTTTCGCACCTGCCCTTTTCAGGGAGTCGGCATGCTCTTTTGCCTGTATTTTTTTCATTTCGGCTTCCGAGGGCTTCAGAAGATAAAATCCTCCTACCAAAATGAGCATGATCAGGAATAATCCTGTGAATGTATTTCTATCCATTATTATGTATCGTACAGTAAATTAGTTCTTGCGGGCGTATGCCAGCGAAGCGGCGACAAAGTTAATAAAAAGTGGATGCGGATTAGCAACCGTTGATTTTAATTCGGGGTGAAATTGCGCGCCCACAAAATACGGGTGATTTTTAAGCTCAACTATCTCAACAAGGTTATTTTCAGGGTTAATACCCGATGGTATCATACCGTGCTCTTCGTATCTTTTCAGGTATTCGTTATTAAACTCGTAACGGTGACGGTGACGCTCGCTGATGTGTGTTTTGCCATAAATAGCGGCAGCCTTTGAACCGCGTTTTAAATCGCAAGGATACGCGCCCAAACGCATGGTACCGCCTTTGGCTGTTATCTTTTTCTGCTCTTCCATCATGCCGATAACCGGGTATGGAGTTTCAGAGTTCATTTCGGTACTGTTGGCTTCGGTTAAGCCTAATACGTTACGGCCGTACTCAACTACCGCGCACTGCATACCCAAACATATACCGAAGAAAGGTATATTGTTTTCACGTACGTAACGGATAGCTTCTATCTTACCCTCAAAACCACGCTCACCAAATCCCGGCGCTACTAATACGCCATGTAAACCTTTAAGGCGCTCAACAGCATTACCCGGCGTTAATTGCTCCGAGTGAATGTATTCAACCTTTACTTTACACTCGTTTTTAGCGCCTGCATGTATAAAGGCTTCGGTAATTGATTTATAAGCATCGGGCAATTCAACATATTTACCTACCAAACCAATACGTACTTCAGACGTAGGGTTTTTAAGGCGACCAAGGAAGTCTTTCCAGCTTTCCAGATCAGGATCTGCCTTTAGCGGAAGCTTCAGTTTGGTTAAAACTGTTTTGTCCAGTTGTTCTTTTAACATCAGCAATGGCACATCATATATGGTTGACGCGTCTATTGATTCGACAACCGCATTGATGTTAACGTTACAAAATAACGCGATTTTTTTTCTGATGTCCTGATTAATGTGGTGTTCGGTACGGCAAACCAGTATATCGGGCTGTATACCATACTCCAGCAACATTTTAACAGAGTGCTGTGTAGGCTTGGTTTTTAACTCACCGGCAGCAGCAAGGAAAGGGATAAGCGTTAGGTGGATCACCAGTGAATTGCTTGAACCTACCTCCCACCTGAACTGCCTTACGGCCTCTACAAATGGCAGCGATTCGATATCACCTACGGTACCGCCAATCTCGGTGATCACTACATCGTAATTACCGCTTTCGCCCAGTATGCGGAAATTCCTTTTGATCTCGTCGGTAATGTGTGGTACAACCTGCACAGTTTTACCTAAAAAAGCACCTTCGCGCTCGCGGTTAATTACATTTTGGTAAATACGGCCGGTGGTAACGTTATTGGCCTGTGATGTGGGGGTATTCAAAAAACGTTCGTAATGGCCAAGGTCCAAATCAGTTTCAGCACCATCCTCGGTTACGTAGCATTCGCCATGCTCGTAAGGGTTCAATGTTCCCGGATCTACGTTGATATAAGGGTCGAACTTTTGGATGGTTACACGGTAACCGCGGGCTTGTAAAAGTTTAGCTAACGAAGCAGAAATAATACCTTTTCCCAACGACGAAGTAACGCCGCCCGTAACAAAAATATATTTGGTCATGTTGTTTTTTGAATTTTGACAACAGTTTTAAAGCCGCTGCCAAATGTTTGTGTACGGGATACAAAAGTAGAAATTTATTCAGAGATTTTGGTGCTTGTTAATAAAATAGTGATTTATGCCGAATGCAGCTTAAAATCAAAACAATAGCTACTCGGCGGCAAGGATCCAGCCGGTTAAGGCATCGTTTTTTACGAGGTAATAATTCTTGTAAGCGGCCAGCACCTCAACTTTTTTCCCGGTAGCCAGCAGGGTTTTACGCGGCGCGTTCAAACTGTCGGGCGCATCATACAACGCGCGCTCATTTTTAAGGGTAATATTACGGATTGTGGTAATTTTAGCAACATTATCATTAGCGATGTAACCGTTAACGCCATCGGGCAGTTTTACTTTATACCACGAACCTGTAGCGGCCTCAACGGTTAAGGCCGTGTTTTTAGGTATATTCAAACGGGTAGGTTGCTTGTTATCCGTACCGGCATATAGTTTATTAAGGGCATTTATGGTACGTACCGTAGCATTTAAGTTAGTTAGCGAGCCGGTAATTGCGGCCGGAGTTCCGGTTTCCTTTTCTACAAAATAGACCGGATTAACTACACCATTGTTGCCGTACACTCCAAAGTGCAGGTGCGAGGGCGTGAATTGCGCGTTACCGGTATTGCCCACCAAACCTACCGTGTCGCCGGTTTTGAGCCTTTGCCCCTGCTGCACCAGTTGCTTATCCAGATGCGCGTAGTACAAAGTATAATCGGCATCATCGGGCCTGAAGAATACCACCAGGCCACCCAGTGTATTTTCGCCAACGTTGGTTACCGTGCCATTGGCGGCAGCAATAGCCGCGGTGCCCTTTGGCGCGAATATGTCTATCCCTTCGTGCTTGCGGCTGCCATCATCTCGGTTGGCACCAAACAGACTGCCGATATAGGGCTTGCCCGATGCCGATACCGGCATGCTTAACGATGGCCCGGCGGTAATTGTAAGTGTATACTCCCCGCTTTGCAACAACTCGGGTTGCAGGCGGAGGATATATTTACCGTCCTGCTTTATATCATACTGAAGTTGGATGCCACCGGTATCTGCCGAAGCGATGATCTTCGACGTTTCATTATCTTTTTGCTGAAAAAGATCAATATAGATACTGTAATTAACCGAAGGTTTTTTAACCAGGTTCACCGTAATACGCCTGCCTCTTTTAGCCTCGAACCGCAAGGCCGCGCCATCGGGTTTATCAGCAGCAAAGTAGCCGGTTTCTTTATAGGGCAGGCTAATGTTTAAGGCTTTGTCTACTATCTGCGTAGCGTTATTCAGCCAAAGCGAACCCATTACTGTTTTGTCCAACCCGGCATCTTTCAGTTTTTGGGCATAGGCTTCGTGCGGCGATTGCTTTTTGAAGATCCCGATTGCTCCCCTATCGCTACAGGCACACCATACCATGGCCACCAGCGCAATTGTTATTGTATGTATAAGAGGGTATCGATAATGGTGCATATCAACGGGGTTTCCGTATAAACCCTGACGGATGTTAAATGGTTTTCGTTACAGATGGATTTGATTTTACCTCGATGGTTAGTTTTCTATAATGCTGATTAGTTTTTACCGCTGAGGTACGGGAGGTTGCGCGGAGTTCGGGGAGAGGTTTCCGGAGGAATCATGCAAAGGCCTGCCCACATCGTTCGACATGCTCATCATGACCCGCTCAAAGACTTTCCGGATACCTCACTACTTTACTATTCACCACCAACCATTGACTACTCACCACTAACAACTCACCACTACACGCTTTCCTTTTTAAGGCTGTAATGAGCTATTTTTTTATGCAGATCGTTTGGGTTGAATGGCTTGCTCAGGTAATCGTCCATACCTACGGTGAAGGCACGATCCTGGATATCGAGCATGGCCGATGCGGTGAGGGCGATGATGGGGAGCTTGCGGTATTTGTCGTCGGGTAGTTCGCGGATGGCGGTGGTGGTTTGGTAGCCGTCCATTTCGGGCATTTGCAAGTCCATCAGCACCATATCGTAGTTATTGGTTTGCACCAGCATCAGAGCTATTTTACCGTTTTCGGCAATATCGCATTCTACATCCCACTGAGCCATAAATTGTTTGGCGAGGGTAATGTTGATCTGGTTATCTTCGGCTATAAGTAGCTTGGTACCTTTAAGGCTTTTCAGCTTGTAAAACTCGTCGCTGGCGGCCTGACTGGATATTACCTTATCGCTATCTTTAAAAGTAAGCGTAAAATAAAAGGTAGAACCCTTGCCCGGTGTACTATCTACATAAATATCGCTGCCCTGTAATTGCAGCAGGCGTTTGGTAATGGTAAGCCCTAAACCGCTACCGCCGTATTTGCGTGTGGTATCAGAGCTGGCCTGACTAAAGCTTTCAAAAATGTATTCCAACTTTTCGGCCGGGATACCTATACCCGTGTCAGACACTTCAAAGTCGATAGACGAAGTACCATCCTGCTGACCGGCCAATGATGCCGTAACAGTAACCTTACCCGCCATAGTGAATTTAACCGCGTTGCTGATGAGGTTGGTCAGTATCTGCCCTAAACGCACCGGGTCGCCTATAACGGCATTAGGCAGGTCATGATCGAGCATCAGTTTTATGCTGATATTCTTTTCGTTAGCTTTTTGCAACAGGGCCAAACGGATGTTCGAGATCAGCTCTTTTACGCTGAAATCAACACTTTCAAACTCTATTTTACCGGCCTCTATCTTATTAAAATCGAGTATATCGTTAATCAGCACCAGCAGGTTTTCGGCAGAGAACTTCAGGAGGTTTAAAAACTCCATTTGTTCGGGCTTAGGATCCTGGTGCAGCAGCAAGTGCGTAAAGCCGATCACCGCGTTCATAGGCGTACGGATCTCGTGGCTCATTACCGAGAGGAACTGCGATTTGGCCATGGCTGCCTTTACTGCAATATCTTTAGAGAGGATCAGCTCCGTTTCCAGTTCCTTCGCTTTGGCTATGCGTTCCTGTAAAAAGGCGATGATGTGGATCAGGTCATCATCCGAATCGGTATCTGAAATATTCAGATCTGCTTCGGGGTCTAACGATTTGATAGCTTGTTTAAGCTGCGATATCGAGGTTTGTTTTATTTCGTTTTGCTGGCGCAGATCGGCCGTTACGTGCTGGTATTCGTTTTCACTTACATTAAAGGCATGATCGGCGAGGTTAATAGCCTTTTCAAAATTATTAAACGAGTTATTAATACTGTTTAAGAATAACTGCAAACCCTCATCCTCAATATATTGTTGCGGAAGATATTTCCTGATCTGCTTGTTTAATAAATTATGATATGGCATTACGTTTATACGCTTTACAGCAATTATTGTTCGGTAAAAGTGGTAATTGTCATGGTTTGGTTATGCAGCTCGCATTTAGAATGCTGATTAAACGGCGACAGTTCCCCATACGAATAGAAGCCTGTAATACTGGTGTTAGCGCCTAAAATTTCTTTTGCCGCGGTAAGTTCTTCGTCGGTCAAATCGTTCAATACCAGTTTACGGCCTACACAGCTCACCATAATAGCCAGTTCGGCCTGCCCGCTAAAATCGGCCACAGCACCCGCTGCGGCTTCAGACGATGCACGGATCAACTTATCAAAATTGGCCTTCATCAGCCTCACCTTACTGCCTTCGGGCAGGTTACCGGCAAAGGTCATGGTCTTTTCGTCCTCATCGATAGTCAATATGGTGCGCACCAAATTTTCTTCCGAACCATTTATTTTTAACGATAACGGGAACAATAGCGCCGAGCCCGGCAGTTCGTTCACATAATCGCCAAGGTATTGCTTGTACAGGTCGAGCGCGTTTTTGCCGTCTATTTCGTACAATACGTTCTTATCAGCTTTGGTAATGGTGCGTTCCGGGCCAAATTCGTCCCAGCCGCCGCACGAGCCATGGGCTACCGTTAAGCTATCGCCATAAAAACCAATGGCTATAACATTGCCTTCGGTTGGTACGCTGTTGATGCCGGTAAAAGTGCTTTTAAACCTATCGGCATCACCGGCCAGGCCACCCGTTACCGGTACCTGCGATGGATTGATGGAGTTGAAACCCGCCACCAGTTCGCTGCCGTTAATGTAAGTGCCATCAGATATAATGAAAACGGCTTTTAAACCATCCTTATCCAGTTGCTGCATCAGGTGCACGCCGGCTTCAAAGCTATTTTCGTGCTTGCTTACATGCGTACTGGCCGATGTAATGTTTGATCTTTCAAACTCAATGGCTGTAACGGCAATGGTATCATCAAAAACGTTATCGTCGATAATTTCGCCGGAGGTGGATGAAAAAATAATTTCGGCTGCCGGGAAAAGCGAGCGCAGGTAAGGATAAACCTCCGGATCGGCTATAAGATCGGGTGAACCAAAGGCCAGCACAAGGCGGCATTTCGCTGCATCAAAAGCAGGGTGTGTGGCATAATCCGTCCAACGGTTATTGGCAAAATGAAGCTGGTTAACTCTCATTTTATTGATGTTATTAATAGCGGTTTATAATACTAAAGCTACCTAATTATTGGCTGTTAATTGCAAACAATAATTAAAACAGCAGGCGCAGATCTTCGGGGGTATCTATGGCGTAAGTTTCCAGTTCGGTTTCGGCAACTTTTATGCGGTACCCGTTTTGTATCCAGCGCAGCTGTTCAAGCTTTTCAGCCTGTTCTAACGATGAAACGGGTAGTTTTGTTACGCTGTGCAATACATCGGCACGGTAACCGTAGATACCTATGTGCTTAAAATAGGTGTAATGGTCTATCCAATGTTCGCCCTGTTCGCCACGAATGTGCGGCAATGGCGAGCGCGAAAAGTAGATAGCCTCTAGCCTGTTATTCAGCACTACTTTAGGTGAGTTGGTATTGAAAAGCTCTTCGGTGGTTTTTACACGTTTTACGAGGGTGGCAATCTGCGTATCGGCATCGGTAAAGCAGGTCACCAGTTTGGTGATCTGCTCCGGGTCAATGTAAGGTTCATCGCCCTGTATATTAATTACAATGTCGTATTCGGGGTATTTAAGGGCTACTTCGGCGCAACGGTCGGTACCGCTTTGGTGATAGTCGGCCGTGTACATGGCCAGGCCGCCAAAGGCGGTTACGTGATCATAAATGCGGGCATCATCAGTAGCAACAATCACTTCCGACAGGCTTACGCACTTTTTAGCCTGCTCATACACCCGCTGTATCATGCTTTTACCGGCAATGTCAACCAATGGTTTACCCGGAAAACGGCTCGACGCGTAGCGGGACGGGATGATACCTAAAGTTTTCATTATTTAATAACGATGGTTTTAAATGCCGCCAAAGCCAGTTCCTGGTCTTTTTTTATGAGATTGTATCCGGCAACGCTAAAAGCAAACCGTGAGGTACTCCCTTTATAGTGTATGCCTGTAGTGCCTTTGCCTGCGACCTTTGGCCAAACGGTTCTTACAACATATCTATCTGTACTATCTATACGTATGTTATAAGCCTTTGCATTAGAATCGGTTATGTGTTTTAAATTATTGGCATAGCCCTTGGCGCTGTAATCGAAGGTAAGTACAACACTATCCTGCGATTGTCCCTTTACAATTATTCCCGAAAGATCATCAAAACCGGGCAGGCTTTTATAATGCCACTGTTTGGGCATTTCCATACTGAAGGTTTTAAGATCTAACGTTTTATGACTTGAACATCCTGCGAACAGCAATGCCATCAGCAAAATTAATAACCTGTTCATACTGGATGTATAAAAGTATCTGCCTGTATAATTGATCACCTGGTAGTTATATTAATAATGTGTCATTGCGTGGTACGAGGCAAGCTCGTAGCATTTTCAAGTTTGCTCTGTATACGAAGAGATTGCTTCGTACCTCGCAATGACAATCGTTTATTTATTATTTACTATTAAAACAAGCCGTTAAGTTCCCGTTCTATCAACTGCACTATGGTACCCAAATCTTCGGTGTTGCCAGCGAAATCGAGGTTGTCCTTATCCAATATCAGCAGCTTGCCCAGCTTGTAGCCGTCAATCCATTTCTGGTACTTTTCGTTCAGTTTCGACAGGTAATCGAGCCTGATGCCGCTTTCGTATTCGCGGCCGCGGCGCTGTATATTGTTCACCAATGTTGGTACCGATGCCTTAAGATATACCAGCAGATCGGGCGGTTTGATGAACGAAGTAATATTATCAAATATCGACTTGTAATTTTCGTAATCGCGGGTGGTCATGAGGCCCATATCGTGCAGGTTCTCTGCAAAAATGTAGGCATCCTCGTATATGGTACGGTCTTGTATAATGTTGCGCCCGCTTTGTTGTATTTCGATGATTTGCCTGTAACGGCTGTTCAGGAAATAAATTTGAAGGTTAAAGCTCCAGCGCTTCATGTCGCTGTAAAAATCTTCCAGGTAAGGGTTATTGTCAACCGCTTCGTATAGCGGCTCCCAGCCATAATTTTTTGCAAGCAGCTCGGTAAGTGTGGTTTTACCTGCGCCTATGTTCCCTACAATAGCAATGTGCATAGTAATTAGTTTGCAGTTGACAATCCGTTTTTAATAGATAATTTGAGTTTCGCGGCTAATGAATTTGTTCGGCATTCAGCATTACAACTATTAGCTATAACCATCATCTATTGACGCCTAATATACATTAAGCACCATGAACTATCAAACTATATACTTAACTAAAAGCTCCGGAAACCTATAATTTCCCTTACTTCTCTAATAGTTTTTGAGGCGCTTTCGCGTGCTTTTTCGGCTCCCAGGCGCGATACACGGCCTAAATAATCGGCATCGTTAGCTATATCATTTATTTTTTCGCGGATGGGCGCTGTAGCGATCACCATATCCTCGGCCAGCTGCTTTTTAAGGTCGCCGTAACGTATTTGCATGCTGTTGTATAAGCCGTTAAAATGGTCGTAAGTATCTTGTGATGATACTACCTTCATCAAATTGAACAGGTTTTGTATCTCCGAAGGTTTCTCCTGGTTTTCAACAGTAGGGCCGCCATCGGTTATCGCGCGCATTACTTTTTTGCGTATCACTTCGGGCGCGTCGGCAAGGTATACGGCATTTGCTTCTCCTTCCGATTTTCCCATTTTGCCCTTACCATCCAGTCCCGGTATTTTTACCAGGTTCGAGCCATAGCTGAACGCGTAAGGCTCGGGGAAGTAATCGTTATTATATAAACGGTTAAAGCGGTTACCAAAGGTGCGGGCCATTTCCAGGTGTTGTTCCTGATCTTTACCTACGGGTACTTTGGTGGCTTTATGAATGATGATGTCGGCAGCCATTAAAACCGGGTAGGTTAACAGGCCCGCGTTCACGTTATCAGGGTTGGCGCGTACTTTATCCTTAAATGAGGTACTGCGTTCCAGTTCTCCCAGGTAAGCGTTCATGTTGAGGTACAGGTACAGTTCTGATATTTCGGGCACATCGCTCTGTATATATATAGTAGCCTTTTCCGGGTCGATACCGGCGGCCAGGTATTCAATTAGCACCTGTTTTACGCTGTTGTACAGATTGGCAGGGGTTGGATGCGTAGTAAGCGAATGCAGATCGGCAATAAAAAAATAGCAATTATACTCATGCTGCATTTTTACGAAGTTCTGTATAGCTCCGTAGTAATTTCCCAAATGCAGGTTCCCGGTCGACCGGATTCCACTAACAACAGTTTCCATAGGGGCGAAAGTAAGTATTTTTTATATTTTTGGTACCGATGAAAATGATATTGCGAAAGCTCCATTCCAACTTTTACCGTTATTCTGTTGGCTTTTTTTACTTCGTTTTCTGGCCGTTTTTATATTTTTTTTCGCGCAAACCATCGCGTTATCCTACCATGAATAAGTTCAGGCGTGTGTGGGGTTTTATCAGTTCGGCGGTAGCGGGCATTTTCTATAATATTGATTATGAGCAACCCATCGACTGGAAACGCACCTATATTATATGCCCCAACCATACCTCCAATCTGGATGTATCCTCTATCAGTGTAGCCATCAAAAACAACATCTGTTTTATGGGGAAAGATGAGCTGCTGGATGGCTTGGTTACAGGCTTGTTCTTTCGTACAATTGACATTCCCGTGAACCGGGACAGTAAAATGTCGGCTTTCCGGGCATTTAAAAAAGCATCGGAAAGATTGCAGGAAGGCGTTACCATGGTTATCTTCCCCGAAGGCACCATAACCGATACCTTTCCGCCCGAATTATACTCATTTAAAAACGGGCCATTTCGCCTGGCTATCGAACATAAAATACCCATTATACCCGTAACCTCATTAAACACCTGGAAAATTTTGTGGGATGATGCCGCTAAATTTGGCAGCAAACCGGGTGTTTGTAATATATTTGTACACAAGCCTGTTGAAACAGCGCATTTAACCGTTGATGATGCCGATGCCTTGCGCGACGAGGTACACAGCATTATCAAACAAAAACTGGAACAAGCATGACCATTGATAAAGAAACCGTTGATAAGATAGCTCACCTGGCACGTTTGGAACTGGCCGAAGATGAAAAGCAGGAAATGATAAAGGATATGAGCGGAATCCTCGATTTTATGGCCAAACTTAACGAGGTAAATACAACCGGCGTTGAACCATTAATATACATGACCAACGATGCCAACATACTGCGCGAAGATGTAGTACGTCAGGAAATAACCACCGAAGAAGGCCTGCTAAACGCCCCGAAAAGCGATGGCAGCCATTTTTTGGTAGCGAAAGTTATAGGGTAATTGTAAGTCAAAATTCAAAAGTTAAAATTCAAAACATCAAGCGTGTTATGCCTCCGTTCAGTTTTTTGACTTTTGAATTTTAACTTTTGAATTTAAGACTGTAACATTTCCCTACATCTTGCAGTCAAACCATCAAAAACGAATGCACGCCATCAATACCAATAAAGAGCAAGCGCTTATTTCCATTAAAAATGTAGGCCGTAAATACGTTATAGGTGCCGAGGTGATCCACGCGCTTAAGGATGTATCTTTAACTATAAATAAGGGCGAATTTGTGGCTTTGATGGGGCCTTCGGGTTCGGGAAAATCAACCCTGATGAATATTTTAGGTTGTTTGGATACCCCCACCAAAGGCGAGTACACCCTCAATGGCATTAACGTAAGCCACATGAGCGATGACGAACTGGCCGAAGTACGCAATGCCGAAATTGGTTTCGTTTTTCAAACATTCAACCTGCTGCCCCGTAATACATCGTTAGATAACGTGGCCCTGCCGCTGGTTTATGCCGGTATTAGCAAAACCGACAGATCGGCACGTGCCCGTAAAGCGTTGGAAAATGTGGGTTTGGGTAACCGTGTTGATCATAAACCGAATGAACTGTCGGGTGGCCAGCGCCAGCGTGTGGCCGTGGCCCGTGCCCTCATCAACAACCCATCCATTATACTGGCCGATGAGCCTACCGGTAACCTCGATACCAAGACCTCGATAGAAATTATGGGTTTGATGGAAGACATCCACGCTAAAGGCAACACCATTATATTGGTAACCCACGAAGAAGATATTGCCCAGCATGCCCACCGCATAGTACGTATGCGCGATGGATTGATAGAGAAAGATTACCAAAATCCGGATATTCATACGGTATCAAGAGGTACAAAGGCATTATAAGTTTCGCCTCGGCAACAAATAATTAAAAATTCTTATTCGCGAAAGTCTAAAATTATTAGCAAATAATGCTAATTTTGAGATATGTACGCGATTGTGGATATTGAGACTACGGGGGGCCATGCCAATGCGAATGGCATTACAGAAATTGCCATTTGTATACACGATGGTCAAAAGGTAGTGAAACGTTACCAAACCCTCATTAATCCGCAGCGCGAGATCCCCATTTACATAAGCGCATTAACCGGTATTACCGACGAGATGGTAAGTAAAGCGCCATTATTTAAAGATGTATCGCACGAGATATTCCAACTACTTAGTGGGCAGATCTTCGTAGCCCACAACGTAAACTTCGATTATTCTTTCGTTCGTTTCCATTTGGCACAAGCCGGGTACGATTTGCAGTGTAATAAATTGTGTACCGTACGTTTAGGCCGTAAAATTTTGCCGGGCTATATGTCGTACAGTCTCGGTAAGCTTTGCGCGCAATTGGGCATAGCTAACGAGAGCCGCCACCGTGCAGCCGGTGATGCCGAAGCCACCGCGCAGCTGTTTACCATGCTGCTGCAAAAGGACGAGGAAAATCACATTGGCAAAGCCCTTAAACAAGGCTCAAAAGAACAGGTATTGCCGCCTAATCTCCATAAAAAGGAGATAGATCAACTGCCTAACAGTCCCGGTGTGTATTATTTTCACGATCAGAAAGGGAAGGTTATTTATGTAGGCAAGGCCAAGAGCCTCAAAAAACGGGTATGCAGTCATTTTACCGGCAATAATCCCGGCCTGCAAAGGCAGGAGTTTTTACGCAATATTCATAGCATCACTTACCAGCTATGTGGTACCGAACTGATCGCTTTTGTGCTGGAAGCCGTGGAAATAAAACGCCTGTGGCCTAAATATAACCGCTCGTTAAAACGCTTTGAACATGCTTATGCCCTGTACGATTATATAGATCAACGTGGCTATGTTCGCCTGGCTATGGATAAACATCGCAAGTATCAGTCGCCATTGTATACCTGCAATACGCTAACAGAAGGTTATACCCTGCTTAATTACCTGATAGAAAAGTTTGAGCTGTGCCCTAAGCTGTGCTTTATACAAAAAAACGCGGCAACATGTACCGGCATCAACAGCAGTGAATGCGCTTGCGAAGGCCTCGAAAGCGCCGATAGTTATAATCAACGTGTTAACGCCGCTATTGATGAATTGAACACCGCGCTGCCCACCTTCGCCATACGCGATGAAGGCCGTACCGACGATGAGCACAGTTGTATCCTGATAGAAAAAGGTCGTTTTTACGGCATGGGATACATATCGCACTATTTTAATGCCGATGATGTACAGCAACTTAAAACCCACCTTACCCCATACCCGGGCAACGATTATGTACGCAACATTGTAGCCAGCTACGCTACTCGTTTCCCGGAGCGGAAAGTAATGTTTTGTTAATTTGAGATTTTTCTTTTTATTAAATGAACCATTTTTTTATAATATTTCTTATACTCATTTTTATTAACGACCCAATTTTCCATTAAGCTGTCTCCAGGATGAGAAATGTTATTCTTATTTCTTCTATCAAAAAAGGACATAACGAAATTAATTTCCTGAATAGACGCTTTTATCTTTGTTAAAAAAATCACTATACTATCTTGATTATATTTCTTTAGAGATGTTTCAACTTTACTACTATCTTTAATGTAACATAGTAAATGAAATGTATTTAATAGATGATTAAATGCAACGTTAAACTTCTGTTCCTCCTCTGCTAAAACCATCATCTTAATCTGTTGCATAAGGGAATCATTTTCTCTCAAAATATCATTCTTTATAGGTAGATATTTTTTTGTTTTATCTGCTTTTCCTTTTATCATTCTTTGAACCAATGCTAAGTACAATGACTTATTCTTTGTAATACTAAGAACTATTCTATCAAGAGAATCGTCGTACGTTTCTAGTTTTAGAAATTTTTCTAACAAATATATATTTTGAGTCTTTTTTAGTTTCAATTCTGTTTTATCAAGTAAGTAATCTTTTGCAGCTTTAAAACCTGTTTTGGAATTACCCAACAGAAACATTAATGCCTTAACACTATTTAATGTTAAAATAGGATTCCAATTTTCAAAAACAGTGTTTAGAGCATTTTTTGCTTTTGATGACTTTACATAATCCTTAACAGATGTTATAAAAATTTCTTTTAACGCTATATCGTCATGATTTTTAATTTCAGTTTTACCATATTTTACAAAATCTTTTTTTAATTGCTCAATTATTTCACAGACCTCCTTAAATTTATCCGCTGTTTTTTTGGCTCCTGAAATTTTCATTTTAATCGGATCCGTAAAGCTGATAAACTTTTCCTTAGTGAGGAAATTTTCATAATCAGATTTATCCTCTATTATCCAGTTTTGAGATTTAAGATGATTTATTTTGAGGCTTAAATCATTGGATAAGAAATCAGATATATTAGTTGAATATTCAAATATCTCTTCCCCAATAATATCATTTTTAACATTTCTATCTCGTAGAAATATTAAAAAAAAATCGTCTACATATCGAAAATAGGAGAAACCACTTTCTTGATATATTGGCAAATTCTGTATATGATTATCAAGTTCAAATAGAAATATATAACTAATAAAATTTGATACTATGTTTTGTGTTGAAAGAGGCAAACCATACTCCTTCTTATTGTAGAATGTTAATAAATTTAGAATAGCTTCTTTTGTTGTTGTATTAAAATATAATTCTTTGCATTTCGAAGGAAGGCTATATTTTTCAATTACTTCTAATAATAACCCATTTTTTATACTTCCATAAAAGTCTTGAATATCAAGTTTTATTATACATATTTTTTTATTTTCAGTCAACCCTCTTTTTACACTTTCTTTAATGCCCTTCGTAAATTCCGAATAATCATTTTGATAATATATTTGACTCTTAGTTGGATTTTCAAAATTTATATTACCTCCATAGAAGGTCTTAATGTTCTTTAATTTACTTTTGACAGGCTCTAATCTTGTTAAAGAGTCATATAAAACTTCGTAAAAATAAAATCCTAAAGCATAATATAAGACGAGTAAATTGAATGATGTGAAATTGAATTTTCTTATTCCATAAGCGCCTTTAGGAATATTGTATTCATAATTATAAAACAAAGATCTATAATTATAAAGCAAATCTTTTTCGATATAATTATTATAGAGTTTTTTGATATCGAAATTATCCATTGACTTTTCCTTTCGATATATTTCCAAATCTATTGTTCTAAATGTAAAGGTCTTTTCATCAAGTTGTTTTTTAAGAAGCATTATTGCTTTTTCAAAATGATACTCTTTTAAAAAATATCCGAGATTAAAATTTTTAGGGTGTACGTGCATTATGCTAATAAGTTAGGCGCAGCAATATACATTATCTATAATAATGTATCCACTTTGTGATCTTCATTTTCCACCATTATAATTATAGAGCACTTTCACCCCCTCCAATCTAATTAAAAAACTTTCAATAAAGTTAAATCCAACCAACACAATATTAAAGGCCAGTGGTTATTCTTGTATCATTTACCTATTATAAAATATTGTTATGGATAGCATTAATAAACAACAACCCGAAGATAATTTTGAGAATCTGGAGGGTAACGAAGCCTGGAAAAAGCTGAAAGAACTGGCCGAAAAAGCCGAAAGCTGCTTTTTTTGCAGTAATATAAAAACCGGTCTGCCATTTTCAACACGACCTATGTCGCCGCAAAAAATTGATGATAACGGCGACCTGTGGTTCCTGAGCGCGAATGACAGCCATAAAAATGAAGAACTGGCAGCAGATCCGTTTGTGCAGCTGCTGTTCCAGGGATCAAGCTATTCGGGTTTTTTAAACATTTATGGCGTAGCCGAAGTAAGTGAGGACAAAGCCAAAATTGAAGAGCTGTGGGAACCTACCCTAAAAACATGGTTCACCGAAGGTAAAGATGATCCGCGCATCAGCGTGATCAAAGTATCACCTACTCAAGGTTACTATTGGGACAATAAACACGGTAACGCAGTAGCCTTTATCAAGCAAATTGCAGGTTCAATCATCGGCAAAACACTCGATGATTCAATAGAAGGCAAACTGGAACCTGTTGAAGGAAACAGCGTTAGAGATTAAATAAAAAGTGCTCCTGTCATTTTAACAAATAGAATGACAGGAGCACTTTTATTTTATACTGAAACCTCGAACCTCAATCCTGAAACCTCACCTAAATAACTCCTGCCTTCTCTAACTCCACCTGCATTTGCTGCTGTAGTTTCAATGCTTCGGCACGGGCCGCATCGGCAAAGTCCTCGCCATTACTTGCATATATAATACCGCGCGATGAATTAACGAGCAAACCGCAGTCTTTAGTCATACCGTATTGGCATACATCTTCGAGGCTACCGCCCTGCGCGCCTACACCGGGTACTAATAAGAAGTTATCGGGAGCGTGCTTGCGTATATCGGTAAATTCGGTGCTTTTGGTGGCACCAACTACAAACATCAGTTTATCGGCACCGGCCCAGGTATTGGCTTTTTTGATAACGGTTTCGTACAGGTGGCCATCTTCAGTTTCAAGGTATTGAAAATCTTTACTGCCTACCGATGAGGTTAAGGCCAGCAGTATGATCCACTTACCATCATATTTAAGGTACGGCGTTACGCTGTCATTACCCATATAAGGTGTAATAGTGATGGCATCAAAGCTCATTCCGGATGCGTCTTCGTCAAAAAAGGCTTTGGCATACATGTCAGATGTATTGCCGATATCGCCCCTTTTGGCATCTATTATATTTAAGGTGTCCTTTGGTAAATATTGCCAGGTTGAAATAAGGCTTTGCAGGCCTTTTACACCACGGCTTTCGTAAAAAGCGGCATTGGGTTTATAGGATACGCAAAGGTCCTGAGTGGCATCAATTATACGTTTATTAAACTCGAATATCGGGTCGGGATAACTTTTTAAAAACTCGGGTATCCTGGTTATATCGGTATCTAAACCAACACATAAGAACGATTTTTTTTGTTTGATCTGGCCGATCAGCTGGCTGCGCGAAATCATTGCTAATATTAATTTAGTGTCAAAAAAACTAAAATTTACCTTAAGTGTTAGCCTAATTGAGATATTTATTTTTAATAATTTGTTTTTTAAATTTAATTGAGTAGAATTGCATCGTTTTCCTTTTTGAATTTTTCTTGCACTAAAGAAACGATTTAAAACTCCACGTTATATTTATTAAAATTTACATGGTTTTGGTTGCATAGCAAGTGCAGGAGAACATTCTGTCAAATAAAATAATTCTTTTTGAACTATAATCCATATCAATGTCTGATACCACTGAATTGAACGACAAGCTCGTATCTGAGTTGCGCGAGATTGCCAAGAGTTTAGGTATTGCCGAAGCCGATGAATTACGCAAAGCACCGCTTATCGGCCGTATTGTTGAGCAGCAGCAGTTAATTGAAGCTGCACGTGTACAACAAAGCATAACTGAACAAAACTACACCGAAAATAAAGCCGAAGCAGAAAGTGCCGAAGCTACCGACGATAAACCACGCAAACGCACCCGTACTATAAAACCCAAGATCACTACACCGGCTACACGCCAGGAAGTGCCGCTTGACGATACTAAACAATTCGACTTACAGGACGATGAACCAATTCAGGACGAGCCTGAAGAAGTTACCGCGGCACCTGTAGCAGAAGAAAAACCACAGGAAGAACAGCCTGCACCGGCACCACGTGCTGAAGCACCAGCCGCGCCTGAGGCACGCCCTCAAAAGTTTGAACGCAGGGTTAATCAAAACCAGCAAAAAAACCAGGAAGCGGCTATCAATCTTGATTTTGATAACGTTATTATAAATGAAGGTGTACTGGAAATTATGCCCGATGGCTATGGCTTCCTTCGCTCGTCAGATTATAACTATCTTACCTCTCCCGATGATATTTACGTATCGCAATCGCAAATAAAACTGTTCGGCTTAAAAACCGGCGATACGGTACGTGGCAGCATCAGGCCGCCAAAAGAAGGTGAAAAATACTTTCCGCTGGTACGTGTTGAGGCCATCAATGGCCGCGGCCCTGCCGAAGTGCGCGACCGTGTTCCGTTTGATCACTTAACACCGCTTTTCCCGTCAGAAAAACTGAGCTTGTTTACTGATGCTAACAATTACTCTACCCGTATCATGGACCTGTTCTCGCCTATTGGTAAAGGACAGCGCGGTTTAATTGTAGCCCAGCCAAAAACAGGTAAAACCATGTTATTAAAGGATGTGGCCAACGCCATAGCTAAAAACCACCCGGAAGTTTACCTTATTATATTACTGATTGACGAGCGCCCTGAAGAGGTAACCGATATGGCCCGCAGCGTACGCGCCGAGGTAGTATCATCAACCTTTGATGAGCCTGCCGAAAGACACGTAAAAATCGCCAACATTGTGCTTGAAAAAGCAAAACGTATGGTAGAGTGCGGTCATGATGTGGTGATATTGCTCGATTCAATTACCCGTTTGGCACGTGCTTACAATACAGTAGCGCCTGCATCTGGTAAAATTTTATCGGGTGGTGTTGATGCCAACGCGTTACACAAACCAAAACGCTTTTTTGGCGCGGCCCGTAACATTGAGGATGGCGGTTCATTAACCATCATCGCTACAGCGTTAACCGAAACCGGCTCAAAAATGGATGAAGTGATCTTTGAAGAGTTTAAAGGTACCGGTAACATGGAGTTACAGTTAGATCGTAAGCTATCTAACAAACGTATCTTCCCTGCCATCGATATCACTGCTTCAAGTACCCGTCGTGATGATCTGTTGCTTGACCGCGACACTCTGCAACGTATCTGGATACTGCGTAACCACCTGGCTGATATGAACTCACAGGAGTCAATGGAGTTTCTGCAAAGCCAGATCAGGGGAACAAAAACTAACGAAGAATTCCTGATCTCAATGAATTCATAATAAAATTAAGTTTGTAAAGTTATAAGTTAGCACAAAGTTAACTTGTAACTTTACCATACTTACTATACCTTCATGCCGAAATGAAGAAACGCGTTAGAAAACACCTTCCAAATTTTATCACTTGCGCCAACCTGTTTAGCGGCTGTATAGGTATCGTATTTACTTTTACCGACAACCTGATATTCGCCTCTTACGCTATTTTTTTGGCAGCCATATTTGATTTTTTTGACGGACTGGCCTCACGTGTACTTCAATCTTACTCGGGCATAGGTAAAGACCTCGATTCGCTGGCCGATATGGTGAGCTTCGGCGTACTGCCATCAGCCATATTATACGAACTATTTTTACAGGCGCCACAAATACACGGCATAAGCGAATACCTTAATTTTGTAGCTTTCCTTATCCCGGTATTTTCGGCATTGAGGCTGGCCAAATTTAATGTAGATACCCGCCAGGCCGAAAACTTTATAGGCTTGCCAACACCGGCAAATGCTATCCTGATCGCCTCTTTCCCACTGATGCTGCAACAGCACACCGCGTTTTCGCAATACATTCTGAATCCTTATGGCTTAACAGTATTTGTATTGATCATGTGTGCTTTACTGGTGGCAGAAATGCCGCTGATGTCGCTAAAATTCAAGAATCGCGATTTTAACAAGAATATCTTCCGCTACCTGCTATTGCTGTTTTCGGCAATACTGATCCTCTTCTTCAAATTCGCGGCGGTACCTGTGGTTATCTTATTCTACATTACCCTCTCTATCATCCAGTTTAAGTTTACCGGCGAGAAGATTGCAGGGTAAGTGAAGCTTGCTGTAAATTATTATAAAGATAAATCGTCATTGCGAGGAACGAAGCAATCCCCGACTTGCTGAGCCGCTCTGTATAGTATAGAGATTGCTTCGTTCCTCGCAATTGTAAAGGTTATATAATTCGGTAACAAGATTAGCTTTAAAAAAAGTTAGTCACCATGCGCATCAACACGAATGACCTCACCCTTAAGCGGAACTATCTTCAGACCT
>NZ_BAABFT010000029.1:0-33697 GCF_039541195.1 Mucilaginibacter gynuensis
AGTTGGTTAAGGTCTTTTAGGACTTTCTACATTTGGACTGTAAACCCTAATCAGGACTACATCATTATTGTAAAGAACATATCGTATTAACAGCTCCCAACTGTAAAGACTTTTCAGGACGAGACATGGTGTTAGTTTGATAGTTATATAGCAACCAGGAGATAGCAAGCTATTAAACTATAATGATAGCATGTTGGTAATCAAAAATGTTGCTAGCAAACTATGCTGCTATCAGTGGTCGCAACCCTGATTTAAAAGTCTGACATAATTCCGTTCCAAAAAATATCGAGTGGTCATTTAAATTATGGTCACTTAGAACGCACTTTAGTCATCATCTTAAAGCAACTGAATGGGTCTTTAAATTTACAAATGGACACGATAGGATAAGACGCTTTTAGTCCTGATAAAGCCATTTTGAAGTTCTTAAACCAGCGATAATAAAGTCATTATACAGGCACTTAAAAACCATCTTGACCAGAGTCCGAAGCCGATCAAACTAATAAAATCCCCGATTGAAAAGCTGTTAGGAGGATAAAACCGCCCGCTTCGCGGCGGTTAGCAAGATGTACAATTGTGTCACAATTGAATCTTGCGGCTTCGCCGAAATAAAACGCACCTGCGTTCAGCAAGATGTACGTTTGTATTACAAACCCATCTTGCTACGGCCTCGGAAGTCGGCCGGGGGTTAAAGAGCAAATCCTCCAAAGTCGGATTTTATATTAAAAAATGAGATCTTACTATCAATACCATTCTAATTAAATTTTGGCAAAGGTGGTAACTATAGGTATAGGTTCATGTAGGTGATAAAAAGTAGGATGTTTATGAAATTTATTATCATTGTGGCTGACTAAACCCACAATTTTCAATGAAAAGCCAACCCATAGCAATCGATGAAATTAGCTTTGGAAAACATGTAAGATCACTAACGGTAGAGTCTTATGTTGACAGCCAGTCCAAATACAGAACTGCGGTAGATAACGCTATTGCATTAAAAACAGATATCCCGATATTTCTGGATACGAATATATTACTCCGGTATTATAGTGTGTCTTTCAAATCTCGTGAGATTTTGCTGGGCTTTTTTTCCCAAAACGATAAGCGATTGTATATCACAGCACAGGTTCAAAAGGAATTTATAAAGAACCGGGAAGACGTAATCGATCGTTTCTTTAATGAGACCTTAGATAAATTCGGCGATGACCTAAAAACGGACGTCATCAATAAAATACAGGCTTATAAAGATCGCAATAAGATTCTACTTGACGATTTCGAGTCATTGGATATCAAACTAACCAAACTCCAAAACGATGCAAATAAATCTTTTGAGCAGCTAAACAAGGAAATAGCAAAAATTAGACAAAAGAATTCGACCACCAAATACAATGACGATTTATTATCAATCGTGACTGGAATGAACTTAATAGATAACCTTTCTGCGGATGATATTAAATTTTTGCAGGTTGAGTTCGACGGGTTGAAAAAAGGAATTGATCCGGGTAAGATTAAAACGGAAATCAATAAAGCACAAAAAGCATTTCCGGGGATGGCTGACCTCATCGAAAAACCCGACCATCCATATGGAGATTATTTCATCTTCCATGAAATAATCCGGGTAATGAAGGAAAATAATACTGACGCTATTTTTCTCACCTATGACACTACTAAGGGGGATTGGCTAAAAACAAATAAAGAACCTCATGGACACTATATCCAAACAGTTTATCAAGCGACGGGCCATACGCTGTTTTTCCTGGATGCGGAGCGCTTCTTTGACCAACATTTGAAACAGCATTTCGAATCGTTATTAAAAGGCCCGATTGATTACTACTCACCGAAGAGCGGATATGAAGAAGAATTTATCTTAAATTTTGTCGCCCTAGAAAGAATTATTAGAACGATTGCTGAATTTGTGGTTATTGATCATTATGACAAAACACCATTGACCAGAATCATTGACGAATTCCAACAGCGCAACTACATCAACAAGCAAGGGTGGAGTGAGTTTAGACAATTGTCGCAATTCAAAAACTTGCTTACTCACGGACATGACCGTGATAAGATCGACACGATTGATCCAGATGAATTTGCCGTTTGGGTAAACCGTTTGGATGCCATGATTACCGTGATGAAGGATTTGTACAGACGGCTTTAATAAAAAAATATCTACGACTTTTTATTAGATAATTTATGGGACATCAGCTTCGCACTTATAATGGTGCCGTATTGTTTATAGATATTCTTGGGTTTGGTGCGTTAACGAATAACCAGATTCCATTAAGTGATGAAGATATGGATGCATGGCTTCATGGCAGTCCACACAATCATAATCACCAATTCCTAGCAGCAACGCTATTAGTTGAATTTAGAAGTTTATTGCAGCGCTTGCAACTCCAATTTCCGGATGTTAAGATTGCTCAGCTTTCTGATTGTTTTTTCGCTTGGTCTCCTCAGATCGAATATGTCGTTAAGTTCGCTCACACGTATATGATTGAAGCGATTAAAATTGGATTGCTAAGCCGTGGGGGCATGGCACAGGGACAAATCATAGAGACCGAAAGAAATCATTCACTTGGACGACTGATATTGGGCCAAGCTGTAACAACAGCAGTTGCTTTGGAAAAGCCATGTAAAGGTGCCAGAATATTGATTGATGTGGACCTTTCAATAAAGCTTTATGAGGAGAACCAAGCATTTCATACGACGATGTACGAAATGTTCCAGCCCTTTGAGAGCCCACTTGACTACCAAGTTTATGACGAATTTCAATGGTACTTAACCGATAGATTGGACGACTTGCCGGATTATGGCATACGCCAATGTTCTCCTGAAGATAAATTGTCTTTCACTAAGCATAGATTAAAGTTGGTCAACCACTTGATTTTTGACCCCAAATTTGGCTGGAATGCCCGAACGTCCCAAGGTAAGATCCATCTTCAAGCTACTGCGAATTTCTTGTCCCGCAGTGGATTGAACAAGGTAAAACATGAGTTTGATCGTAGAGGGTTTTCTGAGCATAGAACCCCGACAATGTTAAGCAACGCACACAAACGGATTGATCAGGACCTTGGATATATAGTCTTACGGTAGAATTCTAGTACTTATCTATCACTATATTTACAAAGCCAATAAACATTAGTTAATTGAACCAACAATTTTCCTTTTTGACTTACTACTCCCATCACGGCCTTATAACACAGGTAGTGGAAGGAAACATCGCAGCTACACTAAGAAAAGAGCTAATTAGAGCCTCTTCTCTACCTGAATTAATAGCTCGACACGACATCAATCAGGCATTTAATAAAAGCGTCGTTGAATACATTCGGGCAAATGACGTAAAGCCGTTAGAAACATTGATGGTTGGCAATCAAAAAATCAACCCCAACACTTTTTTCTGGATAGAAACGACAATCACTTTTAATGGAGCACCTGATGCCTGGGAACAATTTAACTATCATGGGAAGAAGCCAAGTTATTTCAAATGCGCCATCAAACTACCCGAGGTTGGCTACACAATAGAGGCTAAATTGAACGCTGAGCATATGTACACGACATCAGCAATCGACCAGTTGTCCAAAATGAAACGAAAATTCTTGTTCGGTTATGTCCAAGAAGTAAACGGCAAAATTATTACCGTGCGCGTTATCCTAATCGGTGACCGGGTATTGCATAACGATGCAATGGTATTGTATGAAACACGTTCAGAACTTAATGCCCACGAAATAGATGAATTTAGGGACATGAAGAAGATTAGCTATAAAAACAAGTCTCTGGATTTGGAAATAAACCGTGGTATTCCAGAAAGAGATGTCAAAAAATATTTGGCTGAAATTATTTCTGAAAGCGACGTCGACAAAGATTGGGGTGGCGAACAGTCAGACCTTTTTACCACACATTTGCACGTCGACGGGGAGCGGTTACGGGCGGCATTCGTTTTGAAAGGTCCTTCAAAATTCCATAAAATGCAAATGAATGACCTAGGAAAGAACGGGGATCAAATTGCCAGGCTGTTTGATGAACCGGCCGACATTTTTATTTTACAACATTGTCATCACATCTCTTCAGCAGTAATTAAAACTATGGATGCTTTCGCAAACCAGATCAATAGGCCAAGGAAATACTGTATAATCAACGGTATTGATACACTTAGGATTCTGAGAGCGTATAAAAAGCTCCCTGAGCTTTAAAAAGGTTAGGCGAAAATTATTTCATAATTTGGAAGTAAGGTCTACAACTGTAAATATTCTATCATTAATAAATTTATTATTACCCAACAAGAAGATCGATTTGGTCGCCGAAGAACAGTCTCTAATGCAACAACTTTTCGAAGCTTAAAAGCACCCAAATAGCGCATTCATTTAAAACAACACTCCGTTTTCTATGAGAACTATAGGATGAAATGCGTTTATACATTAAGGCGACGTGTGGCGTAGGCAATAGCGAAATTCATTAGTTTACCAATTGTAGCAAGTAGCTCCACATGGATGCAATTGTTGATCTTTCAAGTGAACCCGTTTGTATAGATCGCATTTGTTCCAGATTACATATACGTATTAACGAGTGGCACGAGATTTATCAAAATAAGCGATTCTTCACTTAACGACGGTTACAATTATAGTTGCCGTTGCAAAAATCACTACTTAGATATTATGGTGAGATTTCCACCAATCCCAACAATACTATTTGCCGGTCTGAACTGAGATTTGCCTCCCGCACTGTATGCATTTTGTAATATAAAGTTTTGACTTATATAATATTATATTTACAAATTATGAATCCTAAATCTTCGTATGAGACAAACATTAATAGATTTAATAAAAGAGACAATCATTTATGAGTATGATTTACCTAACGCAAAGGTCGGGACTTTAAAAACAATCTATTCTACCCATAATGATCAATGTTACAGCGCTAAAGATATTAATAATATCGCTGAAATAATTTATAACTCGATTGTGGATTACGCCTACAATGAATTCGATATCGTTGGTAAAAATTTAGATGCCTTACACGCGGGTGCGTTGAAAACGAAGCTTAAGTATAACCCTACTGCTGATGCCACTACAAAAATCAAATATGGGTTTTTCGGTGAGGTATTATTATATAGCATTCTCATTACACTTTATCATGCCAGACCCCTTATTGCAAGGGGATATTTCTATAATCCCTTAGAAAACGCTGAAACGAAAGGTTATGATTCCTACCAACTGGTGGATAATAACGGCAGTATAGAATTGTGGTTCGGTGAAGTAAAATTCCATACGAATCATACTCAAGGTATTGATAGCGTTATGAATAATATTGAGAAGGCATTATCTGATACTTATTTGGAAACAAATGTTTTAGCATTAAGTAATCATAGAAATAATTTGAACATTACAGGTTCGGCTATAGAGGCAATTCTCGACAGCTGGGAAGCTAACCCAACCATTAGCATACCTGCTGAAATCAAGAAGTATAACATGACCTTGATTTATCCTATCTTAATTTTATATCAACATGATGAAGGTGATTACGATGCCAATATCAAAAAAATCCCGGATTATATCACCTCGAAACATCCGTCTAAAACCTTTACGCTGTCAGTTCCCCACAAAATATTTTTCATACTCTTACCTTTAAATAAGGTTAAAGAAATCAAAGAAAATGTAATTCAATGGATAGAATCAAAGAAGCCGCTGATCTTATAGTTGATATTAATAAATACCGCAGGCAACAAATACAGGATTACCAATTAATAAGGTCTGCATGCACGTATTTCGACCGGATTAAAAGTGAGCAAATCACTCAAGCAGATCTTCGGTTTTTGAAGTACGTATCAAATATTATTGGCGTGCCCCATTTCTACGACGTGTTATCCAAATTTGGGAAGGAATTAGAATTGGAGGAGCATGACTTAAGTACTATATCTTCCTTAATTTCAGAGGCTACGTTGCACACAAGCGATAGCAGCAAAGTTCATCGTTACCAAAAAATCATATTGGATTTGTTTCAGCCTTCTAAATTAAACCGTTACTTTTTATCTGCAAGTACCTCGTTCGGCAAAACCCATATCGTATTTGAGATCATCAAAAAATTAGCCTATAAAAATGTAGTTTTGATTTTTCCGACGATCGCGCTACTATCTGAGAATTTAGAAAAAATAATCGACGATTCCAATTTTGAATATTTTAAGAATAACTATGCGATTCACACTTTAAGCGAGGTTGAATCTTTCGGAGAAAGTAATCTTTTCATTTTTACACCTGAACGATTCCTCTCCTTCATTGATAAGAATGAACATTTGATTGACTTCGATTTTGCCTTTATAGACGAAGTTTATAAAATCGATAACGACTATCTTATTGATGATGAACTTAGAGAAAATGAGCGCGATGTAGCATACCGGTTAGCGGTATTTTACACTTTGAAACCGAGTGTTAATGTGCTTTTGGCCGGCCCTTACATTGACTTTTCAGATGCGTCTGAAAAAAATTACAATGCGTCTTTTGATAACTTTTTGAGAGATAATAACATTGAACTGCTAGACTTTAATAACTATGAAATCGTCAATAAAAGTTTTACTGAAATACGCGGGGCGAAAACAGCGATAGCTGATGAAGAATTAAATTTCAAATTCGAAAGTGGTAATAAAACTGATCGTTTGGTGGACATTGTTAAAGCGATTAAGAGAATCGGCGAAAACACAATTGTTTACTGTTCTGCCCGAAGCGCTACCGAATCGTACGCAAAAACGCTTATTGATTCCAATATTTTTTATGACCATGATTACCAATCTTACAATGATTTTGTTACTCACATCAAAAAATATTTTGGCGATGATTGGGTAGTTTACCGTGCTTTATTAAATGGTATTGGCATACATCATGGCTTAGTACCGAAATATATTCAAAAGGAGATCATCAACCTGTTTAATAATGACCGGCTGAAAGTGTTAATATCCACTACAACAATTACTGAAGGAGTCAACACTTCTGCTAAAAACTTGGTGGTACTTCACAGTAAGAAAGGCGACAAAAACCTAAAAAAATTTGACGCTAAAAATATTGCGGGACGAGCGGGGCGTTTCCTTTATCATTATAATGGCAGGGTATTAGTATTGCAAAACAAATTTATGGACGCTATCAATGCGACTCCTGAGGCTATTAAGCATAAGAATTATGATTTTGAATCCCCTAAAGATGAAATTGATATTTATTACACAAATGATACCTACCTAAAGCCGGAACACCGGGCCACCATTGCAAGCATTGCACAGCGACAAATTGAAAGAGCGATTCCAGAGGAAGTGTTCAATATGTATAAAGTGATTAGCAGATCAGATAAGATAGCTATCTATGACCGCATCGCCGCACTAAATGCTAGCCAGTTTCTATCTATCAGGATGTTAATCAAGAAACTTAATTACGAAATGGACATTGACAGCGATGGGTTTCAGGTGGTGATCGACGTTTTATTTCCGGTCATTAAAAACCAGAAACTGATTTTCCTAATCGAAAGAAAAGATAAGAATAATCGTTATTCAATTCTGACACACTTTGTACACTTTTACTTAGACGGAGGTTTTATTGGTTCCATGAACTTTAAACTGAAAACCAAAGGCAAAACGAAAGACGAAGCTATTAAAGAAACTGCTGAATTTGTATACAATACGTTGAAATATCAAGTTGTAAAATATTTGGGCGTATTTAACATCATGTACAAACTGTATCAATCCAAACAACAGCAGGTTGAAATGGATCAAATAACCGGCATAGATCGCTTATTGACAAAGCTTGAATATAATGCTTTAAGCGAAAATGGACGCATAGCAAGTGATTATGGCGTTCCATCAAATGTTGTCGAATATTATGAGAACTTAGAGCAGGGCTCGCAAATTAGAGCAAGTTTTGATAATTACGAAAATTCAATTTTTGATAAGATAGAAAAAATTGTTAAGAAAGATAATAGGTAAAAATTGCATATCTGCATTTAATGAGGCGTACGGTTTCCCTTAGAACCTGTCACCAAAAAAATAAAAATGTTTGTTATTTCGCCAAAAACCATATTTTTACAAAACCAAAGCAGTCCCGTGAACATTGAGGTGAACAGCTTGGAGTAGTCCTTTTAAGTTATTGAAAATTAGACAAATACAACGTTTGGTTGGCTTCCTGCCATCCCGACGAATAAACAACAAAGGCTGCAGATCATTGATCTGCAGCCTTTGTTGTTTATTACAGTTTTTTATGTTCTTATATTAAGCAAGCCTTTTCCGCAGCCATTTCCGAACCGGTTCATCGTACCATTTCAATGTGGCATAAGCCAAAATTATCGCCCCTATTAAAATTAATAAGGCATAAGGCCAGGCCTGCACAATTGTTATGCCTTTATTGTTGTTGATCCAGGCTACGTAAAAGTATACCAACGGGTAATGTACCAGGTAAAGTGGGTAAGATATATCACCCAGAAATTTGCATATCCTGTTCTCTCTTTGAGTTTTTATAACGCCGCTGGCACCAAGGTATACGATAAGCGGGAACACAATGATGATACAAATAGATTCATAAATGCCGTTCATCCAAAGGTGCTCGGCACCGCCAATACGTGGCATATAAAGTACAATGGCTACCAAAAGGCTGCTCCATAAAAAGGCGTTTTTAATTTGGGCCGGTTTTATTACACGCGAGAGTAGCAAACCGGCAAAGAAAGGGTATATGGTACGGGTTATCCCTACACGCACCTGTTCTACATTCAGTGTCCAGCCGCCGCTTACGTCGCCATTTGTAATAGCCAGGTGCGCGAGTGCTACAGCAGAGATAGCTACCAAGATGCCTAATGCCGTTTTAGAGAATTTCCTGACGCCGATGGCATAAAGAATGTTGGCAACATATTCAAAAAATAACGACCATCCCACGCTGTTCAGTGGGTGCATCTCCTGCCAGCCGCGGATATCAAGCGATAATGGTACAGGCAGAATAGTATAGCCTATCAGCATCACCAGCAGCATTTTCCAAACCGGAACGGTATGAATGAGCGGCCATATGGTAGAATCGGTATAATAAAACCCGATAGCGCCGAGGGTCATCCCCAAAACTACCATTGGCTGAAGGCGTTCGATACGGCGTTTAAAAAAACCGCCAATGGTCATCTTATTCCAGCGGTCGTCATAAGCATAGCCTATCACGAAGCCTGATAATAAAAAGAAGAAATCGACAGCGAGGTAACCATGGTTAACCAGAATATCTAAATGGCCGGTGGCCAGTGGCTCGGCCAGGTGAAAGGTTACAACTATTATGGCCGCAACACCACGAAGACCGTCTAATATGGGGTAGTGTGGCTTGGTTGCCAGCGCATTATTGTTCATTAGTAAATTGGATATACTGGTTATAAATTAAAAACGGCTGCAAAATATAAAAAAAAACGAAAGGGAACCCGGCCCGGCAGCACCAAAACGCAAATCAGGAGAATTTGGTGTACTACTCCTTGAGGTTATTAAAGACAGGTTTATCTTGATTTTTCAATCCAAAAACGATTTGAAGTTTTATATTACATCCAATTATAAACCCAAATCGTATCCGATGAAAAAAGCTACATTTTGCTTTGCGGCAATGTTGGTAATAGTGTCGAGTATTCAAGCGCAAACAACCATTGTTTTAAATGCCAATAATAAAGGCCGGGTATTTGAGGGCATAGGCGCGGTAAGTGCCGGCGCTTCTACCCGCAACCTGGTCGATTACCCCGAAAAGCAACGGTCCGAAGTGCTTGATTTTTTGTTCCGACCGAAATTTGGCGCGGGTTTTCAGCACCTCAAGGTTGAAATAGGCAGTGGCGAAAACTCCACCTGCGGCAGCGAACCATCTCACGTCGTTACACGCGAAGAACTGCTTGACCCCAAACCCCGGGGATACGAATTTTGGCTAATGGCCGAAGCGCGTAAACGCAACCCGAAGGTGATATTAGATTGCCTGCCCTGGGCTTATCCGTATTGGATTGGTAACCGGTTTTCGCAGGAGTCTGCCGATTGGATGGTTTCGTTCTTAGATGTTGCTAAGAAACAATATGGACTTGATATCGACTGGGTCTCTGCCGCGCAAAACGAAAACGGAACAGACTTGAATTGGATTGCCAACCACCTTCGCCCAACATTAAATGCACATGGTTTTTCGAAAGTAAAACTCCAGGCACCGGATGATGACAGCAAATTTTGGCAGGTTTTCGACGAGTTTGAAAAACACCGTGCGTTTGATAGCTTGATCAGCGCGGTTGGTTATCATTATATAGACGGTCGCGAACCCTGGGATATCGACCAAAAAAACAACCACCCCGCAACAGAGAAAGCCAAAGAATCGGGCAAGCCGCTTTGGGCAAGTGAAGAGTGGAGCCAATCGGGACAGGAATGGGAAGGGAAAGGCGCGCTTTACCTGGCGCGTTTGATGAATAAACTATATACGCGCGACAGGATAACGAAATTCGAGATCTGGTGCCCGGTTGATGGTATTTACGATCAGATTATTTGGCCTAATACCGGTGCAATACAGGCCGACTCGCCCTGGAGCGGCCATTATACTGTGTGGCCATCGGTGTGGGCGCTGGCACATACAACCCAATTTGCCGAGCCCGGCTGGGTATATATGGACGCGGCCTGCGGGCAACTTAATGCAGATACCTGGCGCGGCAGTCACGTAGCCATGCGGAACCCGAAGACCGGCGACTGGTCGGTTATTATTGTAACCGGAGAAAAGCGGAGGGTAAAGTTGGCAATCGGTAACGGCTTAAAAAACGGGCCTGTTTATTTATGGAAGTCGACTGAAAAAGAGCAGTTTATCAGGCAAAAACCACTGCGGTTAAACAAAGGCACGATAGAAATAACATTAGAGGCCGATGCAATTTATACCTTAACCAGTACCACCGGGCAAACAAAGGGCTCGTTTGGTACACCGCCGGAAAGTAAGCCCTTCTCCTTTCCTTATAAAGAAGATTTCAGCAGCTACAAACCCGGCCAAACTCCGCTATATTTTTCAGATCAGAAAGGCACTTTCGAAACATACCAATATCCTAACGGCGGCATGTGCCTGGCGCAGATCGTGCCCGATCAGGGGATTTTGTGGTATAACAACTGGTTATTGAAACCGCATACATTGTTTGGCGATGCCAATTGGCAAAACTACAGTATTGATGGCGATGTGTTATTGGAAGGCGGTGATGTAGAAATTGGCGGGCGCTATGCCGACCGGAATAAACTTGGTCTTCGTTGGATACTTACCCGTGATGGCCGGTGGCAGCTTAACTGGCAATATACCACGCTGGCATCGGGCCAAATAGAAGACTTTCAGCCCTCAAACTGGCATCATCTGCGTATGGAAATGAACGGCGACCAGGTTGCCGGTTTTGTGGACGGCCATAAATTGGCGGCAGTTACCATCAAAGCTGGTTCAAAAGGAATGGCCTTTATTGCCAGTACCTACAACCGCAACTTATTTGATAACATTCATGTTGCGCCAATTGCTGCTGAGTAAGTTTATCCCCTACCCTCATGCTGTCACCAAATCCTTCAATTCGGTCGAAGGCAATGAAATGCTTACCGGCTTTTGCGATGGCATGGATACCGTTCTCTTAAACAACATTTGATATATAACCATGAGCCAAACCACCAAACAAGGCAATGCTTTTAACGCATAAGGCTTTATGAGTTGTTCGCGCCAAAGTTTTGGGAAAAGGTCGGTGGCGAAAAGGCTGCCGAAATAAATGGCAAATATTAGCAAAGCCAGTTCAAACCGCTTGGCGGGTTTCTCCAGCGACATGAACCAAATGCCTATCCCGGCAAAAGCGATAATATAGGTAACCAACTCAGATCCTGAACTGAACAATACCGTGAACAGCAATATGGATGATAATGAAAGCAGCCTGAACGATTGATCTTTATACCTGCTTATCCTTACGTAGGGCAATGCCATCAGCAACATTCCTCCTGCGATAAATGGTAAAGATGGTAAGGTTTTATCGTTAACAATGCGCCTGACCATACCCGCTAATGATACATCCTGGTACGGACTGGTCTGGTTCATTCCGTTTTTAGAAACAAGCGCGTTATACCAATCGGCATAAGAGTGTAGTATAAATTGGGGCGAAAAGAAAGCCATCGGTAATACAAAAAGCACTACAGCCCAAAATGCCATGCTTGCCATAAACTTCAGTTTTTGACCCGAAAAGAAAAAGAAAGCGATGCCAACTATGCCGTACAGCTTTACATACAAGCCCACCACAATACAAAAGGCCGCCCAAAAATCATTGCGTTTTTGTATAAGGGCCCAGCTTAAAATAATGAGCGCGGCCATAGCGCCATTGGTTTGAAATTCAATGAGTGAGGTGTAAAGTTCCTGTGTACAAATAAGGCAGATGATATTTTTATGGGTAGTGCTCAGCGGTAATTGCTGAATAGCAAAAAACAGCAGGCACACGTTGAAAACCTGCCAGGCGTATAACTGCAAAACGTTGCCCAGTAGTGAAAAAGGCGCCATTATCAAACTGAATAGAGGGCCGTAATAGTTGCTGTCGTAATACAGGTTTTTGTATTCACCATATAAATTGATGTGGTTTATCGCGTGGGTGAACGTGTTTTTAAATATTAGGTAATTATTGATGGCGTGCGCGTTGAGCCTGCCATGTGTTATAAATACGGCGATAGCTATCCATAAAATAAGAACAGGATACTGTTTTAATAAAAGGTCTTTTGTTGTGGCGAAGTGTTTAGCCCGGGGATTGGGTTTGCTAAACAAGTTTATTGAACCTACCATGAAATAGAGGGGGATTATTACTGTTTGATTTTTAAGATATGTGACACCACGTTTCGCTCAATTTTTCGCAAGATTACACAATATGTATCATGTTTGTTACATTCTGTGCAACATTTGTTTTTAACTCAACCCAACATTATAATTCGGAAACTTATTAGAAAAAAACACGGGGCTTTTTCAACCATAAGTTAACAGGAATGTGATGATGTTATTGGTTAGTAGGTAGAACGTGTTATTGGTTGAAAGCGCAACAGGCGGGAGCAAAAAAATTAGAATCACATTAGATGAACTTTCGTGATGTAGCAATCCCCTCCGCTACAAAAGTTTTTTACCTTAGCAGTAATTTATAAACAACAAACTATGGGACTATTTTCCGGCCTGCTGGGCAATGCAGGTGTAGCCGATCCGAAAGATCTGATAAAAGATTACTCCAATTTACTGGCCGATGGCGAATCTATCGAAATTGGTTTTAAGCTGATCCGCGATGTGTTCGTCTTCACCAATAAACGTTTGATATTGGTAGATAAGCAGGGCATTACCGGCAGTAAGGTTGAATACCTGTCGGTAGCTTACCGCAGTATCTCCAGATTCAGTGTTGAAACTTCGGGCCATTTTGAACTGGATGCCGAATTGAAGATATGGGTATCGAGCGAGCTTAACCCGAGCATCGTTAAAAAATTCAACAAGCAGGTAAATATTTACGATCTGCAACGCATTTTGGCGCAGCACGTATTATAACAAAAAGCTTCAAAATAAAGCAAAGCTGGGTTGCCTAAGCTATCCGGCTTTTTTGTAACAAATAAGTGCTAAATGCTTTAGTTATTTGGTATTTACAAAATATTGTACTAATTATGCAATCGATTGCATTGGGCGATTTTGGCGTTTGTTATTTAGAATGAATCAAAATATATAGTATTTTGATTGTAAGTACAATGTAAAACTTATTATTGAGTTTTATTGACGTTTACAAATCCCAAAACAATTAACAGTTAAAAATAATTATGAAGAAATTATTAACCATCCCTGCATTTTTGATGGTGCTTATATTAACAGCACCGGCAGTAAATACTGCTTATGCGCAGCAAAAAAAGGCGACTAATAAAGCACCCGCTAAAAAAGCCGGTGGTGCAGCTGATATAGCTGCCGGACAAGCCCTGTTGTCAAAATCAGATTGCCTTACCTGCCATAAGCTTGATGTTAAGATAGTTGGCCCGGCGTATAAAGATGTTGCTTCACGCTACCCTGCAACTGATGCCAATATTGCTATGCTTGCTAAAAAAGTAATTGATGGTGGTAGCGGTGCATGGGGTCAAATCCCAATGTCGCCACACCCTAACGTAACTCCGGCCGACGCTAAAAAAATGGTTAAATACATTTTGTCGGTTAAGTAATTAACGTAACACAACATATCCGTTTACATGAACAAAAAGATAACCCTCACAATAGGGTGTTTATTTTTGTACGTCTCTTTATTTGCCCAAACTTTAGTAAGCATAAAGGGCAAAATTACCGATACTAAGGGTGCGGCAATACCTGCTGCATCCATTTTTTTCTTAAATACCAACTACGGTACATCGGCTAATAAAAACGGAGAATTTACCATAGGCAGCATCCCGGCAGGTAAATATACCATACGGGTAAGCGCCTTAGATTATGCCACGCTGAACCAAATGGTAACCATTGCCGATGGACAAGGCGATCTTCAACTACAACTTTCCCCAGCCGACAGGCAACTCGACGCGGTAACCGTTACCGCGCAAAAGCAGGAAGAAGATCCGCAGAAACTCCCGCTTAGTATCTCAACTATTTCGGCCAAAAAAGTACAGGATTATAAACTCTGGAACATCAGGGACATTACCGCTATTGTGCCCAACTTAAATTCGGCCAACCCCGGCGACAACCGTAACGTTACCGGTATAAGAGGTATCGCTACCACGTCTTATGATCCGGCGGTGGCTACCTATATTGATGGCGTAAACCAGTTTAGCCTTGATACTTACATAGCCCAATTGCAGGATATTGAAAGGATTGAAGTACTTCGTGGCCCGCAGGGAACGCTTTATGGCCGCAATGCCATGGGCGGGGTCATCAATATTATTACCAAACAACCTACTAATGATACACATGGTTTTGCAGGTATTGATTATGGTAACTACAACCAGCAGCGTTATAATTTAGGCTTGCGTACCCCGCTGATAAAAGATAAGCTGTTTTTAGGCGTAGCGGGCTTATTCACCAGGCAGAATGGTTTTTACCATAACGATTTTAATAATTCGCGCTTTGATGATCAGCACAGTTTTACGGGTAATTATTACTTAAAATACCTGGCCAATTCAAAACTGTCGCTAACGCTGAATGTTAAACACGCGGCCAATCGTAACAATGGTACATTTCCGCTGGCTATCAGTCCGGCAGATGCACTGGCTACGCCGTTTGTGCTCAATCAAAATACCACCACGCAATTGGTGGATAATACATTCAACTCGTCGCTATCGGTTAATTATAGCGGCACTCAATTTAATTTTACTTCGCAAAGCGCGTATCAGTCAAACTACAGGTACTACAAAACCCCTATCGATGGCGACTTCTCTCCTATTGATGGTATATCGGTAGTAAATAATTACGGCAGCAATTGGAATAAAGTACAGGTAGGCACGCAGGAGTTCCGTTTCTCATCTCCGGCATCGTCAACCTCGGCCTTTAAATGGATAGCCGGTACTTATGGCTTCTACCAATACAACCCCGTAAAACAAGGAACTTATTTTGGGCAGGATGCTGCTTATATAGATCCCAACGCGGTGCCCAACTCTACCTTGCTCAATATAAATACACTGAAAAGCTATGGCGTGGCCTTGTTTGGCCAGGGTACTTACAGCATTACCGAAAAGTTGGATGCTACTATAGGTTTACGGTATGATTATGAGCATAAAAAACAATTTATCAATGGCCAGTTCATTATTGGTAATGATGAACCGATGATCATCCGGTCGGATACCTCTTCAAAGGCACATTTTACCGCCCTGTCGCCAAAGGCGAGTTTGCAATATCACGTAAATACTACAAGCGGTATTTATGGCTCTTATAACAGGGGCTTCCGTGCGGGAGGTATCAGCCAATTGGCTTCCGACCCAAGTCAGGGCGCTTTGTATGCATACAAGCCCGAGTTCAGCAACAACTTCGAGATCGGGTCAAAAAACACCTTCTTAAATAACCGCCTGCGTTTTAATGTGGCGCTGTTCTACATCAGGGTGGCCGACGCGCAGGTGCCAACGCTGATCACCCCCGAACTGCTGACCGTTACCCGCAATGCCGGTAAGCTGCGCAGTAAAGGTGTAGAAGCCGAGCTGGCATTTGCCCCGCTAAAAGGTTTGGAGGCCGAATATAACTTTGGCTATACCGATGCCAAATACACCAACCTTGTAGTTGGCGGTAACGGCACCGAAGTAAACTTAAGCGGCAACAGGCAGGTATATACCCCCAGGATAACCTCAATGCTGGCGCTGCAATACGGCTACGAAATAGGCGGCAGCCAAAACATAAAGCTGGTAGCCCGTGGCGAGTGGCGTTATTTAGGTTCGCAGTATTACGATTTGGCTAACCAAATAGAACAAAAAGGCTTCAGCGTGTTCAACACGCGTGCAGGTATATCAAGCAAAAGGCTGGATGTGTTCTTTTGGGAATCAAACATAGGCAACAAGCGCTACATTGATTACGCGTATGATTTCGGCGCATCGCACCTGGGCACACCAAGAATATACGGGGTATCGGTGGCCGGTAAATTTTAAACCAAAAAATCAACATAAAAAAATGAGAACCCAGAGAAACTTTACCCGGCTAAACGCTATAGCGGCGTTTATTGCTTTGCTGTTTTTTACAAGTATTAATGCATCTGCGCATGCGAAACCTAACCCTAAGGTGTTGGTTTTTTGTAAAACGGCAGGCTTTCACCATGGCTCTATTGCTGTTGGTAAGGTGGCCATCCAAAAGCTGGGTGCCGAAAATAAATTTGATGTAGATACCACTACCGACGCGCAAAAGTTTACGAGCGATAACCTGAAGCAATACGCGGCGGTAATATTTTTAAATACCACAGGCGATGTACTGAATGCCGATGAGCAAACCGCGTTTGAAAAATACATTAAAGGCGGCGGCGGCTTTGTAGGCGTACATGCCGCTACCGATACCGAGTACGACTGGGCCTGGTATGGTAACCTGGTAGGCGCTTACTTTAAAAGCCACCCGGCACAGCAGGAAGCCACTTTAAACATTGTTGATGCCAAGAATATTGCTACCAAGCATTTGCCTGCTCAATGGAAGCGCAAAGATGAATGGTACAACTACAAATGGATTGCCGATAACCTGCACGTGCTGATAAAAATTGATGAAACCAGCTACACCGGCGGCGAAAATGGCGCTAACCACCCAATGGCCTGGTACCACGACTATGATGGCGGCAGGGCTTTTTATACCGAATTAGGCCATACCGACGAATCTTACGCCGATCCGCTTTATTTACAGCACCTGCTGGGCGGTATAAAATACGCTATCGGTAAAAAGAAATAATTTTCAACTCCACTCAAAAAACCATAACAATCCTCATGAACAGAAAAAAGTGGGTTATAGGAATCGTATGCCTTTCTGTAACCGTGTATACCTGTAAGGTATCGCAAAATACCCTGAAGCGGGATGCCGACGGAAAGATTGTGGTAAACCCCAATCCGAGTCGTAAGGTGCTGTCGCCCGAAGAAAGTTTAAAAACCATTCACCTGCCCAAAGGCTACCACTTAGAGTTAGTGGCCAGCGAGCCCATGGTGAGCGAACCTGTCGCCATTGCCTGGGACGGAAACGGCCGCATGTACGTTGCCGAACTGAACACCTATATGCAGGATGTTGACGGCACCAACGAAAATGTGCCGCTTTGCCGCATTAAACGCCTGGAAGATACCAATGGCGATGGTAAAATGGATAAGGTGACCATATACAAGGATAGCCTATTGCTGCCGCGGATGATATTACCATTGGATAACCGCATATTGGTGAACGAAACCTACTCTAACAACATTTACAGCTATGAGGATACCAATGGCGATGGCAAAGCCGATGTAAAGAAACTGGTATATAAAAATGATACCAAAGATAACCGTAACCTGGAGCACCAAAAAAGCGGCCTGATCTGGAACCTGGATAACCGCATTTATGTAACTGTTGATGCCGTACGTTATACCTTTAACGGCGAAAAACTGGTACCTGATACGCTTATCGAATCACCAGGCGGGCAATGGGGCTTGGGTAATGACGATTATGGCCGCATGTATTTTTCTGCTGCCGGTGGCGAAAACCCTGCTTTGGGCTTTCAGCAAAACCCATACTATGGCTATTTTAACAGTAACGATCAGTTTAATGAGGAGTTTCAGGCAGTATGGCCTATCATAGCTACGCCGGATGTGCAGGGCGGTCCGGAGCGTTTACGTCCCGACAGTACATTGAATCATTTTACGGCTTGTACAGGGCAATCGATTGCAAGGGGCGACAGGCTGCCTGCGGATATAAAAGGCGACCTGTTTATTTGTGAGCCTGTAGGCCGTTTGATTCGCCGTGCCAAGGTGCAGGATAACGACGGAAAGGTATCATTGGTGAATGCCTATAATAAGGAAGAATTCATCGCTTCTACCGATATGAACTTCAGGCCGGTGAACTCGGTGACCGGGCCGGATGGTACCCAATACATTGTGGATATGTACCACGGTATTATTCAGGAGGGCAACTGGACACAAAAAGGCAGCTACCTGCGCCCGCAAATTGTAAGCAAAGGGCTGGATAAGAACATAGGATGCGGCCGCATTTACCGTTTGGTATATGATGGTATTAAGCCATCAAAGGTACAGCCTAAAATGCTCGACGAATCATCGGCCAAATTGGTGACCTACCTGTCATCGCCGAATGGCTGGTGGAGGGATAATGCCCAAAAGCTATTGGTGCTGCGTAAAGATAAATCTGTAGTGCCTGCTTTAGAGGCCCTGGTTAAAACCTCAACCCTACCCCTAACCCGTATCCACGCCTTATGGACATTGAACGGATTGGGCGCATTAAGCAAAGAGGTATTGTTTGCCGCGTTTAATGATGCCGACCCTAAAGTGCGTAAAACCGCTGTATGGGCAAGTGAAGATTTAATGAAAGCGAATAACGATGATATATTAACGCATCTGGACGCTTTAAAGGATGATAAGGACGCGCAGGTGCGTTATCAGTTAGGGCTGTCGCTGCGGTTTAACAAAAGCCAAAAGGCACAGGATATTATTGATTACCTGCTGAAGAACGGTACAAAGGATAACATCTTCGCGCAATCGCAAAGGAGATATATTAACGTTAAAAATGAGCGTGAAGAATCGGTAAGAAAAGCACAGGCAATGATTGCCGAAGAAGGCAAACTGGTAACCGACGGAAGCGTAATATTTAAACAACTGTGCGCTACCTGCCACGGGCAGGATGGTAAAGGCATTGTTGCCGGAGGTAAAGGGATGCCTGCGCCGCCATTAGCCGATAACAAGGATGTGAACGGAAACCCGGAACGCCTGATAAAAATACTGCTGCATGGCTTAAAAGGCCCGGTAGATGGTAAAACCTACCCCGATGTAATGCCGGCCTTAGGAGGCAACGACGATACCTACATAGCATCGGTATTGAGCTACATACGTAATAATATGGGTAATAAAGCGAAAGTGGTAAAGCCTGCCGATGTTAAAAAGGTAAGGGAGCAGACCAAAGGGAGAGATAAAAATTGGACAATACCGGAACTGGATGCTAAGTAGTAAAAGCATCATATAAAAACGTAAAAAGGCTTTGGTAACTAATTTACCAAAGCCTTTTTTATATTATTGCCAACGATCGCCGCCGCCACGGTTGTTGTCGCGGTTGTAACCACCGCCACCACCTGAGCCGCCACGGTTGTAACCACCGCCACCGCCTGAGCCGCCACGGAAACCACCGCCGCCACCACCTCTGCGTTCGCCGCCGCCGCCAGCTTTTTTATCTTCAGCCTGGCTAACCGCAATTGATCTGCCTTTAATTTCGCTTTTGTTTAAAGCATCAATAGCTGATTGAGCTTGTTCATTATCAGGCATTTCAACAAAACCAAAGCCCTTGCTTCTGCCGGTTTCCCTGTCAATAATTAATTTAGCAGAGCTAACCTCACCAAAAGGTTCAAAAAGTGCTCTTAAATCTGCTTCCTGTAACTGGTAAGGAAGGCTTCCTACGAAAATGTTCATTAATAAAGTTGAGTTTGTAAAATGAGAGTTTAGTTTGCCTGATTGTATTTTTTAATATTATCAAATATATCAATATATCTTTAACGGTGTTAATATATGCAAATTTATTGCACTTTATCTGCCGCTAACTTAAATTCTATCTTTTTTGAGCCTAAAACGCATCTTTAAGGGCTTATTCAGCAGCCTTATTGAGTAAATTTTGCCGGTTTTAGTATCGTGTTTATATTACCTTCTATTATACCTCAATATAAGAAGTAAATGCTTGGCTTGGCTATGTTGTTTTAATAATTTGTAAATTTCTTATAGTTTAAATCAATTTGATGAAATACCGCGATCTTGTTGCTGCATTTATAAGCAAATGCTTTACAATCCCGGCACTCCAAATTAATATAAGCCACGCTCCCGCAGCTCTTTACGGCGCTGCTTTTCTTTTTCTTTCTTTTCTTCTTTAGCCGCTTTCTCCTGCTGTTTGCGTATTTCGGTACTGTCCGGTTTGTTGTCCTTTTTGTCGCTGGTATCGCGCTTGCCAAATAAACGCTGGAAGAAGTTTAGTTTCTTCTCCTGGTCTTCAACCGGCAGGGCATCGTTGTTATTATCTGTTTGCTGCAGCAGGCTGTCGGCCATAACGGTATCAACCGGGGTAATCTCGCGGCGTAAACCTTCGCGCAGGCGCACATTGTAAAAACCGTAGGCACTGCTATCGCGGGCGGTTAAGCCCTTGCTGGCCATTAAGCGGCCAATAAGGTTAAAATAACCGTGCAGCCCATGCCTTAAAGTGCCATCCGGCTGAAATGCGTACAAGCCAGCTTTAGGGTTAGGAACTATACTGGCCAAAAAGATACTCTCGCCCAGGGTAAGATCATAAGGGCTTTTACCGAAGTAAAAGCGGGCAGCCTCGTTAATGCCGTAAATATTGTTTCCCCACTCTATAATGTTAAAGTACACTTCGAGCATGCGGTTTTTGCTGATGAGGCGGTTGTTCTCTATCAGCCAAACAATCAATATCTCTTCAATTTTGCGCGACAATGTTTTGTTGCGGCTCAAAAACGCGTTTTTAACCAGCTGCATGGATATGGTACTGCCGCCTCGTTTAAATTTCTTCTCCTTAAAATCGGTAACTATTGAGTTGCGGATGGCCAGCTCAACAAAACCGTTATGGCGATAGAACGAGGGGTCTTCGGCCGTCATTACCGCGTTGCGCAGGTCGGGAGAAATTTGATCTAACGGTGTAAATTCCGGGTTTGACGGACCGATAGTATGCGGGCTCATTGCCTTGCCGCGCTCGTATGGCGTGTATACAAAACTACTGTTGAGTTTTGTAAGATCGGTTTTACCGTAGCTTTCAATTTTGAAATCCTGCTTATCCAGCCTCGAATCAAACTTCAGGCTATCTACCTGTTTGCTGTTCATAAAAAAGTTGAGCGAGTAGTTCAGCTTGCCCGATACCTTAATGCCTTCCAGCGATTCAAACATCCCTACCGGGAACGAATCGAACAGATCCTGCGCGTTATGCCAGCCGGTGTTCACTTTAAGCTCGTATATTTTTACCGGGTTCAGTGTGTATTTGATAAACGGATGCGCGGTCAGTTTTTTAAAGTGGATAACCGATGAACTATCCAGCGACAGGTAGTTTTCGCCCACAAAAATATTGGCATTGATAGAGCCGTTAGGGATCACAATATCTTTTACCGACAAGCCCGGATGATTGATAAGTAAATTGCTTGCGCCCCAATAGCTGTAAATACGGGTTTCACCATCTTCCTGGTCAACCTTGGTTAAACGGCTGGTAATGGTATCGGCATTCAACTTTACCTTAAATTTCTTTTCTATGATCGGCAGTTCTATCTTTTTGCCATCGGCATATAGATGTACGTCGATGTCCTTGTCAGACGCGTGCATTTTACCCGCCAAATGCCAGGTTGATTCGCCGTTATTTACATCAATGGTTGAGGTAAGGTTACCGTCTTTTATCAGCGCTGTTTTGGCAAACAACTTTACCTGTGTGCTATCTTCCCTGTAGGAGATGCTGAAATTCTTAAGATCCAGATCTTCCGGAACCTTGTACAATACCTCGTTGATGAGTTTGTACGACAGGTCGGCCAGGTTAACCTTTGAGGTAGATGTGGTATCGGCATCCTTTTTCTTTTTGAACAGAAAGTCGAAGTTTTTAACGCCCTTAATGCTGGTGAGCTGTAAAAAGCCGTTCTCCAGCGTTACATCGGCCAGCTGAATGTTGCCCGCAACCAAGGGCAGCAGCTTCACTTCGAGGTTTAATTTTTTGATGCTCAACAGGCTATCGCGATCTTGCGGTACAATGGTTATATCGGTAAATGCCACCTTGCTGAGCCCTATAAAGTGGGCCGAACCTATTTTGACATCTAAATTATAATCATCTTTTGCTTTAGCCTTAGCTTTGTAAATGACTTTTTGAAGCAGGGCTTCCCGTTTAGAATAGGCGATGTATCCGCTTATTAAAGCAACTACAACAATAACGAGAAGAACTATACCAGCTATACGGATATACTTAGAGGGGATACGGCGCATTTGAAAATTTTAACCAAAACTAATCGAAATCTTTCCGCTTCAAACGTTGTTAGCAGCAAATTATTTCTGTAACAAAAGTAAACACGAAGCTGTTTTTATAAATTTGCGATAATTATAACAATAAATGATCATAACGAAAGAACAAGTTTTACAAGCCCTGAGTAATGTTGAGGAACCCGATCTGAAAAAGGACCTGGTTACCCTTAATATGATACAGGATATACATATAGATGGTAACCGCCTAAGTTTCTCGGTAGTGTTAACCACACCGGCTTGTCCTTTAAAAGCGCTTATTGAAAACGCCTGCCGCAACGCCATAGCTTATTTTATAGCTAAAGAGGTGGAAGTAAATATAAATATGACCTCGAGGGTAACCACGCAAAAGAATACCGGGGTACCGGGCGTTAAAAACATTATTGCCGTAGCATCGGGCAAAGGTGGCGTAGGTAAATCAACCGTGGCGGCTAACCTGGCACTGGGCTTATCAAAACTGGGAGCCAAGGTGGGTTTGATAGATGCGGATATCTACGGTCCATCGGTGCCTATCATGTTTGATTTGGAAGGCGCGAGGCCAATGGCCACCCAGGAGAACGGCAAAACACGTATTGAGCCGATTGAAAAATATGGCATCAAGCTACTGTCGATAGGTTTCTTTACCGACCCTAACCAGCCTGTACCATGGCGCGGGCCAATGGTATCAACCGCTGTAAAGCAGCTGTTTAACGATGCCGACTGGGGCGATCTGGATTATTTGGTGGTGGATTTGCCGCCGGGTACCGGTGATATTCATATTACGGTTACACAAACCTTCCCGATAACGGGCGCGGTTATTGTTACCACACCACAAAATGTGGCGCTTGCCGATGCTAAAAAAGGGATTGGCATGTTTATGATGAATGCCATTAATGTGCCGATATTGGGCATTGTTGAAAATATGGCCTACTTTACTCCTGCCGAACTGCCCGAAAATAAATACCATATTTTTGGACAGGATGGTGGTAAAAAGCTGGCCGAGCAGCTGGATGTGCCTTTTTTAGGTGAGATTCCGCTGGTAAGGAGTATCAGTGAATCGGGCGATGCGGGTAAGCCGGTAGTATTGCAGGATGGCAATCCTATGGCTGCCGCCTTTATTGAAATGGCCAAGCTGGTTGCACAGCAGGTTTCCATTTATAATGCCCGCGCGATAGTTGACACGAATGTTGTAAATAATTAATAACTTTACAGTTAAATAGTATAAAAATGAGTTTAATAGATCAGGTGGAAGTGGCATTAGATTCCATTCGCCCATATTTGGAGGCTGATGGTGGAAACGTGTCGATTGAAGAGATTACCCCGGATAATGTGGTAAAGCTTAAGTTGCTTGGTTCATGCGGATCGTGCCCAATGAGCATCATGACGCTTAAGGCAGGTATTGAGCAGGCTATTAAAAAAGCCGTGCCCGAAATTACCGGTGTAGAAGCTGTAAACCTAACCGACATTGACGACCCCAACGCGGTGCTTCCGGAAAACATGCGATAGTTGTTAAGTATTGTTAAATTAAACAGCTGAATAGGTTATTTGGATATTTTTGGTAAAATATTTGAAACCTTTTTTGCCCAAAAGGGTACAATAAAAGAGAGATAAGCACAATTGTGATGAAGTATTTAATAGGCATATTGTTGTTATTTTGTTCTGTTGCTACGTTTGCCCAAACGCCCGAAAGGCCTTTGGTGCAATTTAGCGGTGTAACAAATAATGCCGATAGCGCCGAAGTAATTGTGCCTTATGTAAACATTACCAACGTTACCACCAGTAAGGTAATGCAGGTATCAAACTACAAAGGTTACTTCTCTTTTGTGGCGCACGAGCGCGATTCGCTTCGTTTTACATCGGTGGGTTATATGCCGGTTACGGTGGTAATACCCGATAATAGCAATAAAAGCTATACCATTAAAATAGCCCTTAAGCCGCAAATTATTAACCTGCCGGCTTTCCGCGTGTTCCCTTGGGCTACTACTGATGAGTTTAAGAAAGACTTTTTGGCCATGAAAATGGCCGATGATGATCTGGAGATAGCGCGTAAGAACGTTAGCCGCACATCCATTGTAGCATTGCAAAATACGCTTGCGCGCGATGGCCGTGAAATACAAACATCAAACGCGCAATCAATGCATAACAGGATAGTGAATACAAATTCGCTTACACCTAACCCCCTGCTTAATCCGCTGGCATGGGGCAGCTTAATCAAGCAAATATCTGATGGCGACAAAAGTCGCAGTGGCAGCAATTAATTTTAATTGCTGATTACCTGCCTTTTTTAGCCGCCGGAAACTTCATCTTATAATCAACACTTACCGCGCCTTTTGAAATATCTGTAAGTCTTTTTTGGATAAGGCGCTTGCGTAGTGGGCTCAATTTATCAGTGAACAGCTTGCCTTCAATATGATCGTACTCGTGCTGAATAACGCGAGCGGCCATGCCCGAAATGGTATCTTCGTGGTGTTTCCAGTCTTCGTCGTAATAAGATATTTTAACGGTTGGTTTACGGTAAACATCTTCCCTTATTTCGGGGATGCTCAAGCAGCCTTCGTTAAAAGCCCATTCCTCACCGGTTTCTTCAATAATTTGCGCGTTGATGAAAGCCTTTTTAAAATCTTTCAACTGCGGTTCTTCATCATCAAATACCGAAGCATCAATAACAAACAAACGCATAGATAAACCTATTTGCGGCGCGGCCAATCCTACACCCCTTGCACTGTACATGGTTTCGAACATATCGGCAACCAATTGCTTAATGTGAGGGTATTCATCGGGCTCAATCTGGCTGGCCTTTTTTCTTAAAACAGGATCTCCGTACGCTATTATTGGATATTTCATTCTGCAAAAATAAAAGTTTTATTCCTTAGGCTCAAATACCAATGTCATGAGCCTGTTATCATCAAAAATTTCGTTACTTATTTCAAGCACCTGCTCGGCTGTTACGGCATTTATTTTGGCAAATACCTCATCCAGTGTATCTACATAATTAAAATCGAGCAGGCTTTTAGCCATAGATATGATCAGGCTCATGCGGTTCTCTTCGGCCAGTGCTATCTGCCCGATGAATTTTTGTTTGGCCTGGTGCAGTTGCAAGGTGCCCAGTTTTTGTTCGCGCAGTTTACGCAGCTCTTTATGCACCAAGCGGGTGGCCTTATCGGCCTTCTCACTATCAGTGCCAAAGTAAATAGAGAAAATACCTGTATCGGTTAATGAGGTGTAGTTTGATTCAACAGTGTACGCTATACCATGTTTTTCGCGGATCTCCAGATTAAGCCTGCTGCTCATGCCCATGCCGCCCAAAAGGTTATTCACCAGCAGTAAACCGCTTTTGTGATGGTGCGCCGATGGATAAGCCTGTCCGCCGATAACGCAATGGGTTTGCGAAATGGGCTTTTGCAAAACCGATAGTCCGTTGCCGTTAACAAAGGGCTGTACGCGTTGCTTTTTATTCAAGTTAGCAGGTATCGGCCCGAAGTATTTTTCGGCCAGTTTGGTCACCTTTTTAATATCGTAATCGCCAAACACGGCGAAGATCATCTCGTTGGTAGCGTAATTTGCGGCCATAAACTCGCGCATATCGGCTACCCCTAAGCGGCCTACAGTTTCGGGCGTGCCCAAAATGTTTTTGCCCATGGGGTGATCTTTAAAGATCAATTCTTCAAAATCGTCCTGTATGGCTTCTTCGGGCTGATCGAGATAGGACGAGATTTCGTCGAGTATTACGCCCCGCTCCTTTTCCAGTTCATCTTCGGGGAAGGTAGAGTGGAACAGGATATCCTCGAAAAGATCTATGGTACGCTCTAAATGCTGGTTAAGCAGGGAGGCGTGTATGCAGGTATATTCTTTAGTAGTATAAGCGTTAAGATCGGCGCCTACCAACTCCAGCCGGTTAAGGATCTGGTTGGTGTTGCGCCTTTCGGTTTCTTTAAAAAGCAAATGCTCAATAAAGTGCGCGAGGCCTTCTTTATTAACGCCCTCATCGCGCGAGCCGGCATTAACAATAAAGCAGCAATGCGTAATTGTTGAGGCTGCCTGTTTTAAAATGATGCGTATGCCGTTAGGTAAAGTATGAAGCTGGTATTCCATAATGAAAGCGCAAAGATAGCTTTTATATATGTTACAATTATTTAACTGGTTTTCGGTTGATTTATGCTATTTTAGGCCTATAATTTGCTGTGTAGCCAATACACTATTAAAACTTTTGGCTATAGCTTAACCATGCTTTAACGCAGCACTAAACTAATTGACAATCACAATATGAAAATACAAGTAGCAGACCTTGAGTTTGAGCCATTTATAGCTTCGGATGAAATTGCAAAACGTGTTAGGGTTATTGGCGAACAGCTTAATGTTGATTATAAACATACTATCCCGCTTTTTATTGGTGTATTAAACGGCAGCTTTATATTTATTGCAGATTTGGTTAAGCATGTTACCATACCATGCGAAATTACTTTTACCAAGCTGGCCTCTTATTACGGCGGGCTATCAAGCACAGGCAAAATCCGAGATGATTTTGATTTGAACGTAAATATAGAAGGCCGTCACATCATCCTGATTGAGGATATTGTTGAAACCGGAAATACCCTGAACTATCTTATTGATAAACTGGAAGTGCGCAAACCGGCATCTATTTCGGTATGCACGTTGCTGCTAAAAAAATCGGAACTTAAAACCCCGATAGTTGAACTTAAATACACCGGCTTTGAAATTGATAACGACTACGTAATTGGCTACGGCTTAGATTACCACGAACTCGGCCGCAACCTAAAAGAGATCTACAGAAAAGTATCTGAATAAACCAATTTACGTTATTGCGAACGTAGCGAAGCAATCTCTACGGTCGCTTACTGCGTTTATTCCTCCGCTACGATTTCCAACGCGTCATTGCTTTGATCCTACACATGACAGGTTGAAAAACTGTCATTCTGAACGTAGTGAAGAATCTTCTTCGCTATGCTTATCTACGATAGATGCTTCGTTCCTCAGCATGACAGTGGAGAGGGGTTGTGAGCTAACATCATTTTATCTTCAAAGTGCCAAAAGAATTAAAATTCTCAATGACGTAATGGTGTTATGAATGGGGAGCTTTTTCTATTTCTCTTCGAGAAGCTGATCTATTTCGGGGGCGAGCTTTTCATCTCCGGGGCGCTTGGCATTGCCGTCGAACACCTGCCCTTTTTTGTTAACAAGCATATAATGCGGAATGCCGTTTACCTGGAATTTTTCGGAAACGGCGGCAAATTCATTTTTGTTGAGCAGGAAGTGTTCGCCTTGTATATCCAGTTCGGCAATTAAAGCTTTCCATGTTTTTTCTTCAGATTGTACGCCGAGATATAAAAACACAACATCCTTGCCTTTATATTTTTCGCGTAAGGCAGCCGAATTTGGCATTTCTGCACGGCAGGGCCCGCACCAGGTAGCCCAAATATCAACATACACTACTTTGTTTGCATATCTGCTTACCAGTTTGTTAAAAACGCTGTCGGCTTCTGTTTGGGGTGTGGTGTTTATTTGCGCGTTGGCGGGCAGTTTATAACTGTTTAGCTTATTTAGAGCCTCGGTGTAATACTGAACAAGGTAATCTCTTATCGCCTTATATTTTGTGAGCTTTTTATACAATTCAATGTATTCCCCTGCCTCTTTTACATATTTAGCGTCAATCATTTGAAACAGCTCATTGCTAATCATAATATCGGCCGCAAAAGCAGGTTCTTTTGCAAAGCGGATGAGCATGGAATCGACCTTTGCCGAATTGCCGAAAGCTTTCTGCCGGATATGCCTGCGGTAGTCGCCCAGGAAATAATTGTAATTAGAAGACTCGGACAATGCCGGGTCTTTAAGCGGCACATCTTTTATAAAGGAAAAGTAACTGTCGGGAATCTTGAAATCTTCCTGTTTGGTTTTGTTGTACATGGGGTGCAGCCAAGTATAACGGAACAGGTTACTGTAGTATTCGCATTTTAGCGTATTGGCTTCCCAACGGGTAAATGCCGGTGATAGCTTATGTTGTTTGGCGTAAGCTTTTAAAAACGCCTCATCTTTTATAAGCCTTGCTGTAAGCATTTTTTTATGTGCTTCGGGGCCATTGTCTTTTTCTGATGCTTGCTGTACTTTGAATCTTGAATTGCCCTCCGCACCGTATAGCCTGGTGTTTTCCTTATCAAATGCGGCTTCAAATGCTTTCAAATCAGCATTGATCCTGGCGTCGTCGCCTTTAAACGTGAGGGATTTCTCCAGATCACCAGCATCAAAATTTACCTGTATCCTATCTCCGGGACTTACAATGATGGTTTCAAGATCGTCGTTGTATTCTATGTAAATATCCTCGGTGCCTATTTTATAAATAGCTATTTTGTAGGTGCCGTCGTTATTGATTTTTGCCCGGTGGTTGGTTTGGTTGCCTAAAACAATATCGTTAACAATAAAGCGGACAGAATTTGCCGTCTCTTTATACTTTTCAAAATTGCTTACCGTGCCGGTAATGTACACCGAGTCGGTCTTAATGTTGTATTGCGCGAATGTTGCCGAGTAAACAAGCAGGAATAAAAAAGTGACGATAGGTTTCATAGCCTAAATATAAGATGTTATTTAAATAGGCTATGGTTAATAATTGTTAAATGTTTGAATGTAAATGGAGTATGCTATTCGCAAAAAATATTAAATCGTGCTACTCACAACCCATAACATCAACTCACAACGCTATAGCACTCCCGTACCCACGGCCACTTCACTCAATAGCTCCACCGCTTCATCAATACTGTTTACGGCATCGATGCTCAGGCGTAAGGTATTCTTTACCTCTTTCAAATTAGTGCGCCGAGGATTGGCCTGTACAAAGTTGAGCACCTGGCGAAAGGCCTCGGTTTCAAAGTATGGCGATTGCTGGTTGGTGATAAAGTATCCCCGCAGAATATTTTTCTTCAGTGAGATCTTCTCGAAGCCGATTGCCTTGCCCAGCCATTGCAGGCGCATGGTATTTAGCAGATCGTTCACCTGTGCAGGTATCGGGCCAAACCTGTCGTGCAATTGTTGCTGAAAGGCTACCAGTTCGGTTTCGTTTTCAAGTTTAGAAAGCTCGGTATACAGGTTGTACCGTTCGGATATATTGGTGATGTAATCGCTCGGGATCAGGATCTCCAGGTCGGTATCAATTTGGGTAAAGGAAATAAACGGACGTGGCTTATCATCAGGGAATACACCTTTAAATTCATCGTCCTTTAGTTCCTGTATAGCTTCGTCCAAAATTTTATGATACATCTCGAAGCCGATCTCGGCGATAAAACCGCTTTGTTCGGCACCCAGCAGGTTACCGCTGCCGCGGATGTCCAAATCGCGCATGGCTACGTTAAAACCGCTGCCCAAATCACTGAACTCTTCTATCGCGCTCAGGCGTTTGCGGGCCTCGTTGGTAAGTGTTGATAGCGGCGGACTTAACAAGTAACAATACGCCTTTTTATTGCTTCGCCCCACACGGCCTCGCATCTGGTGCAGATCGCTCAGACCGAACATGTGGGCGTGGTTAATAATAATGGTGTTGGCGTTCGGGATATCCAAACCGGCCTCAATAATGGTGGTAGCTATGAGCACATCGTACTCGTTGCTCACAAATTTCAGCATTACATCCTCCAGCGCGTCGCCCTCCAGCTGACCGTGGGCTATCCCGATACGGGCTTTTGGCACCAATTTATGGATCATGGCGCCCAGTTGCGGCAAATCGCTCACCCGGTTGTGGATAAAGAAAACCTGGCCGCCACGGTCTATTTCAAATTCAACAGCCTCTTTTATCAGCTTATCGTTAAACACATGCAGTTCGGTAACCACGGGTTGGCGGTTAGGCGGCGGGGTTGATATGATGGAAAGATCGCGAGCGCCCATCAGCGAAAAATGCAGCGTACGTGGTATCGGTGTTGCTGTTAAGGTAAGGGTATCCACATTGGCGCGCATTTGTTTCAGCTTCTCTTTAGTAGATACACCGAACTTTTGCTCTTCGTCAATGATCATCAATCCCAGATCCTTAAACTTAACATCCTTACTTACCAAGCGGTGGGTGCCTATAATAATATCAACCTTGCCTTCTTTAAGCGCGGCAAGGGTATCTTTTACCTGCTTGCTTGTTTTAAAGCGGTTTACATAGTCGATATTGCACGGGAAGCCCTTCAACCTGTCCGAAAAGGTTTTGTAGTGCTGGGCGGCCAAAATAGTGGTTGGTACCAGTATGGCCACCTGCTTGCTATCGGCCACGGCCTTAAATGCCGCACGTACGGCTACCTCTGTTTTACCAAAGCCTACGTCGCCGCAAATTAGCCTATCCATAGGATGCGGCGATTCCATATCCTTTTTAAGATCGTTGGTGGCTTTTTCCTGGTCGGGCGTGTCCTCGTACAGGAAGGATGCTTCCAGCTCGGTTTGCAGGTAGCTATCGGGCGAAAAGGCGTTGCCATGCTGTGCTTTGCGCAGGGCGTAAAGCTTGATCAGATCGCGGGCTATGTCTTTAACTTTTTTTTTTGTGGTTTTCTTGAGGCGTTCCCAGGTATCGGTACCCAGCTTATTCATTTTGGGTACGGTGCCCTCTTTGCCGCTGTATTTTGATATGCGGTTCAACGAGTTGATGTTCACATACAGCAAATCGTTATCGGCATATATCAGGCGGATCATCTCCTGCTGCTTGCCGCTTACCTCTACCTTTTCCAGGCCGGCATATTTGCCTATGCCATGATCAATATGGGTTACATAATCACCGGGTTTAAGCTCGCGCAGCTCTTTAAGGGTGATGGCCTGTGAGCGTTGGTAGCCTTTTTTAAGCTTGTACTTATAATAACGATCAAAGATCTGGTGATCGGTATAGCAGGCCAGTTTTTGCTCGTGATCAATAAACCCTTCGCGGATGGATACCGTAATGGGCGTGAATTTAGCCGTTTTGTCGAGATCCTCCAATATGGCATACAGGCGTTCTATCTGCCTGGCCGAATCGGTTAGGATGTAGTTTTCAATTTTTTCGGCCTCGTTATTTTTAAAGTTATGTATTAGCAGGCTAAAATCTTTATTAAAAGAGGGTTGCGGACGCATCTCGAAGTTGATACTCTCCGTAGGCGTGTAAAAGAATTGTTTGCCAAATTCAACAACCGGGAAATCGTGCAGTTGATCGCCAATCAGTTTTTCATCGGTAAAACCAAACTTTGGGTCTATCCATTCCGGGTTTTGCGCTTTCTCATCTGCCGATAACGCTTTCCACAATTGGGTAGCCTTTTTAAAGCCGGTTTGGATAATGTCCAGCGTAAACTGTACATCTTTTATCCATACCTGTGTGCCTGGCTCTACATATTCTAACAGGGAAATATTGCTTTCCGTTAAAAACTTCGATTGTACGTTGGGCACTATGGTAATGCTCTTCACCTGCTCAACTGAAAGCTGGCTCTCGATCTCGAATGTGCGGATAGATTCGATAAAATCGCCAAAGAACTCTACCCGGTAAGGCAGGTTATGCGAAAAAGAGAAGATATCAACTATACCACCCCTTACGGAAAATTGCCCGGGCTCGTATACAAAATCAACCCGCTCAAAATCGTACTCTATCAAAAACTCATTGATAAATTCGATGCTCAGGTTATTGCTTACAGCTATTTCGAGCGTGTTTTTTTCGAGAGATGAACGGTCGATCACCTTTTCGGCAAGGGCTTCGGGATAGGTTACCACTAACTGACCAAACTCCGATGAGTGGTTAAGCTCGTTCAATACCTCGGCACGGGCAAGCACATTGCTGCTATCGGGCTGGGTGAATTCAAACGGTTTGCGGTATGATGACGGGAAAAGCAATACCTCTTTACCGGTAAAGTTTTCCAGGTCGGCCTGAAAATAAGCGGCCTCTTCGCGTTCGGGCAGTACGAACACCATGTGTTTGTGCTGCAAAAAATACAATGCTACCGCCATAGCCGCATCACTCGATCCGACTAAACCACGAAGCTGTATCCTTGGATTTTTTGATGCATTAAGCGCTGAGGCCAATGCTTTTATCCTGTCGTCAGCTTTATAACGCTCTAATATATCACGTATGTTCAAAACTGTGCAAATATACTCATTAAAGGCGTTTTAAACTATTTTAAGGCAAATTGTAGTATGTGCATAAAACAAAACCGCGCCATAATTCCTTTTAATGATAATTAAATGATTAAACACGCATTGAGGCAATTTGATTTAACCTGAATTAAACTTATAAACATGAAAAACGCATTATTATCCGGACTCATCATTGGCGTATTTAGCGGCCTGTGGTTGTTTATTATGTATAAAATGGGCTATAACCTTACCGATTCAAAGGTGTCGCCTTACGAATACATATCTGTGCTGATACCTATTATTGGTTTATTAATTGGCGTTAAAGATTACCGCGATAACTACCTTGGCGGCAACATGGGCTTTTTAGAAGGGCTGGTGCAAGGCTTTAAAATATTGCTGTTTGGCGGTATAGTGGCCATTTTTGCAGCCATAGTATATATTAACTATGTGGCAGAAGGTACCAACTTTCAGGATTTCTCGGGCCGTATGTTCGGTGCATTATTAGTTGGTTTGTTGAGTGCTTTGGGTGTATCTTTACTGTATACAACCAAGTCGAACAAAGTTGATTAGAACATTTTTCTTAAAATACTTCGAACTGATATTTTGGGTTGCAGCAATCGTATCGTTAGCCATAACAGATCCGAAGGCTGAAGCCCATTTTGTTTTATACCCACTTAAGCTGGCTGGTATTGGCTGGTGCCCGGGCTGCGGCTTGGGGCATTCCATAGCGTTTTTGCTGCATGGCGATGTGAAAAGCTCCTTGCATGCACACTGGCTGGGTATACCGGCGCTCATTATAATTGTATACCGTATTTATACTTTGATCAGGCTGCGTTTTGTGGCAATAGGATCGGGTAAAGGAAGTTTTTCGCAGAATCCTCCGTTTTAATAAACTCTCCCTGACTACGGCTGCGCTGGTCGACCCTCTCATATCTTTGTAATATAATAGATCAGAAGAAAAGGAGAAACATAGAGGGCCCTCATGACACGTATTTAAAACGATGTTGACGAAAGAGGCTAATACTCCTTTTTTACTTTTGAAAG
>NZ_BAABFT010000030.1:0-30674 GCF_039541195.1 Mucilaginibacter gynuensis
TAATAGTATGCACCCATCAACAACGTTTTGAACATTTGGACGGATATTGATAAGTTAATAATAATTGACCTCAACAGCCAATATTGTGCAACAGCCACGAAAAGAAAAAAGTACATCCACTAACGTTGATTAAAGCACAACCATTCCTAACGAAGAACAAAGCGACGACAGATCCTTCGTTACACTCAGGATGACAGTTTGTTAAGAGGGAGCGACTTATAAAGCGAACTTGATCCACCCATTACCCTCATACCCAAAAATAAACTGTTTCGGGTTGATGATCTCGGCCAGTATCTCGATAGAATCAACTATGCGCGGGCCGGGGCGGTTGAAGTATTGGTTGCCATCGGCGATGTAGAAGCGGTTGTTCTTTACCGCTTTCAATTCGTTGAAGCCGGGTTGTTCAAATAGCAAGCCTATTTCGCGAATGGTACGCTCAATAGCGAAACCACAGGGCATTACCACAATAATATCCGGGTCTTGCAAGCGGATGTCCGTCCAATCTACATAAGGCGAATGTTTACCGGCTTCGGCAATGATGCTTTGTCCGCCTGCTATGCTTACCAATTCGGGAATCCAGTTACCTGATACCATCATCGGGTCGAGCCACTCAATGCAGGCCACGGTAGGCTTGTTCTCAATAAATTTCAGCTTATGCTTGATGAGGTCTACACGCTCCTGCAAATCCTCTACCAATGTTTCGCCGGCGGCAGCAACACCTAAAGCGGCGGAAACGGTTTTAATATCGTTAAATATATCATCCAGGCTATTTGGCTGTAACGATATGATACGGGCTTGTTTATCCAGGTAATTTTCCAACGCCTGCTCAACCTCGGGTAATGATACCGCGCAAACATCGCATTGCGCCTGGGTAATTACCACATCGGGTTGCAGCGCTTTTATCTGCTCGCGCTTTACGGTATAAACAGATAATGCTTCGCTTAATATTTCTTTTACCTTAACATCAATAGCAGCGCTGCTTAGGTTATCCGGAATGTGAGCTTCCGAACATACCGGCAAGTGCTGTATGCTCCCGGGGTAGTCGCACTCGTGCGAGCGGCCAACGAGGTTGTTTTCCAGTCCTAAAGCGCAAACTATTTCGGTAGCGGCGGGCAATAACGATATTATTCTATCAGCAGGCATCTTTTTAACGTACGGTAATAATTTGCAAAGGTGCGGATTTTAGCGCATTCATTTTTTATTAATTATCGGGCATATTATTTACATACTGTCATATATGAGGTTTTATATTATTTTTGGGCGATGATATTTCTAACCTTCTGTATTGGCTTGATAGCCAATTTTATTGGCTACATACCGCCGGGAAATATAAACCTAACCTTAGTACAGCTTACTATAAACCGTGGCATAAAACAGGCATTGCAGTTTATTGCCGCTTTTTCTGTGGTGGAGCTTTTCTTTACCTATTTCATCATGAACGCCGCCCGCTGGCTGTCAGAACAAGCCCGGCTGGATACTATTATCGATTGGGTAATGGTAGTGCTATTTGGTACTATGGGCGTAATTACATGGCTGCACCGCAATAAACCGCCAAAAGCAAAATATTCCGACCATGCCAGCATCAAATACGGCATACTGTTGGGCTTTTTAAATCCCATGCAAATTCCGTTTTGGATGATTACCGGTACCTATGTAATTACACATGAGTGGATACAAGACGGAACGGTTGCCCTTATCATATTCAGTTTTGGTTCGGCAGTGGGTTCGTTTTTGTGCCTGTACATTTATGCCAAATTCGCGCAGTATATACAAAGTAAGTTCGCGCTTAGTACCAGGGTAATTAATATCAGTATCGCGGTATTATTTTTCGCGCTGGCTGCGTATCATATTATCAAGCAGGTTTATATCGCTTTTTTTAAACATTAGCGGTATCGCTGTCGGCACCTTTCTTTTTATCCGCTGTATTTAGGTTCCATATTTTTTCGGCCTTGCGCCCGATGAGCCAGAAGGAGGCAGCCAGAATAGAAAAGAAGATGGCATGGTTTACGTGATCCCACAGGTATTCGAAATACTTGGTGTATAAAGCGATCAGTAGAAAGGTGATACCAAATTCGCGGGCTATTACATCCTTGCTTTTTAACCCATAAAACAAGAACCCGCCTGCAACCGCGGCAGATATGATGCCCCAATAAAAAAGACTGATCTGTTTTATTTGCCACCACAGATCTAAACTGCCCAAATTGCCGAATATACTCAGCATCCACAACGATATAAACAGGTACAACAACCCCGATACATACGTTAGTTCCCAAAACTGGGCAAACCATTTTTTGCCTTTAAGCAGGTAACAAGCCGAAACCAATACTATACCGAACAGCACAAAACGCAAAGGGTAGTTCATCCCCAAAAAGTAATTACTCCAGCGGGTTTGGTAACCGGTTTCGGTACCGAACCAACTGCCCAATGACATTAAGGCGAACAGCCAGATCATTCCGGAATTCATGCGCCAGGCCAGCACACCATACACCACTACCGACAGCAGGAACAATAAGGAATAATGCCCGGTACCATTATCAAGCGCTTTACCCAAATAGGCAATGCAGCAGGCGGTAAAAAGCACGCCGGTAAAAATAAGGGCCTCGTTACTGAAAAACTTTTCGGGGTACAGGCGTTTGTGTTTATGGCCGAAATAATAAAAGCCGTTAGCCACAATACCCGCCAGCAAACTGATCAGGATATCCGGCGTATCATACAGCTTTTTGAGCCAGTTGATCACATCGTCATCAATAATAAGCGAACCAACGGCTATAATGCCGCAAACAAGGGCTATCCAAAATGAATACTTGGCCAGCCGCATCCAATCGAACCCCTTTACCTCGTACGAATCGCGAAGCTTTTGCGCCTGATCGGCAGCCACCAAACCCTCCTTTTCCCAGTGGGTGATGGTTTCGTCTAAAAATTCGCTTTCTTGTTTATCGAGGTTTAATTTCATTGGCGTTTGGTAGGATAATCGGGGCTTATTGGTTGGTTTTTATGTACACTATATACTTTTTGTCATTGCGAGGAGGAACGACGAAGCAATCCCGTCGCATACATCGCACACTTGCATTAGCTACGGGATTGCTTCGTGCCTCGCAATGACAAGGTGGTGAAAAATCACTCTGCCAGCAACTTTGTTACCGCTATTTTATCCAGCGCCAGCTGAGCTGTCAGTTCATCGAGCGAGGCGAATTTGATATCGCCGCGTACGTAGTGGATAAACTCCATACGCACCTGCTGGTTATATATCTCTTTATTAAAATCAAAAATATTCACTTCAATATTACGGGTAATGCCGTTTACCGTAGGGCGCTGACCAATGTAGGCCATTCCCTTCAGGTCAAATCCTTCTACCCGGATCTTTACCGCGAAGATGCCATCATCCGGAATAAGCTTGTAACGTTCTTCAATCAGGATATTGGCGGTTGGGTAGCCTATTTTACGCCCTATCTGGTCGCCACGGATAACGGTGCCGGTAATAAAGAACGGATAGCCCAAAAATGAATTGGCCTGTTCAATATCGTTATTCAGTAAAGCGCCGCGAATACGGGTAGAACTTACCGCGATGTCGTTAATATCCTGCTCGGGTATCTCTACCACGTCAAACCCATAAACCGGGCTAAGACGCAGAAAATCGGCCAGGCTGCCCTGCCTGTCTTTCCCGAAACGGTGATCATAACCGATAACGATCTTCCTGGTACCTATCTTATTCACCAGTACATCCCGAATATAATCTTCGGCAGTTTGGTTGGAGAAATCGCGCGAGAATGGTGTGATGATCAGGTGGTCTACTCCTAATTCAGCCAGAAGTTCGGCTTTTTCGTTGATGGTATTGATCAGTTTAAGGCTTTCATCTTCCGGATGGAGGATCATACGGGGATGCGGAAAAAAAGTAAGTATCACCGTTTCGCCGCCCGATTCGGCAGCCAGTTCTTTAAGGTCGGCTATTATTTTACGGTGGCCGATGTGCACACCGTCAAAAGTGCCAATGGTAACCACCGCGTTCGCTACTGCAGTAAAATCATCAATGTAGTGGTAGATCTTCATAGTCAGCTAAAAGCACAAATGTAGCGTTTTTGAGTTTTGATTTTTAAAAGGATAACAGGGGAATTACAATCAGATTAGATAAGGGTAACCGGCACTGTATTTTGCAAGCTTAAAGGCGAACTGTTTTTATTGAAGAAACGTTGTTGCTTAAACCTGATTGAAGTGGATACCGGCCGGTGTTGAAGGCCTGCAGGCGTATGAACGTAAAGCAGGAGCAGGCCGGAAATAAGAACTACGGGTGGTGCTTTTCGGGTAACTCGCCTGGGGACTCACCCTGTCATCGCTGCGCTCGACATCCCTCTCTGCTGCGCAAAGAGGGAGTTAAAACATTTTCCACTATCTACTCACCATTCACTACTCACTACTAACCACTTTCAGTCCCCTTATAATATCTACCATTTCCATCACCTCGCGGGCATCTTCAATTTTGAAATCGCCGCTACGGGTACGTTTTAGTGCCGATAGATAGGCGCCGTTGTTTAGTGCCTTGCCAAAATCGTTCACCAGCGAACGGATATAGGTACCCTTGCTGCACACTACCCTGAAATCTATTTCGGGTAGTTCGATACGGGTAATTTCAAATTCGGTGATGGTTACGTTGCGAAGTTTGAGCTCTACATCTTCGCCGCGACGGGCTTTTTCGTACAGGCGCTCGCCATCAACCTTTATGGCCGAATGCGCGGGCGGGTATTGTTGGATATCACCCGTAAATTGCGCGGTAGCGGCGTTGATCTGTTCGTTGGTAGTGTTCGATATATCAAAGTTGGCATCAGCCTCCGTTTCCAGATCATAAGATGGTGTGGTGGCACCAAGTATCATGGTACCGGTATACTCCTTCTCCTGTGCCTGAAAGGTATCTATCTGCTTGGTCATTTTACCGGTGCAGATAATGAGCAGCCCCGTAGCCAGCGGATCGAGCGTGCCGGCATGACCCACCTTTAGTTTAAGCGGTTTAAAAGAGTTGCGCAGCTTGCCCACTACATCAAAACTGGTCCACTGCAATGGCTTGTTGATGAGCAGCAGTTGTCCTTCGGCAAACTCTTGTATGTTGGTATATTCTTTAAGCACTGGTATGTATCTAATAAAAAAAGTAGCGACAGGATAGTGATCCCGCCGCTACTTAAATGCAAATTAATATTTTATTATATAACTTCCAGGTTGTGGCCTGTAAGGTATAAACCGATGATGATGGCACCTACTATAATGCGGTACCAACCAAACAGCCTGAAGCCTTTTTTCTCTAAAAAAGTAATGAAAGTACGGATAGCCAGCAACGCTACTATAAAAGCGATAACGTTACCTACTATCATAAACTTAATTTCTTCGCCGGTAAATACATGGCCTGCTTTGTAAAAATCGAGCAGTTTTTTAGCGGTGGCGGCAAACATGGTTGGCACGGCTAAAAAGAAAGAAAATTCGGCAGCGGCCTTGCGGCTTAGTTTCTGCGTCATACCACCTACAATGGTAGCGGCAGAACGTGATACACCCGGTATCATGGCGATACATTGAAACAGGCCAATCTTTAAAGCAGTTGGATAACTTACGTCTTTATCTTCCTTGGCATCGGGGTTGTTAAACCATTTATCAACAAATAATAAGATGATACCACCGATAAAAAGGGTAATACCTACAGTAAGGGCACTTTCCAGCAGGGCATCTATTCTGTCGCTCAATAATACCCCGAAAACTGCTGCCGGTATAAAGGCAACCAAAAGTTTCAGGTAAAAATTGAATGACTGGAAGAAACGTTTGTAATATAATACCACTACCGATAATATGGCTCCCAGCTGTATAGCGATGGTGAATAGCTTAATAAAATCGTTTGAGGCAATACCCATTGCCGATGAAGCGATGATCATGTGCCCGGTTGATGACACAGGCAAAAACTCTGTCAACCCTTCGATGATTGCCAGGATAATAACGTGTATAATATTGATCATGCTTTGCTTGCCGGCTTTTTAAGTATTGCTACAAAGCCCAATGCAAACCCTGCTAACACAACAATTGGCGCTATTACTATTTTGGTGGTGCTGTAAATATCGGTAGTGCCGGCCATTAATATAAAGCCTAAAGCTACCACAACAATACTGATGATAAGCATTTTATAATTCGCTTTATCAAATATGAATTGTACCGGGGTATCCGGTGCCGACGTTTTCGACGCTGTTGCCGATGCCCTTGAAGCTACCGGTTTTGCGGGTTGTTGTGCCATTTATGTTTTAATTATTTAAATTACTTATTGTTGAATTATTGATTGCAGGCAGCTGATTTCGACATTGAACATTCGAATTTCAAAATCGCTATTACCTGTACAGATCGTATATTTTTAAACGTAAAAACTTGTTAACTGCCAGGTAAGTACTAAAGCCCGATATAAATATACCGATGCCAATTACCACGGCAAACACCAAACCGAACTCGGTATAACTTTGCAGTATCACCAGATCAGGGATTTGTTTGATGGCCAAAAACAGGGTGCCCATCAGTATAATCACCGCTATTAAACCACCCAGCAGGCCATGCCATATACCATATAATAAAAACGGCTTGCGGATAAAGCCCTTTGTAGCGCCAACCAATTGCATTGATTTTATTAAAAACCGTTGCGAGTAAATAGCCAGCCTGATAGTATTGTTAATTAACGCTACCGATACCACAATAAATATCCCCGCAAAAGCCAATATTACTATACTTATTGAAGTAACATTCTGGTTCATTTGATCAACCAATGATTGTTGGTATTTTACCTCTTTAACTAACGGATTTTTAAGCAAAGCGGCTTTAAACTTATCAATATCGGCATTATTGGCGTGTTCGGCCTTCAGGTAAACATCCAACGATTGCGATAGCGGGTTATAGCCCAAAAACTTTACAAAGTCTTCGCCAAGATCTTTTTGCAGGTTGTGCGCCGCGATTTCTTTCGACACGTACTGCGCTTGTTTCACCATCGGATCGGCCTCCAGTTGCTTTTGCAGCTGCATTACATCGGGTTCGTGCGCGGCATCGTCAACAAATATGTTGAGCACTATATTTTCTTTTACATAGCGCGATAGGTTATTGGCATGTACCAGTATTAAGCCCAGCAAACCAATCATTAACAATACCATTGCAATACCAAAAACGGTAGATATATATATCGTTTTGGTTTTTTTTGCCGAAGCGCTTACTTCAAATTCTTCCATGCTTTATTAATAATTGCAGATGCTTATTAACAGGCGAACTATTTATATAACAGTCGCGCAAAACGCATCTAACCTTGCGAAATTAACAAACCTGCCCTAAAGGTAAAAGTTTATATGTTATAAATACGTTTTTTACGTGTAGCGAACTGTAAGGTTTAACAAAAATTAACGATTTGGTAAGGCTGATCCCTGCACTTATCCCACCTAAAATAAACAATATCAAACCTCCCCTGTTTATTTAGCATGACAAAGCCAGCAAACGAACACGACAAACCATCGCCATCTGATACCCCAACCAAACGCCCGGCTGATGAAGGCGGCGAAAGCAAAGTAAAACCCGAAGACAAGCAATACAATGCCGATGAACCCCACGGCGGCGACATCGCCAAAAAGCGCGAAAAAGAAGAGCAGCCGGTAGCGCCGGTTAAAAATGCACCGAAAGAATAAGGTGAGGTGAGGGTTGCCGGGTTCAAGTGGCCTGTGAAAGAGCAGATTGGTACACGTTAAAGGTTTGACAACCCAGCAGTCGCTCCGGCTCCGGCCGGGTGACGGCTATTACGCGGCGTCCCGCCGCCGTCACAAATATTAATTAGGTATGTAAGCTGAAAGCTTATGCCATGCTGTGTCACGAGTTACGCTCTGCTAAACTCGCGACAGCGTGGAAACTGGTCAAGCTTTGACAACTTTTAAAAAGTTGTCAAAGCTGAAAGCGCATTTCTCTTCCGTCAGCAAAGCAGCTTCGGGATCATGGTGCCTGGGCATCCGAAACCACGAGTCTGAAACCACGAACCTCAATTAATTAAAAGTATCAAACCCTTCAATCTTCCTATAAGGCTCGCTAAAAAAGTCGCCTACTATTTTATTGAACTGTTCTTTTTTGCTGATAGGTGTAGCATGGCCCGAGTTGGGGATGATCCACAGGTATGATTGTGGGATAGATTTGGAAATGTCCAGCAGGTGTTGAGTAACGATCACATCATGATCGCCGCCTATTACCAGTGTGGGCGCGGTTATTTTATGCAACTGCACTAACCTAATATTGGGCTGAACAGCCATTAAATGCATTAGTTTATAAGAAGCTTTTGTTTCGGCTTTAGCTCCCGGCTTGGCTACCACTTTGGCCAGACTATCCGTTGTAGTTTGGATCCAATTATAGGTGAAAGGGGCAAGGGCGGTGCTGTCGGTCCATAAGTTGGGGCCGGTGATGGCCAGTTTCTTTACTTTGTCGGGGTGGCGCATGGCCAGCAGCAAGCCGTCTATACCGCCATCGCTCCAGCCTACTACATAAGCCTGCTTAATGTGCAGGGTATCCATTAGGGCATTCAGGTCATCGGCCATCATTTCGTAGCTTAACGAATCTTTTAGGTCGGCAGATTTTCCCTGGGCGCGGCTGTCGGCAGCTATCACTTTATATTTTTCTGCGAATACCGGTATCTGGTTACTAAAATTACTGATCGAGCCCCCGTTTCCGTGAATAAACAATACCGGTTCGCCGCTGCCATAAACTTCATAATACATTTTAAACCCGCGAATGTCGGCGTATTTTCCGGCTGCCGGGTTGTCGCCGTACTTAATATCTGCCGGCTTGTTAACCTTTTGTTTACACGCAGTAAAAGATATGATTACAGCAATTGCTGCCAATTTTATATACCTGATAATCATTATTATAAAGTTTTGAGGCCTAAATATAGGCAGTTTATAGTCAATTGTCGGGATGCAATTTTTGTCATTAAAAAATCAGCTTGCAAAGGCTATTTGAAATTACAAATTTTATTCTTACCTTTGCACCCGATTTGGCGATGTTGCCAAATTCGTTATTTTAATTCATGAACCCATTTATTCAACTGGGAATCCGTCATGATATTGTTAATGCCATCTCTGAGTTAGGATTTGAAAATCCTACGCCAATCCAGGAACAGTCAATTCCGGTATTGTTAACAGGCAGCAACGATTTTGTCGGATTAGCCCAAACCGGGACCGGTAAGACTGCTGCTTTTGGCCTGCCTTTACTGGAACTGCTGGACTTCGACGAAAATCACCCGCAAGCGCTTATTTTATGCCCAACGCGGGAGCTTTGTTTACAAATTACAAACGACCTAAAAAATTACTCTAAAAACGTTAAGAACGTTAACGTAGTAGCAGTTTATGGTGGTGCAAGCATTTCTGACCAATTACGCCAGATAAAACGCGGTGTGCAAATAGTTGTTGCCACACCGGGCCGTATGCTTGACATTATTAACCGTAAAGCTATAGATTTTTCGCAGGTTAAATATGTAGTGCTTGACGAGGCTGATGAAATGCTCAACATGGGCTTTCAGGAAGACATTGACAGTATTCTATCTACCACTCCCGACGAGAAAAAAACCTGGCTGTTTTCGGCCACTATGCCTTCAGAAGTTAGAAGGATAGCAAAGAAATACATGAACGATCCGTTTGAACTTACCATGGGTGAAAAAAACACCGGTAACGTAAACATCGATCATGAGTACTACACAGTGCGTGCACGTGATAAATACGCTGCATTTAAACGTATTGTTGATTTTAATCCTGAAATTTTCGGTATCGTATTTTGCCGTACCAAAATTGAAACTCAGGAAATTGCCGAATCTTTAATTAAAGACGGTTACAATGCCGACTCATTACACGGCGACCTTTCACAACAACAACGTGATAAGGTAATGAAACGCTACCGCGAGCGCAGCCTGCAATTGTTAATTGCTACTGACGTTGCCGCACGTGGTATCGACGTAAATGATGTTACGCACGTAATTAACTACTCATTGCCTGATGAAATTGAAAACTACACCCACCGTAGCGGCCGTACAGCCCGTGCCGGTAAAACAGGTGTATCTATCGCTATCATCAACAGCAAAGAGATGGGTAAAATACGCCAGATTGAGCGTGTAATTGGTAAAAAATTCGTTAAGGCTGAAATACCTTCAGGTTTTGATGTTTGCGAAAAACAATTATTTGCCCTGGTACATAAAGTACATAACGTACAGGTTAACGAGCAGCAAATTGAACAATACATCCCTCGTATTATGGATGAGTTCAAAGACCTGACCAAAGAAGATGTGATCAAACGTTTCGCATCGCTTGAGTTTAACCGTTTCTTAGATTACTACAAGAACGCACCTGATTTGAACGCGACCTACGAAGAAGGACGCACCAGAGATGGTTTAGGCGAACGTGCTCCTCGTGAAAGAGGCTCATCAGAATATACCCGCCTGTTTATCAATTTAGGTTCTGTTGATGATTTTAACCGCGGCGATTTGCTGGGTTACATTTGCAACACTACCAAAATTAGCGGTCGTACAGTTGGCAAAATTGATGTTAAGGGTGTTTACTCTTTCTTCGAGGTTGGCAACGGCGATGTGAACCAGGTGATGGAAGCATTTAAAACCATTGAATTTAATGGTCGTGAAGTGCGTATCGAAATCTCTGGCGAAGGCGTTAGCAGCAGCGAAAGACGCAGCGGCGGCGGTGGCTACAAGAAACGCGAAGGCGGTGGCGGCGGTGGTTATCGTGGTGGTGAAAGACGTGAAGGTGGCGGCGAAAGACGCGAAAGAAGCGGTAACACCGGTGGTGGATTCCGTGACTTTTCAGGCAAACGCCGTGAAGATCGTCCGGAACGTCGCAAACGTTATTAATGAGTTTAGTGCTTTAGGGCACAGTTTTTAGTTGGTTTAGTTTACAAGGCCTTCCTGCAACAGCGGGGAGGCTTTTGTTTTATCGCTCAAATTCAACAACTACCGAATCGGGGAATAGCAAGTGCAGATTGTGCTCGTCAATCTGTTTAATAATAAATTCGGTGTAGGGTTGGTTACCCTCAAACGAGGTAAGCAGCGTATCGCCCTTAACGATATAGTCTTCCTTGATAGGGGCGCCGTCATCCAAAATAAATTCTTTACCGGTTATCTTGAGCTTGGTTTTACCGTCTTTTGATTTCCAGTCGCCTTTTAACTGTTTATTGCCCGATGAGGCCGGCGAACAGGCCAAGGCAAACACTATGGCGCAAAGCATTAACAGCAGGGTATATTTTTTCATAATGATGATGTTTTGCGCCATTATAATTATGTATTAATGCTTTCAGGAAAAGAGTTGATTCCCTGAAAGCATCTCTCATTTTATTGCAGCGTACTTTTTATACGAAACAAGCGATAAAACGTTCAATATATTATGGTTTAGCCACCAGGTCGGCTTCTTTTACATATATATGACGGCCTTTTTTGTTTACATAATAGTAGTACGAATTTTTATCGATGTAAATAGTTTGCCCCTGCGGACCAACCTTGCCATCATATTTTTTATCAACTACGGCCGATTTCCCTTTTGATGCAATTTCGGCTGTTTTATTACCTACTTTTTTGGCGGTCTTTTTTACATCCTGACCAACCGATTGCGCATGCGTATCAAACGCTATGAACATCCCTGCCGCAAGTATAGCGGCCTTAAACATATTTTTCATGGTAGCTTTAAATTAAGTTATTTTAAATACTAACTCAATTTTTCGGCCAAATGTTTCATTTCAATAGCGGGCGATCTTTTTTGATATAAAATACCGTAAACTGCCTCACAGATAGGTATGTTAACCATGTAGTGCTTATTGATCTCGTGCAGGCATTTTACCGCGTAATAGCCCTCGGCAATCATGTTCATCTCTAACTGGGCCGACTTTACCGTGTACCCCTTACCCACCATATTACCAAAAGTACGGTTACGGCTAAACTGCGAATAGGCGGTCACCAATAAGTCGCCTAAATAGGCCGATTCTTTGATATCCCGATCTATAGGGTGTACAGCATCTACAAAGCGTTTCAGCTCGCGTATGGCATTTGATATCAATACCGACTGGAAGTTATCGCCATACCCTACCCCATGGCAAATACCGCTGGCTATGGCATATATATTCTTTAATACGGCGGCATACTCGGTACCATATATATCATCAGACACGTTAGTTTTGATGTAACGGGTGCTGATCATCCCGGCAAATTCGGCGGCAAGCTCTTTATCCAGCGACGCGATGGTCAAGTAGGATAATTTTTCCAGCGCTACCTCTTCGGCATGGCATGGCCCGCTGATCACTACAATGTTATTTAGCGGCACTTTGTAATGATGGTGCAAAAACTCACCGATGATCTGGTTTTCATCGGGCACTATCCCCTTTATGGCCGATATGATCCTTTTACCTGCAAGGTCTTCCGGGGAAATACCCGTAAGGGCGTCCTTTAAAAACGCGGCAGGGATATTAAGCAAAACGAAATCGACACTGGCCAGTACCTGTTTAATATCTGTAGATATGTTCTCTGCAGGCAGCCTCACCTCTACCGAACTTAAATAGTTAGGGTTATGATGAAACTTATGGATATGCTCAACAGTCTCTACGCTCCGCATCCACCAGAAAATTTCTTTATCCGTAGTATTATCGGTAAGCATTTTAATATTGGCTGTTGCCCAGCTCCCTCCGCCCAGTACGGCTATCCTTTTCTTTTGCGTATCCATTAAAGCTAAAATGTGCAACCGCGCATAATGTTTTATTGGCGGCCCCACAAAGTAATGAAATATTATGCAAGCAGAGAAATGAGAGGGCAGATGGGGAGTAGTGAATTGTGAGTGGTTATTTGTCAATAGTGGCCGTATAATGCGAAAAGAGGCATTCGCAATCCCCGGAGAACACAGGCCTTGAAAAACAAAGTGTCATCTCGACCGTAGGGAGAGATCTTCTTCGCCATATAAGTCTGCTACTTGCTTGATGAAGAAGATTTCTCCTCGTTCCTTGTCGAAATGACAACTTTTATATTCCCACGCTTGTGAGGGGCGAGCGCAGCCCTTTGAAGTGGCAGTGTGTGGGTTTCGCCGCTATTTCATCAACAAATACCTCAGCCCCCCTCAACAAAAAAAGGCTCACACCTTTACGGTGCAAGCCTTGGTAATTGTATATGGTTTTGGTTTGTTATTCGCCTACTTTAGCATCTTTGGTAAAGAGCTTGCTTTTATCCACCTTCTCCACTTCTTCTTTATCTTTTAACGTTTTTGAGATGGCCGGGTACGGTGCCGACACTACTTCTTCGCCGGCTTTTAGGCCGCTTAATACTTGTATATAAGTATCATCCTGTATGCCGGTGGTTACCTGCACTTGTTTTACCTTACCAACGCTGTATACAAACACATACTCTTTTACAGGTTCGCTTATTTTCTTTTTGCTGTCGTCTTCATCTTTTTTGGTTGTTTCCGCTTTCTTTTCGGCACGTGTAGTTACCGATTGAATAGGCACTGCCAATGCTTTTACCTTGTTAGTGCTGATCTCAACCGTAGCCGTCAATCCCGGGCGGAATGGTGATGGGTTCGACGCGTTTTTGTTGATGAGGCCAGTGTATGAAGCCGAATCGATACGTACCTTAACGGTGAAGTTGGTCACCTGGTCGGCATTGGTACCTACCACATTGGCCGAACTACCTATCTCGGTTACCTTACCGGTAAATTTCTTACCTAAAAATGCATCTACCTCAATGGTCGATTCATCGCCCAGGCTTACACGATTAATGTCGTTCTCGTTCACATCAACGTTTACATCCATTTCGCTCAAATCAGAGATGGTCATCATTTCGGTACCTGCCATTTGGATGGTTCCTAATACACGCTCACCTTTTTCTATAGATAGCTTTGAAACCACACCATCAACCGGAGAAAAAATACTTGTTTTAGCCAGGTTGTCCTGCGCCTCTTTAACCGAAGCCTGTGATTGCTCCAATCCGAATTTTGAACCGATAACATTTTGTTTGGCTGCCTCATAGCTGGCCTTTGCACCTTCGTAAGCGGCTTTGGCATTTTCAAATTCGGCGGCAGTTACCACCTTGTTATCAAAGAGCTCCTTATTACGTTTATATATCGATGCCTGGTTGTTAAAGGTAGCCTCGGCCTGTTTTAACATTTGGGCCGAATTACCTACGCTTGCTTTTTGTGTATTGTATGATGCCACAGCACGCTCGTAACCCGACTTTAAAATATCCGGGCGGATACGGCACAGCAATTGGCCTTTTTTAACCACATCACCTTCCTTAATAGGCAGGTCGACGATCTCGCCAGATACCTCGGCACTAATTTTAACTTCTATGTGCGGTTTAATTTTACCGCTGGCCGATACCGTTTCGGTAATGGTACGCTCGGCCGATTTTTCGGTGGCTACCTGTGTTTTGGTTGGCCCTCCAATAAATCCGGTTACCTTACCAATAATAAGCAATGCGATAAGTGCACCTATTATTATCAAAATATATTTAGTAGTCTTTCCCATGATCAGATCAGTATTTTGTATGTTTTATAATGTTATAGGGTTTCCGAGATAGTAATCAATCACCTTGCTCCTGAAAACAAGCTGATATTTAGCTTCGATCATATCAAACTGCGCTTTGTTCAGGTTGGTAAGTGAGGTATTCAGGTCGAGCGAGTTTACCAAACCAACGTTGTAGCGTTGTAGTATTACGTTGTAGGCTTCTTTATTAGCCTCGTAAGTTTGCGAGGTTGATTGCAATCTTTTTTCGGCAGCCTGCACATCCCATACTGCCTGGTAAATAATTTTGCTTAAGTTGTTTTTAGCTAATTGCGCGGTTACTTCGGCATTTTCATAAGTTATTTTCGCCTTGCGCACCGCGGTACGTGTGGTAAACCTATTGAAGATAGGGATCTGCAAGGTTAACCCTACCGATTGGTTAAAGTTATCAGATATTTGCCTGCTGAAAGGGTATTTGCTGGTGATTGGCGCTATCCCCGGCATGGTAACCGGCTGCGACAGATCGCCATTTAAATAACCTGTAATTTCGTCTTTGCCGGTCGGCCCGTACCCGCTAAGCAGGCTACGCGCGTCGGAATAATTGGTACCGGCCGAACCGAATAATACCAAACTTGGGTAGTATGCGCCCCGTGCTATCTGGATAGCTTGTTTAAAACCATCCCGGCGTATTTCGGCCAAACGTACATCCGGGTTAACATTCAGCGCTGTTTTAAAAACTTCTTCGGCGTTGTATTTCGTTTGGATAGCCAGCTTGCTAACATCCGGGCGTTCAATCTCTATCTCGGTACCGGGCGCCATTTCCATGTATTGTTTTAATGTTAACACAGATAGTTCCAGCTGGTTTTGGGCGTTGGTAAGGTTCAGCTCGGCAGTTGACAGCTGCGCCTTCGCCTGCGACAGATCGGCCAGCGTTTGGTTACCGGCGTTAAAGTTCTTCTGCGCCCTGTCTAAAGTAAGTTTGGCTATGTCTATTTGCTGAATAGCTGCAGTTACCAGATCCTGGTTGGTTAAAACCGACAAGTAGGTAGTTACCACATTCAGGGTAAGATCGTTCTTTACCTTGGCGGTATTGGTACGATCGGCCTCTAACAAGATCTTGTTTTGGATAATCTGGTTACGTAATTGCCCGCCCTGAAACAGCACTACCTGCGCGTTTACGCTCCCGCTTAAACCAAAAACACGCTGATTGGTGAACTGGTTGGTTGACGGATCGACACTACGACCAAAGTTGAGCGATCCCTGCGGATTAGCGCTTACGCTGGGCAGCAGGTTATATCGCGACTGCTTAAGATCTTCGTTGGTTAAGGCCTCGTTAAACTGCGCTTGCTTTATAGTAAGGTTACGCTCAAGAGCGAGTGTTACGGCACGCTGCAATCCAATTTTCTCCTGCGCGTGTGCATTAATGCTTAGTATTGATAGCGCGGCCAGGCTAATTCCGGTTACTTTTATTTTTGTGAGTATGTTTAGTTTCATGAGGATTGATCGTACAATGGTAAGAAATGCGGTATTTCTACCAAAGTTTTTTGTTACTTAAAATGAAACATTTAGCGTAATTTGTAAAATGTACCTTGTTAAAACACCCTGGCTGTTAAAAAAGCTATACCCGCAATTAACGTGGGATGCCAAACCCAATGGCCGTTGTATTTATTTGACTTTTGACGACGGTCCTATACCCATTGTTACACCATTTGTACTAAATATTTTAAAAGAGTACAATGCGAAAGCCACTTTCTTTTGCATTGGCGATAATGTAGGCAAACATCCGGAGATTTTCGAGGAGGTAAAAAACGCCGGTCACGCTATAGGCAACCATACCTTTAACCACCTGAAAGGCTGGAAAACAGATGACATTATCTACCTGGATAATTTTTTACAAGCCAATAAACTTTTAGATACACCGCTGTTTAGGCCGCCTTACGGGCGCATAAAAAAATCGCAGGTGGCACTGCTTAAAAACGCGCGACCGGATATCAACATCATTATGTGGAATGTACTCAGCGGCGATTTCGATATGCTTTTGAGGCCGGAGGATTGCCTGAAAAACGTACTGAAACATACCGAAGAAAATTCCATTATAGTATTTCACGATAGTATAAAAGCCTTTAATCGGCTGGAGTACGTGCTGCCCAGGGCGATGGAGGTTTGGAGTAAGGAGGGGTATAGCTTTAATTCTCTTTGAGTGAAGCAAGAGTAAAGATTTAGGAATCAGGAAAAATAAAACCATCGAGTAGTTGATTTAACCACAAAGAGCACGAAGGTTTCACGGAGTTACACAGAGAATTGAGACCTCTCTTTACACATACTTCCACCCGAACCACAAACCTCGAACCTGAACACTCCCTCGCCCCGAACCTGACATTTTGATTATGTTATTCAACTACAGGTTGGGTATCTTTGTGAATAATTAAATAATAACGCCATGTCTATCAGCTCTAACGACGAACTAACAGGAATGCAAAAAGTAAGCGAAGCGGTTGCTTTAACCCTTAAAGCTATGCGCGAGCATTGCCGTGTGGGTATGTCGGCAAAGGAGCTGGACGATTTTGGCGGTGATATGTTGGCTAAGTTGGGCGCGGTATCTGCACCAAAACTTACTTATGATTTCCCGGGACATACCTGTATCAGTGTAAATAATGAGGTTGCACATGGTATCCCGTCGGCTGATAAGATATTTCGTGAAGGAGATTTGGTGAACATCGATGTATCTGCCGAACTGGATGGCTTTTGGGCCGACAATGGCGGATCATTTGTATTGGGTGAAGACATTAACGGGCATACAGCTCTGGTTGATGCCTCTAAACAGATTTTACAAAAAGCATTGAGCCAGATAAAAGGCGGTGTTAAAATTGCCGATATTGGTAAACTGATAGAAACACAGGCGGCCAAACATGGCTTTAAGGTGATCAAGAACCTGGCCGGTCATGGTGTTGGGCGTAGCCTGCATGAGGCACCGCATGAGATACTGAATTGCTACGATAAATTCAACAAAACCCGTTTCCGCAAAAACTCGGTAGTGGCAATTGAAACTTTTATCTCTACCCAATCAACCTACGCTAACGAAGGTGCCGATACCTGGGGACTAATCGGCAACAAAGGCGGTTACGTAGCGCAGCACGAGCATACTATTTTAGTAACCGATGGCGAGCCGGTAATACTCACTAAAAATAACGGTATCTGGGATTTTTAAGTTAGCGTAATAAACCACAAAGGCCACAGAGCGAAAACCACAAAGCACACAAAGGCCTTACCATTTTATTAAAAATCTCTGTGTAACTCCGTGCAAAACTTCGTGCACTTTGTGGTTAAAATAAATAGAAGCCTCAATCCATACAACGCTCTCTTAAAACAAAAAAGCCCTTCCGCATTCGCGGAAAGGCCTCACATAATAAATATTAAAATCGAATAACTTAAGCCGGCTCTACTTGTAAGCTTTCGCCGGTTACTGTTTGTTTTATTTTGGTTTCCAGTTCTTCCATCAGTTCCGGGTTATCCAGTATCAGTTGTTTAACCGCATCACGACCCTGACCTAAGCGGGTATCGCCATAGCTAAACCATGAACCTGCTTTTTTAATGATGTTATATTCAACACCCAGGTCAATGATCTCGCCCGATTTTGAAATACCTTCACCAAACATGATATCAAATTCAGCAATACGGAACGGAGGCGCAACTTTGTTTTTTACGATCTTCACCTTAACACGGTTACCTGAAACTTCATCACTGTCTTTAATTTGTGATATACGGCGTACATCCAAACGTACTGATGCGTAAAATTTAAGGGCGTTACCACCGGTAGTGGTTTCGGGGTTACCGAACATTACACCAATTTTATCGCGCAGCTGGTTGATGAAAATACAGCAACATCCTGTTTTGCTGATGGTACCGGTTAGCTTACGTAAAGCCTGCGACATTAAACGGGCTTGTAAACCCATTTTAGAATCGCCCATTTCACCTTCAATTTCGGCCTTAGGCACCAGTGCGGCAACAGAGTCGATCACCAGGATATCGATAGCTCCCGAGCGGATCAGATTATCGGCAATTTCAAGCGCCTGCTCACCGTTATCCGGTTGTGATATCAGCAGGTTCTCTACATCAACACCTAATTTTTTGGCATAAAATTTATCAAAAGCATGCTCCGCGTCAATGAATGCGGCAATGCCACCTTTCTTTTGCGCTTCGGCAATGGCATGGATAGCCAGGGTTGTTTTACCCGACGATTCCGGGCCGTATATTTCAATAACACGGCCTTTAGGTAAACCGCCCACACCCAAAGCAATATCCAAACCGATAGAACCGGTAGGTATAACTTCGGTAGGTTCCACTACACTGTCGCCCAGTTTCATGATGGTTCCTTTTCCGTATGATTTTTCCAGCTTATCTAATGTAAGCTGTAGTGCCTTCAATTTATCTGCGTTACTCATGGTATAAATATCTGTAACAAATATAAAAACTTATTTATCAATTACTAAAAAAATTAGTAATTATTTTTTTCTTGAAAAAAATCTGTCATTCTGAACATAGTGAAGAATCTTCTTCGCTTTAAAGATCGCCGACAGATGCTTCGTACCTCAGCATGACAGTTAGTGAGAAATACAGGTCTGCAACTTTTACTAAGTAAACATACCTAACTCCATATCATCAATCAACCATCATTTATCAACACTGCGCTTGCTTAGCTCTTTGTGCAGGGTAGTTTGGGCTTTCTTCTTTTTCGCATCTTTGGCTTTTTTAAGTTTGAGGGCTTCGGCTTTCAGCAGGGCGGTCTCGGTATTATTGCGTTCGTAGTAGCGGCAAAACCAGGTAAGCGCGCAAACATCGCACTTGGGCGATCTTGCCACACATATATAACGGCCATGCAATATCAGCCAGTGATGGGCTACCCCCAGCAAATCTTGCGGCAGGTATTTTGTTAGTTCTTTTTCAACGGCGAGCGGCGTGGTGGCATTAGTGGTAAGCCCTATCCGGTTAGATACCCTGAAAACGTGGGTATCTACCGCGATGGCCGGGGCATCATATATCACCGAGGCAATTACGTTAGCGGTTTTTCGGCCTACACCGGGCAGCTTTTGCAGCTCGTCTACTTCGGCGGGTACTACACTGTTAAAATCGTGCACGAGCATTTTACCCATTCCGGCCAGGTGTTTGGCTTTATTGTTAGGATAACTTACGCTGCGTATGTAAGTAAATATTTCGTCGGGGTTTGATGCGGCCAGGCTTTCAGCATCCGGAAAACGTTCGAAAAGTGCCGGGGTTACCTGGTTAATGCGCTTATCAGTACATTGGGCCGATAGTATAACTGCCACCAGTAACTGGTAGGGCGAATTATAATGAAGTTCGGTAACGGGGTTGGGCTGATTTTTAGAAAAGTATTCAACAAAATGCCGGTAGCGTTCTTTCTTTAGCATGCAGCAAAGATATAAGTAGATAGCGGTTAAGAGCGAAACCCGCGCCTGATTTTATAGCAGGCCGTTTACTACAATGCAAATAGTACATTGCCATGATTTGTAGAAACAGCTAATGGGTCATAGTTCGCGGGCATTCGTATCGGTATTTTCAATCTAATCTGATACCAAACTGATGTTACCAATTCCTGCGAACTATGATCCATCAACTAAAATACCTTATCATCAGCTTAGCGAAGACTCTTAGAGTAATCCAGTATGTGATGAATGGTTTGCAGCTTTGGCTTCTTCTCCAGAAGAGCCATGTCAGTGCGGAGGGAATGATAAAATATCAGTTCGTCCGCATCCAGATTTTCTGTCGCGTTTTTCTCCTTCACTATCATATTATTAGTGACTGCAAATAAGTTTTTTGTAGAGGTTTCTCCCATAAGCGTTTTTTAATAAATTATACGAAACTATAACGCACCGGGTTTAGAATTATTTTATAGAAAGATGAAAATTTGATGAAATTTTTTGTTTGAGTATAATAACGGGTGGGGCAATTTAATTATAAGGTATTTTATTACCCTATATGACACATAAAAACGCCGTTATAATTTTACCAAACGGGCTTTATATGCATATAAACGCATTTTTAGGCAACTGATTGTGGTAATATTATAACGGCGTGTAATATATTTATTACGCTGCGCGAATCCTCTTTACATCAGCAAGATACCGCGCTTACGGCTCTTACATGAAATTAATTTTTCAGGCTAAGCTCTTTGCTCTGCATCATTTTGCGCAGGTTGTTGAGCGCGTAACGCATACGGCCCAGCGCGGTGTTGATGCTTACATCAGTAATGTCGGCAATTTCCTTAAAGCTCATATCGCCAAAGTGACGCATAATCAATACTTCTTTTTGCTCTGACGGCAATAGCTGAATAAGCGATTTAAGGTCTTTATGGGTTTGCTCGCGCACCATGCGGTCCTCGGTACTCTCATCATAGTTGCCCAGCACATCAAAAATATCAAAGTCGTCGCCATTACTTACCATAGGCGCACGCTTTTCGCGGCGAAAATGGTCAATAACCAGGTTATGGGCAATACGTGTAACCCAAGGTAAAAACTTACCTTCTTCGTTGTATTTGCCGGCTTTAAGGGTATTGATAACTTTTATAAAGGTGTCCTGAAATATATCTTCGGCAAGGTATTCATCTTTAACCAGCAGGTATATGGACGTGTAAATTTTGGTTTGATAACGGCGTATAAGTTCTACCAGCCCCGCTTCATCACCCGAGATATAAAGATGGATTAGATCCTGATCACTTTGCAATTTAAAATCCATAGAATGACTTGTACTTAAATTAAGTTCGTTAAAATGTTAAGTAAAGTTTCTACTCTATAGGATTTTCTTTAGGGGTGAAGAAATTTGTTTATTTCAAATAAAACAAAAATTACAATAAAATGCAAATTTAATTGTTTGACTATATAACTGTAATTACGTTTAACGTAAAGATAAAGTTTTTTCGGATATAATTAAAAGCTATTTATCAGCCTGTATTTACAACTTTTTTACGCGTTTTAAAATCAAAAGGTTTTGCCCGTTTTGGCTATAGCCTGTAACGTTGTTTTGGTACAAATTCACCAGCCTATCGTAATACAATATTACCACCGGCGATTGCTGCATCACCAGGTTATCCATACGCCTGTACAAAGCATAACGGGCCTCTTCATCCTTCACATTATAGGTCTGCTCAAACAGCGCGTCGAAAGCTTTATTGTTAAAACCTGTATAATTGGGGCCGAAAGGTATTTTGTTTTTTGAGTAGAATAGCGACAGATAGTTTTCACCATCGGGATAATCGGCCACCCACGAACCACGGAAAAAGTTCACCCCATTTTTGGCGATCAACTCGCGCAAACTGGCGCCTTGTGTTACCTCTACCCGGGTTTTTATGTTCACCCGCTCCAGCTGGCCTTGTATGTATTCTATCAAATCGCGGTAGGTAGTGGTAGTGTTCAGCACAATTTCGGGCAGGTTGCGGCCATTAGGGAAACCGGCTTCGGCCAGTAATCGCCGTGCTTTTTCAGGATCATAGCTGTAGCCTTTCACCTGTGCTGCATCAAAGCCCGGCATTCCTTCGGGGATAAAGCCCGCATAACCAGGTGTGCCAATACTATTGCGCAGGTATTTAACCATCTTCTTTTTATCGATAGCGTAATTAATGGCCTGCCGTATTTTCAGCACTTTTAGCGGGGAATGTTTTACGATGCCGAGGTTGCTATCCACCAATACCCCCAGGTACTCGGTATTTAAATACGGCCTGATGCTGATGGTAAACTTGCCCCGGTATTTCTTGGTGAGCTTGCCGCCCTTGGTAAGTATATCATCGCGGTAGCTGCCATCAATACCGTTAAAATAGTCAAGTTTCTTTTTAATAAACTCCATAAAGGCGGTTTGCTTATCGCTGATGAAAGTGGTTTTAACAGCATCCAGATATGGCAACGGCCTGCCTGCGCTGTCCTTTTCCCAATAATGCTCGTTCTTTAACAGCACCATTACCTCCTGCTCTTTCCAGTATTTAAATTTGAAAGGACCGGTACCTACCGGATGGCTCCTGAAATCTTTTCCATAATGATCAACCACCTCATGCGGTACTACCGAGCCATATTGCGCCGTGAGTAGACTTAAGAGCGGCGGGAAAGGCTGTTTCAGCTGAATGCGGAATGTAGTATCATCTACAGCGATGAATGCCCCCTTGCCCTTTACCTTGTCGCTAAATATCCACGAACCCGATGAAGCTACCTTTGAGTCGATCAGCCTGCCGAAGCTATACACAAAATCTGCCGCTACACATCTGCGGCCTTTCCCTCCCTTAAACTGTGCATCATCATGAAAATACACATCGTTACGCAGGTGAAAGGTGTACTGCTTGCCGTCAGCACTGATATCCCAGCTTTTGGCTATGCAGGGTACTGTCTTTAGGCTATCGTTAATTTGCACCAGTCCGTTATACAACTGGTTATCCATTGATAGCGCGTTCTTGTTACGGGCAAAAGCAGGATCGAGCGAGGTAAGGCCTTCTTCGAGGTTGAGGCTAAACACGGTTTTACCATCCGTTGAGCTACCCTGATGGCATGAAGTAAATGCTATTGCATTAATAGTTAAATATAAAAAGCACAGCAGCCACTTGTTCATTAGCTAAATATAGTTAAGCATTTTTGAAGATAATGTCATTTTGTGAGTGTAGGTGAGCAGAAGATTTAACCACAAAGTACACAGAGGTTTCCACGGAGTTACACAGAGATTTTTAAATAAGAGAGACCAGTTCAGGGTTTGAGATACAAAACAACAGTCGCTACGGCTACAGCCGGGTGACGACTATTACGCGGCCTCCAGCCGCTGTACATCATGTTTTTTGTAAGCTGAAAGCTTACCCCATGCGTAAGTCACGAGTTACGCTATGCTAAACTCGCGATAGCAGGAATTGTTGTTCGCTATGCTGAGTTAAACGCGACGTGATTGCTTCATTCTTCGCAATGACAAAAGGATTAAACCACGAACCTGAAGCCTCGAACCACGAAGCTCAAACCTACTCACAACTTACAACACACAACCTACAACCCTATTAAGAGTACCTTTCTTTCAAAAACTTACCGGTGTATGATTTCTTTTCTTTTATCAGGTCTTCGGGCAGGCCTTCAAATACTACGTTGCCGCCTTTGTCGCCGCCTTCGGGGCCGATGTCTATTACCCAGTCGGCACATTTAATTACGTCCATATTGTGCTCGATAACAATAATGGTATTACCGTGCTCTAACAACGCGTCGAACGATTTCAGCAGTTTTTTAATATCGGCAAAATGCAGCCCGGTGGTTGGCTCGTCAAATATGAATAGTGTTTTGTGGGTGTTATTCCCTTTCACCAGGAAGGATGCCAGCTTGATCCGCTGCGCTTCACCACCCGACAGCGTATTTGAAGATTGCCCCAGCTGTACATAACCCAAGCCTACATCAACCAATGGTTTTATTTTAGCAAGGATCTTTGGTTCTTTAGCGAAAAATTCCAGCGCCTCATCAATGGTAAGGTTCAGTATTTCAGATACATTCTTTTCATTGTAAACCACATCCAGAATGTGCTGTTTAAAACGCTTGCCGCCGCAGGTTTCGCAGGTTAAAAAGATATCGGCCATAAACTGCATCTCTATCTTTACTTCCCCCTCACCCTGGCAAACATCACAACGACCGCCCTCTACGTTGAACGAAAAGGCTGATGGTTTTAAACCCGAAGCTTTAGCAGCAGGCTGCGCGGCAAACAGGTTACGGATCTCGTCCCAGGCCTTTACATAAGTCACCGGGTTTGAGCGCGACGAACGCCCTATCGGGTTTTGATCAACCAGTTCTACCTGCTCAATTTTATTGAAGTCGCCATCAATACTATCGTACAAGCCTGTTTGCTCGCCGTTATAGTTGCCCAGTGTTTTTTGCAGGGCAGGCGCCAGTATGCGTTTCACCAAACTGGTTTTACCCGAACCTGATACCCCTGTAACCACGGTAAGCACCCCTAACGGGAACTTAGCGGTAACATGGCGCAGGTTATTTTCGCGGGCGCCTTTTATTTCTATAAAGTCGTTCCATTTACGGCGGGTGGCGGGTATGGCAATTTCTTGCCTGCCGCTTAAATAAGCACCGGTTAGGCTTTTGTCATCCTTTATAATTTCATCATAAGTACCCGAAAACACCAGCTGACCGCCATGCGTACCTGCTTCGGGACCGATGTCAATAATATGGTCGGCGGCTTTCATTACCTCTTCTTCGTGCTCTACCACCAATACGGTATTGCCCACGTCGCGCAATGATTTCAATACACTGATCAACCGTTGGGTATCACGCGGGTGCAAGCCAATGCTCGGTTCATCCAACACGTAAACAGACCCCACCAAACTACTGCCTAATGAAGTAGCCAGGTTGATACGCTGCGATTCACCGCCCGACAAAGTGTTCGACAAGCGATTAAGCGTTAAATAGCTCAAGCCTACATCGTTCAAAAAGTTGAGGCGATTGGTAATTTCCATCAACAGGCGCTTACCAATCTTGGCATCGTTCTCTGATAATTGCAGTCCGTTAAAAAACTCGAAGGCTTTATCTAAAGGCATCAGCACCACATCGGTAATTGATTTGGCGTTTATTTTCACATATGATGCATCCTGCCTTAAGCGGCTTCCCTTACATTCGGGGCAGGTAGTTTTTCCGCGGTAGCGGGATAGCAGCACCCTGTATTGTATCTTATAGGTTTGCTCCTCCATTTCCTTAAAAAAGGCATCCAACCCACGGAAATATTTGTTACCCGTCCACAGCAATCGCTGCTGCTTTTCGGTCAGCTGGTTGTACTGGCGGTGTATCGGAAAGTCAAATTGCAGCGCGCTTTTCACCAGGGCGTCGTTCCACTCGCGCATTTTTTCGCCGCGCCAGGGGGCAATGGCGCCCTCGTATATGGTTTTACTTTTATCGGGTATTACCAAATCTTCATCAATACCAATTACCTTACCATAACCTTCGCATTTTTTGCAGGCGCCGTAAGGGTTGTTAAAGCTGAAAAAGTTGGGCGTAGGTTCTTCAAAACGGATACCGTCCAGCTCAAAGCGGTCGCAAAAGAAACGTTCGGTTTCTTCAGCGGCTTCGGGCTCCTGGTAGCGCACAAAACTATCGCCCTTACCTTCAAAAAAGGCGGTTTGGATACTATCGCCCAGACGACTTACCGTTTCATCTTCTTCATTTTTGGTAACACGGTCAATCACTATACGTACCTGTGTTTTATTCTGAATGGTTTTCTTATTGTTTTTGCCCGATGAACCTTCGCCGTCGTCAATTACCCATGAGGCATCAGAAGTAATGGTTTCATCTTCCAGCAGGGCTTCAATACGGGTCAGCTTGCCGTTGTATTCCACACGTACAAAACCCTTTTGTAATAGTACCGCCAGCTCTTCTTTCAGGCTACGGTTATTATGCGGGTGCAGCGGGCAAAGTATGGTTACCTGCGTATCGTTGGGCAGCGTCATAATAAAATTGATCACGTCAGTTACACTATCCTTTTTCACCAAACCACCCGATACCGGCGATATGGTTTTGCCGATGCGCGAAAAAAGCAGCTTCAAGTAATCGTATATCTCGGTTGAAGTACCCACAGTTGAACGCGGGTTAGAGGTGATCACCTTTTGCTCAATGGCTATGGCCGGGGCTATCCCTTTAATATAATCAACATCGGGCTTGTTCATACGGCCCAAAAACTGGCGCGCGTACGATGAAAGGCTCTCTACATAACGGCGCTGACCTTCGGCATATAGGGTATCGAAAGCCAACGACGACTTGCCCGAACCCGACATACCGGTTACCACTACCAGTTTGTTTTTAGGAATGGCTACATCAATATTTTTAAGATTGTGTACCCTTGCCCCTTTTATTATAATATGTTTTTGCGCGTCTTTTTCAGCTTCGTTGATCATTGGTATCCTTTGGTATTTCCACGGCAACTCGTTTACAAGCCATGGTTAAATTGCTATCGCCCGCGGCTATTAACCACCGGCTCAATAAGAAAGTGCAAAAATCCTAAAATGTTTAGCAAAATGCAAGTAATGCGCAGATTTAGTTTTAACTATGACGGATGCGTGAAAAGCGTAGCGGAATAACCATACTTATCTTGCAAAAAAGCACATCTCAATAAACATACATGCTGTTATTGAGCAAACTAAGATCGCAACTATCATAAATTATGCTACCTGCGGTTGCTCAGGTTCCGCGTTTTTGCGGTATGCGATGATGAGCATGATAGCGCCTGCGGTTACGCACATATCGGCCACGTTGAATATACCGGTACGGATGCCCAGTATCCCCATATTCATAAAATCGGTAACGTGCCTGTCGTATAGCAGCCTGTCGATAATATTACCCAGGCCGCCCGAAATAACCAGCGACAAAGCGATCAGTTTAAGGCTGTCGAGCTTTTTGATATTGTAAAAGGTATAACCTATCATTACCAGCATAAACAGCAGCGGCAATATGCTCAGCAATATAAAGCTGTAAGGCTGCGGCAGGTTATCGCCCAGGCTAAGCGCGGCACCGGTATTCTCCACATACTCCAGCCTGAAAAAATTATTGAGGTATGATTTCGGAGCTTCAAATTGCAGGTGTTCTTTCGCCAGGTTTTTGGTTACCCTATCGCAACTGATGAATGCGAAGGCGGTAAGTACAAATACGGCTATCTTAATGCTTTTCTTCATGATTATCTTAACCTATCGGCCGAGCGCACCAGTTTTTCATCGCGCTGTATTGATTTTAACGCGAAAATAACCAATATAATACTTACCGAACTCAGGAATAAACCGATACCCATATTGCTGGTATTGATCTCCAAAGCGCCTTCAGATACTCCCTTTACCGTTTGCGCCATCCAAAAGCTATAGCCTATAATAACCAATATAGCGCTGTAGCATAAGGCTATTTGCTGTTTGCGTTTTTTATAAAAGAAAATGATAAGCGTTGGCAATATGGCCACCACGGCGGTTAATATTTTAATGGCGATAAACTCGATGCTGTATACCTTGCCTTCGGCCATTTCCTGGTAAACACCTTGTACGTTGATGCTTGATATTACCCCGTTAAGGTTTACATTATGCACCAGCGGAAAAAGGTACAGGGCGAATAACACCAAGGTGGCTAAAAAAAGATAAATAGATTGTATGCGTTGTATCATGTTGTTTTAAATATTTATATCGCCCGGCAGCTTAATCCGGTGATTATTTATCCACCGTTTGCCCTGCGTTTACGGGCAAAGATAAGTGAATGCCTTTGAAATAAATATGCCGCGTGTCAGGATTTTTTATAGCCGTGCCACAAGCCATAAACATAGGCCGCGGTTTATTAACTTTGCACCGTGGTAAACGCGAAACGTTATTTTATTGAACTGGCTTATGATGGTACGCATTACCATGGCTGGCAGGTACAGCCCAACGCCGTAACCGTGCAGGAACTGGTGAACAAAGCCCTCAGCACATTGCTGCGTTGCCCCATAGAAACAATTGGCTGCGGCCGTACCGATACAGGGGTGCACGCAACGCAGTTTTATCTGCATGTAACCCCCCAGCCCCCTGAAGGGGGAGCCAATGCTTTTGAAAACTCCTCCTTCAGGGGGTTGGGGGGGCTTAACGCCCTACTGCCTTACGATATCGCTATAAAAAATATAATCGAGGTGGCCGATGACGCGCACGCGCGTTTTGATGCTACCTTGCGCTCTTATGAGTATCATATTCATTTTAATAAAGATCCATTTAAGCATGGTTATTCGTGGTTGCTGCGCGATGTGCCCGATTTGGATTTGATGAACCGTGCCGCGGCTATTATTATGGAGTATACCGATTTTAGCTGCTTCAGCAAATCAAATACCCAAACCATGACCAATAATTGCAAAATAAGTCGTGCCGAATGGATAATGAAAGATGATGGCAGCATTGTTTTCCATATTTCGGCCGACAGGTTTTTACGCAATATGGTACGGGCTATAGTGGGCACATTAATAATGGTAGGCAAAGGCGACATACCGCCCGAAGCCGTACGCGGTATAATTGAAAGCAAAAACCGCAGCAAAGCAGGTACATCGGTACCGGCCTGCGGTTTATATTTAACAGAGGTAAGGTATCCGTACCCCCTAACCCCCTGAAGGGGGAACAAGTAATTCAATGAGTTATTATAAAAACATATTTTTACAAAAAGCTCCCCCTTTAGGGGGCTGGGGGGTAACATGGCAGAAGTAACCGGAAAAGCGCTTGATTGGAAATTGCTGGGCAGGGTAATGCATTACGTAAAGCCTTATAATAAAACCTTTATTATAGGTATGCTGCTTACCGTTTTTTTGGCGGTGATTGTGTTGGTGCAACCTATCCTGATAGAAAAAACACTGGATAACCACATCATGACCGGCGATTATGACGGACTGGTTTTTATGGTGATGCTGATGATTGGCCAGTTACTGGTGCAAACAGTAGCGCAATATTACCAAACCTATTTAACCAACGCGCTGGGGCAATCTGTTATCCGCGACTTGCGGATTGATGTGTTTAATCACATTACCGATCTGCGTTTGAAATATTTCGACCGGACACCTATCGGCATGCTTATTACCCGTACCGTATCTGACCTGGAAACTATTGCCGATATCTTTGCCGAAGGTTTAATCTCCATTATGGGCGATATGCTGGTTTTGGTAGCCATCATCGCCTATATGCTGCATGAGGACTGGAAACTGGCCTTGATCACCCTGATACCGATGCCTTTTTTACTGGCAGCTACCTTTGTGTTTAAAGAGGCTATCAAATCGGCCTTTCAGGAAGTGCGTACACAGGTAGCGCAACTGAACACCTTTTTGCAGGAACATATTTCGGGCATCAGCATTATACAGTACTTCGCCCGCGAAGATCAGGAGTTCCGTAAGTTTCGTAATGTAAACCAAAAACACCGCGATGCCCACATCCGCTCAAACTGGTCGTACTCGATATTTTTTCCGGTAGTGGAAATTCTGTTCGCCGTTTGTATAGGTCTGCTGGTATGGTATGGCTGCAAACGTATCCTTACGGATGAAGAGCTCAGCGCTTTTTCGGCCAATCCGAAAGGGGTAACCGCGGGTACTATCATCGCTTTTATTACCCTGCTCAACTTATTGTTTCGCCCCATAAGGCAACTGGCCGATAAATTCAACACCCTGCAAATGGGCATGGTGGGTGCCGACAGGATCTTCAAGGTATTAGACACCAACGAAATTGCCGAAAACAATGGCGAACTAAAACCCGCCACATTAGACGGCGATATTTTATTCGAGAACGTTTGGTTTGCTTATAATGATGAGAACTGGGTGTTGAAGGATATCAGCTTCCATGTAAAACCGGGCGAAACGCTGGCTTTGGTTGGCGCTACAGGCGCGGGCAAATCATCAACCATTAATATCCTCAACCGTTTTTACGAGATCAGCAAGGGCAGCGTAAAGGTTGACGGGCATAACATCAAAGATTACGAGGTAAGTTACCTGCGATCGAAAATCGCTACCGTTATACAGGATGTATTTTTGTTTAGCGATACTATTGCCAACAACATCAGCCTCAATAACGACAGCATTACCCGCGAGCAGATCATCGCGGCAGCAAAAGATGTAGGCGCGCACGATTTTATTGAACGCCTGCCCGGAGGTTATGATTATAACGTAATGGAACGCGGGGCTACCCTATCAGCCGGCCAGGCGCAGCTTATATCCTTTATCCGCGCGCTGGTTTATAATCCCGCCATATTGGTACTGGACGAGGCCACCTCATCGGTAGATACCGAAACCGAAATACTGATACAAAACGCTATCGATAAGCTGATGCAGGGTCGCACTGCGGTTGTTATCGCCCACCGCCTCTCTACCATACAAGGCGCCGACCGCATCATCGTACTCGACCATGGCGAAATAAAAGAATCAGGCACCCATCAGGAATTATTGAAAATTGAAAACGGCTATTATCGTAAACTGTACGATCTGCAATTAAACTCAACGGGGATAGCGAGGTAGTTTCGAGAGTTAGGAATTAAGAGTTAAGATTTACCATTAGGCAAAAAAGCGTCATTGCTGTAAGGGTTATGTAATTCGGTAACAGAATTAGCTTTTATTTTTTGTTGTTTAGGGAGGCCATATCGATAGGTTTTTTACCATTAATACCTTGATGAGGTCTTTCCCAATTATAATAA
>NZ_BAABFT010000031.1:0-25783 GCF_039541195.1 Mucilaginibacter gynuensis
TACTTTATTTAATAGTATGCACCCATCAACAACGTTTTGAACATTTGGACGGATATTGATAAGTTAATAATAATTGACCTCAACAGCCAATATTGTGCAACAGCCACTTTCTCTCAAAAGAAAAAAGAACCAAAAAAAATACTGAGCGTAGCGACCTCATGAACGCTTTAAAAAAACAAACAACAGTGAATAACGTCGCGGCTGCGCAAGAAACTTTGAATGTTTGTGCGTGGGCAGGGCTTGTGCTACCCGTTCCTTACGATGCCGCATTTTTTCGGTTATTAAGAAGCAGTGCGTTTGCATGGCGTTGAATAGGCAAGCATTGACAACCTTTTAAAAGGTTGTCAATGCTAAAACGAAACTATCTTGTCTCCTGATTCTCTATTCTTGATTCTACTTACAGAGCTCCTGCCTTAATTTCATCTACTACAGCAGGATCAAGTAAGGTTGAGGTATCGCCCAGGTTGGTGGTATCGCCTTCGGCAATCTTCCTTAATATGCGGCGCATAATTTTGCCCGAACGTGTTTTTGGCAGACCTGTTACAAACTGAATTTTATCAGGTTTGGCGATAGGGCCAATAATGCGTGATACCGTCATGATGATATCTTTGCGGGTAAGTTCCTCGTCGCCATGTTTATCCGGACTAACCACGTAAGCATATACGCCCTGGCCTTTAATATCGTGCGGGTAACCAACCACTGCCGATTCAACCACACTGCTGTGCATGTTAATGGCATTCTCCACTTCGGCAGTACCAATACGGTGACCGGATACATTCAGCACGTCATCCACACGGCCGGTAATGCGGTAATAGCCATCATCGTCGCGCAGGCAGCCGTCGCCGGTAAAATATTGGTTTTCGTAAGTAGCAAAGTAAGTAGTACGGCAGCGCTCGTGATCGCCGTAAGTAGTGCGCAGCATACCCGGCCACGGGAACTTGATACACAGGTTTCCGCTTACGCCATTTCCTTCAATTTCAACGCCGTTCTCGTCAACCAATACAGGTTGCACGCCTGGCAGCGGTAAGGTAGCGTAGCCCGGTTTGGTCGGGGTAACGCCTGCTATGGGCGATATCATAATACCGCCGGTTTCGGTTTGCCACCAGGTATCAACAATAGGGCATTTATTTTTGCCTATATTATCATCAAACCAGTGCCAGGCCTCTTCATTAATTGGCTCACCTACCGAACCTAATTTTTTAAGCGTGCTCAAATCCTTATTATTCACCTGATCGAGCCCGAAACTCATCAATGAGCGAATAGCGGTTGGCGCGGTGTACAGGATATTTACTTTATGCTTATCAACAATCTCCCAGAAACGGCCGCAATCCGGCCAGGTTGGGATCCCCTCAAACATTACTGTGGTTGCCCCTTGTGATAGCGGGCCGTAAACGATGTAAGAATGACCTGTGATCCACCCGATATCGGCCGTACAAAAATAAACTTCGCCGCGCTCGTACTGAAAAACGTTGGCAAAGGTATACCCAGCGTAAACCATATAACCACCGCAGGTATGTACCACACCCTTAGGCTTACCGGTTGAGCCCGATGTATACAGAATGAACAGCATATCTTCAGCATCCATTTCTTCGGCAGGGCAATCAGGATTACCTTGAGTTTCTACCTTTTTAATTTCGTCTTCCCACCAAACATCACGGCCTTTTATCATTGATACCGGGGTATGGCTGCGGGTAAGTACAATTACTTTTTTAACAGTAGGGCATTGTACCAGGGCATCATCTATTACACTCTTCAGCGGAATTTCTTTGGGCCCACGTTGGCTGCCGTCGGTAGTAATTACCAGGGCGCAGGTAGCATCATTTATCCTATCGGCAATTGACTGGGCCGAAAACCCGCCGAATACCACCGAATGGATAGCGCCGATACGGGCACAGGCTAATACGGCAATGGCCAGCTCGGGTACCATCGGCATATAAATACAAATACGGTCGCCTTTTTTAGCGCCGTTGTTTTTAAGCACATTGGCAAACTGGCAAACTTTATCATGCAGTTGTTTATAGGTAAGCACGCGGTGATCTTCATGCGGATCATTAGGCTCCCATACAATGGCAGGCACATCGCCATGTTTTTCGAGGTGGCGGTCGAGGCAGTTTTCGGTAATGTTCAGCTTGGCGCCATCAAACCATTTAATACTTGGCTCTCTGAAATTCCATTGCAAAACATTGTCCCATTTTTTTTTCCATTGAAAATTATCGGCAATGTCGGCCCAAAATTCTTCGGGTTTTTCAACGCTTTGTTTATAAACTTGCTGGTACTGTTCAAATGATGTTATCTTCATCAAAGTAATTTTTGTTAGTATAATTGGTAAAATACAGGCTGTGATAAATAAAATTTGGCCTCAAATAATCAGTTTATGCCTCCTAAAATACAGTTTTTAACCACTGTGGTTTTACATAATGAAAAGATTTTCAATTTTTTTGCTCATGGTATTGTCTATTTCACTAAAAAACCTGATATTTGCACTCCTCATTAAATCGAGGAAGTAATAAATAGATTTGTCATGTCAAGAATTTGTGATTTAACAGGAAAAGGATACATGAACGGTAATAGTGTTTCAAACTCAAACGCTAAGACTAAACGTAAATTTTATCCTAACTTAAAACTAAAGAAGTTTTATATCCCTGAAGAAGATAAATGGATAACCTTAAAGGTATCTACTTCAGCAGTTAAAACTATCAGCAAGAACGGTATAACTGCTTGTATCAATAAATTTGTAAAAAAGGGATACATTTAATAGATAGTTGAATTATACGGATTATAAGATGCATGTAATTGCGCCTTGTAGTTTGTAATATACAACTTACAACATAAAAAAATTATGGCTAAGAAAGGTAACAGAGTTCAGGTTATACTTGAGTGTACTGAACATAAAGGAAGCGGCCTGCCAGGCATGTCTCGCTACATTACTACCAAGAACAAGAAAAACACAACTGAAAGGTTAGAGTTAAAGAAATTTAACCCTGTACTTAGAAAAGTAACTGTTCATAAAGAAATTAAATAATAACTGTTGCTATTGCAGTTTGCGGTTTTAATTAACTGTATAATCACAATCACAACTTTACAATATTAGATTATGGCAAAGAAAGTAGTTGCAACCCTGAAAACAGGTAAAGGCAAAGAATATTCAAAAGTGATCACCGCTGTTAAATCACCAAAAACAGGTGCTTACACTTTCAAAGAACTGATTGTGCACAACGATCACGTTAAGGACGCTATTAACGACGCTAAAGCTTAATAATAGTTCGTTCCGTTACAAAAATACCGAAGCCGTCTTGTATCACAACGAGAGGGCTTTTTTTGTTGAGCCCGATCTTGCATGGTATACAAGCAAGCAGCTATGCCGCCACGTTGTTTATTTTATGACGTGTACAAGCATATTACCTGTTTGCATATCGGTACATTTGCATTAAGCACATTATACATCTGCATATTATAGTTTATGGGATTATTTGATTTCTTTAAGAAAAAAGAGAACACCGAGCAGGAGCAACAAGCACTTGATACCGGTCTTGAAAAAACGAAAGACAGTTTTTTTTCGAAGATAACCAAAGCCATTGCCGGTAAATCAACCGTTGATGACGATGTGCTTGATGAGCTGGAAGAGGTACTGGTAACGTCAGACGTTGGCGTAACCACTACCCTCAAAATTATTGAGCGTATACAAGAGCGTGTTGCCCGCGATAAATATGTAAGCACTACCGAGCTTAACGGTTTGCTGCGCGATGAAATTCAAAAGCTGCTTGCCGAAAACAACAGCAACGATTTCAACAATTTTGAATATGGCAGCCATAAGCCTTATGTAATAATGGTAGTGGGTGTAAATGGTGTGGGTAAAACCACCACTATCGGTAAACTGGCTCACAAGCTTAAGCAAGCAGGCAACAAGGTAGTATTAGGCGCGGCCGATACCTTCCGCGCGGCGGCGGTTGACCAGATACAGCTTTGGGGCGACCGTGTGGATGTAAAGGTGGTAGCACAGCCCATGGGCAGCGACCCGGCATCGGTAGCTTTTGATACCCTGCGTTCGGCAGTGGCCAATGGCGATGATGTGGCTATTATTGATACCGCAGGGCGTTTACACAATAAAGTAGGCCTGATGAACGAGCTTACCAAAATTAAAAATGTGATGCAAAAGGTAGTACCCGGCGCACCGCACGAAATTTTGCTGGTGCTTGATGCTTCAACCGGCCAAAACGCCATTGAGCAATGTAAGCAGTTCACCGAAGCCACCGCGGTTAATGCCCTGGCGCTAACCAAGCTCGATGGCACAGCCAAAGGCGGCGTGGTTATAGGTATATCAGATCAGTTTAAGATCCCGGTAAAATACATAGGTGTAGGCGAAGGTGTGGATCACTTACAGCTTTTTGATAGGAAAGCGTTTATGGATAGCTTATTTAAAGATTAGTTTTCTTTGGATTTCACCGATTATTGGGGGATTACACCGATTCGGAATGATTTCACTGGTTTTTGGAATATTGATTTTAAGTTTCGATTTTTTTGATTGATAATGGATAACGCTTCATTCGAGAAAGATCTGCTCACTGAAAAGATAATCGGGTGTTGTTTTGAGGTTCATAAAGAGCTGGGACCTGGCTTTATAGAAAAGATCTATTCCAAAGCGTTACAACATCAGCTATCGATCCAAAAATTGAGTTTTGAAGCGGAGAAAGAATTTGATGTTCTCTTTAAGGGACATTTTGTAGGCAGGTTCAGGTGCGATCTGTTTATAGAGAACAAAGTAATTGTAGAACTAAAATCAGTAACAGGTTTTGATATGCCGAAGCTGTTCCATAAACAACTTTTATCATATCTAAAGGCAAGTAATATAAAAACAGGACTATTAATAAATTTCGGTAACCAAAGCTGCGAAGTAAAAAGGCTATCGATATAACACATAAAGGCAGGAAATCACCAAAAAACTGAAATCACCACAAAAAAATCAGTGAAATCAGCAACAACAAATCGGTGAAATCCAAAAACAATAAAATAGAAATCACCACAATCCTGAAATCATTGTACAAAAAAATCGGTGAAATCAGGAACAACAAATCAGTGAAATCCAAAAAGAATAAAAGGAAAATCCACCAATTGAAACGAAATCATCTTCCTCATACAGAAGTCGGTGAAATCCTAATCAATCGGTGAAATCCAAAAAGAATAAAATAGAAATCACCCAATCCTGAAATCATCGCCACAAAAAAATCGGTGAATCAGGAACAACAAATCGGTGAAATCCAAAAAGAAATAATGAGGACAAAAGAAATTAACCATGTAAAAAAGATTGCCAAACCGCGTGTGAACGTGGTTACTTTAGGCTGCTCAAAAAACATCTACGATTCGGAGATTTTGATGGGCCAGCTGAAGGGCAATAGCTTTGATGTTGTGCACGAGGCTGATAAAGTGGGTAAGGATGATATCATCGTAATTAATACCTGTGGTTTTATTGATAATGCCAAGCAGGAATCTATCGATACAATCTTGCAATACAGCCAGCTGAAAGAAGAGGGCAAGGTAGGTAAGGTTATCGTAACCGGTTGCTTGTCTGAAAGGTATAAACCCGAACTGGAAGCCGAAATTACCAACGTTGATGCCTATTTTGGTACTAACGACCTGCAAAATATATTACACAGCGTTGGCGCCAACTACCGCCACGAACTGATCGGCGAGCGCTTACTCACCACGCCTTCGCACTTTGCTTACTTTAAAATTGCCGAAGGCTGTAACCGTCCGTGTTCGTTTTGCGCTATTCCGTTAATGCGGGGTAAGCACCTTTCGCAGCCTATTGATCAATTGGTAAACAATGCCAAAAGCCTGGTTAAGAACGGCACTAAAGAACTGATACTGATAGCGCAGGATCTTACCTATTACGGGCTGGACCTGTATGGCAAACGCAATTTGGATGAATTGATTCGTCGCTTAAGCGATGTGAATGGCGTGGAGTGGATCAGGTTGCAATACGCTTATCCTTCCGGTTTCCCGATGGAAATATTGGATGTGATGAACGAGCGCGAGAACGTTTGTAAATACCTGGATATGCCATTGCAGCACATCAGCGATGACATGCTAAAATCGATGCGCCGTGGTATCACCAAGCAAAAAACTATCGACCTGGTAGATGCTATCCGCGATAAAGTGCCAAACATCGCTTTGCGTACTACGCTGATCACCGGTTACCCGGGTGAAACCGAGCAGGATTTTGAAGAAATGCAGCAATGGGTAGAAGATACCCGTTTTGATAGATTAGGCTGTTTCACTTACTCGCACGAAGAAAAAACGCATGCCCATTCACTGGTGGACGATGTGCCTGAAGAAGTAAAACAGGAACGCGCCGATGCCATAATGGAAATACAGCAGGGTATCTCTTTTGATAAGAACCAGGAGAAAATAGGCAATACTTATAAAGTACTGGTTGATAAAAAAGATGGCGATTATTTTGTTGGCCGTACAGAATATGATTCGCCCGAGGTAGATAACGAGGTGCTGATTAATGCCGCACTTGACTATGCAACCGTTGGCAGCTTTGTAAACGTAAAAATTGACAAAGCAGAGGACTTCGATCTTTATGGACGGATTGTAAAATAATTTTAAGTTGCTGAACTTTTGGCCTAATGCTTTACATTTGGGGCAATGGATGCTAATTGTATCAGCTATAAGGATACCGGGTATTTTTCCCAAACCGTTATTGATTACCTGGATGACGCGCCGGAACTGAGGGCTTTTTACAGCCACCGGCCGGACATGAAAGGCTTTGAGGCTTTGCTGCAAAACAAAAAAGTAGCAGCAAACCGCGATGTTTTGGCACAGGTACTGCACGATCAATATTTTAAAGGTGCCGAGCCAACCACTCAATATTCGGGTTTGGTGCAGCAAAATATTGAACTGCTAAAACAAGCCGACACTTACACTATTACAACCGGTCACCAGCTTAATATTTTCGCGGGGCCGTTGTATTTCCTTTATAAAATAGTTACCGCCATTAAACTGGCGCGTCAGCTAAAAGCCCAATTCCCCGATAAAGATTTTGTACCGATATACTGGATGGCCTCTGAGGACCATGATTTTGCCGAAATAAATTACACCAACATCGGCGGTAAAAAGGTACACTGGTGGTACGAGGCATCGGGCGCTACAGGGCGTATTAATCCCGATACTATTCGCCAGGCGCTTAACCAGTACAAAGGCGTTTTAGGCATGGAGGGCAATGCCCCCGAACTCGCCGAAATTGTAGAAACCACCTATACCAAGTTTGATAAACTGGCTGATGCTACCCGTTATTTGGTAGACGCGCTGTTTGGTCAATACGGGTTGGTGATCATTGATGCCGACGATCATCGTTTTAAGCAGCATTTCGCCCCTATCATCGAGCGTGATATTATCGAGCAAAACAGCTTTAAAAACATTACCGAAACCAACGCCAAACTGCATCAGTTAGGTGTGCATATACAGGTTAATCCGCGGGAGATCAATTTCTTTTATTTGCTGGATGGCCTGCGCGAACGTATCGTATTTGAGAACGACAGCTACAATGTGCTCAATACCGAGATCAGCTTTACCGAAGCAGAACTGAAACAGGAAATCGGCACTTATCCCGAAAGGTTTAGCCCCAACGTGGTGATGCGTCCACTGTACCAGGAATGTATTTTACCAAACATTGCCTACGTAGGCGGTGGCGCCGAAGTGGTGTACTGGCTGGAGCTGAAATCGAATTTCGACCTGTATAATGTTGATTTCCCTATTCTGATCTTGCGCAACTCCGGCTTGGTGATCCCTAAAGATTACGCGGCCAAAATAAAACGCATGGAGATTAAACCGGCCGATCTGTTTAAAACTACCGACGAGATAAAAAATCTGTGGGTAAAAAAGAACAGTCAGCATAACCTTACCTTAAAAGAGGAATGGCGCGAACTGCAAGCCGTTTTCGAAAAGATAAAACTAAGAGCTTATAAGATTGACAGCACCCTCGCACCTTCTGCCGAGGCGGTGAAGGTACGTTTGGAGCACGCCATTGGTAACCTTGAAAAGAAACTGGTAAAGGCCGAAAAGAAGAACTATCCAACCCGGTTGGAGCAAATTGAGCAGATAAAAGCCGCCCTGTTCCCTAAAGATAGCTTGCAGGAACGCAGTGAGAACTTCGGTTTGTTCTATGTTAAATGGGGACAATCATTCATAGATGAACTGATCAATAATTTTGAACCGCTCGATTTTAAGTTCACCGTGTTATCTGAATAACGATGGCGTTTAAATCAACCATCCTTATTGTACCCGGCTTAGGCAATTCGGGGCCGCAGCATTGGCAAAGCATCTGGCAGCAACAATATAATTTCACCCGTGTAGAACAGCAGGATTGGGAAACACCCGTTCGTGCCGATTGGGTTGAAACGCTTAACAATGCCGTAAGCCAGCACAATCCTCAGGATGTGATATTGGTAGGCCATAGCTTAGCTTGTACCACTATAGCCTATTGGGCACAAAAGTTCAACATTAAAATAAAGGGCGCTTTGCTGGTAGCTCCAAGCGATACCGAAGCAGATACTTATCCTTCCGGCACCACAGGTTTTTCGCCTGTTCCCTTAATTAAGCTGCCATTCAAATCAATAGTAGTTACCAGTACCGATGATTATTACGTAAATTTTGAAAGGGCCATGCTCTTCGCCGATGCCTGGGGAAGCGAGCTTGTAAATATTGGCGAAGCAGGCCACATCAACGTAAGCTCCGGGTTTGGCCATTGGCAAGAAGGCATAGAATTATTAAAGCGATTGGATCAATAGCAGATCAGCCTATTGTTAAAACAACACCCGATTTACTTATCAATCAGCATATAAACTTCGCGCATGTAGAGGGCTTCGTCCATTGCCTGCCTGAAGCTGTGCCACTCATCAACACTAAAGGTAAAATTGATATCTCGGTTGGGTGTGCGTAATATGATGCGCTCAGTACCATCGGGGAAAGGGTAAGTTAGCTCTTCGTAATCTACCTCTTCGGTAAAATTACGGAAGGCCTCAAACTGGTCGTACTCAAAGCTTAACATCAGATTATGATGCCATATATAAATCACCGAGCAACATTTGCAATAACTTATTACCGCCGAAGCTTTTTTACTTAAAACTATCGTTTCGCACATAATATTTATTTAGACCAATTATAAATAACAAAGATATTATCTATTTTTATAAATCAAAGGGATTTGTAAGAAATTGTTCTTCTTCAGGATCGAGGTTCGGGGTTTGAGGTTCCGGTATGGGTGGATGCTGTCGCGAGTTAGTATAGCGTAACTCGTGACTTATACATGGCGTAGTACCTTTCAGTTACAAAAAGATAGTCCTTATTACTTTATAATATTTGCCACTAAAACGCTTTATATTTATATTATGGAACTTAACGCCATAAAAACATATACCAGCGGTGTACTGATTTCTCCATATCCCAAACTGGTAATAATGGTGGTTACATTATTTTCAACTTTCGCTTTTATCAGTATTATTGGCGCTTTGATATTATTAGTGCCAATGGCATTTTACATTATTAATCAAACAATAAATTATAGCTTAAAACATATAGATATAGATTTTTTAAGGAACACGATTACATTTAATTCCGTTAACTTTTGGGGAGTACAACAAAAAGAAATTGTTAATGCTTCCGATCTTAGTTTTACTTACCGCAAACGGGATGTTCGCCGGATGCCGCATACAAGGAATGAATGTTGCATCTACAGTAACAATAAAACATACGCCGAATTATTGCCGGGCACTGAAGGATGGGAAGATGAACAAGTACGTCTAATCTGTACAGATTTGCAACAACTAAACTTAAAACGTCAAATTGATAAATACAGCGACAGGGAAGTTTATCTGTAATCTCAATAAGCCAATATCCTTTCTTTTATTTTGCGGCGAATCCCATTAGGCAGTAAACTTTCAACATATCTAACAAGCCCTACTTATTGCAGAGCGGCGGGACGCCGCGTAATAGCAGTCACTCGAACGGAGCCGGAGCGACTGAGAGGGGGGCTAAAAGTCTTTTCTCCGTCAGACAAACAGCTTCGGCGCAAACGTGCAGAACAGTGGAGGCCATGAGCGCAAAGGCGGGCATAGCGAACTTGTTGCATGTGGGATGGATATGAGCGGCAGGGCAAAAGTTCCAGCCCTAAGTTCTGCATGGGTTGCAGGGTAGAGGCCGGTGCGGCATAGAAGCCTTTTTACGGGACAAGCCCTTTTCCATTTGGGCTCAAAAATAATGGCCACTGTGGCCAAGAGCAGACTAACATTCATTACAGCACAAGCACAGCCTAAGTAGAGATTGCTTCGTTCCTCGCAATGACGCGATTTTACAACAAAAAAAGCCTGCCAATCGACAAGCTTTTCAAATACTATATAAGAGGTAAGATTACTTTACTCCTCTGAACAACCTGCTCCAGCGAATTTTGCTGAAGAAGCTGCCGTTATCATCCCAGCTCATCCATATAAACAAGGCTTTACCTACAATATGATCTTCCGGAACAAAGCCCCAGTAGCGTGAATCTGCGGAGTCGTGGCGGTTATCGCCCATCATCCAGTAGTAATTCATTTTGAAGGTGTAGCTGTCGGTCTTTTTACCGTTAATGGTGATCTCATTGCCATTCACTTCTACCTTATTGCCTTCGTATACCTCTATCGCGCGTTTGTAAACGGGGATAGTCAGGCTATCCAGTTTTACAGTCCAGCCCGTTTTAGGGATGATGATAGGGCCGTAGTTATCCGCATTCCAACCCCAGTGTGCATCCTGTGGAAAAACCGGGTAATTTTCGGGTATACCCTTAGGGCGTATTGATGGCACAACGCTTTTAATTCCCGCAGTTGCCTTCACTCCCTGGGCCGATGCAGGCGTCATGGTAGTAGTACCATCGCCGTTATAGTCGGATATGTTAAATTGTCTGTTCAGTAAGGGGTTGTAGCTTGTACCGTCGGTGGTTGATATTACATAATCAATTTGCCCTTCCGGCGGATTTGGCGCTGCTTTACCATTTACATATACCTGCGCGTCAACCACACTTAAAGTATCGCCGGGCGCACCCTGGCAACGTTTAATATAGTTCTCGCGTTTATCAACCGGGCGGGATAGCGGTGCATCGGCATCCATAGGGTAATTGAATACCACTACATCGCCTTTTTTAACATTGCTGAAACCCGGTAAACGGTAGTATGGTAATTTAATACCATCCCAGTAAGCCTTGGTGCCGGTTATTGGCATGGTATGGTGCGCAAACGGGAATGCTACAGGCGTCATCGGTAAGCGTGCGCCATAGTTAACCTTGCTCACAAATAAGAAGTCGCCTACTAATAATGAGCGCTCCATTGATGGGGTTGGTATGGTGTAAGCCTCAATAAACAGGGTGCGTATCAGCGTAGCGGCAATAACCGCGAAGATGATGGCATCGGTCCACTCACGGGCGGCACTCTTTTTCTTGGCAGGATTTTTTTTTCTCCAGAATCTCCAGTTCATTATAAATGTATGTTGGCAGCAAATTAAATGCTGAAGTTAAACATATCGGCAACGGTATAAAACCCTTTCTTATCTTTTAACCACTCGGCGGCAAGCACGGCGCCCAAAGCAAAACCATTACGGTTATGCGCGGTATGCTTAAACTCTATGGTATCAATCTCCGAATCGTAAATAACGGTATGCGTACCCGGTACGCTCTCAATACGGTGCGATTCTATCAGCAGTTGGTCGGCGCGCAGGTTGTCTTCCGCAGGGGTATCAGCTATTAAAATATTGGCCCATTCTTTTTTGGTATCAATATTATCAATTATGCCTTCGGCAATGGTAATAGCGGTACCGCTCGGCGAATCGAGCTTTTGGGTGTGGTGTATTTCTTCTACCTGCACATCATAGTACGGGTAATTGTTCATTATTTTGGCAAGCACTTCGTTCACCTTAAAAAAGATGTTTACGCCTACGCTATAGTTAGAGGCATACATCAACGTGTTGTTGCCGGCCTCGCATTGCACTTTCAATTCGGGAATGTGCTCGTACCACCCTGTAGTACCTATAACGATAGGTACACCCGTGTTAAAGCAATGCTGAATATTAGTTAATACTGATGATGGGGTTGAAAATTCAATAACGGCATCTGCCTTTTGAAGGTTTTCGGTAGTAAGCTCGTGCTGGTTGTTGTAATCTATTTTAAGTACAATTTCATGCTTACGGTCAAGGGCTACCTTTTCAATGCTCTTACCCATTTTACCGTAACCTAATAATGCAATTTTCATCAGAATATATTTTTGTGCAAGTTATTGATAATACTGAGATATTATCAAAACGTAAAGGTAAGTTTTATGCCCGGGATATAAGTACTGTTAATATTACTGGCGTACATGGGCTGGTTTATCAAACCGGGGGTTATACGTATGGACAAATCTTCATCCATGGTATACGAGTGCATAAACTTGGCATCAATATAAGCATCAACCATTTGTATACCCCAGGCACCTAAAATACCCAGTATACTTAAATCGCGGTTACGCCTGTAGCCATCTACATAGCTCTCAATATTTGTTTGGGTGATAGATGAGTAATCCTGATAGGCCTGGTAGTATTTATCACCCGGATTAGGTGCTTCTCCCCTACGCCTGTATTTGGCCACGGCCAAAAACTCCGAATAGTACTTTTGATTGAATATCACTGCCGAACCTAACAACCCCAGGCCGGTATATACGATAGGCACTTTCCACCATTTACGGTTATAGGCCTGCCCCCAGCCAGGTACCATTAGCGAACGCATTACCGCCTTGTGCGGACTATGCGTGCTATCCGGGTGATATTTGCTTTTAGTGGGTTCCTGCGGTTTAAACGCTACTGATGGCTTGGTTTCCTTTTTGGGCTTTTCGCTTTTCTTACCGGTATCTGCCTTTTTTGCGGGCACGGTATCGGCAGCAGCCTTTTCCGAAACAGCGGTGCTATCGGTAGTTTGCGCTTTCGCGGCAAAACCGGCTACGGTTAATAAAAAAATTATCAGCAGGTGTTTAAGCATTTTTACCAATCCAGCATTTCAAGTATCCGGTTCAGGTCATCTTCTGATAAAAATGGTATCTCGATGCTTCCTTTACCTTGTGGGTTTACCTTAAGTTTAACTTGTGTGCTAAACTTTGAGGCCAGTTCGTCCTGTATTTTTTGTACCTGGAAGGATAGTGGCTCGGGTTGTTTACCCTCTTTTTTCACAGTGTTACGCTGCATATCCCTCACCATTTCTTCCGCTTTACGAACGGATAAATCGTGCTGGATAATATACTGATGAAAAAATATTTGTTTTGCCGGATCGTCAACGCCTATCAATGCCTTCGCATGCCCCATGGTAATTACCCCATCGCGCAGCGATGCCTGTATAGCAGGCGGCAACTTTAGCAAACGCAGGTAGTTGGTAACGGTAGAGCGGTTTTTGCTCACGCGTTCGCCCAGCTCTTCCTGCTTCAGGCTGCACTCGTCAATCATCCGCTGAAAGCTCAGGGCTACCTCAATAGCGTTCAGGTTTTCGCGCTGAATGTTTTCAATAAGCGCCATTTCCAGCATTTGCTGGTCGTTAGCGGTACGTATATAGGCCGGTATATCCTTTAGGCCAGCCATTTTTGAGGCGCGCAAACGGCGCTCGCCCGATATAAGCTGGTAATGGTTATTATTTACCTTACGTACGGTGATAGGCTGTATCAGCCCCTGTTTTTTTATCGAATCTGATAGTTCGGCCAATGCCTGCTCATCAAACTCGGTACGTGGCTGAAAGGGGTTAACCTCAATCTGCTCAATCTTTATCTCGTTAACCGAACCCAGGTCGTTTACCTCGGGCTGCTGCGAAGCTTGTGTATTCTTATTATAAGGCAGTACATCAACAGAATCGTTTAACAGTGCACCTAATCCTTTACCCAGGGCTTTTCTTTTCTCTGCACTCATTTATTATACTGTTGCTGTAGTTTGCGCTAATTCGCTTTTTACTAATCCGTTCTTATTGATGATTTCGCGTGCCAGGTTCAAATAATTGATAGCGCCTTTACAATTAGCATCGTGCATAATTACCGATACGCCAAAGCTTGGCGCTTCGCTTAAACGGGTGTTACGCTGTATAATGGTATCAAAAACCATATCCTCAAAATGCGTGCGCACCTCTTCAACCACCTGGTTGGATAGGCGAAGCCTTACATCGTACATGGTTAATAATATACCCTCAATAGCCAGCGTAGTATTCAGGCGCGATTGTACAATTTTTATGGTGTTCAGCAATTTACCTAAACCCTCTAACGCGAAATACTCGCACTGTACCGGTATAATTACCGAATCGGCAGCGGTAAGGGCGTTAATGGTGATCAAACCCAGTGATGGCGAGCAATCGATGATGATAAAATCGTACTCATCTTTAACGCTCTCCAATACCTGCTTCATTTTATACTCGCGGCCGCTCAGGTTGATCATCTCAATTTCGGCACCTACCAGGTCGATATGCGCCGGTAAAAGATCTAAATTAGGGGTATCGGTTTTTTGGATAGCCTCATGCGGGTCTATCTGGTTAATGATACACTCGTATATGCTATTCTTTATATTACGCGGATCAAAACCTATACCCGAGGTTGAATTTGCCTGGGGATCGGCATCAACCAATAATGTTTTATATTCTAATACGGCTAAACTTGCAGCCAAATTAATTGATGATGTAGTTTTACCCACGCCACCCTTTTGATTGGCCAGTGCAATAATTTTACTCATTCTATATATTTATTTTATCACAGACTTATAATAACGAAGAATAGGCTCAGAAATTTCTACCTTCGTACGGTTTTTTACCGGACGCTAAGATACGCAATAAAATTGTACCGAAATCCACAGTAAATGCCAACTTACAAACAATAATTACCTGCTTGGGTTAGCTATTGATTTGCTGAATGAATGAATTACCCGGATGTGAGTTCCACACTTACGATAACCATATCAACGTTTAAATTTATTCAGTCACGTTATCAATGCGGCAGTAATTCAATAATTTAAAAGCAAATGGTTACCATCATATCATCAACCAACCGGCCGGGCAGTTCAACGCTTAAAGTGGCAAAATACCTGCAAAAAAGGTTAAGCGCCAAAGGTACCGAAGCCGGGATCTTATCACTGGCCGATCTGCCTTGTTCCATCTCCGTTACCGACCTTTACGGGCAGCGCAGCGAGGAGTTTAAACCGATACAGGAAATGATCACCAAAACCGATAAATTTTTGTTTGTGATACCCGAGTATAACGGCAGTTTCCCCGGCATATTGAAGATATTTATTGATGCCTGCGATTTTCCGGATAGCTTTTACGAAAAGAAGGCCGCGCTGGTAGGTATATCATCGGGCAAGTATGGCAACATTCGCGGTATCGACCATTTTACAGGCGTGTGCCACTACTTGCACCTGAATGTGATGCCGCTGAAAATTCATATCTCGGCCATTAAAAAAGAACTGAATGCCGACGGTGATTTCTTTGAGACCGATACCGTTCGCTTTACCGAAGAGCAACTGGATAAATTCATTAAATTTTAAGCTATCGAACTATCAGCACCCAGCCTGTGCGTTTGGGCATTTTATTATTGAGGTCGATCATATAATAATAGCTGCCTGCGGGTAATGGCGTGCCGTTGTAAGTGCCATTCCAGGGTTTGCTGTAGCCAACGCTGCGATATACCTGCTGCCCGTAACGGTTAAATACAGTAGTTACACTTTGCGGCAAGGTGGCCAATGCATCAATACTCCAAAAATCATTAACCCCATCGCCATTGGGCGAAAAAGTATTGGGAATATCCACCCTGTGAAAAACCCTTACCAGCACACTCGCGGTATCAGTACCGCAGGGGCCGCTTAGCGTAAGTGTATACTTTATGTTTTCGCGCGGACTGGCTGTCGGCGTTAACGAATACGGGTCATCCAAATCCATCGGGGTAGACCAGCTAAAGCCCGTCACATCTCCCGATACAACGGCACCATCCAGTTTCACCGATTGCCCCTCATAAATAGCCTGGTACGATGTGAGACTTACAACCGGCTTGTTCAGCACCCTTACGGTAACAGTGGCAATACTGCTGCAAGCTCCTTTATCGGCTACTACCGTGTAGGTGGTGGTTTCGGTGGGTGTAACTGTGGGGTTGGCAATATTAGCATCGCTGATGCCGCCCCCTCTTGTGGACGCCGACCAATGGTAATTCGCGCCGCCCGTAGCCGTTAATTGTGTAGATTCACCCAAGCAGATCTCCACGTTTGCTGCTATGGCCGATACTCTAATTTTAGGATCTACCTGCACCGTAACCGGTACTTTGGGGCCAATGCAGCCCGCCGTCATCGCTTCGGCATAGTAGGTTCCGGCCTTGTCAAGTGCTATATCGGTAAATGTAAGGCTTGCATCGGTACTGAATATAGGGTTGGCAATTCCCGGCCCTGTCCATCGGTATTGCTCGCCGCCACTCGCTGTCAAGGTTAAGGCGCTGCCCTCGCAAACTGCCGCGGGCGTGGCTACTACAGCCACAGGCAAAGGGCGCACGGTTAGTGTATTTACCCCCGAATACACCCTGCAATTAGGTGAGCCGATATTACCCGTACGCGCCAATGCTACACGGTATTGATACACCCCGGCAGATAAATTTGCAGGCGTTTGATAAATGGCCGTATTGGCATTTGGTATATCAACCCAGGTATTGTTCTCAAGCCTTTGCCATTGCCTTTCGGTATACCCGGCAGAAACACCGCCTACGGTTAAAGGCACCTGCGTATTGCAAACGCTCCGGGTGATATTCTGGTCGCTGCCGTCAAAACCAGTAACTATGTTGGGGCCGCACGCTCTGAAGGTAATATCATCCAGTAAAAAATCGTTACCGGCACCGCCCGGCGCTTTGTTGGTGATCCTTAATATTACTGTAACTTCATTTGCACCTGTGGTAAAAGTTTTTGAAAAAGGCAGCCACTGCGGTGTGGGTGTGGGCATAATACTACCGGTAGATAATCCATCTGTTAACAAAGCGCCATCTGTTGTTTCGATAGAAAACAACAGGTCAGGTTGATTGTTCCCCGCTGCAGTAGTGATGAGATTTAATACATAGGCCTGAAACTGGTAAGTGGTATTCGGGCAAAGTGGGCCTATCTTCTTAACAAAAAAAGTACTTTCGTCATAAGATGCATTAATGATCATCATGCGCCCATCCGGCCGCGAAGGTATAGTATGATCTTGTGTTACATTATGCCATGCGCCGGGATGACACGTTGGATCAACGCTATTTACGATACTGTATTCGCCATGTCTGTTGAACCTATCTTCCGGACAAGAATTGGAAGTATAAGAAATTTCCAACACCTCCCCATCGGGCAGCGCCCCGCCTGGCTGGGGGCCATAGCCAAAATCCTCCGTTACTACCGGATCACCAAAACTGCCCGTGCAATCGCTCTGCGCGGATGCATCAATAGTGCAAAACGCAAACAGCGCAAACAATAACAGCTTGGTAATTAGTACACGCATTAAATAGGGGGAGGTTAAGCGGTGAAAGATAATTACATTATCAGCAATATCAAAATGGCAGTTAGGCAATTACAGCTATATTCAAACTGCCTAAAACTACCTCACTATCAATACCCAACCCGTTTGCCTTGGCGATTTACTATGCGGGTCGATAATATAATAATAAGTTCCGCCCGGTAACTGGTAACCGTTATATGAGCCGCTCCACGGGCGGGCGTAGCCTGTGCTGCGAAATACCTCCTGCCCGTAACGGTTATATACCGTGGTAACACTATTGGGGTAGGTAGCCAGGCCGGGGATATTCCAGTAATCGTTAATGCCATCGCCATTGGGCGAAAAACTATTGGGTACTTTTATTTTGTTATACACTTTAATAAACACACCCGCAGTATCGGGCTCGCAACGGCCGCTTACATGCAGCACATAGCGGGTATCAGTAAGCGGACTGGCAATAGGTGTAAGCGAGTTAGGATTATCGAGATAGAGCGCCGGTGTCCAGTAAAAGCTATTGACGTCGCCTGCTGTGCCGCCGTTTAGGGTTATAAACTGTCCTTCGTTCATCTCAATAGTACCGGGCACTATGGCCTTCGCGTTTTTAATTATCTTAATGGTTACCGTTCTTGTTTCGGTACAGGCACCGTTGTCTATAGTAACTGTGTAGGGGGTAGTTTCATTTAATACAGCCACCGGATTAGGAATATTATCGGCACTTAACCCTGTTGATGGTGTCCATTTATAATTTACACCGCCTGTTGCCTCCAGCGCCACAGGCACTCCCTCGCAAACCTCAACATCACTGGTAATAGTCGCTATAATTTTAGGCTTTACATCTATTTCAACGGTGGTTTCGTCACCGGGGCAGCCATCCGTTATGGCCTGTACGGAATAAGTCCCCCCCTGCGCGAATGTAATGTTGGGAATGGTTAGGTTAGGATCGGCCTTAAATACCGGCGATGTTATCCCCGGCCCCGACCACTTATATTGTGTACCACCCGATGCCGTGAGGGTTACATTACTACCTTCGCACACAGGCTGCTGATTAAACGGCGGCACCACCGGCCGGGCCTTTATATTCAGCGTAATTATATCCGAATAAATACGGCATTGCAGGGCATCGAGGTTGTTGGTTTTTGCTACGGCAACACGGTATTGGTGCATCCCGGCAGGTAAATTATCGGGGGTTAAATACCTGTCGCTGTTTTCGCCGCGGTTCTCACCTTTTATATCTACCCAGGTTTCGCCTTCCAGCCGCTGCCATTGCCGTTCGGTAAAGTTAGCAGTGGTACTTACTTTTAAAGCATATGCAGAAGCTTCACCAACGCAAATACTTTTTTGCATTGGGGTACCGGCATCATCAAATCCGGTTAGCACATCGGGGCCGCAGGCGCGAAAGGTAATATCATCTAAAATAAGATCATTACCATAACCACCATCACCATCGTTGTAAATTTCAACTACTACATCGTTGGCATCGCCCGGCACGATAAATGTTGTAAATATCTCTTGAAATTGAGGCCCTGCTGTGGGACCTATGGGTATAGGATCTTTATTAGTGTGTGTGATTTCCTCACCGTTGGCCCTTTTTACCTTGAAGCGTAAAGTGGGATGTAAAGCATCCGGTCTGGCAGGATTTGGACGCATGAGATCCAACACAAAAACTGAAAATTTATAGGTAGTACCGGCGCAAAGATTATGAGCCGTTTGTGTAAAAAACAGCCCTTTATCTTCAGACGCGTTCACGAGCATCATATTTCCTCCGGGGATATGAGCGCCATTTCGGTCTGTAGTATGATCTTGCAGAACGGTGTGCCAGCTTTCGGTATGACAACCGGGATTGAATTTTACTATAGAATATTCACCATTTTCAGGGCAGCGACCTACAACATACTTGTAATTGGTTTGCTGCGTACTTAGCGGCGCGGATGAACCGTTGCCAAATGTCTCTTCAATCACCGGATCGCCATAGTTGCCTGTACAAACCTGAGCCGATACCTTACCGGTACAAATAGCAAACAACACACATAACAGTAACCGTATGATCAATAAGCGCATTTAAATTTAGGAAAGCAGGTTTATATTTTGCAGCGGCGGTTAAGGTAATCACATTTAAGGCAAAATCAAAATGCTAAACCATACTGTTTTAACAATTTAGCAGGAGGTGAAAATGACTAAGGACTTGATCGAAGTTTTGCTTTTTGGGGCTGTAATTTTACTCATCCGGTCTTAGCTACGCTCGACCACCTTCTCTGCTTCGCAAAGAAGGCTTTTTTGGGGAGCCTTCGGCTTTTAGCTTTTGCCTTTGGGCTTTCATCCTTTTTCCTCCCCTTACCGCATAATCATCACCCAACCCGTTATTTTAGGCTTATTGCTTTTCAAATCGATAATATAATAATACACGCCGGGCATAAGTGTGGTGCCATTGTAGGTGCCGTTCCATGCGCGGCTGTAGCCAACGCTTCTGAATACCTCCTGCCCGTAACGGTTATACACCGTGGTTATTCCCTGCGGAAAGGTGAACAAGCCGTCAATTTTCCATTCATCGTTAATGCCATCGCCATTGGGCGAAAACGCGTTGGGCGGTACTATCTTTTTAAATACATGCACAAACGTACTTAGCGGCGCTTCGTTGCCGGTGCAGGGGCCAACAAGATTTAGCGTGTAGATGATATTATCGGGCGGAGTAGCTACCGGGTGCAACGCGCGTGGATTATCGAGATAGGTTGACGGTGTCCAGTAATATTCAGTGATATCGCCCGATATGGTTGCATCCAGCGTTACCGATTGCCCTTCGGATATTTCCTTTATCGGTGTAACCACCCCCCTCGGTATCTTGAGCACATTTACCGTTACCTCGTAACTTGCCGAACAGGCATCGTTACTAATGGTTACCGTGTAGGTGGTGGTATCGGTTGGCGATGCTACCGGGTTTTGCGCGTACGGGTTGTTCAAACCAACTACCGGCGACCAGCTATACGTATAATTATCACTAACATCGCCACCTGTTTGCGTGGCCGATAACGTTACCGATTCGCCTTCGCAGATAGGGTCAACCGCGGCAACGCTCGCGCTGAACTGCCGCTTAACCTTTATTGGTAGCAGCACAGCTTCGCCCAAACAACCCGACGCGGTTTTAGCCTGCACCTTGTATGTCCCGCTGTTTTGTACGGTGGCATTTTCAATGGTAAAAACCGGATCGGTTTGCTCTACTGTTTGTCCGTTAGGTTTGGTAAACACATAAGCATGGGCGCCTGATGCCGTAATGATGATGCCGCTACCCTCGCAGTAAACAGGTACAGAGGAGGCAGTTATCCTGGGTGGTAAGGTTAAAATATTTGGGCTCGAATATGTTCGGCAATATATCGAGCCTATATTGGCGTCGTTAGTAACTGCAACCCGGTACTGGTATTCGCCTGCGGCCATACCGTTGCCGGTATTTATGGTGAGCTTGTCGTTTGTTTCGCCCGCAATATCTATCCAGGTATTATTAACCAGGCGCTGCCACTGGTAATTGCGGTAACCTACCGGTGCGGAGGCCGACATGTAATAGGTTTTATCATAATCGGCACAAATAGGCTGCCCTTCTACTGATGGTATATCGAACCCCGTTGAAACCGCCGGGCTGCAAGCCCTGAAACTGATATCATCCAACGCCAGATCATTACCGGCATCGCCATTGGCATTGTTAGATATTTTTACCACCACACTGGTAGTTAAAACGCGGGTGGTGAAAAGTGCCCTTATCGGGTGCCACTGACCATCGTTGGGAATATCACCGGCGGCGTAAGGGGCCATGAGATCCTGCCCATCGGGAGTTTGCACCTGTAAAAGAAGATTAGGCTTAACGAGATTGGTGAAGCCGGGTTTTACCAGGTTAATTACCCAAACCTCAAACTGATAAGTAGTGCCGGGGCAAAGTTGCTGATCTTTAGTGGGCTGCATATAAAATACGCCCGGCGCCGCATTTGCCGCTACCATCAACATGTTGCTGTTTGATGAAGGATCCATTTCATAGGTATGGTCGTGATCAAGCGTTAGCCAAACACCCTCATAACAATTGCTGGTACGTTTAGCCAGGCGATACGCGCCGTTATAAAGGCATTCTTCCTGGGTGTATTCATAAGTAGTAACATCAGCGCCGAGAGGTTTATCTACATCGAACGACTCTTGCAGCACCGCGTCGCCGAGGTTGCCGGTACAGCTTTGGGCATAACTGTTCACCGCCGCAACAGCCATTATCACGCACATCATCAACCGGGTGACCAATACTCGCATCAAGACCAAAAAAAGTGTGGTTTAAACTTCAATTAAGCAAGTTAGCCACATTTGCTACAATAACAAAGCTGGTCACATAATGAACAATGATACATTGTTGCAAACAAATATTTTATCGTACAGTTAAACTATCTACAAAACATATACTAATATGAAAACGCGATATATTGCATGCCTGTTTGCTGCCGGTTTACTGGCTGCCGGTTGTGGCGGTAAAAAGAAGAACGCCAACTACAACAAAAGCGATACGGTTGAAAATAAAAGCAACCAAAAGGTAAAACTGCCTGCGCCTTATGCTACCAAATCGGTAACTAACTACAGTAATGTAATTGGCTGGCCTGCGGGTAAAACGCCCACAGCGCCCGAAGGTTTTACCGTTAGCTTGTTTGCCGATAGCCTGCGCAATCCGCGTAATATATATGTTGCCCCCAACGGGGATATTTTTGTATCAGAAGCCAATACCGAGGCCAAAGGCGTTAAAAAAGTTGGCGCTGCAATAACAGGGGTTAATAAATCGCAAAACCTGGGCAAAAGCGCCAATGATATATTATTGTTCAGAGATACCAACGGCGATGGAAAGCCCGATTTGAAAACGGTTTTCCTGAGTGGCCTTAACCAGCCTTACGGTATTTTGGTTGTGGGCAATTGGTTTTACATAGCCAATACCGATGGGGTGTGGCGCTATCCGTATAAAACAGGCCAAACCAAAATTGCAGGCATTGGCAAACGGATATTAAAACTACCTGCCGGGGGATACAACAACCACTGGACCCGCAACCTGTTGGCCGCTAAGGATGGCAGCAAGATCTATATATCGGTAGGTTCTGGTAGTAACGTGGGTGAGCATGGCATGGCCAATGAGAAACGCCGCGCCAATATATTAGTGATCAACCCCGATGGTACAGGAGAAAAAATATATGCCGCTGGTTTACGTAACCCGGTTGGTACCGATTTTGAACCGACCACAGGTAAATTATATACCGTAGTAAATGAGCGCGACAAATTGGGTGATGACCTTGTGCCCGACTATTTAACCGGCGTAAAAGAAGGCGGCTTTTATGGCTGGCCTTATGCCTACTTTGGCAAACATGCCGACCCTGTACTTAAGGGCGCCAATAACGATATGGTAAACAAATCCCTGGTACCCGATTTAGCGCTTGGTCCGCATACGGCCTCGTTAGGTTTGGCATTTTATACCGGCGACAAATTCCCGGCTAAGTATAAGGGCGGTGCCTTTATCGGTCAGCATGGTTCGTGGAACAGATCGAAACTGGTAGGATACAAAGTGATATACGCCCCATTTGCCAATGGCAAACCAACCGGCAAAACCGAAGACTTTCTGACCGGCTTTATCGCCAACCTGGAGAAGAACGAAGTATACGGTCGCCCGGTTGATGTAGCAGTGCTTAAAGATGGCTCGATACTGGTATCTGACGATGCCTCGAACCGCTTGTGGCGCGTGGCTGCCAATTAATTACATTCTTACAAAATGAAGATAGTCCTTTAATTTTTAAAGGACTATTTTTGTTGATATCCCCCATCACAAGTGCAAAAAATCTACCTTACCATTTTCCTGTTATCAGCCGGCTTAACAGCATCGGCACAAACCAACAAAACACTTAAAGCCGACACGGGCGCCTTAAAGGGAGTAACCATTCGTGGCTATCTGTCGTCCGAGCAGCCTGTAATTACCGAGCCTGCATCTGTTGGGGTTATCGGTGCAAGCCAGCTACAAAGGCAGCCCGATAATTCTTTCATCCCGGCGCTGAACACCTTACCGGGCATACGTGCCGAAGAGCGTACACCGGGCAGTTACCGCCTGTCGATAAGGGGAAGTTTACTGCGCTCGCCGTTTGGGGTGCGTAATATTAAAATGTATTATGATGAAATTCCGCTTACCGATGCCGGGGGCAATACGTACCTCAACGCCATTGATGTAAGCAGTATACAAAATATAGAAGTACTGAAAGGGCCCGATGGCAGTTTATTCGGCGCTAACTCGGGTGGTGTGGTACTGTTAAACCCGTTGAGCCAAAGCAGTGAAGATTACCTGTCGGCCGGGATAAACGCGGGTTCGTATGGTTTGTTCCACCAAAAGGCAGGTTTGCAAAAAACGGTGGGCAACTACACGCTTAATCTTAACCAGGCTTATCAAAGTTATGGCGGTTACCGCGACCACAGCTATATGTACCGCCACTTTGTAAACATGGCCAACCGGTTTAAGTACGCAGGCAATAATGAGCTGCGTGCCTTGCTATTTTACTCCGACCTTAATTACCAAACTCCCGGCGGCCTCACCGAAGCACAGCGCGATGCCAACCCGAAAGCGGCACGCCCGTCAACGGCCTTAGTGCCGGGTGCTTTAGCCCAAAAGATAGGCATTCAGCAAAAAATGTATTACGGTGGCCTGGTAAATGAATGGCATTTGAATAATCGGATTCGCAATGTGGCCACCGTTTTTGGTAACCATGTTGATTTTGCCAATCCCTTCATCACCAACTATGAGCAGCGCAGCGAAAATACTTATGGCCTGCGTACTTATTTTGAACTGAACGGCATCCCGAAACAAAACCTCGACTGGAAGCTGAACTTGGGCGTGGAGTGGCAGCAAACCAACGCGCATATCCGCAACTATGATAACAATGGTGGCGAACGCGGCAATGCGCAGGCGCTCGACCAGATTAATACCAACCAGCATTTTATTTTCACCCGTTATGCTGCCACGTTTTACAAACGCTGGCAACTGGAAGCAGCACTTAGCTTAAATTACTATCAGTATAAATTTAAAAACGAATTTCCGCTTAACCAAACAGGGTTTAATAAGCAAAGTTTTGATCCGCAGTTGATGCCGCGGGTAGCACTGTCATACAGCGTTACCAATAATTTTGTGTGGAGGGCATCGGTAAGTCGCGGGTACTCCACCCCAACTATTGCCGAAGTGCGCCCTACCAACAACATTGTAAATACCAACCTCACCGCCGAATACGGCTGGAATTACGAAACCGGTTTCAGGTTACGTAATAAAGATGAAAGCACATTTTTGGATGCCTCTGTTTTTTACTACCGATTGCAAAATGCCATTGTGGTGCGCCGGCTGGCCAACGAAACCGAATATTATACCAACGCGGGCGGTACCAATCAGCCGGGTTTTGAATTGTATTTCAGCAGTTGGCTGTACAGACAAACTACTGGTTTTGTGCGCGGCGTGCAGTTCAATACTTCGTATACATTCAGCCGCTTTACATTCAGGGATTACTCCGATGCCACAACCAATTACTCGGGCAAGCAGTTAACCGGTGTACCCCGCAACGTAGTGGTGAGCAGTATACAGTTAAGAATGCCGCAAAATGTATCGCTATTTGTACAGCATAACTTTACCGACAGGCTGCCCCTTAACTATGGCAACACCGCCTTTGCCCCTCATTATCATTTGCTACAGGCAAAAGCCAGCTGGCAGATACTAACAGGCAAAACTCGTTTAGAAATATTCGCCGGAGCCGACAACCTGCTGAACCAAAAATACAGCCTCGGCAATGATTTAAACGCCGTAGGCAACCGCTACTATAACCCTGCGCCTATGCGTAATTTTAATACGGGAGTGAGTTTCTTGTTGTAGGTTGTGGGTTGTAAGTTGTGAGGTTTCAGGGGCGAGGTTCGGGGCTTGAGTGGCTTTTCGCTCTATGAACGTTTAAGCCGACTTGAATACTTTGTTAGCTCGCGGCGGGACGCCGCGGAATAGTTGCCACTTGGCGGAAGCCAAGCGGCTGCGGTGTAGGGTAACATGCAAAAGCACAAACGTAAATAACCGACAAAATGCGGCATCGTAAGGAACGGGTAGCACAAGCCTTGCCTAAGCAGAAACTTTAAAAGTTCCTTGCGCAGCCGCGACTTTTCTTTTTTGGTACTTTTTTCTTTTGAGAGAAAGTGGCTGTTGCACAACTAACACAATGTTGAAAAGACATTAATAATGAAAGGCGAGGTGTTTCTTATCTT
>NZ_BAABFT010000032.1:0-23938 GCF_039541195.1 Mucilaginibacter gynuensis
TACACCGATACTAAACAATTTCAGGTTGATGTACGCCGTAAACGGTGAAGGTACCGGAAGGCTGGGTGGTAGCCGTGGCTGCTTGCGTGACAGTCAAGGGAATATTGAAGTTTTCGAGCCTAATGGCCTCAACTTTCCGCTACACAATTGGGCACTAATCACAGATAGACTAATAACACTTTAAATCTTAGCATAATGAAAGGTTCACACTTTATAGGCACAGGAGATTACAATTATTTCCTGTATAAAATACCAACGGTAGATGAGTTTCTGACCGCTACCGGCATTACCGACCCCGCTTTAAAAACAATCTATAAACGGTTATTTGATGGTGTTTATGATAACAACCTTCAGGGCAGGTTCAAGGGTTTTTACCCATTTGCTACGGCGTTAGCAGCGGCTCAAAAGTATAATTTCCTTACACCGGAAGATACTGACCTTGCGCATAGGATTGCATTCCAAAACGATGCATTAACAGCACATACAGCAAAAGGGTTCGTACCTAATGCAGCCGGTCTTATATACGGCGATTTAAATTACAGGCATGACGGTGTAGCAGATATTCACATATCTGTTTACAATAGCACTGCCGAAAATCCGTCTTCAAGCGTTAATACCTGCCTGATGAAGGTAGGGCAAGCGGAAAATGATAAGATCACGTTGTCGCGTAACCTGTCGGGCACTACGCAGGTTCGCATAGGTAGCACCTCATCTGTAGTGGTTTCCGCCGCTGCCGGTTATGACAGGGCTAAAACGGGTTGGCTTTTGGGTAACCGAAGCGCTAACGCTGTAAAGCTATATGATGACGCGCTTGAAATTGCGACAGGCATGGATAGCACGACCATGTCGCCGCATACAGGATCAACGCTTATCGGCGCTGCATCGCCCGGTAGTGGCACCGCAAGTTTACGTTGGTTTTCGCAATGTGCTATTTCTTTTGCGTCAATAGGCTTAAGCATGACACCGGCGCAAGTGGCTGCGATGAATGTCGTTGTTCATGATTTAAACACCTCAGTAAACAGGTTGTAATGCAGTATCAAGTGAAGCGTGGCGATAGTATCGTTGCGATTGTAACCCCGACCGGGCCACAATCGCAACGAATCATGGGTGAAGATCTGCTCACGCTTGATATTGAAGTGTCGCAGCCGATCGATTTTCAAATCGATGATGAAATTGAATATGAGGGCTCGGTGTATACGCTTTTAATGGCATTGCCACCGGTAGATAAAGAGTCTTCGAGAAAGCACTCTTACCGATGCGTATTTAAAGGGCCACCCTATCAGCTGGATAAAGTTGCCTACATGAACTATGATGCAGAGAACGCGATGACCATCGGCGACTTTACGCTTATGGGTAATGCAGAAACGTTCATTGATCTGCTCATAGCAAATGCAAACCGTGATCAATCAGGCTGGACAAAAGGCGTGATCGATGTTACCGAGTATAAAAACCTGCCATTTAACGGTGTAAAATGTTTACCTGTGTTGGGAACCATTGCCAGCACCTTCAATATTGAATGGTGGATAGAGGGGAAAACCATTCACATGACAAAGCGCGGGGTTGTGCAGGATTTGACTTTCGAATATGGCCAAGGTAAAGGCCTCGAAACGATCTCACGCATTGAAACCAACGATATCAAGTTGGTAACTCGATTGTACGCGTACGGTTCCGAACGTAATATACCGGCAGATTATAAAGGTTTTTCAAAAAGGCTGAAGCTACCAGGTAGCTCGCCCTATATTCAGGCTAATACCGATCTGTATGGCGTTGTTGAAGAAACTGTATTTTTTGAAGAGGTTTACCCGAGGCGATTAGGGATCATCACCAGCATGATCGATAAGTTCTCCTTTATTGATAGCGCAATTGACTTTAATGTAAATGAGCAGTTGCTACCGGGTATTTCCGCAAAAGTCATATTCCAGACTGGCCAACTTGCGGGGTACACTTTTGAGTTGGCGGCCAATGGCGGTTTTACAAACGCTACAAAAACTTTCAAGATCATCACCAATAAGGATGAGAAAGCGCTTGAGCTTCCCTCTGATTTGTTACACCCGGCTATTGGTGACCAGTATATTTTGATAGATATAAATATGCCAGCCAGCTACATCACCGCGGCCGAAAATGAATTGCAAGCAAAAGCACAGGAGTATCTTGATAAGCGAAAGGTGCCACCGGCAGCTTATTCTGTGGTATGTGATCCGCTGGACTTTAAACGCAGAAATATTGTTATCCAATTAGGCAACTACGTTCGTTTTAAAGAGCCCGCGCTTGGATTGGATGCCAATATCCGGATAATAGGTTTTACCCGAGATGTGCAAAACAAGTTCAAGTATACGCTTGAGTTGGCGCAGAATGATGTTATTGCGACCTACCTTCAACAAGCAGTTGAAAGGGAAATCCAAACTTCAGAATTAAAGCTTGTTGGTAAATCTACTAACTTGGCTTATAACAATGCCCTTCAAGCAAAGGCAACTGCCGAAGGGGTGAAAGAAATTACCGACTATTTGGGAGTAACGATTGATGAGGCAGCTGGTATAGTGGCATCAGGAACGCTACTTGTAGGTTCTGGCGCGATAAATAATGCCGGTATTACCGGCGTGACGGATGCCGGCAACCAATCGGTACGGTTTTTCGCCGGGGCGGAATATGTTAACAAAGATCTTGCTATTTGGCGCGTGCTGGATGATGGGCAGATGTTCGCCAGCAGGGTAAAGTTAGGCTATGGTGCCAGCGATGGCGAGTTGTTGCCGGCGGGCTGGGACATTACACCCAATGGCATCATATCTGATCCTAAATATGGCATTACCGAAAACTTTGCTTTGATCCGTGGCTCAAGCTTAAATAAAGAGTTTTCATTTGGCACCGAGTTGATACCGATAAGCGGCGGTGGCCAGTATAGCCTGGTTGGCCGAATTGTAAACAAACGTGCGGAAACTGATCCTTTGTTTCCGAAAACAAATATTGCTTTGCACGTCGAGGCCTCGGGAGCCGATAATAACACAGCTTTAAATGTTATAGGAGATGTTATTATGAACGGGCAAAAAACAATATCCGGCGCCTTTGAGTACCGACAAGGTGATCAGCGATATGAGTTTATAGTTGTGAATGGATCTATTGTTGACCAAAATTATATTGGACCTGTATAATATGAATTTATCTATCAAACAGCGGCTACTATTACCGCATATATTTAGTGAAAATAAAGACAGCATCACTGAAGCTGCTGTACAACGTGATATCCGCGTCAAGGTCATGATCGAGGAAGATGAGGCGCTACATATCGCTTTAAAACAATCAGCAAATGGCTATCACTGGGATGCACAAAAAGGCATGGCTAAAGAAGTAGAGTTTACCCAGACAGAGCTAAATTATCTCAAGGAATCCATTTATACACTTAGCAGAGCGGGCGGAATAACTCAAGATATTCTTTCATTGGTAGAGAAAATTGCGAGCATTTAAATTATTAAGTTGCCTTAGCTGCCAGTCACACTAATACTTTATTTCGTCAATCAAATATGTAGGATTTTTGAAGGGTAATATCACACGATGAAAGCATTACCCTCAAAATATTCATGGCTTTACAATGAACCGGCTCCCCGCCAGTTAAAAGAGGCATTATTTCACTATGGCATCCTTGAACACGTTGGTAAAGGCAGCGATCCAAACATCATGGCATGGGCCAAAGAGGTCGGCGTGTCGGGTTGGTACACGGACGATGATATACCCTGGTGCGGCCTATTTGTAGGAGTTGTGATGCAAAGAGTTGGCTATGCTTTCAAAGCCGCTCAATTACTCTCAGCTCGTCAATGGATAAACTGGGGAAAAGCGCGGCCCAAAGGGCAGGAAAAGCTTTGGGATATTTTGGTATTCCAGCGAGACGGCGGCGGCCATGTGGGTTTTTACGTTGGTGAGAATGCACATGCCTTTTTGGTTTATGGCGGCAATCAGTCAAATGCAGTAGGCTTTGCCTGGATTGATAAAAGCCGGTTGTTAGGTGCGCGATATCCTGCCTATAAGATTGGTGAGCCGGCCAACGTTCGCAAGATCTTATTGTCGGAAACAGGTGAATTAAGTAAAAACGAGGCGTAATAGTGAGAATGGCTACCCCTAATAAAGAAGAACTTGATAACCTTAAGAAACGCCCGGTACAGTGGATCATTCTAACCCTCTGTAGCGTGGCCGCTTTCTTATTTGGCGTTTATCAGCTGAGAGTGAATAAGAGCGACGAAAATTGCGATCAGCGCATATTAACACTCCAGCGTGTAGCCTCCAAAAAGGATAGTATCATTTATGATTGGCAAAGCAAATATATAAGCCTATCAACTGAGCTTTTATACAAGAACAATATCATCGACCGGCAAAAACAGGTAATTGATAAAACAGATAGTACCGCTCGTACCAGGTTGGAAAAACCAGCTAAACAAATCGTAAAAAGCAATGACAAATAAAGAAAACACTGCTGAGGTTAAGCAACCCAGCAACACCGGATTTAAAATTGCAATAGCAGTTCTTTTTGTGGCCCTGATCGGGTCGGGCTGTTATATTTATTATCAAGGTAAAGATCTGAAATACGCGCAATCAGAAAACACCAAAAGCCAGGCAACGGTCAAGCAGGCAGCTACCATCATCAATCGCTACATCGATACCGCTGGCAGAAAGCACGTTGTAGTTGAAGATGACGAGAATAAGCTTAAAAATAATTGGTATCAGAACGGTACCGCTATATCTGGAGGGTTGATTGATACAGTCGCGCAGGCTTTGAATATTGCCCGCAAACAGTTGCAAGAAATTACTCAAGTGGCAACTGTTACAAAATACGAGAAGCTTAAAGCCGAACGGAAGTACGATAGCCTTCAACGCTTGACTTACTATTATAAGGATAAATACCTGCAATTGGCCTATCGCCCTGCTCGACCCGGCGACACAACCGACAATGGCCAGTTCGACTTCGCTTATAATGACTCCCTGCATGTGGTACAATACTGGAAACGGAAATGGCTGCTCGGTGCTAAGAAAAGCTACGTTGATATCTTCTCCAGTGATCCGCGCACTACAGTGAACGGAGTTAAGCGTTTAGTGGTAGAGCAAAAGGAACCGACCTTTGGCCTACGCGTACAGGCCGTATCTAATTATAGCTTTTCACGTAAATTATTAAATGTCGGCCCGGGACTGCAATTCGACTTCAAGAGGTTTAGCTTGGTTGGCACCTATTACTATGATGTTGATGCTAACCAGTGGCGGCCATCTATTGGAGCCAGGTACGACCTGATACGATTTTAGCGTGAAAGTTTCACGCTTTTTCACGTCAATAAAACGTTCACAAATGAACATGATATAATTCGCTAAATATGCACAAATTTGCATACTTATGAACTTACTAGTGTTTTTTATTGTATTTGCAATATTTATTTGCCTCTTTTATTATTACAAGTTACAGCACCAAAGGCTTGCTGGTTCTGGCCGGATACCAGAAATAATGAGTTCAAAACAAAAGGCGACGACATTTTTACTCCTTGCTGGTTTATCTTTGATAGGGCTTGTTTTTTTCAACGCCTTGTAATTGGTGCCTTTATCTATGATCCTTGAAAGATAGGTACAGGCAACCAACAATTGCTACGAATATTAAACCATTTACAAAGCCCATCTAATCAACTGGTTTTTTTATAAAATGTGTGAAAGCACTTGTAGCACTTGAAATGCCTCAGGCTGTCTGAAAGTAACATTTTCACAAAACGCGATCTTGGAATTCTCCTTACGCCTTTGCCGTTACATTTAGGACACGTTACGTTGTATTCATTTTCGATTGTAGGGGTAACAACCATATTATTATTGTTTAAGGTAATTAATGTTGAAACTGCTTTTACGAATGAAATCAATTATGGTTTAAAAAAAAATTAATTATTCATTATCCCGGCCGGTGATAATTGATAATAATCTTTTCAGGTTTTTTTCATTTATACTGTTTTTTTCCCCTGGGTATATGTACCATTCATCTCTTACTTTTCTTATTGCAGCCTGATAAATTCCGTCAACATATATATACCAGGATTCCCTGATACCTACGACTTTCGTAAGACTTACTTCTTTCAATTCAACTCCAAATGGAATTTGTACTTGGAATGTAAACATGTTTTAATATTAATAATTATAACGGCAAGTTCGATGCTTAGGTTATAAATTATTTGAAAAGATTGTAAAGAACCTTTGTTTTAAACTAAAAACCACGATGAAGGCCAAATATAAATCTTATCAACATTATTTGGATTTGCTAATATTTTTAGCATAGTTTTGTAAAACAAAAATCAAAGTAATGGAAAATTTCAAAGTCGAACCGAGTGGAGAGTCGTTCTTAATTACAGATGAATCTGTTGATTTCAAAATGCTTGCTACCAGAAACAGGAAGTTGGGCGATCCTGAACATAGCATATTGTATGTAGCTGACATTGGCGATCCGGAGAACCAGCCAAAGGATAGGTCTGAATTTAGTTCAGATGAGGACTTTGAATTATACCTTGATAACCATTGGACCGAAATATCAAAAAAAATAGAGGAGGCAATGCAAGCTGGTGAAGAGCCCAAATTAGATGCCTTTTACTTTGAGGTTCTAAATCGAGAGCGAGATCCTGATCAAACAAAATGGCCTCGTAGCTATGTGGAACAAGCAATGTCATTTTTCGCTGATAGCATGGGTATTTATTTTGAAGGCTTTTCGGCTATTAACGACGATCCATTTTATCGGGCTTATTATGATCACCATCAATTTGAGGACGGTTTGACCGAAGACAATTGCGAGCCTGATACATGGAGAGTATTAATGGGTGAAGATCAATCGGGAGGTAACGGGCAGGATAACGGTGATGGTGGTCAGGAAATATACAAAGGGTGAGCTCAAGCGGCCATTAGCGGGGTTTTGGATACATGCGGCCTTTGAAAGCCCTGGCACCGATTATGAAGAAGACCGAATCAGCCTAGACGAATACGTCTCCCATCATCCGGAGGCAACCTTTTATGTCAGGGTTACCGGTGATTGCATGCAATATTCAGGTATTGAAACGAATGACCTATTAGTCGTTGATCGCAGCCTCACTCCATTGCCGGGAGATATCATTGTCGCGGTATTGAATGGCCAGCATATTTTAGCGTGCTACATTGAGTTTATGAGTAAGATTTACTTAATGCCAGATAATCCTAAATATGGCCCGCATGCCGTAAACGAGTTTGACCAGTTAACAATTGAAGGAGTTGTACCACATACTATTTTGAACCAAAGAAACCACAATCATGTTCGCATTAATAGATTGCAACAACTTTTATGTGTCCTGCGAAAGGATCTTCCAGCCGGAACTCCGGGGTAAAGCCGGAGTTGTACTTAGTAACAACGATGGCTGCGCGATTGCTCGCAGCCAGGAGGCGAAGGATTTAGGTGTAAAGATGGGCACGCCATACTTTGAGATGGAGAAGATGGTTGAAGAGGGTAAGCTTTGGTGGCGCTCATCAAACTATACCCTATACCAAGACATGATGCGCCGGGTTACAGCGATCGTTCGCGAACAGTGGCCGGAAATGGAAATATACAGCATCGATGAAAGCTTTTGCGATATCCGGATGTTCAAAAATCATGATCTTGAAAAAATGGCTATCGAACTGCGCAGGCGAATTTTACAATACACGGGCATTCCGGTTTGTATTGGTATCGGGCCCACTCGCACGCTGGCTAAGGTTGGGAATAGAATAGCTAAAAAATATTTCAGTACCGGAGTATGTGTTTTGGATAATGAGGAACGCAGGTTGTTCGCACTGGAGCATTTACCTATAGAAGATGTTTGGGGCATCGGGCCAAAAAATGCCGCCAAGCTTATAAAGATAGGAAAGCAGACAGCGCTCGATTTTGCGCGGATTAACAACTTTGAGTATGTTCAAAAACGGTTTACGATTACCGGCCTCCGCACTTGGTACGAACTGAACGGCAAATCGGTGTTGAGTATGGAATATTTCCCAGCCGATAAAAAAGGGATTTGCACAGGAAGGAGTTTCGGTCAAAAAACTGATAGCTATGCAGTGATTGAAGATGCGTTATGTGCTTTCGTTCAAAACTCGGCACCCAAACTTCGTGAGCAGGGATCGCTATGCGGGCAAATACAGGTGTTTTTAATGACCAGTCAATTTGAGGTAGTGCATAAGCTTAAAAGCGCCGCCTATACAATTGATCTGGCTATACCATCAAACCTAACACAGGATCTTATTCATTATGCCGTTCAATGCTTGAAACGGATTTACAAGCCCGGTTACCCTTACCAAAAGGTCGGGGTATTTATGACAAAGCTAACACCGGCAGCAGCTGGCCAGCTTTACCTGCTCGCTGATAATGAAAAACGAGACAAGATGCTGCGCGTGTCGAAATTGGCAGATCGAATCAATAAAGCGATGGGCAAAGATACTTTACGCTTCGCAGCCATGGGCTATGAAAAGCCGTGGATGATGCGTCAGGGCTTTTTAAGTAAAAGATATACAACAAGGATTGATGAGGTGTTGACTTTAGGATAAATCTTATAAACTATTTTGGTCACCAGACTGGATTAACCCCGGGGTATTTGCCCGAACCGAACTTCGCTCAGCATACATCAGATCATCAGGATAAGGCTTAAGCAACTGCATAAGCTGTGCAGGCGAAACGTCCTTACTTAACCAAAGCGCTTCATCTTCTTTATTCAAAATCACCGGCATACGCTTTTTGTCATGTACGTTACCGACTTTCGTATTGGATTCAGTAGTGATAATTGAAAAGCTATAATACGGTAGTTCATAGCCAGGACCAACCCACTTACTCCAGAGGCCCGCGTAGGAGAATATTTCGCGATCAGTTAAGCCAAATTTATATACCTGGTTTTCCTGCGGTGCCGTCACTTTATCCAACTCATAAAAGCCGTTAGCCGGTATCAACACCCGTTTGTGGTTCACAAATAAAGGCCGCCATAGTTTACTTTCCATGATCTTGTCATCGCGGGTATTGAAAGTTGCCTTAACAGATTTAGGGCCTTCAGCGAAATGGGCTACTAATTGAAAATGCATCTGCTGAATCTTATCAGGCTCATCAGCAGTGATCACCGGCATACGTTCAGTGATACGGGCATTTATCGTGGGCGTAAAGGGCTCGGTCATTGTTGCCGAATAAGCAGCAAGTATTTCCTTCTCAGAACTGCTTAAGGTGTATCGTGCGCACATAATTATCTATATTTATCTTCTATTTTACGGCCGATATCCTGCACTAAAACGTCATCATCTAATTCGCCGTTCGATACGATCCAAGTGAGGCCATCTTCATCAAGCTCAACTTCTGCGGCGAGCTTTCCATCCATCAAAACTCCGAAGCTACCTTCATTGGGTACTATTTCAAATTCTGACATAACACCTTCGTGATAAGCAGTGAATTTAATAGTATCCGCTATGTGTGGTATCGGGAATTCAGCTTCATTGGTATCTACAATCATATCTGATGGAAATCCGCCTTCAGGCGATTGCAAATGATAGTACAACGCTTCTACGATTTGCAATTGCTCGTCATAAGGGAGTTCGCCAATGTACTCCCATTTAGTATGATCTTCATCAAAAGCAAAATCGCCACCCCACGTTTCACCTTCATAAACCGAATAAACATTATTATGCTCATTGTCATTTAGGACCGGAGAAAGTGTAATTTGACGGATATGACCATCCTGCCCGGTAACTGTTAATATCAAGCTGTCGACCATAGCTATTTAATTTATTTTAATACTACAGCAATCATTCGTAATTGTTTAAAAATCAATCGTTGAACCCTTCATCACATGAGAGTTGTCGATTACCAGGTCCCGCTTATACGCTTCAAAAGCTGCCTGAGTTTTGTGCCCGGACAAAACCCTGATCTCGTTATCTTTAAATCCCGCTTTGATCATTGCAATGACACTGGTATGTTTGAACGAATAAAGGCCATATCGCTCATCAAGCTTAAGATCTTTTCGAATCTCTTTAAACTGTTCTCTAAAGTAATCCCCTCCCATCCTATCGGCAGATACGTCGCCGGCCTTGCCAAACACAAAATCATTAAAGTGCTTCATTTTGGAAGATCGCTTTTTTATCAATTTCAGCAATTGATCAGAAATGGGAATAATACGATCACCGGTTTTGCCAATGATCCTGATCTGTCGGGCGGATTCGTCAATGTCCCTAAAAGACAATGACCTTATTTCTTCAGGCCTCATGAGACTTAAATAAATCCACTCCATATACTCAAGTAGATTTTTATATCCGAGCTTAGAGGTAGTAGATTTGATTTCTTTAACCAACCTGGGAGTGTAGGCCTTATTCTTTTGAGGTGTCGTATTCTTTAAATCGATATCGCTGATATCAAAATCATAAACAATTTTCCGACGCTCAACTCTTTCAAGCTTTTGGCAGCGATTAAAAAAAGTGCCATAAAACTCAAGGTAATTATTGTAGGTGCGCGCGGACCAATCGAGATTATCAGATTCCAGATCAAGAAACTCAATGATTTTATATTCATCAATTTCCGAAGCAATCAAACCTTCTAACTGATTATCCTTGATGTATCCCTCTAAATTGTATAAATAATTATCGTAAGTCTGTTTTGTACGATCAGCAAGGCCTTGCTTTTTGACATGTTTCCGAAATTCATCTATCGCCTTGGTAATAGTCCAACGCCTTGATGCCACTTTTTTTACCTCGACCTGCTCAAGCTGTTGAACAATTTGGGTTTTAACATTATAGTCGCTATCGTATGGACCATTGCCAGCACGAAGCCACTCTTCAACATCCAACCGTAGTTCTTGAGCTGCTTTTTCTTTTTCGTCGCGGCCTTTAATGTAGTTGATGCCCGCGCGTCTTTTAAATAATTTCCAGGTACCAGGGGCGTCTGGTGGCTCATAATAATATTGAACATGCCAGTCACCATTAGTGCTACGGATTATAGTTGGCTTCTTATAAGGCTTTTTTCGCTGTCTCATCCTTGCTTCTCTGAACTCGTAAAAGCTTACCCCGCGCCTTACCCCGTTTTTTTTGTTACTGTCAGAAAAGTGCGTTTCTGATACCGCAGAAGCGGTTTTTAAAGTGCCCGGAACGAGATTCGAACTCGTACATCCTTACGAATGCCACCCCCTCAAGATGGTGCGTCTACCAATTTCGCCACCCGGGCATCTGCTTTATTCGCTGCAAAAATAGACGATTTTTTGATACACGGAAATCACATCGCTACTTTTTAAAATTACCATAGTAAATATCGTCCAATTTAGTAAATGCCCGGCTGCGTTAATGCGGTCGGGCATTTTTTTATCATGTTATTATTTATCTCATAAACTGGCAGTTATTAATTCCATTTTCTTAATACAAACCGAATAGTAATGTAATATATACAGATATCTTCTTTACTTATCATTATAGATATCTCCAATTTTAACTGATTATACTGTTGCCATATTAAACTTATCGCTATCAACTTCGTTACTAAAGCGATTTAACAACAATCTTAATTTTGGATTGATCACATTTTTACAAAATGGCTTTTCAGGATTGCTGTAATAATAATTCAAATAGTTTGCAGTATTCCTTTTAAATTCCCGGAAAGGTAATACTTCAGTAATAATCTGTTGTGCAAATTCTGGCTGTAATGCTGTTATTGCTTCTCTTGAAGTTACTTCCTGCTGCCGATTGAAAGTATAAATTGCAGACCTGTATTTTGAACGCATGCTATGGTTCGATGTACAGCTATGCGTATGTAAATGAACTGTGATAAGTGTTGATAAAGAAATGAGATTAAAGGTTACTATAACCGCTTCTGAAAAAGCTGCTGCTTCACCATCCGCGGCAATCCACCCTTGCTCTACATGTGTCACTCCTTTTAGCGACATAAATATAGCCTCCGTACACCAATGGCAACTCCCGCCAAAACCTATCTTATCCATTATTTAAAAACCATCAATAACCAAACCAATAAACAACAACGCGTTTAATGGGTTTATAGCTTTATAAAACCTGCAAAAATGACAAACAAGCCCTACATCGTCTGCCACATGATGAGCTCGGTGGATGACAAAATTTTAACCGGTAACTGAAAAGGAACTACAATTGCCAAACGCACCGGAAATTATATGAAACTATTCATCAAACTTTTGACAACTAAGCCGCCGGGCATTATTTAAACAGAGGTTCAAAAACACTGTCTATCTGAAAATAATTAACACCGGCATTTTTCAGCTTAACAGCTTGTTGTTGTGCTTCCTGTAAAATAGCGGCAGATTTATATGCCCAGGCATTGATCACCCCTATTACCATTATATTATTTTTACGAGCCCAGTCAACATCATCCTTAGAGATAGTATCTGAAAAAAGGTAATAGTTGGATGATTGATAACCCGGCTTAAGCATATTATCTTCCAGTTGTTTGCGGGTGCAACTAAGCTTTATTTTACCGGTGAAAAAATCGGTAGATTCATCAGTGCCAATCATCATCGCCGACTTACACGCATTGTATTTTTTTAACAAGGTAATTAGCCTTGCAAACATAACGGTATCATTACTGCTTATTTTGTTATCTATCATTATACTCAATTTGCCTCTGCTAAGCTTTAAAATAGCCTCAAACTTTTGCACTTTATAACCCTGCTTGTTGTTGAGTTGGCTGATTTGTTTCCAGGTCATGGATGATACCGCCGAATCAATACCGAAAGACCGTTTAAAGGTATTATCATGATGTGTGATAAAAACACCGTCTTTAGTTATCCGCAGATCAGTTTCAATCATCCAATAACCATGTTTAATTGCCGCCTGTAAGGCCTCGACACTGTTCTCGCCGGCAGTGCTATCTACTACTCCACCGCGATGCGCAATTAAGTGGTAATGAAAAGGCATTTTTACAGATTGTCCAAATACATGCAATGAAATCAGCATCAATAATATTATGAGTTTGTTTAATCTTTTCATGTTTTCGATCTTCCGGATAACTTGGCTAAACTTTTTATGCATTTCATTGTAAAAATAATTATTCAATGTAAAACAGATATTAACACTATATCCATCGTAGAATAACGATATTACGTGGCTCAAAACAAGCTGTCATTTATAAAAATATTGACTAACAATCATTTACATAGTGGCATGTTATTAGTAGTGATGATTACAGCCAAAATAAATAATTAACAAATAACATCTTTTTGACTTAACGTAATTAAACTATCAGCATATTTAAAAAGTAAAACTTAATCAGCATCAAACATGAAAATTACAGTAAAAGACGGCACCGAAATTTATTACAAAGACTGGGGTACAGGTCAACCTTTAGTGTTCCATCACGGATGGCCATTATCAAGCGACGATTGGGACGCCCAAATGATGTTCTTTCTTGAAAAGGGCTACAGGGTAATAGCCCACGACCGCAGAGGCCACGGCAGGTCAACCCAAGCATCATCAGGTCATGACATGGATACTTACGCGGCCGATGTAGCAGCACTTACCGAAGCGCTTGATCTTAGAAATGCCGTACACATTGGTCACTCAACCGGTGGCGGCGAAGTTATACATTACACAGCTAAATACGGTAAAGACCGTGTTGCCAAAGCGGTGCTTATAAGCGCGGTTACACCGCTTATGGTTCAAACTGAAAACAACCCTGATGGTGTACCAATGGCCATATTTGACGAAATTCGCCAGGGTACCGCATTTAACAGGCCACAGTATTTTCAAGATTTCACTATCCCTTTCTACGGTTACAACCGCGAAGGTGCAAAAATATCGCAGGGAGTAAGAGACAATTGGTGGCGTCAGGGTATGATGGGCGGCGTTAAGGCTCATCACGATGGTATCAAAGCTTTCTCTGAAACAGATTTTACTGAGGATCTGAAAAGTGTAGATATCCCGGTATTAGTATTACACGGCGAGGACGACCAAATTGTTCCATTCCCTATTTCGGGCGCTAAAGCCGTAAAATTGTTAAAAAATGGAAAGCTGATCTCCTACCCAGGGTTCCCTCACGGAATGCCTACTACAGAGGCTGCTACCATTAATGCTGACATATTAGCTTTTATACAGTCGTAACCTGCAAATTGCAATAAAAAAACAAAGCCTTGTCATGCATTATGACAAGGCCTTGTTTTTTGTGGGGCGTGCCCGAGGAGAGACTCGAACTCTCAAGAGACAATTCTCAACGGCTTCTGAGACCGCAACGTTTACCAATTTCGCCACCCGGGCTTTTCAGTTGTAATGGCGCATTTTATTGTGCCTTTTCAACTAACGAGGGTGCAAATATAAAGGTTTCGGGCAAATCCGCTCAATAAATTATAAAATTCAGTTATATGATTGCAAATAAGCACGCTATAGCTAACTTAGGTACCCAATACTATACTTTATGAAGAAATTTTGCTTGTTGATTGCCTGTTTTACGCTGTTCGTTTACCGGTTAAATGCTCAAACTATCCAAATTGTTGAACAAGGCAAACCGGCCAGCATCCGCGGACTTTCGGTAGTTGACGACAATGTAGCCTGGGCAAGCGGAAGCCGGGGTTATGTAGCCAAAAGCACCGACGGCGGCACAAGCTGGGCATGGAAACAGGTAAAAGGCTACGAGAAAGCCGATTTTAGGGACATAGAGGCCTTTTCAGACAAGGAAGCGGTAATTATAGCATCAGGAACGCCCGCGCTTATTTTGAAGACCACAGACGGCGGCGAATCATGGCAGTTGAAATACAACAATGCCGATACCACTTACTTTTTAGATGCCATGGATTTCAGCACCCCACAGCATGGCTGGGTACTCGGCGACCCGATAAACGGCAAATTTCTGCTGATGGAAACCAACGATGGCGGTAATACATGGGCATCGCGCACAGACATCGCCCCCGCAGCAGCTACCGGTGAGGCGGCTTTCGCGGCAAGCGGTACCTGTTTGCGTGTGGTTAAAAATAATCTATTCATCGTTACCGGCGGTACGGTTACCCACCTCATACAATCGGCCAATAATGGTAAGCAGTGGCAGCACCAGGATATTCCGGTGGCGCACGGGCAGGGAGCCAAGGGCGCATTCTCATTAGCCGTTAACGGAAAAGATATATTGATCACCGGCGGAAATTATGAAAAAGATAAGCTGACAGATTCGGTAGCCTGCTACTTTCAGGATAAAAAATGGGTGCTGCCTGCCACATATCCGGCAGGTTATCAGTCGGGAGCGGAGCATATTAAGGGTTCAACCTACCTTTCAACAGGTACCCCGGGTAGCAATATTACTACCGATGGTGGTAAAACATGGAAACAAATTGATGCCACCAGTTTCAACGTTTGCCGCAAAGCCAGGCGTGGAAACCTCGTTTTACTGGCCGGGAATGGCGGCAAGATAGGCATTTTGAAATTTTAGTTATTGGAAATGAATAGCTTAAAAAAAACTTTAGAATTATTTAAAAATAAGACTTGCACGATATAGTTTATGTCCCTATATTTGCACCACTTTAAACGGAAACGGTAACACGAAAAACTTTAAAGAATGATTCCGTAGCTCAGCTGGTAGAGCATAACACTTTTAATGTTGGGGTCCTGGGTTCGAATCCCAGCGGGATCACTGCCCAAACAAAAAACAGCCTTTACGATACCGTAGAGGCTGTTTTTGTGTTTCACAAACCCACTCAACCAATGCTTTATCGCCTGATTTTATTCCAATTATTCATAAACCCGGCACATGGTTTCACAAACACTTTATCATGAGCAAAAATTTTGGTCAATCATTAAGTTTTAAGGTGGTAGCGCAGGCGCATACACGGGCAGACGGCACGAATACTATCTATTTAAGGGTAATTATCGATCAGGCGAAGAAAGAATACAATTTGAAAGTGTTTTGGCCAAAAGCGCATTTCGACGAAACCAAACAGGAGGCGTTACCGCGCCATAAGAACGATATGGATGTTGCCTCGGTTAATATGGTGATCAACGAAGCAAAGGGGCGTGCTAACCGCATTAAAATACGCTACTTCGGGGAAAACAAACCGCTAACGCTCGATTTATTTACCCGCGAGTTTGAGAATTATGAAAGCCGGGATAACTTCATCTTCTACTGGACTAATAAAATAAACGAAAAATTTGCCAGCGGTGAGCTGGGCAGCTCAACTGTTACCAGGCACAATACCAACCTTGAACGTTTTAAAGAATTTGCCAACTGCGGCGATTTTTTCAGCATTTCAGATATCAGGCCTGAATTAATTTTAAAGTACCAGGCGTGGCTCCGCAAAAAACTAAAATATAACACGGTAGTAAACGCGCTTAAAACCTTGCAAACCTACCTCAACGCTGCCTCGGCGGATGGGTTTTCGGTTGAAGATCCGTTCGTTAAAATAAAGCTTAAATATGTGGCTGGCGAGCGCGAGGTATTGGAGCGGGATGAGTTAAAGCGCCTTCAAAAGTTATTTCTCGAACCCGATATGCCCGAAATTATGCGCGAAGTGCTGCGTAAGTTTCTTTTCAGCTGCTTTACGGGTTTAAGGGTTAGTGATAGTGCGCAGCTTCACCGCAAAATGATCGTTAAAAATATACTCCGGGTGAAACTGGTAAAGGGCGAAAACTTTGGTAAGGAGGTGCAAATACCTCTCCCCGACTACGCCATTTCGCTTATAGAAGGGCGAAAAGGCCAGCTTTTTAAGGCTATCGCCGATCAAACCTGTAACGACTGGCTAAAAATCATCGCCAAAGATGCCAAGATTGAAAAAAGCCTTAGCTTCCACGTGAGCCGGGATACTTTCGCTACGCTGTTTATCGAGATGGGAGGCGATGTGTTTACTTTAAAGGAACTTTTGGGGCATTCAGATATCAAAACAACCATGATTTACGTAAAGATGAGCGAAAACCGAAAGGGCGTATTAATGAACAATTTCAACAACCTGTAAGCAGGGAGGGGATACTTACAGGCTTTGGAGCGGGTTAACCTACTTTTCTGATTTCGGTAAGCTGTTCGCTTTGATCATCCACCTTTTCTTTCATCATGGCGATCAACAGGTGCATTACGCGCGCGAGCTGGCATCGATCTTCCTGGTGCAAATTTTCATCATGGGCGACCGTCTCCGTTAAAACATTCATCATTCGCGGGGTGTCACCGTTTTCATAGATACTCAATAGCTCGGCCACTGTACCGGTGGCGTTGCTGCAATTTTTGCACTGCTTAATCATAATTGCATTATTTAGGTTGTATAAGAGGTTCAATTTAACAACCATTAGTTGTACATACAATACCCACAATTACACAATCTGCTTACGCATTTGCATTGTTTTTTATCTGAATTACCCGTGCATCCTCTTCATCGGCTACCCGTCGCGAAAAAGTTACGGGCTTTTCGTTAATCTTCAGTTGATTTTCCATTAGCCTTTCCATGCGTTCGAGGCGTTCATTGTAGAAGGTCATTTGTTGCACGCCGGCATCGGCTGTTGAGGTGGATACCCCAGCGTTAGCATTACCGGCAGCAAAAGTTGAGCTGCGCCTTGCCTCCCTGTCGGTAGTGGCCTGTATTACCCGTTCGAAATCGAGCATAGCCCCGCCGCTATTGAGCAGGGCATCAATTACGCCCCGGTTATTGGCGTAGGTTTGGCGGCTTAAAATAGGCTCACCGCCCTCAACCTGTCCGTATATCTGTCCGTATGGGCCAACCAGGTTAATGCCCCCGCTCGCGTGGGTAGGGCCATTGGGCAATATGCCGCCCGTGGCAAAGCGCCTGCTACCGGTTGAGCTATTGGCCGATATGCTGCCCTGTTGTTGCTGGCTGTTATCAGATCCGCTATCTCCGGAAAGGGATGTAATACCCTGGGCGATGCCTTGCCCCACTACGTTTAAGATCGATAACCCGGCGCGTACTTTCGCCGCGGTTGTTAAAGCGGTGGCAGTAGCCCATCCCGCAGGACCAAGCGGCGCGTTAAAAGCCCAATAACCGGCAATCTCGATACCTTCGTTAGCGATGATCCTGCCGATGGCGATAGCCTTTTCAACGGCCAGTTGCGCCAGCATAATACCCTTGCTTTTGCCGAAAACCGCGCTTAAAATGCTCACACCCGTCATGGCCAACTGGTTGCGCTCATTGCTAATAGCTTGCTGAATGCGCAAATATGCCTGTTCAGCCTGTTGCTGGTCTTTAATGGTTTTCAGTTTGGCATCATAAGCTTTTTTATCCTGCTTAATTTTGTTGTCGGTCATTTTGGCCTCTAAATCGGCCGTGTTTTGGTACCAGCTGATGCGCAAAAAGTACTCATCCATTAGGTGCGATTGTTCGAGTGCCAGTTGTTGTTGGTTGTACTCATCCTCGGTGATCAGCTGCTGCGCGTACTTATCTTTTAATGCCTGTTGCTCGGCAGCGTATTGGTCGTTCAAAACACTCTGATCGTTTTTGAAACCCGCATTATCCCCGTAATTGGTTTTTTCAAGGAGTGCCGCATCGCGGTTATTGCCGATTGCCTCATCAATTGCTTTTCGATCTTCAGGAGATGAGTTTTTATCGTTACGTAACTTATTAGCTTTCTGAATAATCTGATTGTACTTATCATCAATCACCTGCAACTGCGCCAGCACCTCCTCGGTAGTTCCTTTTTTGGCGGACGCTACTATTTGATTGGTTTGCTCAAGCAGAGTTTGTAGTTCACTTTTATACTTTTCAAGTTCCTTAGCTGCTTTTTCTGCCGCGGCACGTTGCTTATTTAGTGTATCCTGGCTTGGCCCCGATTGTGGTTTAATAAGATTATCAATCTCAGCTAAAGTTTTTTTGATGTTTGAAACCGCCTCGGGGCTACCCGCACCCGATTTCAACTCCTCATTCGCTTTCTTAAGCGCATCAACCATTTTAATATATTCGGCGCTCCCTTTTTTAGCGCCATCCATTACCACTGTCAGTATTTTGCTTTTATTAGCAAGTTCATCTAACAGGTCGGCTCCCGGTATTTTGTCGTTATACCCCGATTGCTTCTTAAAATCGTTCAGGTCGTCGGTTAACCGTTTGGTTTCAGCGCGGCTATCCTTCAACTTTTCATTTGATGATACAATAGCGTTGCCGTAGCTATTAAGCCCCTGTATGAGAAGGTCATATTTGTTAGAGGCAAGAATATTATTCAAATCTGAATTGCCTTTTGCCTGTTCACGTATGGAGTTGAGCAAGTTTTTATAAATAAAAACCGCCTTCTCGTTTTCATTATTACCCTTAATGGTGAATTTAATGCCGTCTTCGCCTATGCTTTGCTGAATTTCGCTTATACGCATAATCAGTTTTTGTTGCTGATCGTACTTGTTATTCATAGCCTCTGCTTCATCCTTAATCGCTTTATCAAGCTTTTCAGAACGTTGCTGATAGGCAATTCGCAGCACAAACGCCTCGTTAATTTTTTCGAGTATGGGTAGCAGTTCGCTGTTTTTTACTTTGTCGCTATCCACCTGGCTTAAGTAACCTGGATACTGGCTTTTAAGCTGGTTAATAATTTCAACCCTTCGCTCGGCCGTAGTGTTATTGCTTTCCAATTCCAACCTTAACCCTAAAAAGCTACGCTGATCTTCATGTAAGGTTTCAGAAAGCGGCGTGCCCACAAAATCTTCTACCCATCCTAATAGTGGATTAAGCACGTCCACCGCAAGGCCTTTCCCTTTGGTAATCCATGCGCCGATGCTTTCCTGAATATTTCCAAGCCTTGTTTGCATTTTTTGCAGCGCCCCGGCATCTGTGTCGGCAACAGCTTTCGCCACGCCGCCAAATTCTTTTTGCAGTTCCTTTAATATGATAGCTTGTGCTTCCTGTAGGCGATTGGTTTCTACAAGCGTGGTTATTTGCTCTTTTTGCTGTGCGCTAAAAGCCACCCCAACCTTAGCCAGGGCTGTCATACCTTTAATTGGATCATTTAACGCCTTGCCTACCTGAATGGCGGTCCCTTGTATGCCTTCCATACTTACTTCGCCCTGATTCATAGCTGCCGTCATATCAACAATAGCCGGTAAAGCATCTTCGTAAATACCACCCCGAATATTGGTGAAGGTTAACAAGATTTGCTCACCCTTGCTGATCACATCGTCATCAATACCCGTAAGGTTCATTAATTCACCTGCTAAATCAGATAGACCCTGTTTGGTTTGCCCTGAAATATTTTGTGTGCTTTTCAATGCGGCATCAAGTTGAGCCTGCCCTTTTACGGCCTCCTGATATGCCGCCTCGCTACCGTTCCATAGGTCTTTAATAAAGCCAATGCCCGCGCTAATACCTTTGAAAATAAGGGTACCGGCAGTAATATTACCTGCCATTTCGGTAAACCCATCCTTAAACGAATCAAAAAATCCCTTTTGCTCGCGGGTTCCGCGAGCTATTTCTGCCCGCCATTCCCGATGTGCTGCATTTAAATCTTCCAGTCTACGTTGCTGTTCGGCATAATTAGGCGCATTTCGGTTGAGTGTTTGCACAAGGCGAATCTGTTCAGATCGCGCGCGGTTGAGGTCGCGAAAAGTTCCTATCGCCTGTTGACCGTTGATCACCAGGTTAATTACTGCGTTTTCTTGTTGTGTGGCCATGGCTTAAAGCGGATTAATTATTTGTGTGCCTGCAAAGGCAGATTCGATATTAGCAAGGGTATTAACACCATAATCGCGTACTAACACTTCGCGTAAAATGGCAACCTCTCGGGTTTTGGTTTTGCTGTACCACGGTTTTTTACGCCTCCCGTACCTCACGCCTCTGTCTGATGTTCCTTTTTTAGATATTGGCATGCCCCTGCCCACGCGCATATCAATAAAGCGGCCGTACTGTTTAAATTTTAAGATCACCCGCTCAACATCGCCATTGGCCTGTACCAACTGGTAGGTGAGGCTGCGCATCAGCGGTCCATCTATTTTGCCGATACCGTATTTTTCCAGCGCCTCATGAAAGCGGTCGATAGTCACCTCTGCCCAGCCTTTTACGGCATCGTGCATGTTTACCTGTTGTACGTTGCTCGCCATAGCTTAAAATTTGATCCAGTAAAAGTCGTCCAGCGGGTAATTGTCAAGCGTGAGCGTGGCTTTGTAATATCCCGCGGTATCGTAGGTGAAGTAAAAGCGTTGCCCCAGGTATTCCATGTATTGCGGTTGCCCGGTACTGATGCGCAGCTCAAAAAGCGTTTGTAAATGCGCCTGCCTTTCGTAAAGCGACACCACCGAACCGCCTGTGCCCTTGTAGGTAGTTGGCGTAATGATGTTCGGCAGGGTTACGGTATAGCCACTCCCGGGTGCGCCTACATAAATTTCAATAGGCAACTCGTTAAAGCCGTTTTTATCAACATCGAAAAAAGCCTTAAAGCGGAATAACTTAACGCGGTTATTTTCTGATAGCGTAGCATCGTTGCCAATGATCTCCGCTTTGGTCACCAGGTCATAGTTGAGCACCCGGCAATATATTTTGGTAGCGGTCAATTCTTCGTTTTCGCGCTTATCGTAAGCTACCTGGTCAATTATGATATAAACGTAGTTTCCGTCTTCCGTCTTAAAGCAATACTTATCGGTCATTGGCATTTCAGCCAGCACGTAAGGCGGTATCACCGCATGCAGGGTAATTTGCTTGCTGTCGTTCAAAAAACGGTAATAGTCGATATCGTCCTGCTTTAAATCTTCACTTGCGGCGGTAGGATAGAACTTGCCACCGCCCACATCAACCATGCCGGTATACCTGAAAAACCGCAACGGCCATTTGTTGCCCGAATTGATATTCAGGGGATCATCCTGCTGAAACTCCGAAGGGTAATCATCCAGCGGAAGCGTAGGGATCTTCATATACTGATCCACCGTTAAGTAGCTGAACAATCCCGGTGCGGTTTGCTCAATAAATTTGAGCGCGCCGGCCGCTTTTTCCACCTTATTGCTGCCATCGTTTACGATCAGGTATTTAAGCGGCGCAAATGTTTTGTTATCATCTGTGCCGATGTTAAACGCGTTATCCTGCTCATCGGCTTTCAGGCTCACCGTATAGCCTTTGCTTTCGGGCAATTCGTGCTCAATTACATTGGTGATATAAGGCGTTAAATCGGTTATTTTAGTACCTTTTTTGATGTTCCGGAAGGTGGAAACTGTCATTTTAGCGGTAGAAAGGTTGATATCTATCGCCAAATAATACCTTTCCCTTAGCTGCTTCAAAAAATCAGAAATGAGCATGTAAGGCATATAGCGCATGCTCGGGTAAATGAAGCCCGTTTCGAAAGCCATCCTGGTATAAATGTAAATGGCATCATAGTAGGGGTCGGTAAAGAAATCGCCATCAGGTGTTAAGCCCAAATACTGTGCTACGTTCTTTAAAATGTAGGTGAGTTTAAAAAACGGGGTGTTTGCCAGCGAATAGGGCGTTGATGGTTTGCCGCTTTCAAACGCCTGCGCATCGAGGTTATAATAATTGATAGCCCCGCGACTGGAAACACCCGCTTGCCCAATGTTCGGGTTTTGGATAGGTAGAAAGATGTAGTTATAATTCTGCGGAAACTGGCACGTGTTCAACATCAGCGCGTTGAGTTTGGCCTCGGTATCGCCGCTGGTAAGGTCCGAATCAAGGGTGCGAATGTCCGACAAATGCACGTTCTTCATTAGGTAATTGATGGCTGTTTGGTTTGGTTCAAGCGTGCACTCAAAGCCATCCGGACTGATCCTGTAGCTGATCTTACCCGTTACCATCAATATCTCCTCGGCGTAAAACTGCACATCGATGCGGTAAAGCGAGTTGCTCGATTCCAGCATGTGGCCCAGCCCGAAAAAAGCCTTGTTGTTTTCGTTCAAACCTGCTTTAAACGGGTAGCTGATATCCGAAAAAAAGCTATCCGCGTCGTTAAACAGCGGATTGTGTTTTTCTATCGTAATAGTTTGACCGGGTACGGGTTCTAAGGCTCTCCCCGCGCTGTTAACGATGCGGATCATTTATAATCGATTAACCGAAGTATTTAAATCGTGTACGACACCATTCATCGCAGTTACTTGCGTAGGTGTCATACTTAAGCCGATTGAAGCAAAAGAAATAGCACATTGCGAAAACCAACGCAAACTTGTGGTGCCACTACCGGGCGATGCAGCACCGATAAGCGTTGAACCTGTATGCGGCGACATGGTCGTGCTATCCGTGCCTGTCGCAATTTCAAGGGCGTCATCATACAGCTTTACCGCGTTAGCACTTCGGTTACCCAAAAGCCATCCCGTTTTGGCCCTGTCATAACCGGCAGCGGCGGAAACCACAACAGATGAGGTGCTACCTATCCGCACCTGCGTAGTGCCCGACAGGTTACGTGACAACGTAATCTTATCGTTTTCCGCTTGCCCTACCTTCATCAGGCAGGTATTAACGCTTGAAGACGGATTTTCGGCAGTGCTATTGTAAACAGATATGTGAATATCTGCGATACCGTCATGCCTGTAATTAAGGTCGCCGTAAATCAACCCGGCTGCATTAGGAACAAATCCTTTGGCGGTATGAGCCGATAATGCATCGTTTTGGAATGCAATTCTATGCGCAAGGTCAGTATCTTCCGGTGTAAGGAAATTATACTTTTGAGCCGCTGCTAACGCCGTAGCAAATGGGTAAAACCCCTTGAACCTGCTTTGAAGGTTGTTATCATACACACCATCAAACAACCGTTTATAGATCGTTTTTAAAGCGGGGTCGGTAATGCCGGTAGCGGTCAGAAACTCGTCGACCGTTGGTATTTTATACAGGAAATAATTGTAATCTCCTGTGCCTATAAAGTGTGAACCTTTCATTATGTTAAGATTTAAAGTGTTATTACCCTGTCAGTGATTAGTGCCCAATTATGTAGCGGGAAGTTGAGGCCATTAGGCTCGAAAATCTCAACATTACCTTGGCTGTCACGCAAGCAGCCACGGCTACCACCCAGCCTTCCGGTACCTTCACCATTTACGGCGTACATCAACCTGAAATTGTTTAGTATCGGTGTG
>NZ_BAABFT010000033.1:0-19823 GCF_039541195.1 Mucilaginibacter gynuensis
TATTCGCACAGATCTTCTTTACTTTATTTAATAGTATGCACCCATCAACAACGTTTTGAACATTTGGACGGATATTGATAAGTTAATAATAATTGACCTCAACAGCCAATATTGTGCAACAGCCACTAACGTTAAAAAGAATTATAATTTACTAAATATTTTAGTAAATTTGATTTTAATAATGGAACAATTAAGCTTTTTTGGCGAGGCCGGACAAAGTGCAAACTTACCTGTGGAAGTACTGGATTATCATCCGGATATTTTTACGGCGCAGGAAAGCGCGTTCTTTTTGAAAACGTTTATAGCGACCATTCCGTGGGAACAACGGATAATCAGCATGTATGGCAAACCGGTTATTACACCAAGGCTTACTGCCTGGTACGGCGATACCAACAAAGATTACGCGTTTTCGGGGCATAAATTTAATCCCTTGCCGTGGACGGAGGAGCTGCTTAAAATAAAAGAGCGGATTGAGCCTTTAGCGAATACCCGCTTCAACAGTGTACTGCTGAATTATTACCGCGATGCCAATGATTCTGTAGCCTGGCATGCCGATGATGAAACAGAACTTGGCAAACAGCCGCTCATCGCTTCCGTTAGTTTCGGACAGGTACGGCAATTTGATATCAGGCACAAAGCCGATCATCAGCGCAAGTATGCCGTGAAACTTGAAAATGGATCGCTGCTTATAATGAAAGGCGATTTGCAGCATAACTGGGAACACCGCATAGCCAAATCAACAAAACCGATGAATGAACGCGTTAACCTTACTTTCAGGGTAATTATTTAAGAATAATAGCGTATGAAAAAGTCGATAGATCTTGAATTGAGTACAGAGGAAAAGCAATTACTGCGTAAGCAGAAAATCAAATTAAGCGAGCTGATCAACTACGCTCCAGATGAAATAGCTTCGATGATCGAGGCTTCGGAAGAAAGGGCGAAAGAGATTAATGCGTTAGTGGAGTTTCAAAGTATCCCATCGTTAGGTATCGGCTTTGCCAAAGAACTGATGGCGCAGGGATATTATTCGTTAGAACAGTTACGAGGGAAAGACGCCGTAGAATTATATAACGCCTACGAAAAGCACTGCGGTGCCTGGGCCGACCCATGCGTGGAGGATTCGTACCGCTTACTGGAGCATTACATAAAGCACCAAGACGACACCAAACGCTGGTGGCATTTCACCGCCGAACGCAAAGCCTACCGTGCGAAATATGGTTTTCCCGCCGACAGGCCTACGAAGCCCTGGTATGAGTTGCCGGAGTATAGTAAATAGGAACTAAACTCGTTCTCAAAATTTGTCATTTCTATGAGAAACGAAGAGAAACTACTCTCTTGAGCGATAGCGAAAAATCTTCTGCTACGGGCATGTAGCAAACATGCATGGCGAAGAATATCTCTCACTACGTTTCGAGATGACAAGGGAGACATTTAAGTCTGAAAAGCATAAGAGTTATCATACAGAGATATATGCATTTCCTACTGTTGATCACTCTCCTGTTTAGCCAATTCTTTCAGCATCTTTAAATTAGTATCTATTGGATTTGCTTTTAAAAGTTTAGCAAAATATACCAGGTTGGCTACCATGTACTGTAATGTGTAGTTGGTATAAAAATACTTTTCGCCTCCGGCTTCTACATAATCTTTATCGCCACCTGCAAGGCCTACCCAATAAGCATTTACATTTGGAGGGATGGTAAAACCGGCCTCCTGCATCGCCCACAGAAATTGCGCCGCGCTGGAATGTGCACCATCTTCATTACCCGTTATTAAACAACCGGCAACCTTGTTATAGGTAAAGTATTGCCCGGTTGATTCATCAGCCAGTTCGTCTTCATGGAATACGGCATCCAAACGCTCAATTACATGTTGCGCGGTGGAGGACAAATGCCCCATCCATATCGGGGAACCTACAATGAATATATCGCATTGCTTTATCTTATTCAATATGGCAGGCCATTCATCGCCATTACCCTCATCACTTGAAGTACCTGTTTTTACATCATAATCAACCAAACGGAGCTCTTCGGTTTGTACGCCATAGTTGTTTAGCAACCGGATAGCTTTATTAATGAGCGCGCCCGTATTAGAAAACGCCGGTGACGGTTTCAATGTGCAATTGATGAGTAATGCTTTCATAGTGTTTGCTTTCAAACTGGTTTGTTTGAAGTAAACACCGCGGCAGTGCTTTTGTTAGGGTTAAAAAGCCAGATAATAAACTCATGGTATCATGATAATAAAGACTACCTTGACGGCAAGCAGATACAACCATTTACGATTGTGCTTTGCGCTCTTTGGAAAAAACTTTTAATACCCTCATTGATAGTTTTATTGATGATGAGGTTGGCATAGCCGATAACTTTTTGAGCGCCGCGTTGGCTGCTCATCTCACCGATAATATTACTGCACTTTATCAGCATCAAAAATTATTAGCCGCAGGCACCGGTAACGGCAAATTGGTGGTACATGATCTGCTGGTACGCAGCGACAAAATTTACTGGCTCGACCGCAAGCATAATAATGTGCATGAGAATGCCTTTTTCGATTTGATGGACGAGTTTGTAAGCTACCTCAACAGTACTTGCTACACCGGCATCACCGGCTATGAATTTCACTATACGGTATACGAAAAGGGCAGCTTTTATAAAAAACACATCGACCAGTTTAAGCAAAACGGCAGCAGAAAGTACTCCATGATATTTTACCTTAATGCAGATTGGGTAACGGCCGATGGCGGCGAATTATGTCTGCATCATAAAGACAGCAAACAGTTTATTGCGCCCATGCTGGGTAAAAGCGTACTGTTTAAAAGTAACGAACTGGAACATGAAGTAATGCCCTGCACCAAACAACGCATCAGCATTACCGGCTGGCTAAAAGGCAATTAGCCAAACCTATATAAACAAAGGAAGGCGCCATGATGCGCCTTTCTTTGTTTACTCTGATACTGAAATTATCCCTTTGGCGATAGAACTATCTTGCGCACATTTACCGGGTTCCAGTTAGCCTGGTCGGCGGTAAGGCGAATGGTGTTCACACCTGTTTTATCTATCTTGATCTCACCGATCACTAATTTTTTGTAGTTATTGTAGCTGCCTGTTTTTTCAACCGCTTTTTGTACGGTTTGCGTACCGGCAACTATATTGATCTTAGCCGTTGAACTCGGTGTAGCCACCCATGTTTCTATTGAATAAGTCCCTGGTTTTTTAACCAATATTTGCCATGATGCCGATGCTTTCGGATCTGTCCAGTAACCGAGGTTCTGCTCATCGCCACCTTCCGAGTTCATTGATGACCCACCTTGCGCTGTGTGCAGATCGGCCAATCCCGGTTGTAATACAATGGAACCATCGGCTTCGGCGGTTTGTACAAAGGCATCAATTTGCGGTTTGCCTTTTACCTGTAGCTTCACAACGGTAGCCACTTCATCCAAAGCTGTAGCGGGTACTGTTAATACCACGCTGTTATCCTGCTTACCGGCCTTTAAAGTTTTGCCGTTGGCCAATAATTTGGCAGAAAGCACTTCGTTAGTTAAACCCGGTATTAACAGCTGACCATTTGCTGGCCAGTTATATACATGCAGGTAAATAGTGGTATTACCATTAGCAGCCGCTTTGGTAGTAGCCCTACCCCATGGCAATGCCTTAAACGGACTTGGCGTGGTAGCGTATATAGATTCATTGTTAACCTTCATCCATTTACCAATGGCTTCCAAACGCTCAACAATTGGCTGCGGGAATTTACCGCTTGGTTCAGGGCCAACATTCAGCAGGTAGTTACCGCCTTTTGACGCGGTTTCTATCAGGTTACGGATCAATGTTTTGCTTGATTTCCAGTTATGATCATTTACCTTAAAGCCCCAGGTATCGTTCATGGTCATACAGGTTTCCCATAAGCCTTTTATACCCGTAGCCGGAATATATTGCTCCGGGGTGAACAAATCACCTTTTACGTCGCCTCCTAATCTGTCGTTAGTAATAATTTGCGGTTGCATAGCCAGCAGCGGTAAAAACTTAGCTGCACGTTCTTTGGTCATATCGGTTGGTACATCCCACCACAGCTCGCAAACATCACCATAATTGGTTAATATTTCTTTCACCTGTGGTACGGCAACTTTATCAATATACTCGTCCATACTACCTTTTTGAGCATCATCCCAATGGCCGCGGGCAGCAGCGCCACCTTTGTTACCCCAGTCGTTAGCCTGCGAGTAGTAGAAACCCAGTTTCATACCATATTTGCGGCAAGCTTCGGCGAGCGGTTTTATCAGATCTTTACCGTAAGGTGTGGCCTTTACCACGTTCCAGTCGCTGGCCTTTGAATCAAACAGCGCGAAACCATCATGGTGCTTGGTAGTGATCACAATATATTTCATACCGGCAGCTTTCGCCATTTGCACCCATTGTTCAGGGTTATATTCGGTAGGGTTGAATTTTTTAGCGTAATCTTTATAGGTAGCTACCGGGATGCTTGCATCGTGCATAATCCACTCGCCCAGGCCCGGGATATCCTTGCCATTATACTGGCCTGCCGGGATAGTATAAACACCCCAGTGAATGAACATGCCGAAACGGGCTTTCTCCCACCAGCCTGTTCTTGAAGTGTCAACATGGGCATGTACCGCCGGTTTAGCGTGCGGTTTGATCTTATGATCTTTTGCCTGTAACGCGCTGGTGCAAACTAATGCAGAAACACCCAGCATAATTGTTTTAGCAGTGGTATTAATACTGATCATTGAATAATGGTAATTGGTTTATATCAAATCAAAGATAGCTTTGGCATTAATTTATCAATTTACTATTTTGTTAAATCATTAAACGATTTTGGCATCATCGTTTAAAAAGCACACTTAGCAAAGGCATATAATTTTTTATTTGCACAGTATTAGACAATAACGCAACAATATCAATAATCATTTGCTCATAACGGCCTTAGTTGATAACTTGGGGCTATAGTTGCAAGCGCTACAGCATACAGCTACAAATACTTTTATTAAATGACCGGCAACTTCAACCAACATAGATCGCTATTAGTAAACTTAAAATGCCCCGAGTGCGGTACGCTGCACGATGCCGGCAAATTAAACACCGTTTGCATCAACGATGATTGCCGGTCGACCCTGTTTGCGCAATATCATTTAAGTGAGGGATTAAGTAAAGATATTTTACAAGGCCGCAAGGCCAGCATGTGGCGCTACCGCGAACTACTGCCCGTTACTGATGCCAAAAACATAGTGAGCATGGGCGAAGGTTTTACGCCCATAATCCCCATTGAAAACCTAAAGCACGAAACCGGGGAGAACGAAGTATTTTGGAAAGATGAATCGGGCAACCCTACCGGCTCGTTTAAGGCACGGGGCATTGGCATGGCGGTTTCAAAAGCCAAAGAGTTAGGCATTAAGGCTATCGCTACCCCTACCGCAGGTAATGCAGGCGGCGCGCTGGCTGCTTATGCCGCACGTGCGGGTATAAAAGCCATTGTATACATGCCAAGGTTAACCCCAAAAGTATTTAAGGATGAATGCCGTTTGTACGGTGCCGAATTGCTGGAAGTTGACGGTAATATCAGCGACTGCGGGAAGCTCATCAACGAACATGCTTTGCTGAACCACTGGTTCCAGATCTCTACCCTGAAAGAACCTTACCGGTTAGAAGGCAAAAAGACCATGGGCTACGAAATAGCCGAGCAATTTAACTGGCAGGTACCCGATGTGATCTTATACCCTACCGGTGGCGGCACGGGTTTAATAGGTATATGGAAAGCCTTTGACGAGCTGGAACAATTAGGGTGGATAGGTAGCAAACGCCCTCGCATGGTGGCCGTACAATCTGAAAGCTGTAACGGTATTGTTAAAGCCTTTGAAACGGGCCTGCACACCGCCGCTTTTGTCGACGGTGGTTTTACCATTGCCAATGGTTTGCGTGTGCCCAAATCGTATGCCGATAAGGTGATATTGCGTTTATTGTATGCCAGCCATGGTTGCGCCATAAGTGTAAGCGATGCTGAAATGAATGCCGCCGTTAAGCAGATAGCCAAACACGAAGGCATGCTGATAGCACCCGAAGGCGCGGCGCTTTGGCAGGCCTACAAAAAACTAAAAGCCAGCCAATGGATAAAACCCGGCGAACAGGTGCTAATGATCAACACAGGGAGCGGTTATAAATACCTGGAAAACATCAGCATTTAATTAATCGCTGTAACGGTCGTTTCGCCAGGGGTAGGCGGTATTGGAGTAACCCCTGTCTTCCCAAAAACCGGGTTTATCGGCAGTTAAAAACTCAATACGTTTTATCCATTTGGAGCCCTTCCAGGCGTAAAGCTGCGGGGTTATCATGCGCACGGGGCCACCATGCTCTTTTTGCAAGGGTTGTCCCTCAAAGGTATGCACCAGTAAAACATCGGGCTTCAGGGCTTCTTCTAACGACAGGTTGGTGGTATAGGTATCGTATCCGTAGCAAAGTATGTGCGTAGCGTTCTCGTTAGGGTGAACTAATGCAGCCAGATCTATCAGGCTTACACCTTTCCAGTGCATGTTCAGTTTTGACCATGTGGTAACGCAATGAAAATCTGACGTATCCTTAGTTTGTGGCAAGGCCATAAAATCTTTCCAGCTCAGGCGTACCGGGTTTTCAACTGCGCCGTCAATGGTGAGCCGCCAGCGTTCCTGCGGAACATCGGGTTGATAACCCAGATCGAGCACCGGCCATTTAACGGTAGCCGTTTGCCCTATCGGGATGCTGGGCATGCCATGCCTGTTGGGTTTACCCAATCCTTTCGGCGTATCATCAGCCACGGATGGCGTCAGTTTCATCTTCTCTTCAAAACGGGCCTTCAGTTTCATGCGGGCCTCAATTATCCGGTTCAGTTTTTCAGGTTCTTCCATAAGTTAAATTTACCTATTTTGTTATATTAAAACACATTCAACTACCCTAAACTGTTTACTTTTACGCAAACTAAATTATGGAATTAGGCATAAGCACATTTGGCGAGGTTACACCCGACGGCAAAGCAGGTAACGCCGTTAACGCTCACGAGCGGGTACAGCAATTATTAGAAGAAGTAAAACTTGCCGATGAGGTTGGGCTTGATGTATTTGCCTTCGGCGAACATCATCGCCCCGATTTTGTGGTATCGGCACCTGAAGTATTTATGGCGGCAGCAGCGGCTATCACCAAAAACATTCACTTGTCCAGTTCGGTAACTGTACTTAGCTCTGCCGATCCGGTGCGTACCTTTCAAAACTTTGCCACGGTAGACCTGATCTCCGGCGGACGTGCCGAGATGATCGCGGGGCGTGGATCGTTCATTGAATCGTTTCCGCTATTTGGCTATGATCTGGATGATTACGACGCCCTCTTCACCGAAAAACTGGAGATGCTTTTAGAAATAGGCAAACAGGAAGTTATCTCCTGGGAAGGTAAATTCCGTGCACCTATCAGGCAGCAGGGCATATATCCTCGCCCTTATCAATCGGCCATACCCGTGTGGCTTGGCGTTGGCGGCACACCAGCATCGGCCAAGCGGGCCGGGCGCATGAACCTGCCGATGATCATCGCTATACTGGGCAGCGCGCCAAAGCATTTTGTATCGTTTGTTGAGCTATACCGCGAATCGGCAGAGAAAGCCGGGCACGATGTGAGTAAATTGCAACTGGGCATCAGCTCCCAATTTTTTGTTGCTGAAGATTCGGCACAGGCTGCCGACGAATTTTATCCATCCTACGAGGCGCTGATGAACCGGGTTGGTAAAGATCGTGGCTGGTCGCCTATGAGTCGTGAGCAGTTTGAATGGCTGCGTAAAGATGGCCCGTTAGTAGTAGGCAATGTACAGCAGGCGGTTGATAAAATTATGCAGCAATACGAACTGTTCGGCAATACCCGTTTCCTGGCTCAACTTGTAACCGGGCACACCCCGCATGCTAAAATATTGAAAGCTATTGAAATATTCGGCACACAGGTAGCACCCATTATACGTAAGGAAACCAATACCGTAAAATCTGTTTAAACCAAGCATACATCACGCTTAAAATGAAACCTAAAAAATACAAATACGGCTGCGCAATTGCCGTGTTAAGCATTTTTGCTTTATCGCAAACAGGCACCGCCCAAAAAGTAGCAACAGCCATAAACCCGAAAGATAACGTAGTGTTTTTCGACGACTTTAACGGCAAAAACCTTGACCGTACCAAATGGAACGCGGAAGTTACCGGCATGCACGTAAACAACGAGTTACAGGCTTATGTTGATTCATCGGCGACTATATACGTTGAGAACGGCAATTTGGTATTGAGGCCGATAGCATCGCCTAATTTTAAAACTAATGACGGGCAAACATTCAACTTTATATCGGGCCGCATCAATACCAAAAACAAGTTTGATTTTACTTACGGCACTGCCGAAGCACGAATAAAGGTAACCGATGGCGCAGGTTTATGGCCTGCCTGGTGGATGCTGGGCAACGGCGCATGGCCCGAATGTGGTGAAATTGATATAATGGAATACGTGGGCGAAAAAGATTGGGCAAGCGCGGCCGTACATGGCCCCGGTTACAGCGGCGAAACACCCTTTGTAAACCGCCAATACTTCCCGGCTAATAATGATGCTACCCAATGGCATACCTACGCGGTAGACTGGACACCCGACGAACTCTTATTTAAATACGATGGCATACTGATGTTTCGTGTGAACCGCAAAATGGCTGAACATTATGGCAAGTGGGCTTTTGACAATAAGAAATACCTGATACTGAATTATGCCCTCGGCGGCGCTTACCCGATAAAGCTGAATGGTAATAAAGCGCCATACTTTGGCCTGCCCGATACGAGCGTTGAAATGGTAAAGAATAAACAGGCAAAAATGTGGGTAGATTGGGTGAAGGTTACCCAACGGAAATAAACCGACAGCAAATACAATACATATTCAAGCCCGGCTTAATCAATAAGCCGGGCTTGTTTTTTGCACTTACGTGCGATATATCTTACAAACGTTTTCTCGGGCGTTTTTTCTTTTCGCCGGAGGCATCACTATTGCTATAGCTACCCGGTTTGGTATAGCCAGCCTTGGTGAATTTTGGCTTGTTGTATGTTTTGTTTGCACGCGGAGCAGGTTTAACAGGAGGCGGGTTTTTGTTATCGGCAATACGTACGCTTAGTGTACGTTCATCAATAGTAGCGCCGTCAAGGGCCGCGATAGCACGATCGGCACCTGCCTGATCGGTCATGGTGATGAAACCATACCCGGCACTTACATTAGTTTCCTGATCGCGAATAATGGTTACGGTACCAATTGTACCATAAGCAGCGAACAATTCCAAAAGCTCAAGCTCGTCCATATCCCGGGGGAAACCGACAGCAAATAATTTGACCATGCTACAAAGGTATCAAAATAGCAATCCCTTCGCAAGTTGTAATTAATTGATCAAAACGCATTTTCACAACTTAATGCCTTATTTCGCTGGGCAGTATGCCAAAATATTTTTTAAAAGCTTCTGAAAGGTGCGATTGATGCTTAAAACCTACCTCATAAGTTACTTCACGGATGGTTTTTTTCTGATCGATGATCAAATGACGGGCCTTTTCCATTTTTAAACGGGTTACATAACCATAAATGGTGATACCATAGTAGGCTTTGAAGCCACGCTTTAGTTTAAACTCATTTAAACCCACCATTCGCGACAGCACCGGCAATACCGGCGGATTGGCGTAATCCTGGTCGAGAATATCACGGGCCTGCTCAATCTTCTCCTGCTCCAGATCGGTAAACGTACGGATTTCCTGGTGCTGGTCGTTTTGCATCTGCTCCATTTGCAGCATCAGCAATTCAAGCACCTTGGCTTCAGTGTGCAGGCGTTTGAGTTCACCTGTTTTTTTACACTCCAATATATCGTTAATGAGCTGCTTCATCTCGTGCGATACCAGCAAGTCTTTAGCCGAAATAGAGGTATACTTTCCGTTCTTGATCTCCTCCACAAAATCGGCATGCAGCACCGAATCCTGGTTAATGAGGTGGAAGTAATACTCTTTTGACAGCACCACCAAAAAATAATTATACTCCACAACGGGCGAAAGCTCATACTTACCCGAAAGCGATGGAATGTACCTGATATTATGCCTCGCCCCCGCACGCGATCTTTTACCTTTACCGGCATCATCACTTGCGGGCGCGTTTTCGTAAAAGATGAATTGCGAGGTAACGGTTTCGCCTTCTATTTCAAAAAGGATTTTAGCAGGCTCATCAAACTGCATTTTGGCGTGCATCAAAAACAAACCTCCCGAACTGATAGTATAATTACTGAACTGGTGTACAGGCGGGCGCTTAATGGTCATACGCTTTTCGGCCAGCGGCGTTTGGGCGTTATAACCATCGGGCAGCTCTTCTATAAAAAGCCAGTCCTCAAAACTTTCAATTTTCGATTTGATGTGCATTTCCTGTATTCAACTATGCAAATATGTACAATTGGTGCCTGCTGCACCCTATGGCCTAAAACAACACATAGGGTGGCAGGTCTTTTGGTCGTATTCTTATATTAAACGTGATCCCGGTTTAGGTAAGGTCACTTACTTTATTTCAAACTTGGTGCTGCCTTTAGGCACTATCACATACTCAAAAGTAAAGTACATGTGCGGTGTATCCCTAAACCACAGATCTGGCGTAAAGGCATCCTTATAGCAGCTGATCATTTTTATTTTAGCATAATTCCCTTTAGCGGTACGTACAACAACGGTACGTTCATCGGGCATGGCATAGGCTACGTGCATTTTATTGAAGCTGCCATCACCTTTAATAGTTCCGCTAAAATCATACAGGTACCAGCCGGTCCCTTCACCAAAAGCACCCAGGTCATCAGTACCTATTAATTTCGAGGTAGAAAACTCAGCGTCGGCAGGCACATCGGTTACTTCATTAAATGGCTTTTTGAAAATTACTATACCACCTAAGCCATTGGCGCCATAACCGCTGTTCTTATCATCCTTACCATTGTTTGAACCTAAAAAGCTGTTATATAAACCGGTAAAAGTAATATCCCAGCGAATGGTTTTTACATACTCCACGGGTGTTTGCTCTTTATTTTCTAAACTGAAATAAACGGTAGGCGGCGGTGTTGTGGGGGCACTGTCATCGGCGGGCGCTAAAAAGTTCTCTACCCTTTGCAGTTTATAAAACGGCACTTTGCCTGCCGTAACAGGGGTGTGTATTCCGGTTTCTTTATCGGGTTCAGGTGTATTATTCTCTTTACTGCAAGCTGTAAAAAGCAGTGCAGCAACAGCTATTGAACACAGCCATTTCAAGTTGTTTTTTATAGTTGATGTCATATCATTAATGAGTTAATATAAATTTCAAATAAGGTTTAGTCTTTAGTGCTTAGGTTTCGGCTACCATCCAGTTGTACATAGTACCTGAAGGTAAAATATGGGGCAGGCCAGTTCAAATCAGTTACCACGGCAGGCGCGCCTTTGTACATGCTCACCAGTTCCAGCTTAGCGTACCGGCCTTCGGCAGTGCGTAATACATAGGTGCGGTTTTTAACAGGGATAGCGAGGTGGGTATTCAAATCGTAAAAATACCAGCCGTTGCCATTGCCGCTGTCCCACCCTGCCGCTGTGATAGCGTTCTTAGCGAAATCTTCATCTGACGGCGCGGTAGTAACTTTATCATAAGCCTGGTTTACCGCTACCATAGCGCCTTGCCCCGGTCCGCCATTGCCAAAACTGCCATCATCGGTACCGTTATTGATAGATACATAAGAGTTATACTCCTTTGCGAAGGCGATATCCCATTCGGTGGTTTTCTTTTTGGCGGTATCCACTTTAGCGCCTGTGCTTAGCTTAAAGTAAAAAGGCGCAAACGGGCGGCCGCTGCCTACCGTATTACCTACATCACCGGGCAGATCCTTGATGATCACGCTTTTGCCGTCTTCCAGCTGAGGCTTTACTTCGTCTTTGGTACATGATGACACCGTTGCCATTGTAGCGATGGCAAACACTATCATTTTTAAAGTTTTATATAAATTACGCTTCATAGTCATTATCAATTTATTGGTTATGGAAAAACCTGTAGTTAAGGCTTAGCAACACTACCCTGCCCGATTGCGCGGGCATCAGCATATCGCGATAGTTCAAAATATTATCTACCGTTACCTGCACGGCAAAGTGCTTGTTCATCAATGTTTTTTGGATGGCGGCGTTGAGCAGGTAGTAGCCCGAAACATAGGTATCAAAAGGATCGAGGAAACCGTTTGAGCGCCCTGCCTCCATAAAGCCATATTTTCCGCGATAGTTTACCCTGAAAGATGCCGTAATCCCTCTTGGTTCGTACTCGTAACTTAACCTGATATTGGCCATGTGGCGCGAACGATTGGTAAGGCCGAAATAATCTGCCGTTGTAGAACGTCTGTCGTTGCTGATGTTTACATCGTAAACGTTAGCATAGTTGCCTGTACCCGCTTTTATAGAATCAATTACGCCCCTATCTTTAGCGTAGAGTAACTGATAACCTGCCGATACGGTCAATCCCTTTGTCGCTTTTACAGTTAGCCCCACATCAGCACCTGTAAGAAAAGCCCTGTCGATATTAAAATAAGAAAACACCTGCTGACCATTGGTTTTAGATGCCACCTGCTCGGTATTGATGAAATTGCGCACGTTGTTGTAAAACCCGTTTACATCAAGCTTGAAGCGGGTGCCGGGTGCAAAGCTAAAACCCGCGCTGTACGAGGTAGATCGTTCCGGCTTTAAGCCGCCTACCTTTGCAGCGTTAGGAAACACACGTGATATTTCGCCTGCATCCTGTAGCTTTTTAAGTTCGGTTGTAAATTCTTCGGTACCTAATACGGTATATCCGCCACCGGCGAAATTGGTAAACACGAGATAAAGCTGCCTGAAATCGGGTGTTTTAAAACCTGTAGATACCGCCGCCCTAAGCGTGAGCGATTTTACAAGCTGATAATTCACCCCAAAACTTGGCGTAACGCTACCGCCGTAACGACTGTGTCGCTCAAGGCGTGCACCGCCTATAAAACCAAGTTTGTTCGTTACTTTCCAATCGCCCTGGGTATACAAAAATGTATTCTGCTGATGCTTGCCGCCTGTATACAGGTCGTTATCCATAGTTTCGTATTGTGTACCAGCACCAGCGGTAATCAGCAGATTATTAAACCATGTTTGTGATGCCTGCAATTCGGCACGGTGAAGGTATTGCGTAAAATTACTGCCGGGAATGGTAAAGCCTTCGGTAAGATTGGTTATGTTTTGCCCTGTAGCATAACGGGTTAAATAGTATTGCGATTTAATACGCACCCCGCTTTTAAAATTGCTGTTCAGTACTGCCGACGCGTTGAGGTCATTCTCTTTCAATACATCGCGGGTTGGGTCGCCGCTGTAAGATTTATTATTGTCAGACCGTCGCGAAGCAAATCTGCCTGTAATATTCAGCGAGTTAACATCGCTTAACAAATATTTGGCACGCCCCTGTATGGTATAGCTGCTATATGGTGGCACAGTTTTGCCTTCGCTTAAGTATGGGTTTGAATTGAAACCGTCGGTACGGTAATAATTTCCGGCCAGGTAACCCGATCCCCTGCCATTTGCAAACGGACTTTCGCCTTCCAGGTTAGCATCAACCATATTGAAACTGCCATAACGGATGCCCGCCAAACCTTGCGCCTGCGATATATGCTGCCGGGTAACTATATTCACCACACCGGCCATGGCCTCGCTGCCGAACAGGCAGGACGAAGCACCTTTTATAATTTCGATCCTTTCGATATTGGCTACCGTAATACGCGACAGATCGAAATTGCCCGAATTGCGGCCCGTCATTGGCTGACCGTCTATCAGTATCATGGTATAGCCGCTATCAAAACCCTGCATTTGCAAACCCACAGCGCGCGCGCCCGCGCCAATGTCGCTTACTATGGCCAGCCCGGTTTGTTCTCTTAGTACTTCATCTAACCGGCGGCTACCCATTTCTTCAATTTGTTTACGGGTAATTACAGTTGATGGCATTGGCGTGCGTTGCAAATCGATCAGGTTATCAGGATTGTAATGTTTGCCCGTAATGCCAACCTCGGTTAAGGTGTTTACATCGGTTTCAATATTGACGGGGAGTATAGTTTGCTGATTATCGCGAATGGTAGTTTTGAGCATTGCCGGTTTATAACCTATAGCGCTTACACGAACATTGTACGCACCCGCTTTCAGCTTTTCAATAGTGTACTGCCCTTTCGCGTTGGTTGATGCGCCCTGCCCTGTTTGTATCAGTATAATGGCTACCCCTTCAACAGCATTCCCCTTATCATCGGTAACCGTTCCGCTTAAGCGGCCGGTTATTTGGGCGTAGGTAAGAGATGAATAGAACAGCATGATGATAAGCGGTAAAAAGCGTTTCATTAATAATCAGTCTTCTTATTTTTAAACAGTCTAAATAAGAACAGAACAAAAGTGCTTAGTTTAATCGATAGTTTATTACCGAAATCGGGATTATTTTTTATGACTTTGGGAGCATTATTTGCGGAAAATTGAAGAAAAACAGCCTGAATAAAGCTTCAAATCAGCATCGAATAAAATTATAAACAACTAAATACAAGCCAATTAAAACACCATCATTTACCATCACACTCCATTACTGACATCGTGTTTGACATAGCCCGATTTCATAAATGTTACATATCTTATTTGGAATGCTTATAAATAAGGAGTTCATTTGTACCATGAAATCCACACACCCCTCTCTCCATTACATAATTATTTTAACTATAGCGATTCTGTTCAGTAACAACAGCAACGTATTTGCCCAGAGTGGCAACGATAGCATCAAGATAGCAAACGACATTCCGGCGGCTACCAAAAAGGCTTATTACAGTATTGATAAGCACGCCATTGTTGATGGTGCTGATACCGCAGGCAAAAACTGGGATTTAGCCTTTTTTAAAACTGCAGTATGGGTAAACAGCGGCGTAAGCGGCACCGGCAGCACAACCGCTCTTGTATTGAAGAATGTAAAATTCGACGATATTAAGCAGGCACCGGCAACCGGTTATCAGTCCGACTCGGCAACGCAAAAGGCTATTCCGCAAGGTAGCGGCAACGGCTGGTATGCTTATGATATGAACACTCATACTATCACCCCGGTACCCGGCCGTGTAATTATTTTACATACCGCATCAGGCAAATATGTTAAGCTTGAAGTGCTCAACTACTACAAGAACGGCGATGGCGACCCAAGTCATTACACTTTCCGCTACGCCTTTATTGAACCCGCTAAATAAGCACAATACATACCCCTGTTAATCCATGAAAAAATTAATCTGTCTGCTTACCGTTTGCCTTGCTTTTGCCATTGGTGCAAAGGCCGCATCGCCTAAGCGTATCATAACCCTTAGCGGAGCCTTGACCGAAACTGTCGACGCGCTTGGCTTTGGAAAAAACATTGTCGCGGTTGATGTAACCAGCACATACCCCGCGTATGCCAACCAGTTACCCAAAGTGAGCAAAAGCCGTTCGGTATCTGCCGAAGGACTTATCTCTTTCAGCCCCGAGCTGGTACTGGCGCCCGAGGGCTCGGTATCAAAAGAAATTGAATCGCAGTTAACCGCGGCAGGTATTAAATTGGTGAGCATCAAGCAAACCTATACCGTTGCCGGCTCTTACGATTTTATACGCGATGTAGCCGCTGCCTTGCAGGCACAAGCTAAAGGTGCGGCACTCATCAAACAATCAAAAACGAAAATAGATAATGCTGTTGCCGCCGCTAAAAAAGCGAAGAAGAATACCAAAGTATTGTTCATTTATGCCCGTGGACCGGGTGTAATGATGGTGGCCGGTAAAAATACCAGCATTGATGGCATTATTACTCTTGCTGGAGGCACCAACGCCGTAACCAACTTTAACGATTTTAAGCCCTATACCACCGAAGCATTGGTACAAGCTAACCCGGATATTATTTTGATGTTCGATTTTGGTTTCAGCAGCCTTGGCGGTATGGATAGCATACTTAAAATACCCGGTATGGAGCAAACCAAAGCGGGCAAAAATAAACGTATTGTACAAATGGATGGCGGTTTACTTACCAACTTTAGTGTAAGGCTCGATCAGGCTATTGTACAACTGCATAACAAGCTATAGTATGCCCAAAGGGATCATTTATGCTGTTTTGGTTATCGCTTTAATTTTGGCCGGGGCTTTTTCTGTTGGGTTGGGTGCTGTAAGTATCCCGGTGCCCGAGGTGTTCGCGTTACTGCTGCACAAAGCAGGCATTCGTAACATAGCCAATGTAAACGAGCAGCACCAGGTTATTATTTTTATTGTGCGCATGCCACGCCTGTTGCTGGCCATTTTGGTTGGCGCTGCGCTGGGTATCTCGGGGGCTTCTATACAAGGCATATTCCGTAACCCACTGGCAGAACCGGGATTGGTGGGCATTTCTGCCGGTGCTTCGCTGATGGCGGTGGCCGTTATCGGTTTAGAAACCACCTTTCTTGCAGGGTTGAGCAATGTTTTAGGTTATTATTTACTGGCGTTCGCGGCCTTTGCAGGCGCGGGTATAACAGCATTCATCATTTACCAACTTTCGCGGCACGATGGTAAACCCAATGTGGCAACCATGCTGCTGGCCGGTATAGCTATAAACGCACTTGCCGGGGCTTTAACGGGGCTAATCACTTATTTATCCAGCGAACAACAGTTACGTAATATCACTTTCTGGATGCTGGGCAGTTTGGGTGGCGCCACATGGCAAACCGTTACCACGCTGACACCGTTCGTGATGATACCGGTTTTATTGCTTCCAAGATCGGGCAAGGCATTGAACGCTTTTTCGTTGGGTGAAATTCAGGCTGATTATCTTGGGCTAAATGTTAACCGTATTAAACGCAATGTTATCCTGCTATCAACCATGGCCATTGGTTCGGCGGTATCATTAACGGGTATTATCAACTTTGTAGGCTTGCTGGTACCGCATATTGTACGCATGGTAATCGGGGTTGATAATAAGCATGTGCTGCCGGCATCTGCATTAACCGGTGCCTTGATGATGGTGGTAGCCGATATTATATCGCGTACTATCATCGCCCCTATTGAATTGCCCATCGGTGTGATCACCGCGCTGATAGGGGCGCCGGTATTTTTGTATATCCTGGTACGCGATAAACGTAAACTATCTATTTAACCCGATAACGATGCTAACAGTTAAAAACATAAGCTATCAGATTGGTCCGCATAAATTGGTGAAGGATATCTCTTTCAGCATAAAACCGGGCGAACTGATCGCTATACTGGGTTCAAACGGGGCAGGTAAATCGTCTTTATTAAAATTACTTGCGGGCACATACAAACCAAATGAAGGCACAATCCATTTCAACGGACAGCCGTTATCAAAGTACAGCGCGTTGGAGTTGGCTAAGATGCGTGCGGTGTTAAGTCAGCAAAATGTGGTGAGCCTGCCATTTAACGTACAGGAGATAGTGATGATGGGCAGGTACCCGCATTTTAATAATCATCCGTCTGCCCACGACCATAGTATTGTAAATACCGTAATGGAGGCTACAGGCGTATTATCGCTTGCCGGGAGATCGTACCTCACCCTATCGGGCGGAGAACAGCAGCGGGCTCAATTATCGCGCGCACTGGCACAAATATGGGAAAACGAGCATGCTTTATTACTGATGGACGAACCGGTATCGGGCATGGACATACTTTATCAGCAGCAAACGCTGGCCATATTAAAGGCCATGACACAGAAAAAGTTTATGGTGATCAGCGTGCTGCACGACATGAACCTTGCCTCGCAATATGCCGACAGGATAATTATGCTGAAGAACGGCCGCAAGTGGTACGATGGCACCGCAGCCGAAGTATTGAACCCCAAATCGGTATATGAAATCTTCGAGATAGAATCGGACACGTTCACTAACCCGACAACGCTTAAACAGATCATTATGCCGCGCGAAATTATTTACGACAACAACAAACCCCCTTTAAGTACATAAATATGGAAACTACTATCAACGCCCTAAAAGAACGTTATCAGGAATATAAACTGGCCAACCCTAAAAAGCGCATCCGCGAAATAGCTGCCGACCTTGCAGTAAGCGAAGCAGAATTACTGGCCACCGGTTTAGGCGAAACCGTTACCCTGCTAAAGAAAGATTTTGAGAACCTGCTGAAACAGATCAACTCGTTAGGTTATGTAATGGCATTAACCCGTAACGAATACTGTGTAAGCGAGCGCAAAGGCGTTTACGAAAAGGTATCATTTTCCCCGCATGCCGGTTTGGTTTTGGGCGAGGATATTGACCTGCGTATGTTTATGCAGTACTGGCATTTTGGTTTCGCGGTAAATGAGAACGACCGTTACAGCCTGCAATTCTTCGATCAATCGGGCGTGGCCATACACAAAATATACCTGACTGATAAAAGCGACAAAGCCGCTTACGATGAGCTGGCAGCCGCTTACAAAGATGAAGAGAACAACGGCATAAGCACCACTGTCTCAAACAGAACAGTCCCTGCCGAATTGCCCGATGAAGCTATTGAAAAAGAAGCCTTCGGCGAAGCCTGGAAAGCAATACAGGACAGCCACGAGTTTTTTGGATTGCTGCGCAAGTACAAATTGACCCGCACACAGGCATTGCGCTTATCGCCGGAAGGTTATGCCAAAGAGATAGATGTAGAAAAGGCCAAAAACATATTCGAGCAATGTTCGGCACAGCAAATCCCGGTGATGATATTTGTGGGTAATCACGGTTGTATCCAGATCCATAGCGGTAATATCACCAAACTGGTTACTATGGGGCCATGGTACAACGTACTCGATCCTGAATTTAACCTGCACCTGCGCGAAGACGCCATAGCAGCGGCATGGCACGTAGTAAAACCATCAACCGACGGCGACGTAAATTCGATAGAACTTTTCGACAAAGACGGAGAAATGATCCTCCAAATGTTCGGCAAACGCAAACCCGGCATCCCGGAACTCACAGAATGGAGAGCACTGGTTAACGAGAGTGTTTAAGTAAAAAACGAAGGCCCTTTTGAATTTCTCAAAAGGGCCTTCGTTTTTACCAGGAAGTTCAAATATGAGTGTAATTTTTGTGTGAAATCCAGGCAAATCGAAACTTAATATTTAAAGATTTAGATAATGCATGGCCTGTCACCCTGAGCTTGTCGAAGGGTGCGTGGATGATGGCCTCTGCGCACGATCCTTAGACAAGCTCAGGATGACCCGATACAAACATCAACTTGCGCTCGTTTTCAACGAGTGGATAACATGGCAGAGCGATCGCATCGTGAAAAAGCGTCGCAGACGCTAACCCAGTTTAAGCACTCGTTGAAAACGAGCGCAAGATTTCCCTTCCCGTCAGCAAAGAGCTTCGGGCGAAAACAGGCAGAACTGTGGTGGCCACGAGCGAAAAGGCGGGCATAGGAACTTGTTGCATGTGGGGTGGAAGTGAGCGCTGGGGAAAAAATTCCAGCCCTAAGTTCTGACTGTTTTGCAGGGGTATGGCCTTGTGCGGCAAAGAAGCCTTTTGCTGGACAAGGGTTTATTCGTTGTTGGTTTGTTTTTAAAGGTACTCATGAGATCGCTTCGCTTAGTCTGTTACTTTTGCCCTCAAAAGTAATGGGGCTCTGTGCCCAAGAGCAGATTGACGTTAATTATAGCGCAAGCTTAACCTAAGTAGAGATTGCTTCGTGCCTCGCATTTGTAAGGGTTTATTAATTCGAGGACAGATTAGTTGATTTATGATTTGTTGTTTAGGGTGATCATATCGATAGGTTTTTTACCTCCGATCCCCTGATGGGGTCTTTCCCAGTTATAGTACACCAGGTA
>NZ_BAABFT010000034.1:0-15525 GCF_039541195.1 Mucilaginibacter gynuensis
TTCCTGGTGGCTTTTCTTCCCTTGCATATTACAAGATAAGAAACACCTCGCCTTTCATTATTAATGTCTTTTCAACATTGTGTTAGTTGTGCAACAGCCACGAAAAGAAAAAAGAACATCCACTAACGATGATAATAGCACTACCATTCCTAACAGGGCACTACCAAAAGCATGTTTCTACTTCTTCCCCGTATTCACTTGCTGAAACCCAGCTAACTCTTCCCATCTCGCGCCCGGCGGACGATAGTAAACCAGCAACTGGTAATCATTCTCCGTTTCGTAATGGCTGCCCTCTAAAGGTACGTCGTCGGCTTTCTTATTACGATCAACCCAGATGTATTCGTAATCATACACACCCTGTTTGAGGAACAGCGTAGTAAAAAAACGACCGCTGGCAGCATCGTAATTCAGTTTGTTGCTTTCGGTAAGCCTGTAGTTATTGAACCGACCCACTACGTAAACCGATCCTTCTGCCGATGTTTTATTGGCATTGAGGTTGAAGGATACGTGCGCGTAATCGGCATCCACACGGGCATCGGCACCATCCTGGTTCAGTATGTAAAAGTTGCCGTTGTTATCGTATTGGAAACTGTAATTGGCATTGGCCCGGTTTTCATCGCGAAGCAGTTCAACCACATTGGCGGTATCACGGGTAATGTGTGCAATGTGGGGTGCCCCAGCTTTTAGGGTACGCATATCAAAGTAGCGGAACTCGTTACGGCCGGGCATGTCATTTATGTTTACATCATTGTATATCAGCTGCGAACCACGGATATATGTTGGCTTCATATTCATAATGCCGATCTCGCTGCGGGCATTCTGCATCACAAATACGCGGATATCCGTACCCGGATTTTGCACCCGGAGCGTACCGTAATCAACCTGAAAGTTCAGCTTTTGATTAGTTTGCCGTGTAGCAACATTGTTTGACGGTACAATGGTAGCGCCAACATTAATGCGGGTATTGAGCACATATATGCGGCGGGTAAAGATGATATTCTTCTGATCGCCATCCTCGTATACCTTTAAAATATAATTGCCCGCGTACTTGGGTATAATATTACTGTTAGGGAACGATACCTCATAATGGATGTATTTACGATAAGTGCCCGATGAATATTTGTAGTTCAGTATCCTGTCTTCAGTAAAGCTTTGTAGGTATTCGGCAGGGGATAGGTTTGATGAATTCCAGTTGGCATCGCAATGTTCGAGGGTGTAATAAAAATTGCGTGTTTGGGCGCTCAGGTCGTCAAAGCCGATCACAATCTTTTCGTCGCTACCAAGGTTAATCATCGGCAGTGAGCCTTGTTTGCCTTCTTTATAACACTCGATGCTTTTTATTTCGTGGTGGTAATCGATATTATCGTAAGGCTGGGCAAAGGCAGTAATTACAATGAACAGGAATAATATGGTAGCTGTAAGTTTCCTCATAAATTTATCAGAATGGTGACCTGCATTTTTGCAAGGGCCCATCTTGTATACGAAGCTACAGGATTGCTTTGTTTTACGCAAAGGTTAAATTATGGATGGAAGATGAGGGTTGTCAAGGGGCTTAAATGAGTGTACTAACCGTCAGCAAACAGCTTCGGGCGAAAGCGTGCAGAACTGTGGTGGGTAGGAGCGCAAAGGCGGGCATAGCGAACTTGTTGCATGTGGGTGGGAAATAGCGCGGTAGGGCAAAAGTTCCAGCCCCAAGTTCTGCACGTTTTGTAGCGCAGAGGCCTTGTGCGGCAAAGACGCCTTTTGCTGGACAAGCCTTTTGTTACTTTTGGGCTCAAAAGTAATGGGCCACTGCGGCCAAGAGCAGATCAACGTTAATTACATCACAAGCTTAACCTAAGTAGAGATTGCTTCGTTCCTCGCAATGACGATGTTGGATAAACAATTTATAAATTGTTGTTTTTCAATTTATTATGCAATTGTTTCAGGGCCTGCGAAGAGGGAAAGCCACAAAGTATAATCCATAAAAAAAGCTTTGACAACCTTTTAAAGGTTGTCAAAGCTCAATATCCTTAACAGAGAAATATTACGATTCCAGTTCCAGTATTTGCTCGGCGAGGGTTTCCCATTTTTGTTTTAGAGCCTTTACCTCGTTTTGCCTTTGCTGGTAGGCCGCGTTGGTTTCTTTCAGCTTAGCGGCATCTGTGTATATTTTATCGTCGGCCATTTTGGTTTCCAGCTCGGTAGCCGCTTTTTCAAGCTCGGCAATTTGCTGTTCCATTTTGGCTAAGTCCTGGTTAAGCTTTTTTAGCTGCTGCGTTTTGTTTTCGCTTTGCGGCTGCTTAACAGGTTCAGGTTTTTTTTCTTCCTTTTTAGGTTGCGGAGCGACAGGGGCGGCTTTCTGCTCAATTTTGCGTTTAGCGTTCCAAACCTCGTACTCGGCGTAAGTACCCGGGTAAATCTTGATCTTCTGATCTTCGATGAACCATATTTTGTTGGCCACATTATCCAGGAAATACCTATCGTGCGATACCACTATAACAGTACCTTCAAACTGTTGTATGGCCTGTATCAATATGTTTACCGATTGTATGTCCAAGTGGTTGGTAGGCTCATCCAGTACTAAAAAGTTAGCATCGGCGGTTAAGGCCTTAGCCAGCGCCACACGCGATTTTTCACCACCCGACAGTACCTTGATCTTCTTAAACACATCATCGCCGGTGAATAGGAACGAACCTAATATAGAACGCAGTTCCGTTTCGGTATGCCTTGGGGCGAATGATTGCAGCTCGCGAAGAATCTCGTTTTCAAGATGTAACGATTCCAGCTGGTGCTGCGCGAAGAAGGTTTGGCTAACGTTGTGCCCGGTTTCGCATTTACCGATATAGTCGGTATCGGCTCCGGCTACAATACGTAGCAGGGTTGATTTACCACGACCGTTGGCACCTATCAGGGCTATTTTATCACCTTTTTCAATAATGGCTTCGGCATCATTTAAAATGTCAATAGCCGGATACTTTTTGGTGATGTGTTCCAGGGTAACCACATGCCTGCCCGATTGCTTGGAGAAACGGAAGGTAAAGTTAACGCTTGGGTTATCATCATCCACATCATCAACACGCTCCATTTTATCGAGCATTTTAATGCGTGACTGCGCCATCTTCGCTTTCGATGCCTTGGCACGGAAACGTTCGATCAGGCGTTCTTCCTGGCGTATTTTTGATTGCTGATTTTTAAACTCGCCGCGTTGTATCTCTTCGCGTAACGCTTTTTCTTCGAGGTAGAAAGAGTAGTTACCCGCGTAAACGGTAAGCTTACCCTTGCGCGACTCAACCGTACGGTTGATCACCTTATCCAAAAACCACCTATCGTGCGATACGATGATCACCGCGCCGTCAAATGCCTTAAGGTAATCCTCAAGCCATTGAATAGATGGTAAGTCAAGGTGGTTGGTAGGCTCATCCAGTAACAGGATATCCGGCGCCTGTAACAGTATTTTGGCCAGCATAACCCGCATGCGCCATCCACCCGAAAAGGTGCTTAACTGGCGGTGTGTATCGGCTTCGCTGAAACCTAAACCCGCTAAAATTTCGTGTGCTTTGTATTCAATGCTATAACCGTCGAGCGCCTCAAACTCGCTTTGCTTATCGCTAAGCTTGTGCAATAGTTCTTCGGTGTATTCGGTTTCCAGCTTTTTAAGCAGGTTTTCTATTTCGGTATGCAGTTGGTTTTGGCGCTCAAAAGCTTCCATGGCCACATGCAGAATATTTTTTTCGGATGCGTAAGATAGCAGATCTTGGTTAAGGTAGCCCAACGTAAGGTCCTTTGCCATTGATATACTGCCCGATGTAGGTTTGTATTCGCCTACAATCATTTTCAGGAGGGTAGTTTTACCGGTTCCGTTAGCGCCGATAAGTCCAATTTTTTCGCCCGGTTTTATATGCCAGTTAGCTTCATCGTATAACGCCCTTGCACCTATCTCGAACGTAAGATTATTTATAGAGATCATTTGGCCGCAAAGATACGGTTTTTAAAGGTTAAAGCTTTATGCTTAAAGCGAAAAGCTGAAAGGTAAAAGCTTAAAACAAAAAGGTCTTCGCTTTCAGCTTTTCGCTTTTACCTTTCAGCTTCCTAAGCTCCCACAGCTTTAAGCCATGCGTGGCTCATGAGGCTTGCGCCTGCAATGCTGGGGTGTACGCCGTCAGATGTCCAGTAGCTGCCGGGTGCGCTTTCCTGGGCCTTGTCGAACACGCTTTGGTAGGGAATAAATGTGGCGCCGTATTCGTTGGCTATTTCACGGGCGGTTTCGCGGTAGCTGTTAAAGGTTGGGTACCATTTATCGTCAACCGCTTTTACACCTTTTACAGCGAATGGTTCGCCAATAACCAACCTGATGCCCGGCAATGCTTTCTGTGTTTGGTCGAGCAGTTTTTTATAGTCGGTTTTATAAACTTCCAATGTGCCTTTGTAGCCAAAGCTTACGGTATGCCAAAAATCGTTCACACCTATCATAATGCTTAATACAGTAGGTTTAAGGTTGATGCAATCATCGTTCCAGCGATTAATGAGTTCGTAAACCTTATTACCGCTTACACCTTTGTTAAAAATTTGCAGGTTTTTATCCGGGTTGCTTTTCAGCAGTTCGGCAGAGGTTAAGTAAGCATAACCGGTACCCAGGCCCTGCGCGTCGTTAGCGGCAGTTTTGCTGCGGTCGCGGCCCCAGTCGGTAATAGAGTCGCCCTGAAAAAGCAGGATATCATCTTTTTTTAACCCTGTTTTTTTAAAGTTTTCGCCCGCGAAAGCGGCATTAACAATTGATGGCAGGCCTATAGCGGCTACAGAGCCGGTGGCGGCGGTTTTAATAAAAGTTCGCCTGGTAGCTTTCAGATCCATTGGTTTGTTTGGTTTTATTGATGTTGGTTTGTGACGATTCAAAAATGCCCCGCCGCATAATTACCGCGGCTGTTGTTAAACATTAGCGTAGCAAATTACAAATTCTTTATAAAAAAGATAACTTTGCAGCATGTATAGTCTGTTAAAACCACTGCTTTTTAAGTTCGACCCCGAAAATATTCACTACTTTGTTACAAGAAACCTAAAACGGTTTAATAAATTCCCCGGTGGTGCGGCGCTTAGCCGTTCAATATGGGATTATAAACAGCCGCTTTTAGAGCGTACTGTGTTTGGTTTAAAGTTTATTAACCCGGTAGGTTTGGCAGCAGGTTTTGACAAAAATGGCGAGGTAATAGGCGAAATGGCCAATCTCGGTTTCGGCTTTATCGAGGTGGGGACAGTAACTCCCTTACCGCAGCCGGGCAACCCAAAGCCGCGTATGTTTCGCCTGCCGGCGGATAGCGCGCTGATTAACCGGATGGGTTTTAATAATATGGGTGTTGATGTGGTGGCAGAGCGTATTGCCGCTTACCGTAAAAATCAGCCCGCTCATCAAAAAGGAATAATCATTGGCGGCAACATCGGCAAAAATAAGGTTACGCCTAATGAAGATGCCGTGAGTGATTACATAAAATGCTTCGACCGTTTATTTGACGTGGTTGATTATTTTGTGGTTAACGTAAGCTCGCCCAATACTCCCGGACTACGTGCATTACAGGAGAAAGAACCGTTGATGCACATATTGAATACGCTGCAACAACGCAATTCCAAAAATGGCATCAGTCGCCCGATACTGCTCAAAATAGCACCCGATTTGACAGATGACCAACTGAACGATATTGTGGAAATTGTACAGGAGACGGGTATTGCAGGTGTTATCGCCACCAATACAACCATCAGCAGGGATGGCCTAACATCGCCGCATAAAGAAGAAACGGGTGGTTTAAGCGGTAAGCCTTTAACTAATCGTTCAACCGAGGTGATCAGTTACCTGCACACCAAATCAAACGCGTCTTTCCCTATTATTGGGGTTGGGGGTATACATTCCGAAGAGGATGCTCTGGAGAAAATACAGGCCGGCGCTTCGCTGGTGCAGCTTTACACCGGCTTTATTTACGAAGGCCCTGGACTGATAAAGCGTATAAACAAAAAGATCCTGTCGGCGTAAGGCTAACAGGATCTTTTTAAAATTCTTTAGTAGAAAAGAGAATTAGTTTGCAGCAGCAAGTTTTGCTAAAACTTCGTTGTTTTTAGCTAACTGGCTGGTTTTTGATTCAGCTGAACGGCTGCCTGGTTGTATGTTAGTAGCCAGTTTCAAAAATTGTACTTCTAAACGAGAGAAAGTTTTATTTCTTCTATCTTTTCTTTTTAAACGAGTAACGCCCATGATGCTTTATTTTAATGTTTTTTAAACCTTGAGGTCGGGAGCGGATTCGAACCGCTGTAAAAGGTTTTGCAGACCTCTGCCTAGCCACTCGGCCACCCGACCATTTTTAAGGAATGCAAAAGTAGTGATTATTTTTTAGCACTGCCAACTTTTATTTAAATGTATTTCTTTTTATTTCTGAACAAAAGATGGCCGTGGCTATCGCTACGTTCAAAGATTCGGCCTCGCCAAGCCTTGGTATGGTGATGGCTTTGCTGATTAAACGCTCCATTGCCGGACGTATGCCATTGCCCTCGTTGCCCATTACCAGTAAACCTTCGCTGCCAAAATCAGTATTGTAAATATTGCGGCCGTTGAGCAGGGCGCCGTAAACAGGTAAGCCTATTTTTGGTATAAGCTTTTCAATATCAGTATAGTGTACATTAACCCGCGATAGCGATCCCATGGTGGCCTGCACTACTTTAGGGTTATATACATCTACCGTATCTTCCGAGCAAATAACGTTGTAAATGCCAAACCAGTCGGCAGTGCGAATAATAGTACCCATATTGCCGGGGTCCTGCACGCCATCAAGCACCAGCGAAAACTTTTTTTTGAGTGTATCGTAATTTAAACCGGGCCATTCGGGTATTTTTACCAGCGCAACGGCATCCTGCGGGGTTTTCAGGCCGCTTATCTTTTCCAGGTCGTTGAGTGAAATTTGCTGAAAATTTATTTTCTGCGATAAATTCAGCAACTTTGGGTCAGACGAGTACGTTTGGTACACGGTATCGATCTGGTAGGGCGAATTAGCGAACTCATTTATGGATTTGTGGCCCTCCACTAAAAAAAAACCATGCTCACGGCGAAACTTTTTTTGTTGTAAGGACTTTAATAAATTGATTTGAGATTTTGAAAGCATATATAACCACTGCTAATTTCCGCCTTACAATATTAAGTATTCTTTTGCTCATAATAGCTTCGGGATGCAGCATTACGCGCAAGTTGAAAGACAATCAGGCCCTTGTACGCAAAATTACTATTAAGGGTGTTGATAAAGAATTTTCAGAGCTCGCCCCTAAATATGTTGATAAAGAACAACAACCTAACAACTGGCTTAACCTGCAATTTTATTACCTTTTCAGTAAAAACGGTAAACGTAATATTGGCGAACCGCCGGCCTTGTTAGATAGTAATTTGGTGGAATATTCGCGCATGCAAATAGAAAAGTTTTTGCGTAACAAAGGCTATTTGAAAGCTACCGTTATTGATAGCGTACACATTAAAAAGAAAAAGGCCGAACTGATATTTACTGCTACGCAAGGGCCGCTATTTAAGATACGGGGCTTTACCGATAGCATAAAGGATAAGCGTGTGAAAGCGTTGTACGATCAATACCATCGCGACAGAGCCCATGTCAGACCGGGAAGCCGCTTTGATACCGACAGTCTTGCCTATGACCGCGACGAGCTGTACACGGTAATGAAGCGTAACGGTTATTTCGATTTTTACCGCCAGTACATCAATTACAATTACGATTCAACCTTTAACAAAAGCGCTGTTGATGTGGAGGTGGTAATAGATAACCCGGCCGGAAGAATAGAGCATCCTATTTATAAAATAAATAATACCCTTATAATCATTAGCCGCAGTAGCAGCCGTATCGCCGGTAAAGCGGATACTATACAGGTTGATTCGCAATTCAGGTTTGTTGATTTTTCTAAGAAATTCAAACCACGTTCGGTAACTGACTATATTTTTCAAAAGAAAGGTCAAATTTATAACGTAGATAACCAGGCGCTGACTACGGCCCGTCTTTCGGAGCTTAACGTATTCAGAAATGTACCCAACCCCACCTATACCAAACTTGCCGATAGCAGTTACCGGCTGGATACCAGAATTGATATAACGCCGCTGAAACGAATGAGCAACCGTATTGAGGGCGAGTTTCTGTTTAACCAGGGTCGTTACGGTTATAACGTGGGTAATACTTTTACTAACCGCAATATGTTTAAGAGCGCTGCTATATTGCAAATTAAAGTTAACTGGAGTATCCTTTTTGATAACGGTACCAATACTATAAACAGGGGTAATATAGAGAACCAGGATTTTAAGGTGGGTGTGAGTTTGAGTTATCCGCGTATTATTACCCCGTTTCATTTTCCTATATTAGGTAAATACGGTGTGCCGCATACTACTTTTGCCAGTAACTACCAGTTGTTTTATCAAAAGGGATTGGTGACACGAGAGAGCTTCATTAACTCTATCACATACGATTTTTTTGAAACACCCGATAAAAGACATACCATTACCCCAATATCCATTGAGTTTTCACGCGGGCGTATAGATGAAGATGCGCGCCTGCAATTGCTTAAGCAAAATAGGTACTCTTATGTGTACTTGATTGGTCGCACTATTTTCACTTCGGGTAGCCAGTATACCTATCAGCTGAATGCCAATAAGCTTAACTCGTATAACGATTTTATTTACTTTAGGGGAAGTGTGGATGTAGGCGGCAATACTTTTTCGGCATTGAGTAAAGCGTTTAATACCAAGCGCGACAGCACTGGCAAGCGTACCTTGTTTGGCTATGAGTTTGCCCAGTATGCCAAAACGGAGATAGATCTGCGGATCTACCGTAATACAGGCGGCGAAAATCAGTTTGTATTCCGTATTAACCCGGGTATTGGTGTGCCTTATGGTAACAGTAACCAGCTCATATTTGAAAAGAATTTTTATGCGGGTGGCGCTAATGATATGCGTGCATGGTTGCCCCGTACCCTCGGACCGGGGCAGTTTAACCGTGCCAGCTATGGTGTAGGACCCGATGCCGATACCGCGCGTGCCAGTTTAAAGTATATTGATCAGTTTGGTGAGATCAAAATAATTGGTAATGCCGAGTACCGCTACCGCCTTGCTGATAACTTTTTTGGCTCGAAACTTAAAGGCGCTGTATTTATGGATTTCGGTAACGTTTGGCGCCTGGGTAAAAAAGATGAAAGCCCTAATGGCGAATTTAAGCTGGGTAACTTATGGTCGTCAACAGGTATAGGTATAGGTACCGGGCTAAGGTTCGATCTTACCTTTTTTGTATTCCGTTTCGATGTGGCCTTCAAATTTAAAGATCCCCAGTTTACCGGGTCAGACCAATGGGTGCTGTTGAAACACGGAGGCGAACTATTCAGGTCGGGCTCGTTTAAGGAATCGTACAAAGCCAACAATAGCCAGGAAAGCTACAATTTTATGCAGCTCAACTTTGGTGTAGGCCTACCGTTCTAATTAATGAGTGAGTTGTTGAATTAGTGAATTAGTGATTGATTGAGTGAGTGAGTGAGTGGGAATCGCCACACACACAAAAAACTTTCGGACTTTCCGTCTTTCCAACTTCCGGACTTCCCCCCCCTAAAACATTCCCTTCAAACCATCAATAATACTTTCGAAAAAGGTAGGTATACTAAGGCCGTTGTGGTGGTTAAAGTAAAAGAAGATCACAAATATGATCACCGCTATAATGATGAAGCGTTTGAACATGTAAGCCAGCAATATCAGCGCGCAGGGAATAGCTAACAACAACATCCAGCTGATGTGCCATGGGCTTAACTTGCTATCGTGTTTGTAAACGTAATAGAGTATGGAATGGGTACCGTTATCGTTTTCGTGCTTACTGTACAAAAACATCGATTTATCAATTTTATGCCTGTAAAAAGCCGTGCCCTTATCAAAGCTTAACGCTTCCTGAAAACCATTAACCGTAAAGGTGAATATGCCGCTTACATTTTCGCGGATGTTGCCCGCGGTATCGGTGGCTATAATGGCCACTTCATCTTTAGCAAAAGGGTTTTCTTTTATTACAAAATGATCAATAGCGATGGTATCGGCTGATGCCGTAAAGCTGTATGTGATGTATAGGCAAAGGAGGAGTAAAAACTTTCTCATTTTTAAATGTACAATTTTTACTAAAGATAGATAGAGTTTTTTAACCGCCAAGGCAGCAAAGCACTAAAACTCAAATAAGGCACACGTGCTGCCGCGAAAAACTATTTGTTCAATAAAAATACACCCAGGTTTAAAGCCGTAGCAAAGCTAACCCACACCAAATAAGGTATCAATAACCTGCCTGCGGTTTTATTGTATTTATAAAACATGCTGATGGTTAGCAGTATGCTGAATAGCAATATGAAAATGATGATGAGTCCACCTAAAATGAGGTGCATCTTGAAAAAGATGTACGACCATGAAAAGTTGAACAGCAATTGTATCACATAAACCATACGGGTATTGATAAATTGCAGGCTATCATCTCGCCGTTGCCAAACTAAATAGGCTGCAGTGCCTATCAGTATATACATGATGCTCCAAACCGGTCCAAAAACCCACGATGGTGGTGTAAAGGATGGTTTGTTAATGCTGGCATACCAACCCGGTATTTCGGGACGGGTGAATACAAAGCCGATAATAACACCAAGAACCAGTGGGATGGCTATGCTGATTAGCAACGGGCCAATTTCAATTTCGCGCGAGGATTGTGGGGTAGTAGTACTCATGGATCTGTTAAAATGACTATATGCCGATTGTAGTATTATTTAGGTTTTAAAGGTAATGATTACCTTAGCCAAACTGAACTCAATTTAAATTAATGATAAAAGCTTATAAATTGTATACCGGCCATGATGGCCATTCGCATGTTATAGAGGGAGCCATTGCCGAAGATATGCTGCATACCGCGGCTTCCATCCGTTTCAAAGAAACAGCGCCGCACTCCACCTACGATTGGCATAATGCACCCGTTGAACAATATGTAATTACCCTTACCGGTACCTTAGAATTTGAGACCCGTCCCGGCGAAAAATTTATTGTACGCCCCGGTGAAATACTGATAGCCCTCGATATCACCGGCACCGCCCACCGCTGGCGCATGCTTGGCGACGACCCTTGGAAACGTGCCTATGTTGCCTTTGAAAAAGATACCGAACTGAATTTTGTACCTGATGAAGTGAAAGAAGAGGTAAAGTAAGGGGGATTATGTTATCACTGCTCAAAATCTCCGGACTTCGAACAGCAGGGATGCCAAAAAATGACAATGCCGGCAGAGCTCGTATTACTCATCAACTGTCATGCTGAGGTACGAAGCATCTGTCGGCGAATTGTAATGCGAAGAAGATTCTTCGCTATGCTCAGAATGACAGCTTTTAACACATCATGCAGGAATAATCAATAACAGATGCTTCGTTCCTCAGCATGACAGTTTCAAGGTAAAACACTTAAATATACGACAACCCTTCCTGCTTGCGGGGAGTGTAATAATAGGGTTTGTAATTATCATCGGCGAGCTCGCAGCTAACCCGCATGGAGTTAAAAATGAAATCGCCGAATATGTTGGCTATAGCGGCGTCGGCAGCATCGCGGCCGGTAGCTATTTTTATAAGGCTGTTAAGCGGGGCCAGCTTGGTGGCATCAAATAGTATCCACTCGCCGCCAATGTAGGCCTCAAAGCAGGCATGGAAATCGGCCGGGACCAGTTTGTAGGCATAACCGGTAAAATAACGTGCAGGTATGGTTAAGGCGCGGCACAGGGCAATGCCTAAATGAGCGAAATCGCGGCATACACCAGCCTGCTCGGTAACGGTATCATAAGCGGAAGTTTCCGAATTGGTAGAGCCGCTGAGGTACTGCACATTGTTATAGATCCAGTTTACCAGAGTGGTCACCTTTTCAAACGGACTTTCAATATACCCAAACATGTTATGCGCCAGGCGAAACAATTTGTCCGACTGGCAGTACCTGCTCGGGTTAAGGTACGGCAATATATCCGGCGATAGCTTATGAATCGGTACTTCTTCGGCCGCGCTCATATCTATCAGCTTGTAACAATTATCAATGGTGGCACGGTATTGCAGCTTTAGCTCACCGGGTTCGGTCACTTCGAGGCGTACCAAGCGGTTTTCACCGTTTGCCGATACCAGTTCTTCGGCCTTTATATAGGGCTCAACAGTAAAGGTTTCGTTGATAACTGTTTGGTTGGGTGTTCGTAAGGCATGTATGCATAGTATCAGCGTTCCCTGTGATTGGGCCGTATACTCCATATCCGCTAATACATCAAATTTCATACTGTTAATATACTATTTTAATTATACATTTTGCGGCAGCTTGTTAAATGCCGCGTCCATCCAGTCTTCCGATATATTGTCGAGCGCGTTCTTCAGTTGCTCGGCCCATTCGGTTGATATATTTTCAAGGTCCTTTTTCTCGTAACGTTGCTCTATTATCTTAAAACTATCCTTCTTATACAAAATCACATCAATTGGGAAGTCAACATTATTTGAACTCACCCTTGTAGAATCAAACGACAGAAAGCCGGTTTTAAGGGCAATGCGCATGCTGGTATCCTCGTTCAAAATACGGTTCATAATAGCCTTGCCATGGCCCGAGTTACCTATCACCACGTAAGGCGCGCCTTGCCCCAGTTCCACCCAGTTACCTTCGGGATACAGCAAGAACAGCTTGTGCTCGTCGTCATCCTTCAGCTGGCCACCTATTATGGTATTAAGATCAAACCTGAAACCCGCCTTTTCAAGCGATACCCTGTCTTCTTCGGCCGCGCGCTTTACCTGTTCGCCAAAGGCATTTACCGCTTTGTAAAGCTTATTGTACTCCTTGGTTTCCAGCAGCTCAGTAAAGTAAACAATAGCCTTATCACGTACTGATCGTAAGCCGCTCGTCATGATAAAAAGCGAAAAATGATCTTTTTGTTCTATCGTTATCTTCTTTTTAATGGTGGCATCGGTACCCGATGTAATGCGTGTATCGGCAATGGCAACCAAGCCTTCTTTTACTTTAATGCCTAAACAATATGTCATGATGTAAACTGAGCAATAGTGTAAAAATAAATAGGGCACAAAATACTTAAATTAACACATATAGGTTTTAAAAAGTAAAAAAGAAGCAAAGCCTTGTAACTTTGTCAAAACGCATGGTTTTATTGAAATTAAAACTTTTTTGTAGTTTAGTTTTTAAGCTTACATTACTTTAACCAGCCACCGGCATTATTGATGAAGATATTATTAGTAGAAGACGAGCCAAAATTGGTATCCATAATAAAGCGCGACCTTACCGCGGAGGGGCACGAGATCAGCGTAGCGCTGGATGGCATAACGGGGCTGGGCATGGCCATAAAAGCTGATTTTGACCTGATCATTCTGGATATTATGCTGCCCGGTATGAATGGTCTTGAAGTATGTAAAAATCTGCGTAATGCCAATCAGTCTGCATCAATACTGATACTTACCGCGCTGGGCACTACCGAAAATATTGTGGTAGGTTTAGATAGCGGGGCCGATGATTATATGGTGAAGCCCTTTAGCCTGGATGAGCTGAACGCCCGCATACGTACCCTTACAAGACGTAAATCCGGTTACCAGGAGTCGAATACCCTGCGCGTGGCCGATCTGGAGATCAACACCAGTTCAAAGGCTGTTAAACGCGGCGATAAGGTAATTGAACTTACCGCTACAGAATATCGCTTACTGGAGTTTTTGGTGAAGAATCGTAACCGTATGCTGTCGCGAATTGAAATATTGGAGAACGTGTGGAATATAGATTTTAACATGGGCACCAATGTGGTTGATGTATATGTAAACTACTTGCGTAAAAAGGTTGACCGCGATTTTGATCTCAAGCTGATACATACCGTGGTAGGCATGGGCTATATATTACGCAGCGAAGCTGCCTGAACATGAAGATACAAAGAAAGGTAACCCTGCTGTTTTTAGGCTCGGCTGTATCCATTGTGGTATTGCTGATGGGGGCTATATTTTATTTTGCCCACGAGTTTGCCTTTGAAGATTTTTATAAGCGATTGGAAGCCCGCGTTAACCTTGCCGCGCAAATATATAGCTCTAACAATAACGATAGTGTAGATGTGTACCGCGAGGTGCGCCGCCGCTACCTGGAGGTGTTGCCATCTGAGCATGAGTACATCATCAAAACCAAAAATATTAATGCTAAAGGGGAAGCGCAGGATCTGCCTCCGAAACTGGTAAGAAATATTCTGCGGAATGCCGCCGCCCGTTTTAAAAAAGATAATACGCTGTATGCCGGCCGACGGTTTGGTACCGGCGATGCGCAGATCATTGTGGTGGTTTCGGCCCGAGATCCGTATGGATTAAAGGAACTGGAAAACCTGCAAAGGATATTGATAACCGGCTTTTTTATAGCCATTGTAGTGATTTATGCCATTGGTAAAATATTCTCGTACCAAATGCTGAAACCGGTACGCAGTATTATTAAAAGGGTGAAATCTATAACAGCCAGTAATTTGCATTTAAGGCTGGAGGATAGAAAAGGGGAGGACGAGATAGCCGAGCTTACCCAAACCTTTAACGATATGCTGAACAGGCTGGAAACGGCCTTTGAAACACAGAACAACTTTGTTAGCAATGCCTCGCACGAGTTGCGTACCCCGTTGGCCATAATTAAGGGCGAGGTTGAAATCGCACTCAAAAACCGGGATGAACCGGGAGCCGATCATTATAAAACGTACAACGAAATATGGGCCGCTACCCAAAGTTTGCAGGATATACTCACCAGTTTGCTGGGTTTGGCGCAAACCGGGTTCGATGGTAAAAAACAGAACTGGGAAGATATACGTGCCGATGAACTGATCTGGCTGATCAAGGAAGCGGTAGATTATATTAACCCGGCCAATAAACTGTCGATCGACCTATCGGCACTGCCCGAAAATAACGATCTGCTTAAAACCCGTGGTAACATCAACCTGCTTAAACTGGCTTTAAGTAACATCGCGCTAAACGCCTGCAAATACTCCGACAATAAACCCGTGATGCTAAAACTGATCCCCGAAAAAGGAAATATCATTTTTAGCGTGAAAGATGAAGGCATCGGTATTCCGCAGGAAGAGGTACAGCATATTTTTGAGCCTTTCTTCAGGGCATCAAACACCGGCGAATACGAAGGGCATGGGGTAGGGCTGCCGCTGGCCTTAAACATCATCCGCCTGCACAGGGGGAGCATCGCCATATTATCAAAAGTAGACGAGGGTACTGAGATCAGGATCATGCTGCCTGTTGTTGCGGATGATGATGAGGTTAATGTTATTAGGTAGAAATTTGTCACCGCTGTCGCGAGTTTAGCATTGCGTAACTCGTGACTTGGCATGGTGTAAGCTTTCAGCTTACTTAGTTAGTTCTTCGTTAGGAATGTTTCTGCTTTATTGAACGTTAGTGGATGTACTTTTTTCTTTTCGTGGCTGTTGCACAATATTGGCTGTTGAGGTCAATTATTATTAACTTATCAATATCCGTCCAAAT
>NZ_BAABFT010000035.1:0-9388 GCF_039541195.1 Mucilaginibacter gynuensis
TTACTTTATTTAATAGTATGCACCCATCAACAACGTTTTGAACATTTGGACGGATATTGATAAGTTAATAATAATTGACCTCAACAGCCAATATTGTGCAACAGCCACTTTCTCTCAAAAGAAAAAAGTACCAAAAAAGATACTGAGCGTAGCGACCTCATGAACGCTTTAAAAAAACAAACAACAGTGAATAACGTCGCGGCTGCGCAAGAAACTACAAAGGTTGTGCTTAGGCAGGGCTTGTGCTACCCGTTCCTTACGATGCCGCATTTTCGGTCAACGGTGGAGTTGTCAGACTCTATACACCCTAAGAGCAACCAAGCACTTCAAAAATTCCCCCTTCAGGGGGTTAGGGGGTTAACAATTCCCGTGCATTTTGCAACGCGCTTTCGCCGGGTTTGTCGCCGCTGAGCATTTTGGCAATTTCGAGGATGCGTTCCTGCTGGTCGAGTTGTTTGATGCGGGTGTAGGTAACATCGGCCTGGTTATCCTTATACACAAAATAATGGCTCTGGCCTTTGCTGGCAATTTGCGGCAGGTGGGTTATGGTGATCACCTGCAGGTTTTTTGCGAGGCGTTCCATAATTTGGCCAACTTTATTCGCTACCTCGCCCGATACACCTGTATCTATTTCATCAAAAATGATGGTTGGCAGCGCGGTGTATGCCGCAATAAGCGATTTGATGCTCAGCATCACCCTCGAAAGCTCACCACCCGAAGCCACTTTGCTCATCTCGCCCAGTGAATGTCCCTTATTGGCGGAGAATAAAAAGCGAACTACATCGGTACCGGTTTTGGTAAACTCTGCTGTAGGGGTTAATTCCACTTTTAAAACCGAATTATTCATACCCATTTCGGCAAGTGAGCCTACCACCTGTTCTTGTATGGAAGGTATAGCCTTGGTACGATTAGCCGAAAGTTCGGCAGATAACTGCTCCAGGTCGGTTTTAATCGCGTCTATTTCTTTTTGCAGCTTTTCAATGGCATCGTCGCTAAACAGGGCTTGCTGTATCTTTTCCGACAGGTCATCCTGAATCTGCAATAACTCGGCATTAGTATTTACACGGTGCTTTTTTTGCAGGTTATAGATAATGCTTAACCTGGTATTCACCTCATCGGCACGCTGCTCGTTCGTGTGGGTTCGTTGTTCAATATTCTCTACCTCGGCCGCTATGTCTTTCAGTTCTATAATGGTACTGTTCAAGCGCTGGTGCAGATCTTCAATTTGCGGGTTAAATTTCTCCAATGCTGCTAACTGCTGACCGGCATCTTTTAACTGATTCAACACAGCTGCCTCACCATCCTGTAAAAGATAGTTGGCACCAAGCAAATTTCTCTTTATTTCTTCGGCATTGTTGAGCGCGTATAATTCCTGCTCCAATAATTCCTGCTCATCGGCGGCAAGTCCGGCTTTTTCCAGCTCGTCGTATTGAAACTGGAAGTAATCCAGGTCGGCCTTGGCCTTTTCGCTTTCGTCGGTAAGCTGTTTAAGGCGGGCTATTTCTTTTTTGTATAATTTATATTTGGTTTGATAGCTGCCTAATAACGCTGTATGCCCAGCTACGGAATCTACCACCAATAACTGAAATTCCGGATCGTTGATCTCCAGTGTGGCATGCTGCGAATGAATATCTATCAGCTTTTCGCCTATCTGTTTTAATATGGTAAGGTTAACCGGGGTGTCATTTATAAAAGCGCGCGATTTACCATCGGCCGCGATCTCCCGCCTCAATACGGTTTCGGCCTCATAATCCAGATCGTGCTCGTCAAATAATGAACGCAAATGGAAGTCGCCGATGCGGAACGAGCCCTCGATAACACATTTTTTTTGCTGGTTAAAAAAGTAACGGCTTTCGGCACGCTGACCTAATATCAGCGACAGCGCACCCAATATGATAGATTTACCTGCGCCGGTTTCACCTGTAAGTATGTTTAACCCCGCGTCGAAACCTATTTCGAGGTTATCTATCAGCGCGTAATTATTTATAGTGAGCTTTTGAAGCATAAAAAAAGTATCCTATTTTATTGAGGATACTAAATTACAAATTCAATGCCGAAGGTTAATATTAAATGCTAATAAACTTAGGCTTATGTTATTAACATTAGGGGCTTAGTTAGCGCTATCAGGCGAGGCGGCCGGTTCAGGCTGCTCGGGGTGTTCTGCTTTTTCGGGTTGTTCCGGGCGTTCAGGTTGCTCGGGCCTTTCGTCCACGTTAAAATTAGCATTGGTGCGCCATTGCTGTATTCTCTTTTTATATGCCGGGCTGTTAGTATAAGCGCGCATTTTTTCGCCTGCCTGCCTTAATAAAGCCTGTTGCTTTTTAATTTCGGGGTTGTTGTGGAATTCACGCATTTTATTGCCAAGCAAACGCATCTCTTCCTGCTGCTTTTTAATAGTTTGATTGTTAAATACTTTGCGTAAGCTATCGCCCAGGCTTATTAACCGGCTGTGTTGTTTCTTATACTCTTCGCTTTGATAATAGGCACGCATCTGATCGCCCAACTCGCGGATCTGGTCGCTTTGCTGTTTAATGTCTGGGGCATTAACATATTCACGTACGCTTTTGCTTAGCGTGCGTACAGCTTCCAAATGCTTGGTGTAATCGTCGGTACCGTATTTAGCCTTATCAAGCAGTTTGCTTTCTTTATCTAAGTTAGCTTCCAGCTTTTTGTATTCTGGGCTGTTGTAATACTTATCTATTTTGCCGCTCAATGCTTCTATTTGCTTGTTCAGCTTATCCATCTCGGGGCTGTTGCTCCATTTTTTATCAAATTCTTCGCTGCATTTATCCATATCGGCTTGCAGTTTCTTCATTTCCGGGCGATTGTAAAAGGCTTCAATATCGGCACCTTTTTTCTCCATCTCGTCGGTCAGCTTTTTAAACTGGGGGTTGTTGTAATACTTTTCAATAGCCTCGCCATATTTTTCCATCTGCGCCGATAGTTTCTCCATTTCCGGATCCTCTACATTATCGCTGTAGGTTATCCAGCTGTTCCCTTTTTTAATGGTGGTTGTTGTGGTAGTGGTACGGCGTTTCGCAGGCGTTGCTTTAACTGCCGTTTTTCTGGCGGTTTTCGCTTGCTTTTTAGGCACGGTGTCGGTAAACAGGTAGTGTGTTGCCAGCGGATTTACCACTTTCAAAGTTATCCTGTCGCTTTTTACTTCGGGATTCAGCCAGGCTATGCTGCCCAGGCTCGCTGCGAAAAGCAGCATTACGGCCATTATGTGGCGTACGTTTACGGTTAATTTCTTCGTTTTCATGATACGTTCAATTCGGTTAAGTAAATGATACTTTTTACCTGTGGCAGCCAGTGCCAGCTGTAAATTTCTCTCGCCGGTTTCTTCCAGCTTTAAAAGGGCACGGGCATATATTAAAGGAGTCCCCGTTGTGTTCACCACACAATCATCACAGCAATTTTCGCGCTCGCGGTGTATAAGCCGGTTAATAAGCAGCGAAAAGGGATTAAAGAAAAGCAATACCGAAATAAACTGCTGCAGCAAGTTTAACAGGTAATCGTTTCGCTTAATGTGCGATAGTTCGTGTAGTAAAATGGCTTCAACCTCATCGGTTGAAAGGTGGTTGGTGATAGAGAACGGCAGCAACAATATCGGTTTTAAATGACCGATAACGCTGGGCACATCTATCAAATGACTGTAATTAACAGCTACATATCTTTTAATATTCAGTTTGTCCGAAAAGTAGTTAACCGCTTCCATTATATCATCGGCAGGTATCAGCGATTGCTTAATGCGGCTGATGTTTTGCCAGGCCATGGTAAGCTTAACCATATTGAACAGAAAGCCTATAATATAAACTACCGCTATGTATGGCAGGTAGCTTTCTATCATGTAATAATAAGTGTGATCAATGCTTTCCACTACATTGCCCGCGTGTGGCAACAGATCGGGCAGGGCGGTGCCGGTAGCGGCTGTACTTTCAACGGGAAACCAGTTTACATTGCCAATCTCTGCAAACAAAGTAGCTATAAACCATGCCGTTAATGCAAACAGGGCAGCAAAACTGATATTGTGTTTTTTGGCCGATGACAGCGAAGGCGCGCACATCAGTACAAACTTTAACACCAGGAAGATCAATAATCCCTGCCATAGCGAGTGGATGATGGTGATACCTAAAACCTGGCTGATGTTTTGCATTAAGTTTTCCATGATAGGTTATTTTGTAGCTTGATCGAATTGTTCCAGATACTTTTTAATAGCGTCAATCTCTTCTTTTGATGTTTTGTGCTGACCAAGGGCCTGTATCACCAGTTCAGATGCCGAACCTTTAAATACGGTAGAGATAATCTTATCCAAAGCGGTTTTTTGTGCCTGCTCGCGGGTTACCAGTGCCTTGTATAAATGAGTTTTGGCGGTAGTGTCGCGCTCAACCATGCCTTTATCGTTCATGATCTGCATTAGTTTCAATGTGGTGGTGTAACCGGCATCTTTGCCTTTTGCCAATTCTTCATGCACATCGCGCACGGTACACTGGCCCATTTTCCACATCACCTGCAATATTTCCAGTTCGCTCTCGGTTGCTTTTATCTCGGTTGTCATATATATTACGAATCTCTTCGTACAAATATCTACGATGGAATTCGTATATGCAAATGTTTTGGAAAATATTTTTGAGATTTAAATAGATGGAGCATAATTAAACCCTGTCATGCTGAGGTACGAAGCATCTATTAGTGAGTTATACATAGCGAAGAGGATTCTTCACGATGTTCAGAATGACAGGGGAAAAATGATTTGATTCAAAGATGTATTTCGAGATGACAAATTAGGTATGGTATTCCCTACTAATTCTTTTGCAACACCTGGTACTTATTACCATTCCCCGGATCAGCTTGCAATAGAATATTATAGGCCGACATGCGTTCCTGTGGTTCGGCTTTGCTGTAGATGGATACCAGTTCGTTGCTTTTGGCGGTGTAAAATACCAGCGGGAACATGGAGCCGAGACGTTTGCGGTCGACTTCAGATAGAGAGGGTAATAGGGATGATATAGCTTTACGGCCTTTGGCTACGTTATCGGCCATTACATCCAAACCGTTGCGGTGATAATCATACACAAAACTACGCAGGGGATTATAGATCTTATTATTCAAATTTTCGGCCAGCCAGTACCGGTTAAGGTTACTGTCGAAAGCCTTCCAGCCTTTAAAAGACGCGGTCTGCGCGTTGATCACAATATTTTGTGCTGCCGCGAAATAAGGTGATCCGCCGAAACGGGAGAAGCTATCATAATCCATCCCAACAATTATGTAGGCGTAAAATGCCATTACCGCGCTTAAGTTGCTTTGAAAGTTTTGGTCGGTATAGTCAATGGTTTGGCCTTCGGTATAAGTAAAATCAAATTCGCGGTCGTTAATGTTGAGCAGGGTAGTAGTATAAGCCGAATTATAAACCGGGCGCGACGCCTGTACCTGCAGCTCGCCGCTAAAATTGCTTGCCCCATCCCAACTGGTTACGTTGAGTACAAAGGTGCAATCTATCTTTTCCTGCGGCAGTATTACATCGCCAGCCCATTTACGGCCATTCAAAAAATCGCGCATGGCGGTTTCTAATACTTCTAAAATGCGCTTGTTGGTGCTTTGTATTTTTGGGGAAACTACCTGTACACGGGCATTCAGGTCCTGCGCGGCAGCAGTAAAGCTCATGAGCAGGAACGCGAAATACAGTGTCAGTTTTTTCATTGGTTTATTAACTCGGCAACCTTTGCACAAATATCGCGGGCTACTTCCGTTTTTGATTTTAACGTAAATATAGTCTTTTGCAAATATTTATCTATCATGGTTATCTTATTGGTATCACTTTTAAAACCGGCGCCGGTATCATTAAGCGAGTTAAGGATAATAAGATCGAGATTTTTCTTCTTCAGTTTTTCGGTAGCGTATTGCTCCTCGTTCTCGGTTTCAAGCGCGAAACCTATCAGCAGCTGATGTGGCTGTTTGTGTTCGCCGAGGGTCTTTAATATATCGGTGGTCTTTTTCAGGTCGATATTTAAATGGTCATCCTGTTTTTTTATTTTCTGCGAAGCAATGGTAACCGGGGTATAATCGGCCACGGCCGCGCTCATGATGCAAAGTTTCGAATCGGGATAGTTATCCAAACAAGCCTCCAGCATTTCTGCTGCCGAAGTTACATTGATGCGTTTAACCGATGGCTGTTTACTTTGCTGTGCCGATGGTCCGCTGATGAGGGTAACAATAGCGCCCATGCTTGCCAGTTCATCAGCAATGGCAAAGCCCATCTTACCTGATGAATGATTGCCAATAAAGCGAACCGGATCAATAGCCTCGTAAGTAGGCCCGGCTGTAACCAGTATTTTATGACCCGCTAAAAGAAGTTTTTTTTTTATATCCGAAGCTAACAGGGAAATGATCTCTTCGGGTTCGGCCATACGGCCTTCACCATGCAAGCCGCTGGCCAGTTCGCCCTTGCCGGCAGGTATCAGTATATTGCCATAACCTTGCAGCCTGTTAATATTATTAACGGCGGCAGGGTGGCGATACATATCCAAATCCATGGCCGGGGCAAAATACACCGGGCATTTGGCCGAAAGGTAAACAGCGCAAAGCAAATTATCGCATAAGCCATTCGCCATTTTTGCCAGCGTATTGGCAGATGCCGGAGCTATCAACATAATATCGGCCCAAAGGCCAAGTTCAACATGATTGTCCCACTCACCATTCTCCGCATTAAAGTAATTAATGTGAACCGGGTTTTTAGATAGTGTGGATAAGGTTAACGGGGTAATGAAATTAGCGGCATCGGCAGTCATTACTACCTGCACCTTGGCACCGGCCTTAACCAACAACCTAACCAGCATTGCCGCCTTATAAGCCGCAATACTTCCGCATACACCTAAAACAACTTTTTTGCCCTCAAGCATGGGTGATAAATTAAAAATTCAAAAAACAAAAGTGCATATAATTATATGCACCTCCGCAGGCTTACGCCCTTTTTTGAATTTTGAATTTTAATTTTTTGAATTAAAATTATTGTTGCTCTTTGCTTGGATTACGATAATAGATCTTATCATCTAAAAACTCCTGTACTGCAACCAACGATGGTTTTGGCAGGCGCTCGTAGTATTTAGATATTTCTATTTGCTCGCGGTTTTCAAATACCTCTTCCAGGTTATCGTTTGATGAAGCAAACTCAGAAAGTTTTTGGTGTAACTCTTCCTTTATGTTGTTCGACAATTGATTTGCCCTTTTTGACATAATTACAAGTGACTCGTAAATATTGTCAGTCCCTTTATCCAGCTCACGTAAATCGCGGGTTACTGTACTGCTTGCAACAGCGGGTTTGTTATTTGTGTTAGTACTCATATCTTATGTTAATTTACTAATTCGGGATTTTTATCTTTTACTGACGGCGGTGTAGATTGGCTGTTTACCGAATCTTTTTCTGCCGCCTTTTTAGCTGCTTTCATGTTTAAGGTAGCCTGTGTCATCCAGTTTTTGGCATGTACTATACCGGCTTCGCTATCTTTCTTATAATCTTGTACAGTTTTAATGTACTTGCTTTGTGCAAATTTTTCAATAAACTCATCGGCAAATTCAATGGCCGATGTATAACGCTCTTCCTGTTTGGTTTCGTAACTGTTGTTAGCAAACAGGTACTGCGCCTTTACAATAAGGTATTCAATCTCTTCGGCATATTTAGTATCCGGGTAATCGCGCAGGGTGTTATTGAAAGAAATAACGGCCGCCTGGTAATCGCCTATAGTTAAATACAGCTTAGAGTTAGCGTATGATTTATCTTCCAGCTTATCGCGCAGGTTTTGGATCAGCTTACTGGCCTCTGCCACACGGTCGCTCTTAGGATAAAGGTTGATGAACAATTGCAGCGCCTCAATAGCCTTGCTGGTGTTTTCCTGATCGAGCGAGAATATCGGCGAATCAAGATAATAACAGTAAGCAGCCATAAAACGGCACTCTTCAGATCGTGTACTCGATGGGTAAGTATCCGCGAAGGTTTTAAAGTGATACCTTGCAGATGTATAATCCCTCATCTTATAGTTGGTATAAGCGTAATAATAGTAAAGATCCTCCGCCTGTTCCTGGCCACGGTAGCGCGGTACCAGAATTTCGAACAATTCAAGCGCCTTACCATAATCCTTTTTGTTATAGTACCTTATGGCTTCCTTATATTTCCTTGCGTTATCATTACTTGCTTTAAGCTTTTCAAATTTGCTTTTACAACCCGTAAAAGCAACAATTAAAACAATAAGCAAGCCCGAGAATAACGATAGTTGTTTTTTAAACATTTTGCAAAGATAGTTGAATATTATAAATCAGTCAATTATTTATTTAGTGGTTAAATATATAACGCTTAATTGGCTTGCCTTACATATACAGTATGCTTTTAACATCTTTTAACTATATACCTCAAAACACCTGTTTATATATTATATATAGGCAAATAACTGCTAAGTGTAGTATATAGTATATATAGGTAGTAAAACAGTGTATATATACTATATATAATAGAGTGTGCTGTACTTTAATAATTGTAAGCAGCATTATGGGAGATGTACTATATATAATATAGCTATATCTGCTTGCAAATGGAGTGTTACTTAGTTTGCAGATTAATACAATACTTTTTTATAAATGGCTATTTATAGCTGCCGACGGCCATAATCAACTTAAGTCGCTAAATGTTTGAGTTTGCTTGTGATTTTTTCATCTTGAAAACAAGGCAGTTGCGATGAAAGCGGAGAAAAAGGTGCGAATGATTTGTGTAGGAGAAAAAGAAACGTACCTTTGCAGCCCGCAAATAAGGAAAGCGGGATGTTCATTAAAGGGTTAAAAAGGGGTAAAAAAGCGGGCTAAAAAATTAAAAAAATAAAGTTTGCGAAACAGATAAAAGTTTCTACCTTTGCAGCCGCTTCCGGCGAGAGAGAAAAGAGGGAAAGAGAAGCGGAGAGGTAGAAAAAAGCAAGCTGAAAAAATAAAAAAATAAAGTTTGCAGAATAAATAAAAGTTTCTACCTTTGCAGCCGCTTCCGACGGGAAGGCCACCACAACGAAAGAAGGGTAGCCGGAACGAAAGGAAAGCAGAACAAAACACAAGGGTCTTAAAGCGATTTTAAGATCACCACAAACTGAAATATCTTCACTGCAATAGTGAAAATAAGATAAGCCAAACTGAGACAGGGCGGCGATAAAGTTCTTTAAGAGAAATAGAGAAAATCATGTAGCGTAACGGGCTAAGACAGGAATTGAAAGAGGAATGTTTTAGTGATGTATACGAAGAGAAAAAAGAAACCAATAACTTCATGTAACACTTTGGGGATACTGTAAAAGATACAGTGAGTAAAAGCTGGCAACTGCCGGTTGACTGCTTACAAATAATTACAGATTCTATTAGA
>NZ_BAABFT010000036.1:0-6476 GCF_039541195.1 Mucilaginibacter gynuensis
TTTTTTATTTTTTCAGCTTGCTTTTTTCTACCTCTCCGCTTCTCTTTCCCTCTTTTCTCTCTCGCCGGAAGCGGCTGCAAAGGTAGAAACTTTTATCTGTTTCGCAAACTTTATTTTTTTAATTTTTCAGCTCGCTTTTCTACCCCTTTTTAACCTTTTAATGAACGTCCCGCTTTCCTTATTTGCGGGCTGCAAAGGTACGTTTCTTTTTCTCCTACACAAATCATTCACACCATTTTTTTCCGCTTTTATCGCAACTGCCTTGTTTTCAAGATGAAAAAATTAGTAGGGAACTCAAACATTTAGCGACTTAAGTTGATTAAGACCGCACGTCGCTGTAAATCCCCTATTCACACATTATATATACTATATCAACATCCTTATCACCCACTTATTATAATTACCGTGAAAACACCGTGATAATATTAGTACTTAAACTACCGGCAATAAATGGCAAGCGGGTAAATTTGTGGCAGTAAGGCGCTATGTATTAAACAATTAAGTATATTTAAGTGCCAATATCAACCAAAAATTAAACTATTAACTTAAACAAAATGAAAAAGGCTTTATCACTCTTCATTGCGACATTCTTTTGCGGGGCATTGCATGCACAGGCTCCGGCATCGCCTAAAAAACCGGTTAATGATACTTATTTCGGCTTACAGGTAACTGATAATTACCGCTGGCTGGAAGATACCAAGGATACCGTGGTAAAAACATGGTTTAAAGCCCAGGCTGATTATACTAATGCTCAATTGGGCAACATCAGTGGCCGCGATAGTCTGATCAAAACATTTCAATACTATAACTCGCTTAAGCCATACAGCATAGGTAGCAATATTATAAAAAAGGGGGGGCGTTTTTTTTACAAGAAGACACTCGCCACCGAAAATGTAGGCAAGCTATATTACCGAACGGGCGAAAACGGCAACGAGGTTTTATTGTATGATCCGGTTCCTGTGGACGGAAAAGCCTATTCTATTAATTATTACCTGCCCAGCGAAGATGGTAAAAAGATAGCATTCGGTATATCGGTAAGCGGATCGGAAACGTCTACCATATATATAATGAATGTGGATACCAAAAAGCTTTACCCGGAAAAGATATTTCCGTCGTGGTTTGGTGTGAGCAGTTGGACGCCGGATAGCAAAGGCTTTGTTTATACCGTACAAAACAGCAGCGATATTACGTCCATGAGTTCTATGACGGATACCCGCAGCATGTACCATCAATTAGGCACAGCTACATCAACCGATAAATTATTGTTCAGCCGTATTAAATATCCTAAGCTTAGCATTAAACCCGAAGACCTTTGCTTTGTATTTTATTCGGAAGATATGCAATACATTTTCGGCTACCTTGGCGGGGTAGACCGCGATATGAATTGCTTTTATGCCCCGGCGGCAGATCTGCTGAAACCTGTGATCAGCTGGAAGCGCTTATTTAAAAAGGATGACCATGTAACCAACTTCTTTAATCATGGCGATGACATATATATGCTTACCTACGCGGGGCATCTAAATTTAAGATCACCAAATCAAACCTGAAGAAATTTGATGTAGCGACTGCCGCAACTGTAGTGCCCGAGCAGGCCGCCACTATTGATAATATGGCACGCGGCAAAGATTTCTTTTACTTTACCACCAATGATGGCATTAATACCCGCGCTTATCAGTACAATTTTTTAAGTAGCAAGTCCGACGAGATTAAACTGCCGGTTAGCGGTACAGCCAGTGTGATGCCTGTAAATATTACCAGTAATGATGTACTGATCCTGCTAACATCTTGGAAACAGCCTTTTACCATATATAATTATAACGCGCTTACCCGTGTGGTAAAACCATCGGCATGGACAGCCAAATTCAGTTACCCCGGTGTTGACGATATTGTAGTAGAAGAAACCGAAATAAAGAGCCACGACGGCACCATGGTGCCCCTTACTATATTATATAACAAGAACGTTAAAAAAGACGGCAGCGCCGTTTGTTATATGACAGGTTACGGCGCTTACGGGGTATCGGGCACGCCGTATTTTAGCACCTACAGCCTCGCATTGCTTAATAAAGGTGTAATTGTTGCCGAAACGCATGTACGCGGCGGCAGCGAAAAGGGCGAAAGCTGGTATAAGGCGGGTTATAAAACCACCAAGCCTAATACCTGGAAAGACTTCATAGCATCGGGCGAGTACCTTATTAATAACCATTACACCAGCGCCAGCCACCTTATTGGCGAAGGTACCAGCGCGGGTGGTATACTAATTGGTCGCGCTATTACAGAAAGGCCTGATCTTTTTGCGGCGGCTATAAGCAATGTGAGTTGCAGCAATGCCCTGCGGATGGAGAACTCGCCCAACGGATTGAACAATACCAAGGAGTTCGGCACGGTGAAGGATTCGGTTGAGGCGAGGGCTTTGTACGAGATGGATGCATTTCAGCACGTAAAAGATGGCACTAAATATCCTGCGGTAATTTGTGTAGGTGGGATGAATGACCCGCGGGTGATTGTTTGGCAGCCGGGGAAATTTGCGGCAGCATTGCAAAATGCCACAGCTTCGGGCAAACCTGTATTATTAGCTGTTAATTACGATAACGGACACTTTACCGAAAACAAGGAAATAGCCTATCGTAATTTTGCCAATATGTTCTCTTTCGCATTATGGCAGGCCGGCCACCCCGATTTTCAGGCTAAAAAATAGATAGCACTTATAATATTATACAAGAAGGGCCGCTACTGTTAAACAGGGCGGCCCTTTGTATATTTATATGTTGTATTAAACCGTATCCGGTTCAACAGGCGTAGCAGATTCAATAGGCACAGGCGGCACATACTCTACTTTGCCATATATTTGAATAGCCTTATTAAGCATAGGCTCCATTCGCAGATATTCTTCGGGGCACACCGGTCTATCAGTAATGTAAAAATTGCCGTCATCGGCTATCTGCATGTGAAACCTTACACGGGCATTATTATAGGTGGTATATACCTGGAACAGTTGCAGCTTTCTGATATTCATGGTGATGAACTCAAAATCCACCCCTTCCGCATCTGTAGTAAAATTCTTCATGAGGGCGAAGATACTAAGCCGACTGCTAAATCATCTAACGTAATCGCTGCACAAATTCGTTTACCTTAACAATCAATCACTTAAGATATAAACAAAACGGGCAGATCTTTTTTCAAAGCCTGCCCGTTATATGATCTATATAGATGCAATCTGCAATCCCCGCTTCACGGGAACTGATCTTATGTATCTATTTTAGCGTATTTAGCATTCTTCTCAATGAATTCGCGGCGTGGTGCAACTTCATCACCCATCAGCATACTGAAGGTATGATCACACTCGGCAGCATTTTCAATACTTACCTTTTTAAGTGTACGTGTAGCCGGGTTCATGGTAGTATCCCATAATTGCTCGGCATTCATCTCACCCAAACCTTTGTAACGTTGTACGTGCACGCTATCTTCTTTACCGGCACCTTTAAGGCGCTGTATAGCTATATCGCGCTGTTCATCGTTCCAGCAGTATTCAAACTCTTTACCTTTTTTAACCTGGTAAAGCGGCGGCGATGCAATGTATACGTAACCAAACTCAACCAGCTCCTTCATATAACGGAAAAAGAAAGTTAAGATCAGCGTAGTAATGTGCGAACCATCCACGTCAGCATCCGTCATGATGATGATCTTATGGTAACGTAGTTTGGTTAGGTTAAGCGCCTTATTATCTTCGGGAGTACCAATGCTTACACCTAAACCGGTAAACATGTTCTTGATCTCCTCGTTCTCGTAAATTTTGTGCTCCATGGCTTTTTCCACGTTCAGGATCTTACCACGTAATGGTAAAATAGCCTGGTTATCGCGGTTACGGCCTTGCTTGGCGGTACCACCCGCCGAGTCGCCCTCTACAAGGTAAAGCTCGCAAACAACCGGATCGCTGTTGGCACAATCGGCCAGTTTACCCGGCAAGCCCGATCCGCTCATTACGCTTTTACGCTGTACCATTTCGCGTGCTTTACGCGCCGCGGCACGAGCTGTAGCAGCCAGTATCACCTTTTGAACGATCATTTTCGCCTCTCTCGGATTTTCTTCCAAGTAGTTGCTCAAAATTTCGCCCACAGCAACGTTAACCGCGCCGCTTACCTCGCTGTTGCCCAGCTTGGTTTTGGTTTGGCCTTCAAACTGCGGCTCCTGTACTTTTACCGATATTACAGCGGTTAAGCCTTCGCGGAAGTCGTCGCCGGTAATATCAACCTTAACGTTTTTCAGCAAACCTTCTTTATCAGCATACGATTTTAAGGTACGTGTTAAACCCATACGGAAACCGGCCACGTGTGTACCGCCTTCAATGGTATTGATGTTGTTCACATACGAATGCACATTCTCCGAATAGGTATCGTTGTACTGCAATGCCAGCTCAACCGGGATACCTTGTTTTATACCCTCTAAGTAAATAGGCTCGGGTATAATGGCGGCACGTGTGCCATCAAGATACTTAACAAACTCTTTCAAGCCACCTTCTGAAAAGAAATCTTCGCGGTGGAATGAACCGTCTTCGTTGGTTTCGCGTTCGTCGGTCAACGACAGGCGGATACCTTTATTTAAGAAAGCCAGCTCGCGTAAACGCGCGGCCAGTGTTTCGTACTTGTACTCAAGCGTGGTTGTAAATATTTCCGGATCGGGCTGAAAGGTTTGGATGGTACCTGTTTTATCAGATACACCAATTTCTTTTACCGGGAACAGTGGTTTACCCTGCGCGTACTCTTGCGTAAAGATCTTGCCTTCGCGGTGTACCACAGTTTTAACATGGGTTGACAGCGCGTTAACGCAACTTACACCTACACCGTGCAAACCGCCCGATACCTTATAAGTATCCTTATCGAATTTACCACCTGCGTGTAATACCGTCATTACAATTTGCAATGCTGATATACCTTCTTTTTTGGTGATACCCGTAGGGATACCACGGCCATTATCTTTTACAGTGATGGAGTTACCCTCGTGTATGGTAACATCAATATCGGTACAGTAACCGGCAAGCGCCTCATCTATCGAGTTATCTACAACCTCGTAAACAAGGTGGTGTAAACCTTTAAAGCCTGTATCACCAATATACATGGAAGGCCTTTTCCTTACCGCTTCTAAACCTTCTAAAACCTGTATATTATCTGCCGAATAATTGGATTTATCTTCTTGTTCTTCTGATTTATCTTCTATTTCTTCGCTCATACGTATTTAAAACAATAACCTTCAAAAATACGAAATTTAAACCAATTTACCGCAATGTTAATAAATATGACGGTGTGGAAACTTGCCGTGTAAATGATTAGGATACTTATAAGTAAAGTTTATATTTGTGAAATTTTTTTAAGATAGAATAATGACACAGAAGGCATCTTTTTTAACCAAACTGACTTTAGGTTTACTTATAGCAGGCAGCGTTGCCGCTTGTAATCAGGATAAAACAACCGACAAAGCCGCGGCTTCAACACCTGCCGCTGCCCCTGCTGCCGGCGCACAGATCGTTTACATTAACCAGGATACATTGCTGGCTAAATACGATTACGTAAAAGACATGACCACCCGCCTGCAAACCAAAGGTAAATCGGCACAAGGTGATGTTGATGCACGTAAACAAGCTTTTCAACGCGAGATTGCCGAGTACCAAAAGAACGCCGCTACCATGAGCGCCGAGCAACGTGCCCCTATCGAGCAACGTTTACAACGTAAAGGCCAGGAGATACAAGGTTACGAGCAAAACGCTACCGCCCAGTTCCAAAACACACAAGGTGAAGAAAGCGAAAAACTGTTCGACAAAATTGCCGATTTCACTAAAAAATACGCTAAAGACAAAGGTTACAAAATGATATTAACCTACTCAAGAGCAAACCCAACCGTACTTTACGGCGATGCAAGCCTTGATGTTACCAACGACGTAGTAAAAGGCCTTAACGAGGCTTACACCAAAGACAAAAAATAAGCGACACCCACGCTTTCATATTACAGGCCCCGGTTTTTATAAAGCCGGGGCTTTTTTGTTTGATGTAGTAAGTCAACTCACCCGATCTTCGCTTCGCTCGACCACCCTCTCTACTTCGTAAAGAGGGAGTTTTAAGGAGTTGCTTTTAATAAATGATACCAATTTCTTTTACCCTCGTTTTCGCTTGCGAAAGAGAGGGTCGCCCAGCGAAGCGTAGGCGGGGTGAGTCCTCGCCACAAAACAAAAGCACTACCTTAACATACCAAAAAAAATGCGGCATCGTAAGGAACGGGTAGCACTGGCCTTGCCTAAGCATAAACTTTAAAAGTTCCTTGCGCAGCCGCGACTTTTCTTTTTTGGTACTTTTTTCTTTTGGTGGCTGTTGCACAACTAACACAATGTTGAAAAGACATTAATAATGAAAGGCGAGGTGTTTCTTATCTTGTAATATGCAAGGGAAGAAAAGCCACCAGGAAAAGTTGTTCATCAGCTTTCAACTGTC
>NZ_BAABFT010000037.1:0-5776 GCF_039541195.1 Mucilaginibacter gynuensis
TGTATACGAAGAGAAAAAAGAAACCAATAACTTCATGTAACACTTTGGGGATACTGTAAAAGATACAGTGAGTAAAAGCTGGCAACTGCCGGTTGACTGCTTACAAATAATTACAGATTCTATTAGAGAGTTAATAGGGTCAGTGAGACAAACAAAACATTATACAATGGAGAGTTTGATCCTGGCTCAGGATGAACGCTAGCGGCAGGCCTAATACATGCAAGTCGGACGGGATTCGGGAGCTTGCTCCTGATGAGAGTGGCGCACGGGTGCGTAACACGTATGCAACCTACCTTTACCAGGGGGATAGCCTCTCGAAAGAGAGATTAAGACCGCATAAAATTATTGAGTGGCATCATTTAATAATCAAATATTTATAGGGTAAAGATGGGCATGCGGAACATTAGCTAGTTGGTAAGGTAACGGCTTACCAAGGCTACGATGTTTAGGGGATCTGAGAGGATGACCCCCCACACTGGTACTGAGACACGGACCAGACTCCTACGGGAGGCAGCAGTAAGGAATATTGGTCAATGGGCGGAAGCCTGAACCAGCCATGCCGCGTGCAGGAAGACGGCCCTATGGGTTGTAAACTGCTTTTGTACCGGAATAAACCTTGATACGTGTATCAAGCTGAATGTACGGTAAGAATAAGGATCGGCTAACTCCGTGCCAGCAGCCGCGGTAATACGGAGGATCCGAGCGTTATCCGGATTTATTGGGTTTAAAGGGTGCGTAGGTGGCCTGTTAAGTCAGGGGTGAAAGACGGTAGCTCAACTATCGCAGTGCCCTTGATACTGATGGGCTTGAATGAACTAGAGGTAGGCGGAATGTGACAAGTAGCGGTGAAATGCATAGATATGTCACAGAACACCAATTGCGAAGGCAGCTTACTATGGTTTGATTGACACTGAGGCACGAAAGCGTGGGGATCAAACAGGATTAGATACCCTGGTAGTCCACGCCCTAAACGATGAATACTCGATGTTGGCGATATACGGTCAGCGTCTAAGCGAAAGCGTTAAGTATTCCACCTGGGGAGTACGCCCGCAAGGGTGAAACTCAAAGGAATTGACGGGGGCCCGCACAAGCGGAGGAGCATGTGGTTTAATTCGATGATACGCGAGGAACCTTACCCGGGCTTGAAAGTTAGTGAATGAGACAGAGACGTCTCAGTCCTTCGGGACACGAAACTAGGTGCTGCATGGCTGTCGTCAGCTCGTGCCGTGAGGTGTTGGGTTAAGTCCCGCAACGAGCGCAACCCCTATGTTTAGTTGCCAGCACGTTAAGGTGGGGACTCTAAACAGACTGCCTATGCAAATAGAGAGGAAGGAGGGGACGACGTCAAGTCATCATGGCCCTTACGTCCGGGGCTACACACGTGCTACAATGGACAGTACAGAGGGCAGCTACCTGGCAACAGGATGCCAATCTCACAAAGCTGTTCACAGTTCGGATCGGGGTCTGCAACTCGACCCCGTGAAGTTGGATTCGCTAGTAATCGCGTATCAGCAATGACGCGGTGAATACGTTCCCGGGCCTTGTACACACCGCCCGTCAAGCCATGGAAGCTGGAAGTGCCTGAAGTGCGTAACCGCAAGGAGCGTCCTAGGGTAAAGTCGGTAACTGGGGCTAAGTCGTAACAAGGTAGCCGTACCGGAAGGTGTGGCTGGAATACCTCCTTTCTGGAGCAGTATCCCATACCAAAGTACAGAAGAGGTTTAAATTACTACAAGTAACAGCAACTGTTACGCACATGATTCTATTTCCTTAGATAAAAACAAAAAGAAAGAAACACCCATGAAGATGAAGCCATCAGGGTCTGTAACCACAAGGTATACTATTATAAACGTTACTATATACTATATATAATAATGTAAAGTATACTGAAAAGGAGGGCAGGGACGATTTGGCGGTCATCAGTAGGCAGGAAGCAGTAGCAGTTAGCACGAAAGCGAAGCTAAGACTGTGAGCTGACAAACTGGTAACTGCAAACAAAAGAATAGTCCTGTAGCTCAGCTTGGTTAGAGCACTACACTGATAATGTAGGGGTCAGCAGTTCAAATCTGCTCGGGACTACGAGGTGAGGAGCTAAAAGCAGAAAGCGTAAAGCAAAAAGCAAAGCTTCGGAGAGAAAGATATGGAAAAAGCTTTAAGCTTTGACCTTTAAACTTTCAGCTCATCTGAAAGGGGGATTAGCTCAGCTGGCTAGAGCACCTGCCTTGCACGCAGGGGGTCAACGGTTCGAATCCGTTATTCTCCACGATACCCTCCAAACCGAAAGGTAAGGATATAAGGAAAAGCCATTATATGCGCAGGCATATATAAGGATAGGGTAAAACGTTCTTTGACATATTGGAAGAAGTAATTGAAAAAAGAGAAGACAACAGTAGAGACGGTTGTTAAGTCAAAATTCAAAAATCAAAAGTAAAAAGCAGCAATGCCGGCTACTAATGACGGATGACCAATGACTAATGACCAAATAAAAAGCATACTATACGGCGCAAAAGGCGTATAAGTAGAAGAAAGTAAGAAAGGGTACACGGGGGATGCCTAGGCTCTCAGAGGCGATGAAGGACGTGATAAGCTGCGATAAGCTGCGGGTATTAGCAAATATGAATTAATCCGCAGATTTCCGAATGGGGAAACCTATCTATTTGAAGAATAGATGCAATAATGCGCTAACCTGCTGAACTGAAACATCTAAGTAAGCAGAGGAAGAGAAAACAACAGTGATTTCCTGAGTAGTGGCGAGCGAAAGGGAAGAAGCCCAAACCATATATGTTACGGCATATACGGGGTTATAGGACCACAACATGAATATTAAAGAGAACCGGAACGGGGTGGGAAACCCGGCCATAGAGCATGAGAGCTGCGTACGGGTAATTGATAATAGGATAGTGGTATCCTGAGTACCGCGAGGTCGGAGACGCCTTGTGGGAATTTGCCGGCACCATCCGGTAAGGCTAAATACTCCTGAGAGACCGATAGTGAACCAGTACCGTGAGGGAAAGGTGAAAAGAACCCCGAACAGGGGAGTGAAATAGAACCTGAAACCGTGTACTTACAAGCGGTCGGAGCCCTTCTGGGGTGACGGCGTGCCTTTTGCATAATGAGCCTACGAGTTACTCCTCTCTGGCAAGGTTAAGTGTTTAAGACACGGATCCGAAGCGAAAGCGAGTCTGAATAGGGCGTGCAGTCAGAGGGGGTAGACGCGAAACCTTGTGATCTACCCATGGACAGGTTGAAGGTGCCGTAACAGGTACTGGAGGACCGAACCGATAAACGTTGAAAAGTTTCCGGATGATCTGTGGGTAGGGGTGAAAGGCTAATCAAACTGGGAAATAGCTCGTACTCCCCGAAATGTTTTTAGGAACAGCCTGGCGGTTGAGTTATTCAGAGGTAGAGCTACTAATTGGGTGCGGGGGAGTCAAATCCTACCAAATCCAGATAAACTCCGAATGCTGAATAATATACGCTGGAGTGAGGCTATGGGTGCTAAGGTCCATGGCCGAGAGGGAAAGAACCCAGACCATCAGCTAAGGTCCCCAAATTACTATTAAGTTGAACTAACGAGGTCCGACTGCACAGACAGCTAGGATGTTGGCTTGGAAGCAGCCATTCATTTAAAGAGTGCGTAACAGCTCACTAGTCGAGCGGTCGGGCATGGATAATAAACGGGCATTAAATAGTATACCGAAGCTATGGATTTCAATGTAAATTGATCTGGTAGGGGAGCATTCTACTGTCGGCGAAGCAGGTGCGTAAGCTACTGTGGAGATTGTAGAAAAGCAAATGTAGGCATAAGTAACGATAAGGCGGGAGAGAAACCCGCCCACCGAAAGACTAAGGTTTCCTGATCAACGCTAATCGGATCAGGGTTAGTCGGGGCCTAAGGTGAAGCCGAATGGCGTAGCCGATGGACAACTGGTTAATATTCCAGTACTTTTTATAACTGCGATGCGGTGACGGAGTAGTGAAACTGACGCGAACTGACGGAATAGTTCGTTAAATGCCGTAGGTATAGGAGACACAGGTAAGTCCGTGACTCTTGCTGAAAGCAGATAGTACTCGGAACCTTCGGGGGATGGGATAGTTCAGGTAATCAGACTTCCAAGAAAACCCGCTAAGCTTCAGGTTATAAAAACCCGTACCGTAAACCGACACAGGTAGTCGAGGAGAGGATCCTAAGGTGCTCGAGTGAATCATGGCTAAGGAACTCGGCAAAATGGCCCTGTAACTTCGGGAGAAGGGGCGCTGGCAGCAATGTCAGCCGCAGTGAAAAGGCCCAGGCGACTGTTTAACAAAAACACATGGCTTTGCAAAATCGAGAGATGACGTATAAGGCCTGACACCTGCCCGGTGCCGGAAGGTTAAGAGGGGATGTTAGGAGCAATTCGAAGCATTGAATCGAAGCCCCGGTAAACGGCGGCCGTAACTATAACGGTCCTAAGGTAGCGAAATTCCTTGTCGGGTAAGTTCCGACCTGCACGAATGGTGTAACGATCTGGGCGCTGTCTCAGCCATGAGCTCGGTGAAATTGTGGTATCGGTGAAGACGCCGGTTACCCGCAACGGGACGGAAAGACCCCATGCACCTTCACTACAACTTAACATTGATATCGGATACAGGATGTGTAGGATAGGTGGGAGACTGTGATCATGCTTCGCTAGGAGTATGTTAGTCAACGTTGAAATACCACCCTTTCTGTATTTGGTGTCTAACTCGTAATGCGAGGACATTGTTTGGCGGGTAGTTTGACTGGGGTGGTCGCCTCCAAAAAGGTAACGGAGGCTTTCAAAGGTAAGCTCAGTACGCTTGGTAACCGTACGTGGAGTGCAATAGCATAAGCTTGCTTGACTGTGAGGCAGACAAGCCGAGCAGGGTCGAAAGACGGATATAGTGATCCGGTGGTTCTGCATGGAAGGGCCATCGCTCAAAGGATAAAAGGTACGCTGGGGATAACAGGCTGATCTCCCCCAAGAGCTCATATCGACGGGGAGGTTTGGCACCTCGATGTCGGCTCGTCACATCCTGGGGCTGGAGAAGGTCCCAAGGGTTGAGCTGTTCGCTCATTAAAGTGGCACGCGAGCTGGGTTCAGAACGTCGCGAGACAGTTCGGTCCCTATCTGTTGTGGGCGTTGGAAGTTTGAGTGGGGCTGACCTTAGTACGAGAGGACCGGGTTGGACTAACCTCTGGTGAATCTGTTATGCCGCCAGGTGTACTGCAGAGTAGCTACGTTGGGAATAGATAAGCGCTGAAAGCATCTAAGTGCGAAACTAGCCACGAGATGAGACTTCCTTATAGGGTCGTAGCAGACTACTACGTTGATAGGTTACAGATATAAAGGTGGTGACATCATAGTCGAGTAATACTAATAGCCCGAAGCTTTCTCACAGCAGGTATAGAGTTACCGGAGAGCAATCTCCGGTAACTGAACCAAATATTGTTGTCTTCTCATAATTCAATCACTTCTTTCAATAATATGTCATTGTTAAGGTAAAAGCAGAAAGGTTAAAGCCCAAAGCGATTACATTATCAAAAAAGATAAGCGTGGCATAAAAGGGAGCATTAAGCTTTTACCTTTTAGCTTTCAGCTCAAAACATTCAGGTGCCTATATCGGCGGTGTCTACCTCTTCCCATTCCGAACAGAGAAGTCAAGCCCGCCAGAGCCGATGGTACTGCGGTAAAACGTGGGAGAGTAGGTCGGTGCCCAATCTTAAACAAACCCTCTATCCAAAAGATAGAGGGTTTTGTTGTTTTTAGGCGAGTGG
>NZ_BAABFT010000038.1:0-1578 GCF_039541195.1 Mucilaginibacter gynuensis
GTGGCTGTTGCACAATATTGGCTGTTGAGGTCAATTATTATTAACTTATCAATATCCGTCCAAATGTTCAAAACGTTGTTGATGGGTGCATACTATTAAATAAAGTAAAGAAGATCTGTGCGAATACTTTGAGTTCAGACTTTAAGTATTTGCCTTTGTTTTTTAACATTTTCTTAATGTTATAAGCAATAGCGGCCATGGTGAGGCATTTGTTTGCCTGTTCAACCCCTTTTGAGTTAACCCTTTTTATCCCCAGATAATTGACAAGTGTACCAATGACCGGCTCAACCGCGCCCTGCCGAATTTTCATCATTCGCTTAGCCTTCCGCGTCTGCATCCTAATATGCATAACATCATAATAGGGTTTATCCAGTGTTTCAACAATCCTTGTAATATTCTTACCATATGCTGAACAGGTATCTTTAAGCGCGCAGGTATTACACTCCTTTCTGCTAACACGGTATTCTTTCATCCAATATCCGGCAGTAAGGGTGGTTTGTTTATGAACCAAATAACTGCCATTCCCACACTGGAAACTATCTTTCAGTGGATCGTGAATGAACCCTTCTCTTTGATAATTGAACTGCCCCCGGTTAGGTATATAGCCGGTTACGCCACTTGCCTGCAAGGCTTTCAGTGCATCGGCGCTGCTATAACCTTTGTCGGCAATTATCTCGCTTAGTAAAAGCCCGTTGCCAAGCAGGTTGTGTTTAACGTGCCTTAAAACCGAAGGCAGGCATTCGCTATCGCGTTTGTCTGCAGTGACGGCCTGTACATGGGTAATGACATGACTTGTTGTATCTACAGCTACCTGTCCGAGGAAGTTCAGCGCGGTCGCCTTACCCGGTTTTACGGACATCTTTGCATCAGGGTCAGATGGGCTGTAATGCGTATCATTCGACGGTTTGTTTTTCGGCTTTATCACGTCCTGGTCATCGTGATCTTTTAAGGGCTTTACCATAGCAGTATCATGCTCTTCATTAGCTTTTAGCTCTTGTCCGTAAAGCCCGCCATCTTTTAATATCTCCTTCTCAATAAGGCTATCCAGCGATGCGTTCGCTTTGATAAAGAAACCATCTACTGCCTGCCTGCGCCCCGATACCATCCCTTTATCACAACATTGCTTTAGCACCCTTCTGAATAGTTCTGTAAACACATGTTCACCATATAACTGGCGGGTGCGGCTTAATGTACTGTGCCAGGGCAGCTCTTCATCCACATCATAACCAATAAAGTAAAGGATATCCAAACGAAGGCTGAAAGCCGAGATGATACGGCGGTCGCTGTTAAGGTTCTCTAGGTAGCCTGCCAGCATTAGTTTGAAAAACACAACAGGGTCTATGCTTTTCTGTCCTTCTGTCCCATAATATGGCGCTGTCAGCCGGTATAAAAACCTCAGATCAAGTTCCTGTGCTAAGCGTCTGTAAAAATTGTCTCCCGGTACCCGGTTGGACAGTTGAAAGCTGATGAACAACTTTTCCTGGTGGCTTTTCTTCCCTTGCATATTACAAGATAAGAAACACCTCGCCTTTCATTATTAATGTCTTTTCAACATTGTGTTAGTTGTGCAACAGCCAC
>NZ_BAABFT010000039.1:0-1522 GCF_039541195.1 Mucilaginibacter gynuensis
ATGTCTCGTCCTGAAAAGTCTTTACAGTTGGGAGCTGTTAATACGATATGTTCTTTACAATAATGATGTAGTCCTGATTAGGGTTTACAGTCCAAATGTAGAAAGTCCTAAAAGACCTTAACCAACTTTTAGCCATAATCCTTGTCAGGCTTTACAAACCGGACTTTGATGATCCAAAGTAAACAATTCACATTATTCATCACAAGAGATTTTATTATGTTTTTCTTTCCAATAATTTTTCCAATGCCTGGTCAGCTCCCCTTCACCGGAGTGAGCTGCTTCGGGTGTAAGCATATTAATGCTCAGGTGTGGTCTTCGAGTATTATAGGCATCAATGATACCTGATAAGCGTTGAGCAGTTTCTTTCTTGGTACCCGGCGAGGTTTTATAAAGCCATTCGGTCTTCAAAGTTCCATTTACCCGCTCTGCTATTGCATTTTCTAACGGATCTCCATTCTCGGTCATACTAATGCTGATATGGATAGATCTAAGTTTAGCAATGTACTTATCACAGCAATATTGAACGCCACGGTCCGAATGATGAATAAGATTGTCTGCTTTGTTATCAGGTAAGCCGGAAAGAGCCATTTCTAAAGCATATACAGCACTATCGGCATCTAGCTTGTTGGATAGATTCCATCCAACTATTTTGCGGGAATAAGCGTCTGTGATCAGCGATAAGTATAAATACCCCTCACTGGTTGCAATGTAAGTTATATCGCTTACCCATAGCTGGTGCGGACGTGTCAACAGGATATCGCGTATCAGATTAGGATACCTGCGATACCGGTGTCTTGAATCGGTTGTTACTACCTTCGTTTTTCGATGGCGAACCAGAAGATGGTTTTCCCTCAATAAATCGAAAAAGGCGTCCCGACCGATCTGTATGTTTTCTCTTTTCATCGGCATACTGATCATATTAAGCAACTTACGTCCGCCAATGCCAGGTAAACTGCTGCGTTCATTGAGCACCATTTCAAGCACGATCTGCGATTGCGCGCGGCATTTATATTCGTATTTCTGTAACTGGTAATAGGCCTGTCTGGTAAAGCCAAACAATCCACAGAGCTTATCAATACTGAGCTCCGGACATTGTTCCTTTATTTCTTTGACTGTTTGGCTCCAGACTTTTTTCTGATGGAGATGTTCAGGTCACGCTCAGCAACATCGATCATCTTGTTTGTAGCCAAGTTTGTCATGCGCTCTCTTTCGAGGGCCTCTTCCAGTTCTCGAATACGACGTACCATGCCTTCCGGCGTGTCCGGCAGATCTGATTTGGGGTTTTGAGGAGGGGTATTCATGACAGCTGTTCTGAATTCTCCGCCAAATTTACGAACCCATTGTTGAATTGAGGCATGTGTTGCGATACCAAATTTGTCCGCAATTGCCTGTTGAGTGAGATCGGATGTTAAATAAAGTTCGACTATTTCACGCTTGAAATCGTCCGAATAGCGCTTTACAATTTTCATGGTTTTGTTGATTTAAATCACTCAAAACTGTAAACCTATTTCAGGACAAGACA
>NZ_BAABFT010000040.1:0-1333 GCF_039541195.1 Mucilaginibacter gynuensis
AGAGGTACTGTCTTTAAAAGCAAATAATATTTAATAATTTTGATCATTCAATGAGGGCCTCCACTTGGAAGTTCATCACGTGTAGCCCTGGTTTGCCGGGGCTATTATTTTTTCAGATTGATAGGTAGGATAATATTGTTCATTTTTCTTCCACAAGTAATACATAATTTCAAGTAATTTCCTCTGTACTGCTACATATCCTTTCATTTTGATTTTTGTACGTTCAAAAACGCGGTCATACAGGTTTTTAAATTGTGGTTGGTCATCTCTTACTGCACATAATGCAGGCATGTGTAAAATGCGCCTGATCCTGGAGTTTCCTTTTTTCGATATTCGGGTTCTGCCAGTGTGTTTGCCCGACTGGTTCTCTATTACGTCATATCCTGCATAACTTACCAGGCTGGATGCGTTATCAAATAATGTAAAGCCATCTGTCTCCGCTGCTATAACGGCAAATGAAAGCAGCGCTACGCCTTTTATTGCAGTGATGTTCTGATAATGCTTGTTAAGGATGGTATCTGTCTTAATTATCTTACTTATAACAACTTCCAGTTCCTCTAACTGTTTTTCAAACAACCTGATAGTTTGTTTAAGTTGCTTGATTATCTCTTTGGATGGAAATTGCCCGTGACGGATGCTATGCAACTGATTATTCATGGAGGTGAGCATTTCTGTAATGCTTTGATGCTGCCTGGTATACACGCGTAAAGTATACAGTTGTTTACTGGGAGGGGTCCATAGCCCTAACTTCTTCTCTGCACCTATACGGGCAAGTCCTTTGGCATCAATGCTATCATTTTTTGATTTAGCGCCATCGGCTTTTAAATAGCTTTTGGCCTTGCTTGGCAATAGAATGCTTATGGCTTTGCCGTTGCTATTGAGAAACCAGGCCAACTGCTCATGGTATACCCCAGTAGCTTCCATAATATAAGTAACAGGCAATGCTTCCTTCGAATGTCGGTTAACCCATTCCAAAAACGACTTAAATCCTACTGGTGAATTGTTGAATTTATGGGTGGCTTTAACCTTTACGTCCTGTTCATCATCGATAACGGACAAACAACAGGCAAAATCTTTCATGGATATGTCTATCCCGATAGCGTACTTTAAGTTCTTCATAGCTACGTATATTACGATCAGAAAACCTTTCATTGTCCTTTCTCATATAATAGCTGATCAGATACAGGATCTGTCAATCGGTACTGTCCGGACTTTCAAAAGTAAAAAAGGAGTATTAGCCTCTTTCGTCAACATCGTTTTAAATACGTGTCATGAGGGCCCTCTATGTTTCTCCTTTTCTTCTGATCTATTATATTACAAAGATATGAGAGGG
>NZ_BAABFT010000041.1:0-981 GCF_039541195.1 Mucilaginibacter gynuensis
CGGAATTATCTTAGCAAATATCGATTCCTGATCAGTGAGTATGAGCAGGTAAAGCGGGGCGAGCATGCCGTCTTTAGATTCGCTAAGGATTTTTATTCTGCACATGATACTGATGCAAGGGCTTTCCTGAAGTATTATAACCTTTTCAAGCAGTCAGGTAATGAACTTGACTTGCTGCCCGGTAAACGTGGCCCTAAATATGGTAGTCGCAGGCCCTCGCCGGCTGACGAGCAGCAGGTATTAGCGTTACGGGACCGGGGCTGCAATAAGTTTGAGATCAACAGTCAGCTTAAACAGAAATCCAATAACTTTATGCCATCGCCTTCGGGAATATACAACATTCTGAAGCGCCATAACCGGAACCGCTTAAAACCGTCAGACCGGGAAGTAAAGGTTAAGATAATTAAGGAACGTATGGGCCAGTTAGGGCATATCGACTGTCATCATTTAAGCAAAAGTGTCATCAGGGGACAACACAGGAAACTTTACCTGCTTTGCGTACTGGACGATTATTCACGCCTGGCCTGGGCTCAAGTGATGGAAGATATTACTGCCTTAAGTACGATGTTTAATGCCATGCACTGCATGCAGGCACTCAAGCGGGAGTTCGGCATACAGTTCGAAGAAATCATTGCAGATAACGGGCCGGAGTTTGGCACCTCTGCCAGCCTGAATAAAAAGAACCATCCTTTTGAGCGGATGTTAATGGAAACCGGCATTAAGCGCCGTTATATGAAGCCTTACCGCCCACAGACAAACGGAAAGGTGGAACGCTTTTGGAGAACACTCAAAGAAGACCTCATTGAAGACACAGACTTTGACAGCCTGGAAGAACTCGAAGATGAACTCCTTAAGTATCTTGTTTATTATAATTGGGAAAGACCTCATCAAGGTATTAATGGTAAAAAACCTATCGATATGGCCTCCCTAAACAACAAAAAATAAAAGCTAATTCTGTTACCGAATTACATAACCCTTACA
>NZ_BAABFT010000042.1:0-606 GCF_039541195.1 Mucilaginibacter gynuensis
GGCCTGCGGGATCCCTGCGGCCTTCACGGCCCTCAGCGCCTCGACGACGCCGGGATAGATCCGCACGCTCGCGGCGTAGCCGTCACGGGCGGCGAGCTCACGGTACCGCCGCACGGCGATATGCGCGTCCTCCGCCGACATGCCGCCGCGCTCGCGGAACGACTCGAACATCGGCGGCCCGATCCACTGCGACAGTTCGGCGACAGGCGGTGCGGGCAGGCCGAATGAGTCGAACACTTCGGCGAGGCGAGGCAGGATCCCTGCGGAGGCATCCGCGATCGTGCCGTCCACATCCCACAGGACACAGGTGTAGGGGGGAACGCGCATGCTCCCAGCCTAGGACCGCCGCGAGTGTGCGCTGAACCTCCGCCGCAGTCACGGGAGATCCCTGAAGCCGTCGGATTGCTGAAGCCGTCGGATTGCGCTGAAACCTGCAGTTTTATATGCATTTATGGGGTACTTTCTAACCGTGGTTAGGAGTAGTCTCAGGACATGGCCACGAAGCTACTGACCTCCGACCCCCGGCCCGGACTGCGCGCACATCAGGATTCCATCCTGTTGTCGTTCCCGGAGCTGGTCTCGCATCTGCGGGACATTCTGGGCGTG
>NZ_BAABFT010000043.1:0-548 GCF_039541195.1 Mucilaginibacter gynuensis
CGTGTAGTCATGGTCGAGAGCGGAGGCCATGTTCTCGTGGAAGCTTCGCCGCCCGCGACGATCCATGCGGGTGATGTATGCCCGACGCGTGGCACGGTCCATGTGCTTGCCTACTCCGAACCGTGTTGCGGAGGCGGCCGGCAGCCAGCCGGTCCCTTCGTCGACGACGCGCATGGTCGCGGAACCGACGATCTGTAGCAGGGCCGGGAACGGCGCGGCGTCTGGTCGCCAGCCGAAGCAGTTCACCGCCGCGAGGGCGATCTCGAATCTCTCGGCGCGCACAAGGACACCCGTGGAGCTTGGAAGATACCGCCTACGGCTCTGGCGGCACTCGGCTATACGCCGGTGTCTGGCACCGGGCCAGACACCAGCGACGTGACACCGCCTGACACCACCCCTGAACACACCCCGGAACCAAAGCACACACAGCTCAATACCCTCCGCGATGAGCTGGCTGCCACACGGGAGCGACTGGCCCGTCTCGAAGCTGAAAACGAGGGACACCGTGCCTTGCTGGCAGAGCGTGAGCGCACCGTCGAGACCCAAGC
>NZ_BAABFT010000044.1:0-521 GCF_039541195.1 Mucilaginibacter gynuensis
GCCCGTATGGAAATACAGGCTAACCGGGGATGTGGCCTGCACTACGAGATTTATGAGTCCCGTCTGCTGGGTATGGCTATGCATTACCTGGCAGAACTGCCACTGAAAGACCGTCCGGCGTTTATGGGGGCGGCAGCGAAACGGGGTTACATGCTGACGACTGCGGAAGAAGAACGTGCCGATGGTGAATGTGCTGACCTGATGATCGAGCTGGCGGCGGATTACTGATTACTTAACCGGCTGGCGGCAGGGGATGCCGCCACGGCGAAGTCCTGTCCGGCGAGCCGGAACTCCTCGTATCTGACGTTGCCGCCCACGTCGGGCATCTGGGTCAGCGGGTACTCGACCACGCGTCTCGACCCAGAGCCCGGCAGCAACGAGATGTACAGCTCGACCGCCTCCGTGACGTCGTCGAGGCTCCGGGGGAGGAGCACCCCGAGCGGCACCTGCCGATAGTTCGACCCGTCGGTGGAGTAGGCCGCGCGGCTTCCGTCGTCGAATCGCACCTCGGCGTTCGTGCG
>NZ_BAABFT010000045.1:0-520 GCF_039541195.1 Mucilaginibacter gynuensis
GCCGCGCTTGACGCGGACCTCGCTGCCCGCACTGGAGCCGACCAGGATGATGCGTCGACCTCCGGTGCCGCCCGTCGCGTCCTTGACCCGACCCCGACCCGTCCACGCGATCTGCCGCTGGTCGACCTCTGCATCGTCGGCGACGAGCAGCGCCGGCTCCGTGATGAGCACCGAGGCCAGTGCGAGCAGCTGCTTCTGCCCTCCGGACAGCTCCGTCGCCGGGACGTGCGCCCGCTCGGCGAGGCCGTGCTCGGCGAGGACGCACCCACTTGGGCACAGTATCTGCTCGACCGGGGTGCGAGCGAAGCCCGACTGCGCGCGGACGATCTCGGGCTGGAGCGGATCGAGGATCTCGCCTCCGTGGTGCTGATGAGCGTGGCGAACCGGCGCGCAACCTGGGGGCGCTTCAACCTGCACGCCGAGACCATGCGGCAGATCATGGGAGTCCGGTTCGCAACCACCGACGACCGTATCCGAGTGCTCGATCAGATCGTCGCGCACGCCGAAGCCGAATCGCTCC